>NZ_JBHTVE010000024.1:0-70657 GCF_042793175.1 Streptomyces sp. NPDC056580 | reverse complement strand
CAACGGCCGACTCATCCGTACGGCACCGAGTACGTACAAGCTCCCTCTTCCCGGGGCCTTGACACCCTCAACTGAGCCTTAACTTCGTGGCATTGATCAAGCATGGCCCGGTGGCAGTACCCCTCCGGCCGGCCGCCCCGGCCGCGCATCCAACTCGGCGTCGGCAGCAGCGGCAGGACCCTGGCCCACTCCGCGTCCGTCATGTCCGTCGGATACCGCCGCTCACGCATCGGGTTGTCGGCGGCGTTCCCGAACCGGTGAGCCAGACAATCACACGCGTGAATGGCCGAAGTGGACTCTGTCTCCGCGGTGGCATACAACTGCAACAACAGGGCCTCCTGGAAGGTGAGTTGGCGTAGACGCTCTCCGAGCTACCAAGAGGCCCTGTTCTGCCCGGCACCGGCCGAAATCACCCGATCGAGTGTCCTGTCGGACTGCGGCTGTCACGTGGTGGGCCGTTGACGAGCTGGGATGCCAGGTCGTTTGCGACCGCGGAGGCTCGGGGTTCTCAAGCGGCCTGGCTTTTACCGAAGTCTCGTTCGCGATAGAGGCGGGCCACGGCCGTGGAGAGATCGGTGTGGCCCGCCATGCCGTCCGCTGGTCGCTGCCGTTTCAGGCTTCGTTTCCGGACGGGAGCCTCAGCTGTTGGACAGGGTGCGGTCCAGAAGAGGGAGCAGGCGATCCCAGTGACGCTTCAGCCCGGAGGCGCTAAAAGCGTCGGTGTCGGACATGGTGAAGCCGTGGATGGTGCCGGGGTAGATCTCCGAGGTGTAGCTGACACCTGCCACATCCAGGGCCTGGTTGAGCTCGTCGACGGCCTCAGGTGTCATGTCGCCTTCGGCGTGGCCGAGGTGGACCTGGGCGGTGAGCTTGGAAAAGAGGTCGGGCCCGTCGGCGCCCACGGGGCCGTGGAACGCGGCGACGGCCGCCACCTGGTCGGGGTGGGCCGCGGCAGCGCGCATCGCGTAGAGGCCGCCTATGCAGTAGCCGGTCACCGCGACCGGTCCGGCGCCGACCTCGGGCTGGGAGGTGAGGAACCTGAGGTAGGCGTCGGCGTCGCTCAGGACACGTTCCGCGGTGTGCGCCTCGATCAAGGGCATCAGCTGGGCGAAGACCGCGGGCCGGGCCTCTTCTCCGATGTACTCGGGAAGCTCGACCAGCGGTGCCGGGCCATGCCGGTAGAAGGAGTTGGGGACGAGCACGTAGTAGCCGTGCCCGGCCAGTTCGCGGGCCACCTCCCGCAGCACGGGCCGGATGCCGAAGCCGTCCGCGTACATCAACACCCCTGGGTGCCGCTCGCTGTGGTCGGGGAAGGCGGCGAATGCGTCGGCCTGGCCGTCCGTGGTGGGAATCCGCAGCGTCTTGGTGGGCATGAATACTCCTGTCGTGGTTGATATGCAGAGCCTGTGATCAACACGACGGAGGCGGAGCCCGCGCAGCAGCGCAAGAGCCTCGATCGAACAACGGGCCGAAAACGGCCCGTACGGCGCTCAGAAGAGCCCCGGGTCACCGATCCGTGTGTGGCGCAAGGCCGTCCCGGTATCCATAGCCGCACAGCCTAGCCCACCGGCAGGACATCGAGACTCCCGTTCGACGGACACGACTCAAGATCGAAAAGACAACAGCTTCTAACCGCAGATACTGACAGCGCGTTGGGCTGTACGTGGTCGCGTGTACGCCCAACGCGTCGGTCAGCAGGTGGGTGCGCTCACTTAATGCGCACGACCTGCGGGTCGTGGTCGCTCGTCTGGTCGGAGAACTCCGAGTTGATGTGGATCACGTCGTACGTCGGCTTCTTGATCGCGGGCGAGACCAGGATGTGGTCTAGCGTCTGCGAGTTGCCGTCGTACACGTAGCTGTACCGCTCGCCCATCGGCAGGGTGTTGATCAGGTCAGTGAGGACGCCGCCCGCAGTCAGCGTCTGCAGCGGCTTGGAGAACTGGTAGTCGTTCAGGTCGCCGAGGACGACTACCTTGGCCTGCGCGTCCTTGGCCAAGAGGCTGGAGACGAAGGAGTTGACCTCCCTGGCCTGGGCGAGGCGCTGGGTCTCGGAGCTGAGCACCGGCGGCTGGGTGGCGCCATGCAGCGGCTGGTCGCCGCCCTTCGAGTTGAAGTGGTTACCGACGACGAAGACCTGCTTGCCGCGGAAGGCGAACTCACCGACCAGCGGCTTGCGGCTGCTCTTCCAGGCGCCGGAGGTGGGGTTGATCCTGCCCGGCGAGGCCGAGAGCTGTACCCCCTTCTTGCCGTCGCTGACGACCTGTACGTCAGTGGTGGCATCGCCACCCGGCCGGTCGACGAAGCTGACACGCGCGGGGTCGAAGAGGAAGACGTTCCGGATGTTGCCGCCCGGCTCGCCACCGTCCTGGTCGTTGACCGGGTCGATGGAACGCCAGTCGTAGGTCGGGCCGCCGGCCGCCGTGATGGCGTCGATGAACTGGGTCATCGTCTTGTCGGCCGCGACCGTGCCGTCGTCCTTGGGACCGTTATTATCCTGGATCTCCTCCAGGCTGATGATGTCCGGGGTCGCCAGGTTGTTGACGACGCCCTCGGCCAGCCGGTCGAACTTGCTCTGCGGGTCGGTCGGGTCGAGGTTCTCGACGTTGTACGTGGCGACGGAGAGCTCGCTCGACTTGCCCTTCTGCGCCTCCTCCGGCTTGAGTCCGCCGGACTTGACCGTGCCGAGCGAGGTCGCCTGGATGTTGTAGCCGCCGTAGGTGGCGTAGTCCAGCGGGCCGGTGGTGGTGCCGGTGAGGGTGTCACCGACGTTGGCCTGGAGCTGGTCGCTGGTGAGTGAGGTGATCAGCAGGCGGCCCGAGTTCGGGTTGTCGTAGCCCGTCATGACCGTGCCGCCGCGCGGCGTCGGGTTCTGCTGGGGCCTGGTGGTGATCCAGGTCTCGTTGTACGCGTTGGACGCGCCGACCACGCGGGTGTCGTTGATCTGCACCAGCATGCCCTCGTGGGCCTCCAGCCAGTCCAGCGCGTACGTGCCGGGCTCCAACTGCTCAGACTCGATGTTGCCGCCAGCGACCTTCGGCGCGTAGGAGTCGGGGATCGTAGCCGCGTCGATGACCTCGGCCGCCGGCAGCTTGTTGCCGGCGGACAGCACGCTGGCCGTCGGGCCGGTCAGCTCGGTGACGGACTGCGTGCCGCTGCTCTGGCCGCCGGGGTAGTACTCGCTGACCTTGCCGGAGACGAGCACCGAGTCGCCGACCTTGACCACGGGGGTGGCGGAGCCGGTGAAGACGAAGATGGCCTCGCTGGTGGCCGGGTTGTCGTCCGAGCTGGGGTCCTGGATCCAGTAGCCCTTCGAGCCGGTGACGCGTACGGCGGTCACCACACCTGGCACGTTGGTGACGGTCTTCCCGTTCTGTGGGGAGAGGCGCGTGGTGCCCTGGATGTCGTGGATGCGCAGCGGGCCCGGCGTGGTGTCGGTGGGCGTCGGGGTGGGCGTGGGCGACGGGTCACCGCCACCACTTGCGCCCGTGCTGTTGCTGGGGCTAGGAGCGGAGCCGGTGAAATCAGCCGAGTTGTCGTCGCTGTCCGTGAGCTTGGCGTCGCGGGACACGGAGGTGGTGTTGCTGGCACCAGTGGCGGGGCTGCCCTCGCGGACCACGGCGGTGCCGAAGCCGACCAGGTCCTTGATGGCGCCGTCGGCCGCGCAGTCAGCGGCAGTCAGGCAGGTGCGGGCAGTGGTCGAGTGGACCAGCGCCACGGTGCCGCTGGTCCCCGACATGGCGATGGAGCCGGTGGCGTCAGGGGTCGGCAGAGCGGTGTCGCCGCCGGAGCCCTGGGCCTCCTGGATCAGGTACTTGCCACCCGCGGGGACGGCGCCGGACAGCGGGGTGACCTGCCACTTGGACGTGGGGCTGGGCGAGCCGCTGAGGTACTGCACGGACCAGCCGCTGAGGTCGAACGGCGCGGTCCCGGCATTGCCCAGCTCAATAAAGTCATGGGTGAGGGACGCGCCGGAGTTGCCGCCACCGCCGTAGACCTCGGAGATCACGGCGTCGGAGGACGGGGCGGCCTGGGCGGCGAACGGGAAGGCGATGAGCGAACCGGTGAGACCGAGGGGAAGCGCTACGAGGACGGCCTTAGCGCTTCTGCCACGCAGGGTCGACGGTATGCGTGAGGACACGTGGACTCTCTCTTGCAGAAGGTGGCGTGAACGGGGCGTGCCTGATGTGTGGGAGGCGGGGCAACTCGGGAGTTGTGGCGAAAGATACGCGCGTAGACACCTCTGCAACAAGAGGTTGAACATGCCATCCGACAAGCGTTGCCCAGCTGTTCGCCGGACGTAACTCCGCCGTCCGCCTTGCCGAGCGGCAAACACAAGGTGCCTCGCACGAAGGCCGGTCGCACCAACGACCCCACGACAGGCGGCTGCCCGGCTTCCCGTGTCGCATCGCCAACCCGGTGTAGAACCACGGAAAGCGGGATTACGAAGACTTCACCTTCTGGGCGGTGCAGTGCAGAGGGAGATTCCGCAGGCCGGTTGCCCGGGCGGCGGATGCGGTCCTCGGCCCGGGCCCGCAGCCGGTGCCGGAGCTCGAGTTCGGCGATCGGTCACCCCGAGGTGTTGGTGGCGAAACAGGTCAGCCGCATGCCGTCCATGTCCGTGATTCGCAACTGAGCCCCAGGGTGCCGGCGTTCTTTCCTAACGCTCAATCGCATGCCCTTCGGCCAGCCGTCCAGGACGTCGCCGGTAAGTTCGGCAACCCAGGCGCCGTCACGGATCTCGCCCCGGCCTCGACGGCGGGCGTCCAGGCGGATTCGGAAACCTCCAGCACGTACTGGTGGATCGCCTCGGTGATCACCATGCTGGCCGAGTAGGCCAGCCACCGTCCCCGCTGGGCGAGCCAGGCGACGAAGTCGTGGGTGCCGCTCGCGCAGTAGGCGCGGCTCAGAGTCTCACGTCCGCGCCGGTACTTCTTCGGCAACTGGGCCAGGTCCAGGTGGGTGGCACTGATACGGTCGGCGACCGTGTTCGAGCCCGCGTTCCCCGGCCTGAGCAGCGCCACGACCGGCTCACCGGTGCCGCCCGGTCCGCGGTCGACGAACCCCATCAGCGGGTGGTGCCCGTAGGTCCGCTTCCAGGTGGGTGCCGCGTCCTCCTTGTCCGAGTGCGCGATCACCAGCACCCCGTCGAAGTCGACGGTCACCGTCCCGCCCGCATCAGGCGCTTCCCGGTCGGCCAACCGCCAAACAAGTTGGCGGACTTCGGCCAGCGCGGCCCGGATCGCCTGCAGGGCCTTCTTCCCCGGAGGCGGCGAGGGTGTCGATGAGGCGGGAGACCGTCGGGTCGGAGGCGACCGGCCCGAACACGGCCGGCTCGGCCCGGACGCACCGGAACTCGACGAGGACGACTGCGGTGAGGACTGAACCCCAGGGGCCGTGCCTCACCTCACGGCATCTTGGGCTTGGCCTGTAGCCGGGACTCGGTGAGGGCGAGGGCCGCGATGGCCCCCAGCAGTATCACCGTGCCCGCGACGGTGGCCGCGGTGAGCTGTTCGTCAAGGAACAGCACGGCCAGGACGGCGGCGCTGACCGGTTCGAGGAGCATCATGACCGACGCGGTGGCGGCCCTGAGTACGGCGACGCCGGCGAAGTACAGCGGGTAGGCGAGCGCCGTGGTGACGGCGGCGATGTACAGCATCAGCAGCGCCGCCTCGGTGAGGTTCCCGCCCTGCGGGAGAAGGCCCTCCTGGAATGCCAGCGGCAGCATCACGACGGCGCCGATAAGGAAGGACCACAAAGTGAGGGTGAAGGCGTCCTCGCCGGTGCCGTGCCGTCCGGTCCACCGGCCCAGCAGGTTGGAGACGGCGTAGCCGGCGGCGGACAGCAGCGCCATCGCCACGCCCGCGGGGTGCACGACGCCGGGCTGGTTGCCCAGCACGAGCACGGTCAGTCCGGCCAGCGCGCCCGCGACGGCCAGCACTCCGGCGCGGCCGATGCTCTCGCCCAGGAACAGGCGCCCGCCAGCGGCCGTGAACACGGGTGCGGCGCCAAGCGTGACGATGGTGCCCACCGCCAGCCCGGTGTCCCGCACGGCGGCGAAGTAGGCAGTCTGGAAGACGGCCAGCCCGACTCCTGTGCCCACCAGCAGCAGCACCCGTCGCCCGGCCGGCTGCGGCGCACGCGGCGCCTTGCGGGACGGGCGCAGCGCCCAGGCGGGCAGCAGCAGCACCGCCCCGGCCAGGAAGCGCCAGAACGAGATGGCCATGGGCCCCAGGTCGCTGGTCCGGTAGATGACCTCCACGGCCGCGCCGGTGGTTCCCCAGGCGATTCCGGCGTAGGCGAGGAAGGCGAAGCCGCGCCGTACCGAGAGCGAGCCGGTCAGCGATCCGTGCCCGCTCCGGCCCAGCGCCTTTGCGTCGACGGAGAGGTCCTGTGAGGTCTGCATCTGTTCACCGTGCGCCCCCTCATGCGATACGCAAAATGCATCCAATCCACGAGCGATACGACAAGATCAACGATGCGTCGTCGCGGGGACGTCCGGCACAGGGGTCCATAGCAATATCTTCCACTGCGGGAAGACATCCGCGTCCGTTCTACCCCAGCCGCGCCGCCGCCGCTCAGTCATTTCGACGACGAGCCGGATGGGGTCTACGCAGCGGGTCACGCATGCAGCGACCGGCCTGCCGCCGAGGGTCAGGTTCGTGGCTGGGGCAGCGTGCCGGGCTTAACCGAGACCAGCTCGACCTCGGTGGAACCGCTCGCCTCGAAGTCTGCCTTGCGCCGCTCACCGCTAATTTTGTCGTAGGCGACCGCGGACGCCTGCGGTCTCCCGTCGGCGTCTGTGCAGGTCAAGCCGAAATTTTCCATCGTCGTCATGCGCCCATCGCTGTCGGCACCGACACTGCCAGCGCGCAGGTTCCGTCCGTCGGCGCTGCGCCTACGTTGCCAGCGCGTGGGCGGCTCTGGTCAGAGGCTGCGCAAACAGCGACCTGTCCCATCGTCCGGAACGGGGGACGAAATCGCTTCCCGCCCTCTGGTCGCCAGCGCACCGTCAACGCCCACGACGAGCCGGGCCAGGCATCGTGGTGAATCGGAGCAAGTGACGCCTGCAACACTGGTGACCACGCCGGGAGTTGGCGTCTTCCTCCAGGGTGGCTCGCTGAGGCCAACGGCAGATTAGTGCGGCCGCCCAACCTTGTAAGGAGCAGTGGTGAGCGCAGAGTTTTCGTCGGGTCCGGCCTTCACCGAGGTGCGACTGGCCGGGCCAGCCGCGGAAGTCGCCCTGCTGGTGGAGAAGCTCAGCGGGAGCGCCGAGATCATCTTCGACTCTCCGTCCAAGACCGGTGCGAGCGGTGATGTCGCGCGCGTACTGCACCTGGTCACCCATGCCGAGCCGCGGCCTGTCACGGGCGAGGGGGTGTCGGTGACCGTGCAGAGCGTGCTTGAGGCTGAGGGCGGTGCCTTCTCCGAGCTGCCGGGCCCGGCGGCCGTTCAGGAGGTGGAACAGGCGGTGGAGGGGGCTCTGCAGGGGCTGCCGCAGGTTCGCCAGGTCAGCAGCCGGGTGATCGCCGCGTGGGGTCTGCCCTCACCGGGTCGGTAACCGGGTGGCAGGCACCGAAGCACGGTTGGACGCGGCGGGTGTGTCGCTGTGGCTGACCACCTGGAAGACCGACGGGAGCGGGGCGTGGTCCGGGCGCCGGGTCCTGGCCCTGGTCGGAGGCGCCTACGCGGGCCGTCTGGACTTCTTCGTCCACCCCGACGGGCAGGCCATCCAAGTCGACATGCTCGAGGTGGAGCCCCGCTTTCAGAAGCGGGGCCTGGCCTCGGTACTCATGGACGCGCTGTACGCCTCCCATCCGACGGCGTGGATCGACCACGGCGGGCGAAGCCCGGAAGGGACACGGTGGTGGGACCGCTACCGCGAGCCCGCGCCGGAACGCAACATCCACAACCGGCCGCCGGCCGAGTGGGCCCACTACTTCGACCCAGTCGGCGTGGCCGGCCAGAAGACCCGCAACGCCTACCAGAACCGGTATCACGGCGTGGACGGCCACCGTTCGGTGGTGTACCGGTACGGCGAGCCGATGGAGGCTGAGGCCCGGCACTACGCCCCCCAATACCGTGAGCCCGACGCGCAACCGCTGCACCCTGCCCTTCGCGAACTGCACGGCGGGATGCGACTGTTCCTGCCTCCCGGTCTGCACCGCCTCGTCCATGACGCCGTAGCGGACGCCGTCGTGCGGGCCGGCACGCTGCTCGACCACATCGGCTACGGCAACCTGCCGGCCGCCGCGGCGTGGAGCACCACCAGACGTGAGGCACTCGAGGACCTCGCACAGGAAGAGGTCTTCGACACCAGACAACACGCGCCAGCAACGCACGTGACCTTCCGGATCCTGCCGCTGGCGCACGAGGAGCTACCCGAACACGACCCCAGAGCCTCGTGGCTACGGTTCACGAACTCGCCGGGGATCGACGTGCAGCTGGCCGGCATGTCCTGGAGGTTGCCGGACCGGCCGTGGGTCGCCCACCACGCCGCCTTCGACCCGCCGGTGGCCGCAGCCATAGCGCCCCAGTTCAGACAGGACGCCAGTCCCGCCTACCTGTCCCGCTATAGCGAACTGGGCGATCTGCTGCCCGGGCAGCGGGCCCACCGCAGCGAGGCGCCGTCCCCGTATGTGGGGCGCGGGGCGGAGATCACCGCGATGGCGAACCTGCTTCTGGAGGGCGTCGCACAGCGGGCGGCCGCCCGCCCGGACATCCCCTCAGGGCAGCCGCAGCACGCGGAGCAGTCGGCTCACCAACAGCCTTCACAGCGGCACGCACCCCACCTTCCGTAGCCGCGACGGCTTCGGGCGCACTGGTCGAGGAATCGCGTAGGCACGCGGAGACGGTGGACGCGGAGGGCGTGGGCTACCGGGTCTATTCGCAGTGCACCGTGCGGCTGGTGAGCCGGTCCCCGTCGACGCCGTGGTCTCGCTGTGCCGGGTCGGTACGGACCCGATCCTGCCCGGTGCTGACGTGCTCCTGAACGCCCACCGTTCCGTTACGCCTGCGGCCACGGCTACCACGACAGGTCTTGCCGGATCTTGCCGGAGCAGGGGTTTCGGCAGGTGAGAAACCGAGTCGGCACCACGCAGCACCTTGATCGCGATTGACACACGGCACGAGGAGATTATCAGCCGACCTATCCCGCACTTCGCCATCGCAAGCGAGAGCGAATCGTTTCGGCGTACATACGAAATCAGTTTAATAACAGTCAATAGTGGCGGAAATGATGATCTTTTAGAAAAAGCACTCCCGGCATCCATCCACCGCCGATAGGGTTCGCAAAGCCCACATCTCCCCGGCGGCACCGGGACGTTGGAGGTGCACATGGCGCTCGTCGTGATTCGACTGCACCCCCAGGGGGACCCGGTCTCAGGCTCGGATTTCTCCGCGGCACTGAACGGGCTGGCGATCCGTGTGTTCGATCTGTCCACGGCGTCGGGCGAGGCGCAGATCGGCAACCCGGCGAGTTATATGGCGCCACCGGACCCATTGCATCCGGAACTACCGCATCCGGACACGGGCATCGTCCAGCACGTCCGGCTCACCAACCCAGTGTCGGGCACGTTCGAGCGACTGGCCGCGGCGACCGCGCTCTTCGAGATCGCCCCGCCGCATCCGCCTGCGGGCCGACCGGAGCACGGCACGCGGGATCTAAGGGTCGAGGTGTCGCGGGGCGGCGGGGTCATCTTCGTCCGCCGAATCTTCATGAACGTGCCGGAGGCATCCGGGGCGATCCCGGCCGACCGCGGGGTGTTCCCCGGCATCGGGCCCACGTCGCTGTACCTCGCCCTGCCCCCGGCCGGTACCCAGATCGACCCGGCCGACGCGTACGTCGAACTGCCCGCCGACGGCAGCCCACCGGCGTACGACGGGCTGCTGAACGCCGTGGCCCGGGTGCTGGGACACGACCCCGGGGCACCGGTCTCCCTGACGGGTCTCAGCGTGTCGCAGGCCCGGCACGTGGCCCGCGAGATCATCTGGAACCAGAAGTTCCGGCCGATGCCGTCACCCGTCACGACCGATCTGGGCAGGCTCTACACCACCCCGGTCAGCACCGCCGACGACGCCGAACGCGGCCGGTTCGAGGCCCAGTTGACCTCGTACTACGCGCAGGGCGATGCGGACGCCGAGCGGCTGACGACGTACGTCTACGCGCTCACCACCGCGGTCGACGCGGAGGACCGGACGACGAAGGCCACCCAGGCGGCCCTCACATTCCCCGTGCTGCCGGGGCAGACCGGCACCGGCGAGCGGTACACGACCGCGCGGGCGCTGGTGACGAACCTGCCCGCGCACGCCCGGTTCGCTGTGCCCGCCCGCTACTTCTACGCGCTCGGCGCGGGCTTGCCCGTCAGCTACGACGCCGAGCAGCGTTACCGGTCCGCCCTCCTCGCGGACACCGAGCGGCTGCGTGTGATGCTGAGGGCCGCCAAGGACAGCGGGGTGATCAAGGAGCAGCCGCCGACCTCCCCGCCGCCGCTCCCCGCCGACCAGCCGCCCGTCGCCGACGCCCCCGCCGTCACCATCGCCCAGGCCGTACGACGGCTGCGCGCCCTCGGGGACACCTCCGGCAAGCCGCCAGAGATCGCCGCGACCGGGGATGTGCTGGCGCTGGTGACCGGCTTGCTCGCGGTGACGCAGGCGGACATCGACACCGCCTTCTGGGACGCCATCGTCACGACGCACGCGAGTGGTCACCTCGACCTCGTGCTCACCGCGCTGACGCGTGGGTACGTCGTCCAGCCCGGCAGCACCCCGCTGCGGGCGAAGATCCGCGCCACGCTCGCCCCCGCGGACGCGCCCGCGCTTTCCCGGATAACGGCGGCCGCCTGGCAGGAGTTCTTCCACGGCGACGCGTCCTGGCCCGCCACTCTGCCCGACTTCACCCAGCCCGGCTCCCTGGACGAACGGCTGCAGGCGTTCATCCAGGAGGTGCGCAAGTTCTTCGTCCTCGCCTCGGCGGTGCAGGACGTCCCCGACAACGCCCCGGACGCGCCGTCGCTGTTGCGCGTGCCCGACGGCGATCCGGTCAACCGCTTCGTCACCGCCTACCACGCCCGCGCGGGGGCCGACTTCGTCTTCGGCGGCAGCAGCAATCATCCTGGGCACGTCCGGGATGCGCTGAACGACGTCGGGAGCGCCCAGTTCGCGGCGGACCCGCGCGGGCGGGAGTGGCTGGCGGCCGCCGTCGCGACGGTCGACGATCTGATGCGGCTGGCCATCGCCGCCGTCCCTGCGCCGGTGCGCTTCTCGATCGTCGAGGCCCTGTACGCCCGCGGCTTCACCAGCTCCGGGCAGGTGGCCGCCCAGACCCGGCAGGGCCTGCGAGACGCCCTGCTCGGCACCGTCGCCGTCGACTTCGCCGACGCCCTCGGCGACAAGGCCGGTGGCCCCGCCCCCGATCCGGAACCGGGCGGCGACGGCCGGACGCCGGTTCCGGTCAACCCCGACGGATGCCTGGTCGACTGCCGGCCCCCGGACCATCTGTCCGCCCTCGGCCCCGTCGCCTACCTCAAGGCCCTGCTCGCCCTCCCGCTGGACGCCGACTGCCACCACCCGGACGGCACCCCGCACGGCGACGCGACGCCGCCCACCCTCGGCGACCTGGTCGCGGCCCGCCGTGGGCCCGTCGGCCAACTGCGCGCCACCGCGGCGAACGTCGGCACCGCTATCCCGGTCGTCGACCTGGTGGACGAGTCCCTGGAGGCCCTCGCGGGCAACCCGGCGTCGGGCAAGGGCGCCGTCCACGACACCTCGGCCGACCTCACCGACGAGATTCTCGCGGCCCGGCCTGAGCATTCCACCCCGGTGGTGCCGCTGCCGGCCGGCGCCACGTACACGCCCCTCGCCACCGACGTCAGCCACCCGCTCCTCCCCTACCACCAGCCGCTGGACATCGCGCGCAGCCACCTCGACGCGCTCGGCACCTGCCGGTACGAGGTCATGCGGGCCTTCCGCCGCGACATCACCGAGTTCGTCATCGCCCCCGGCGCCGAACCCGCCACGTTCCGCCGCACCCAGTGGCGCTATCCGCTGCGGCTGCCCATCGCCCTGGAGTTCCTCGGGCTGAGCCCTGAGGAATACGCCCTGCTGTTCTCCCCGGGTCCGACCACCAACACGCGGAAGGGCACTCCCGTCTGGGAGTACTACGGGTTCGCCAACAAAGTGGAGAACGGCCGCTCCTGGACAGACCTTGTGGTCCGGCTGCCGCGGTTCCTCGACGCGACTGGGCTGGACTGGTGCGAGTTCCTCGACCTGTGGCGCAGTGGGATCGTGCCGTTCGGACGCAAGGGTAAGAGGGGCGCGCAGGAGCAGCCCGCCTTCCCCGACTGTGAGCCGTGTCGACTCGACGAATACGTGCTCGACCTCTCCGTGGAGGACCTGCGCCGGGTGGCGGTCGTCGTACGGCTTTGGTGGATCCTGCGCCGCGCCTGCTCGCCTACGTTCAGCTTCGCCCAACTCGCCGATGTGGCCGCCACATTGATGCTGTTCGCCGCGGACGGCTACCCGAACCCCGACTTCGTCAGGCAGCTGGCCGCGCTGCAGCTCCTGCGCTGCCACTTCGGCTTACGCCTCGCGCCGCACGACCACGTGCCCCCGGCCGAGACGCCGCCGGGAACCGGGCGCAGCCCGCTGCTCGCGCTGTGGGCCGGGCCGGGCGACCCGCACTGGGACTGGGCGGTCGGCGCGCTGCTCAAGCACTCCGGCGGGCACGCCGTGCGCCGCTTCCGCTGCCGGACCCGTCCGGCGAGGTTCCTGGAGATTCTCGCCGAGAACCTCGACCCGCTGTCGGTGCTCGCCGGGTTCGACCCCGGTGATGGTTCGCAGTCGAGTTGGCACTCGCGGCCGAGCAACACGCTGCGCTTCGCCGAGGTGCTGGCCAAGCTGTACGCCAGCGATCTCGGCGTGGGTGAGCTGCTGTTCCTGTTCACCGTCCAGGAACACGCCCAAGGCGACGACCCGTTCAGCCTGCCCTCGCCCAACGAAACGCGGGACGATCCGCTGACGCTGCCGGACGACGACACGGCCAACTCGCTGTGGCGGCTGCGGGAGCGGCTCCTCGCCGCGGAGGAATCCGACGAGGTCTGGTCGTGGACGCGGGTCGACGCCGCTCTGCGCACCGAGTTCGGCTACACGAGCGCTCCCGGATCGGACCCGCTGTACCGGCTCGGGGCGCGCTTCTTCCCGTCACTGCTGGAGGACGACGGCATCGTCGTACCGGTCGAGGACCGGCGTTGGAGCGCCCCGCTGGCCGGGTCGCCGCCCGCGATGTGGAACACCCCGCCCGACGGACCGTTCCGCTACGCCGCCGACCGGCTGACCGCGGGGCTGCCGCTGCGCGACGAGGCAGTGGCCGCGAAGCTGGCCCGCATCCGTCAGCTGCGCCCTGAAGAGCGGCACTCGGTCAGGGAGTTGCTCGCGGGACCGCGGGCCGATCTGTCGCCGTTCGCGTTCCTCTTCGAGGACCCCGAGGCCGCGCTGCGTCTGTTCACGCACGAGGAGGACGAGCGGGAGCGGTTCGCGTTCTTCGCCCGCTCGGTGCGCGGGGCCGTGGCTCGCGCGAGGGTCGTCGCGGGCCACCTCGCCGCGCATGTCGAGGCCGCGACGGGGCAGCGCCGCGACGGGACCGAAGCGCTCGCCAAGGCGCTGTTGCTGACGCTGCGCGGCGACGAGAACGTGGGGCTCGCCCCGTGGGAGAACGACGCGGGCACGGCGCCCGCCGTGACCTGGGACGGTGTGAACGGGGCGGCACTGGCGGCCCTGCTGTCGGTCACCGGCACCGGCCTGCTGGGCGAGTACCGCCGGGTCACCACCTCCGGCCGGGGCCCGCTGGTGTGGCGGCAGCCCAGCTCCGCGCTGCGGCTGTTCGGTCCCGGCCGCGACGAACTCGCCGTCGCCGTGCCCGGCCTGGTGCCGGGGCTGGATGCCACGCTGACGGCGGGGCAGGCCCGGTTCGCCGGGGTCCGCAACGGGTTCGCGCTGAGCGACCCCACCGGTGAGCCGCTCGGCGCCGCGGAGGGCTTCGCCGTCCGTTGGACCGGCAGCCTGCTCGTCGAGACGGGCGGCGCGTACACCTTCTACGCCGGTGCCCCCGGGCAGGACGGCGAGATCCCCGACCCCGAGGCCACGCGGGCCCGGCATTGGCGCGTGGTGCTGCGCCGGGGCCAGCGCGTCTGGGTGGTCCTGGCCCGGCACTGGCCGGGTGAGACGGGCGCACCCCAGTGCGCGTCCGAGCTGGAACTGCGCCGCGGCGCCTACGAGGTGGAGATCGAGTTCCTCCAGTCCGCACCGGCGTTCGCCGAGGCCGACGACGTACGCCCGGCCACGACCGGATTCGAACTCGCCTACAGCGGCCCGGACTCCGACGACCGCCCCATCGCCCTCCCCCAGCACCGGCTCTACCGCCGCACCCAGGACCCGGGCCCTCTGGACCGGAACCTGAAGGACCTCACCGACGCCGAGCGGCGCGCCCTGCGGGAGCGGTACACCGGTTCACTGCGCGACGTACGGCGCACCTACCAGCGGGCGTTCAAGGCGCTGCTGCTCGCTCACCGGCTCGGCATCGCCGCCGCCCCCGTGGCGGACGACGGGCAGTCCGAGATCGGATATCTGCTCACGTACCCGGACCGGTTCTCCGGGGCCGCCTACCGCAACGAGGGCACCGCCTACGCGGTGCACCTGGCCGGTCTCGACCCCAACCTGCTGCCGGTCGCCGACCCTTACCTGCCCCCGGATGCGGCTGTGGACCAGCGGGTGGCGCCGTCGGTCCCCCGGCAGCAGGCACTGACCGACATCTGGGAGCGGCTGTTCGACTACACGGTCACCCGGGCCGAGACGACGGGCTCCCCGGAGCGGCCCCTGTGGCTGCTGTTCCACGAGTCCGCCGAGAGCCACCCCGACCTGCCCGCGGATCTGCTGCGCCACGTCGGCGTCGACCTGCTGCGCACCTCACTCGTCACCCTGTTCGACGGCGGGCCCACGCTGGTCAGCGACGACCTCGTGGACGAGCGCTGGCCGATCCGCGTCTGGCACGCCGACCTGCTGCTGCGCAAGGTGCTGTGCCGCTTCCTGGTCGCCGACGTACGGACCGCGCGGCCGGACCTGTGGGCCGCCGACGACCCGGCGGCCGGCGGGAACGCCAACCTCACCGCCTTCGTCGCCGACGGCTACCTGTCCGCCGGGCCACCCCGACGGTACAGCGATCTGCGCGCACTCGACGACGGTCTGCGCGAACGCGGCCGCGCCGCTCTGCTCGCCTACCTCACCCGCTTCGACCGGGTCACCGGTGTCGGTGGCGCCCCGGCGCGCGAGGCCCGCCATCTCAGCGACCTGCTGCTGCAGGACGTCCAGGCCGGACTGTGCGAACGGGTCAGCCGTGTCGACGACGCCATCAGCGCAGTACAGACGCTGGTCAGCCGGGCGCGGCTGGGGCAGGAGCCCGGCTGGACGCCGTCTGCCGGGTTCCTCGCACTGTGGGATGCCCAGTTCGCTCGCTACCAGGTGTGGGAGGCGTGCGCGCGGCGGCAGTTCTACCGCGAGAACTGGGTGGACATCGACGAGTTGGCGCTCGCCCGGCGCAGCGAGACGTTCACGTTCTTCGAGGCCCAGTTACGGCGGGTCACGCTGACCCGGCCGGAGCCGGGCGGGCTGGATGTCTGGGCACAGCCGCCCGCGCCGGAGCACCCCGGGTTGGCGCTGCTCCAGGTGCGCGATCCTGCCACGCTGCACGAGGTGGACCCCGCCCGGCACGGGTTCGATCGGCTGGGCACGCCTCAGCGGCATGCGCGGCCGTCGTGGCTGGCGGCGGTGCACGCACCGTCCGGGGACGGGGGTGACGTACCGCCTGAGGGCGGAGACGACGATGACCGGGAGCCGCCGGACAACGGCGGGAACGGTGGGGTCGACTGGGAGCCGCCACACGACGGGCCGATCGACCTGGGGATGGTCCTGCGCGACGAGCGCGGTGAGCTCGGTGAGCCCGGCGACGACAGGGCGCCCTCCGCGGAAGCCGTGCAACTGCCCTGGTGGATCGAGGCGCCCGTGCGGCTGGGCACCCGCTTCCTGCGGGTCGCCGCCGCCGGGGACCCCGCGGTCACCGCCGGGCCCGGGACGATCGGCCTGCTGCCTGGCCCGGCCGCGTCGTCGTGCTGTGCGACCTGCGGCTGCGAGCACGGAACGCTCGTCGACGAGTATTACTTCTGGCTGCTCGACGCCCAGCTCCACGACCGCGTCGACCAGGACCCCGGCTGGCTCTGGCACGAGTCCGACCAGCTGCCCGGCCTGCTGGCGTGGCCGGAGAAGCGGGCGTTGCGGCTGGCGTGGTGCCGGGTGCGGCACGGGGAGTTCAGTCCCGTCCGCTACAGCAGCGAGGCGCTGCGCTGCACGGCCGGCCCGACGCTCCGGTTCGCCGGGCGGACGGAAGACTCGGTCCGCCTCGTCGTCACCGGCGGTATCGCACCGCCCGGGCACTCGGCTCAGTCACCCGGTTTCCGCTATGACATCGCCGCGGATGACGTCGTCGTACTGCCGCAGGCCGTGGCACCCCCGCCGGCGCCGAAGCCGCCGTCCGGTCCCGCGCATCCGGGTCAGTTGGCCGCCTACCCCTACTTCGTGTTCCACAGCCCCGGGGCACCGCTGGTGCCGTCCTCGCCGTATGCCGCGGCGACGGCCGTGGCGGCGGCGCTGCGTGCGCACTGTCAGCCCGGTGCGGCGCTCGGCTGGTACCGGCTCGCCGCGGATGTGGCGCACGGCGACGCCTCCTGGATGCGCTGTTGGGGTCGGGAGGAGGGCCAGAGGCATCGCGGGTGCTGTACGGACAGCACGCATGCGTCGACGGAGGACGTGCGGCGGCGCAGCATCGTGCTGCACCATGCCGAGACGCTGCTGGAGTGGGGCGACGCGCTGCTGCGGGCCGGAGGCAGTCCGGAGGATCTCAACCAGGCGCGCGTGGTCTTCGACGGGCTGAAGGCGCTCCTGGGCCGCAGGCCGCGGCTGGTGCTCGACGCGGACGCGACGCCACCCGGCGAGGCGCCGACGATCGACGCGCTCGTCCCGCATCCGGCGCCGCCCAATCCGCGGCTGATCGGGCTGTACGACAGCGTCGAGGACAGACTGTGTCTGATCCGCGCCTGCCTGGACGCGCAGCGGCTGCCCGCCCTATGGCCGCCGGACGGGCCGTTCCTCGGGAACACCGAGCGCCTCGGCTGCGACGACGTGTGCGTGCCGGAGAGTCCGTA
Source organism: Streptomyces sp. NPDC056580 (assembly GCF_042793175.1). Lineage (NCBI taxonomy): Bacteria > Bacillati > Actinomycetota > Actinomycetes > Kitasatosporales > Streptomycetaceae > Streptomyces > Streptomyces sp. NPDC056580. The sequence goes on along the minus strand of NZ_JBHTVE010000024.1, from coordinate 53,411 downwards.
CCGTTTCGCCTTCCTGGTCAGCCGGGCCCGCGATCTCGCCACTGAGGTGCATGGCCTCGGCACCGCGCTGCACGGCGCGTTCGAACGCGGGGACGCTGAGTTCCTCGCGGCGGTGCGGGCGGACCAGGAACGCCAATTGCACGCACTGTCGGTGCAGACCCGCCGCTTGCAGTGGCGGGACGCGGACTGGCAGGTGCAGGCACTGCACAAGACCAAGCAGATCGCCCTCACCCATCGCCGTTACTACGCCGACCTCGTGGAGAAGGGACTGATCCAGGGCGAGAACGACTATCTGTCGCTGACCGAGCAGTCCGTGGGCAGTCACGGTACGGCGATCCCGCTAGAGGCGACGGGGCAGGCGCTCGGCTTCATCCCCGACATCTGGCTCGGTGTGGCCGGTATGGGCCCGCTCAACGCCAACCAGCTCCCGCTCGGCACCAAGCTCGCCGGGGTCTTCTCGGCGGCCTCGCGCATCGCGGGGATCTTCGGGTCGATCGCGGGAATCACCGCCTCGGAGCGGCTGACCGAGGCCGGTTGGGACCGGCGTGCAGCCGAGTGGCGGCATCAGGTGGAGATCCACGACATCGAAATCGAGCAGATCGAGCGGCAGATCCTCGCGGCCGAGCGCCGCCGGGACGCCGCGCTGCACGAGCTGGACGAGCAGCAACTGCGCTGGGAGCAGGCCCGAATCACCGAGGAGATCGTCCGGGACAAGCTCACCGGTCACGCCCTGTTCCTGTGGCTGCAGCAGGAGACAGCCGCGCTGTATCGGCAGACGTACGAGCTGGCCGCGCGTGCGGCGGTGCAGGCGCGGCACGCATTCGAGCTGGAACGCGCCCTGCCCGCCCATGACTTCCTCGCCGAGGCGCGCTGGGACCGATTGCACGAGGGGCTGCTCGCCGGTGAGCGGCTCGGGCTGGGACTGCGGCGGATGGAGCAGGCGTACCTCGATCTCAACGCGCGTGAGTACGAGTTGACCAAGCACATCTCGCTGCGGCTGCACGCGCCGGTGGAGTTCCTGCGGCTGCAAGCCACGGGGCGGTGTGAGATCGAGCTGCCGGAGTGGCTGTTCGACCGGGACTATCCGGGGCACTATCTGCGCCGGATCAAGAGCGTCGCGCTGACGGTGCCGTGTGTGGCCGGGCCCTACACGGGCGTTCATGCGCGGCTGACGCTGCTGGCGAGTACGACGCGGGTGAGTCCGGCGCTGACGCCTCCGGTGGCGCCCTGCTGTTCGGGGATGGCCACCTGCGGTTCCTGCGACGACAGTTGCAACCACGGAGGTTACGCCCTGCTCCCCGAGGACCCACGTGCCGTACGCCGCTACGCAGCCCGGGAGGCTGTCGCCACCTCCACCGGGCAGAACGACAGCGGCATGTTCGAGGTCCGGTTCCAGGACGAGCGCTATCTGCACTTCGAGTACCAGGGCGCGGCCAGCCGATGGCTGCTCGAACTCCGGCAGGAGGAAAACCAGTTCGACTTGTCGAGCGTGACCGACGTCGTAATGCATCTGAACTACACCGCGCGGGAGGGCGGCACGGCCCTGGCGGAGGCGGCACGGCGGGAGACGCGCAAGCGGCTGCCCGGCGACGGACTCCGCGTGTTCGACGTCGAGCAGGACCTGCCGCAGATGTGGTACACCTTCGCCCGCGTCGCCGAGGACGAGGAGCGGCGGCTGCCGCTGCGGCTGTCCCGTGCGATGTTCCCGTTCCTACCGGGCAACCGGGGGCTGCGCATCGGCCGGGTCGAATTCTTCTTCGAGGCCGGGTGCGCCTGCCCGTCGGTGCACCACTCCGTGCGGTTCCGACCGCCGGGACGTCGGGGGGCCGAGGAGTACGAGGTCGTCGAGTGCGTGGCCTCGCGTGACTGGCCGGAGCTGTTCCACGGTGTGCTGCCCGACCTCGGTACGGAGGGCAGTCCGACGCTCGTGCACGGCGGCCGGGAGGTCGACCTAGGCAGTGTGACGGTGCCGCCGCAGTTCGGTGAGGTGTCGCGGCTGTGGCTGCTGTGCAGCTACGAGGCCGACGACGGTGACCGGGAGCGGCGATGACCGACCAGGACCAGGGTGCGCCCGCCTTCCCGGGCGCCGAGCGCGACGACACCGAGCCCGGCCCCGTCCGGCCCCAGCCGGATCCGCTGCCGGGGGCGGAACTGCCACCGGCCGGCGGGGCGGTGCGCGGGATCGGGGAGAAGTTCGGCACGGACGCGGTGACCGGCACGGGCTCGTTCGCCGTGCCCGTTCTGCTGACCACCGGCCGGGACGGCTTCGGCCCGCAGATGTCACTGGGCTACGACAGCGGGCAGGGCAACGGGCCGTTCGGGTTCGGCTGTTCGCTGCGGCTGCCGTCCGTCACCCGCCGCACCGACAAGGGCCTGCCCCGCTACGACGACGCACACGAGTCCGACGTGTTCGTACTGTCCAGCGCCGAGGACCTCGTCCCCACCGGGCAGGACCGGCACCGGGGCAAGCATCTGGTGCGCGGCTACCGCCCCCGGGTGGAGGCGAGCTTCGCGCGGATCGAACGCTGGACGAGCATCGACGACCCCGCCGATGTGCACTGGCGCTCCTGGTCCGCGGACAACGTCCTGACGGTCTACGGCGCCGACGCCGACGCCCGGATCAGCGACCCCGAGGCGTCGGAGCGCGTCTTCTCCTGGTTGATCAGCCAGACTCGGGACGACCGCGGCAACGTGATCGCCTACGAGTACGACCGCGGCGACGGCGTAAGCGACCAGGCGCAGCGCTATCTGCGGTGCGTCCGCTACGGCAACGCGGTCCCCCTCCTGGACGACGCCGGGGAGCGGCCGGCCTCCGTGTCCACGGCCGAACTGCACGCCCGGCATTGGCACTTCACGCTCGTCCTCGACTACGGCGGCCACAACGAGGAGCGGCCGGGCCCGGACCCGGACCGGCGCTGGACGGCCCGCCCGGATCCGTTCTCCTCGCGCCGCGGCGGGTTCGAGCTGCGCACCGAGCGGCTGTGCCGCCGGCTGCTGATGTTCCACTCGTTCCCAGAGGAACCCGGTGTCGGCGAGGACTGTCTCGTCGCCGCGACCGAGCTGTCGTACGCCCCGACTCCCGCACCGGAGGAGGCCACCCGCCCGGTCTACGCGGAGCTGACAGCCGTCACCCACGCCCGTTTCCGGCGCAGGCCCGAGGGCGGGTACCGGCGCAAGGCGTTTCCGTCGGTGGAGCTGGCCTACAGCCAGGTCGCCGTGCAGCACGAGGTGCGGGTCGTGGAGCCGCGTGAGCTGGCCCGGCTCCCCCACAGCCCGGGCCGACTGCGCTGGCTCGACCTGCACGGCGAGGGAATCCCGGGCGTGCTGACCGAGCATCCCGGCGTCTGGTACTACCTGCGCAACCTCAGCGCGCTCACGGACGCACCGCACTTCGGCGAGCTGGAGTCGGTACCCCGGGTGCCGAACCGGACCCTCGCCTCGGGTGCGGAGCTGCTCGATCTCAGCGGGGACGGCCGCCTGGACGTCGTAGATCTGACGGGTCCGCAGGCCGGGGTGTACGAGCAGGACGAGCACGGCGGCTGGCGGCCCTTCCGTCCCTTCGCCGGGCCGCTCGTCAATGACCCACGGGCGGAGCTGCGGCTGGTCGACGTCACCGGGGACGGGCTCGTCGACATGCTCAGGCTGGCGCCGGACGAACTGGGCTGGCACGAGGGGCTCGGCACGTCGGGCTTCGGCCCCGAGCACCGGGTGGCGGTCGATCCGGCGCAGTGGCGGGGCACGCGCGTGGCGTTCAACGACGCCTCGGGGGCGCTGCTGCTGTCGGACATGACCGGGGATGGGCTGCGGGACCTCGTGTGGGTCGGCTGCACGCACGTGTGCTACTGGCCCAATCTCGGGTACGGCCGCTTCGGCGCGCGTCACCTGCTGGAGAACTGCCCGCGCTTCGACGCCGACGACAGCTTCTCCCCGGACCGGGTGCGGCTGGCCGACATCGACGGGACCGGCACCAGTGACCTCGTGTACCTCCATCCGGACGGGCCGCGCCTGTACTTCAACCAGTCCGGCAACGGCCTGAGTCGCGAGGTCCGGCTGCGCGGGCTGCCCCCGGCCACCGCCGTGGACGACTGCGACGTCGTCGACCTGTTCGGCAACGGCACTGCCTGCCTCGTATGGACCTCTCCCCTGCCGGGGAACGCGGGCCGGTCCGTGCGCTACGTGGATCTGATGGGCATCAAGCCCCATCTGCTGACCCGGACGACCAACAACCTCGGCGCCGAGACTCGGATCCACTACCGCTCCTCGACCTCCTTCTACCTGGAGGACGAGGCGGCGGGGCGACCGTGGCGTACGCGGGCGCCGTTCCCGGTGCAGGTGGTGGAGCGGGTCGAATCGATCGACCTGGTGGCCCAGCACCGGCTGACCACGCGCTACGCCTACCACGACCAGTATTTCGACCCCGTGGAGCGGGAGTTGCGCGGGTTCGCGGTCGTCGACCAGTGGGACACCGAGGACCTCGACGCTCCCGGGGACGGGGAGTGGGAGAACTCCCTCCCAGTGGCACCCGTCCACACCCGGAGCTGGTTCCACACCGGTGTCCGACTGAGCAGAGTGAGCCGGCTGCTGGCGCACGAGTACGACAGGGGGTGTGACCGCGACGGCCTGCCCGACAGCGTGCTCCCGGAGGGGCTCACCGCGCAGGAGGAGCGCGAGGCGTGCCGCGCGCTGAAGGGCATGCTGCTGCGGCAGGAGGTGTACGGGCTCGACGGGTCGGAGCGCGAGTCCGTGCCGTACACCGTGCTAGAGCGGAACTTCACCGTACGGCTCCTCCAGCCGGTGAGCCGCAACCGGCACGCGGTGTTCCTCGCCCATCCCCGGGAGCAGTTGACGGTGCGTTACGAACGCGACCGTGACGATCCTCGGGTCACGCACGCGATCACCTTGCGGGTCAACGAGTTCGGCCAAGCGCTGGAGGAGGTGGCCATCGCCTACGGGCGATTGCCTGCCGATCCTCGGCTGACGGCGGCGGTGGACCGGGAGGAGCAGGCGCGAACGCTGGTGACGGCCGTCCGGTACGAGCACAGCGAGCCGCTGCTGGACGAACCCGGCCACTACCGGCTGCCGCTCCCGGCGCAGCAGAGCACGATCGAGGTGCGGGATGTCGTCCCGCCCGAGGGCGGCTGGCTGCGCTTCGAGGACTGGACGGGGCCCGGCGCGCCGTTCGCGCGGCTGCACCGGCTGCTGCGGCGCACCCGCACCCTGTACCGCCCCGACGACCTCGGCGGCACCGACCCGGTGGCCCTGCTACCGTTGGGCCGCGCGGGGCGGCGGGGCATCCCGGGCGTCGGGCTGACCCTGGCGTTCACGCAGAAGATCCTGGCCCGGCCGCTGTTCCCAGCCGAGGACCTCGACGCGGTGCTGCGCGAGGGCGGCTATGTGCCCGGTGACGTTCCGGGCGAGTGGTGGGCGCCGTCGGGGCGGACGTTCCTCGGGCCTGCCGGTACCTTCCCCGGCGAGGGGGCGGCGGACGAATTCGCCTACGCCCGGGCGCACTTCTTCCGGGCACGCCGCTACCGCGATCCCTTCCAGGACGGAATCACCAGTCCCGACCGCGAGGTGCGCTACGACCGGTACGACCTGTTGCCGGTCGACACGGTGGACAGCCTCGGCAACCGGAGCACGATCGGGGAGCGCGGGCCGGACGGGGTGCGCGAGGAGTCCGGCGTGGACTACCGGCTGATGAAGCCGGTGCTGGTGACGGACGCCAACGGCAACCGCTCCGCCGTGGCGCTGGACACCCTCGGGCTCGTCGTGGCTACGGCGGCCATGGGCAAGCGGGGGGAACAACTCGGCGACTCGCTGGAGGGGTTCGACGACACCTTCATGGACGCGGCTCCCGGAGATGACGCCGGACAGCTCCTCCTCGGTGCCACCCGCCGCATCTGCTACGACCTGGAGGCGGTCCGTCGTACGGCGTCCGAGCCGGTGGTACAGCCGCTGTCGGTGCGGACCATCCTGCGCGAGCGGCACCTGAGCGACCTCGCGCCGGGCGAATCCTCCCCGCTTCAGCAGAAGTTTGTGTACGTCGACGGGTCCGGGCGAGAGATTCAGGCCAAGAGCCAGAGCGACGAGCCAGGCGGCTGGATCTCCAGCGGCTGGAAGGTCTACAACGCCAAGGCGAACGTAGTCCTGTTCCACGAGCCGTATTTCACCTCCTCACCCGGCTACGAACCGGGCCGGCGCGAAGGTGTGTCGACGGTGCGCTGCTACGACGCCACACAGCGGCTGGTCGCGACCGTGTTCCCCGACGGGACGTACAGCAAGCGGGTGTTCGGCGCCTGGTGGTCGGGCACCTGGGACCGGTCGGACACCGTGCTCGCCGATCCGCGCCACGACCCCGACATCGCTGTGGCCACCCGCGGCCTGTCCGACCTCCTCCCCGCCGGGTGGCGGCCCTGGTACGAGCAGCGCGTCGATGGCGACCGCGGCGACGCCGAGCAGCGGGCCGCCCGGGCCAGCGCGGACCACGCGAACACCCCGGACCTGGAGTGGTTCGACGCGTTGGGCCGGGCCGTGCTGGTCCGGCGCACGGACGGGCGGCACGCGGTGGAGAACCGGGTGGTGCTGGCGATCACCGGAGAGGTGCTCGCCGTGCACGACGCGATGCCCGGCGGTGATCCGCGCGGGCGTGCGGCCAGCCGCGCCGACCATGACCTGCTCGGCCGGGTCGTACGGCACTGGGCGGTCGACTCGGGCACCCGGTGGCGGCTCGCCGACGTCCTCGACCAGGAGCTGCGCACCTGGGACTCCCGGGGGCACGTCTCCCACACCCGCTACGACGCCGGCCGCCGTCCCGTGGCCGTCCACGTGACGGGGGCCGATCCCGACCGGCCCGAGGCCGAGGTGATGGTGGAGCGGGTCGTCTACGGGGAGTCCCTCGCCGACGCCGAGGAGCGCAATCTACGCGGGCGTATCCATGTGCGGTGCGACCAGGCAGGGTTGTCGGTGTGCAACGGCTACGACTTCAAGGGGAACCCGAGTTCGTCCACGCGGCGCGTGGCGGTGGCCTACGACCGCGTACTGGACTGGAGCCTGGAGCAGCCGTCCGACGTCTTGGAGCCCGCATGCCTCAACGCGTCCACCCGCCTGGACGCGATGAACCGCCCGATCCTGCTGACGTCGCCCGCGCTCGACGCTCCGGCGAGCGTCACCCGCTACCGGTACGGCCGCTCCACCCAACTGCGTGCCCTCCAGGTGCGGATCGAGAGCGAGCTGGACTCCGACGGGCAGCCAGTGTGGACGGACGTCGTCACCGCCATCCGCTGCAACGCCCGCGGTCAGCGCACCCGAATCGAGCGCGGGAACGGGCTCGTCACCGACTTCGCCTACGACCCGCTGACGTTCCGGCTGATCCGGGTGCGCTCCGCCCTGGGGTCCCGGTGTGTACAGGACCAGCACTACACGTATGACGCTGCAGGCAATCTGGTGCTGGTGCGGGACGACGCCGTATCCCCGGTCTTCTTCCGCAACCAGCGCGTCACGGGCGAGTCCGCCTACCGCTACGACGCCCTGTACCGGCTCGTCGAGGCTACGGGGCGCGAGCAGCTCGGGCTCATCGACGCAGGCGGGCGTCACCGTCCGGTGGCGCATGCGGAGGACGGCATCGCTGTCGGACGGTATGTGGAGCGGTATACGTACGACCTTGTGGGAAACCTGCTGGAGATCGCCCACCGGGGAAGCGACCCGCACCACCCGGGCTGGACAAGGGAGTTCGAGTACGCGCAGGACAACCGGCTGCTGGCCACGTCCTTCGCCGACGGCCCGCGCGAGACGTACGCCTACGACGCACACGGCAACACGGTGGGCATGCCGCATCTGGCCCGGATGGAATGGGACCACCGGGACCAGCTGAGGTCGACCTATCGCCAGGTGGTCGACGAGGACGGTGAGGAGGGTTCAGTCGTCGTCGGGACGTACTACGTCCATGACGCGACCGGCGTCCGCACCCGAAAGGCGACTCAGCGTTCCGGTGGCGTGCCGATGCGCGACGAACTGTTCCTCTCCGGGCTTGAGTTCGTCCGGTCGTTCACCGGTCGCCATGCGGGTATCATCCGCACCGGCCTGGATGTGGGCGACGGGGTCGGTGTGTTCGCGCGGGTCGAGACCCGCAACGACGTGGACGACGGGTCGCCGCGGCGCCGCGTGCGCCACCAGCTCACCGATCATCTCAGGTCGGTGACGCTGGAGTTCGACGACGAAGGGCGGCTGCTGTCGGCCGAGGGCTACTCACCGTACGGCGCCACCGTCTGGCGGGCCACACGCGGACAGACGGACGCCTCAGCCCGCCGCGGGTTCCTCGGCAAGCAGCGTGACGACGAGACGGGCTTCTGCGCCATCGGCGCACGGTACTACGTTCCCTGGCTGGGGCGTTGGCTGTCGTGTGACCCGGCAGGCCAGCGCGGTCCAACGAGCCGGTACGCCTACGCAGCCTGCGATCCGGTGAACCGGCTGGACGACAACGGTGCCTGGGACATCAGTTGGAAGGACGTCGCCATCGGCGCGGCCATCGCCGTGGGGACGGTCGCCGTGGTGGCGGTCGTCGTGGCGAGCGCGGGCACAGCGGCGGCTCCGCTGCTCGCGGCGACGGCGACTTCGCTCGGGGTAAGCGAAGCCACGGTCGTCACCGGGGTGGTGGCGACCGGCACCGCGTTCGGTATCGCAGGGACCGTGAACACGGCCAACGAGGTGCGGACAGGCCGGACAGTGACCGGCCGAGTGCTCAGCGACCAGGAGCGTTCACGCAAGCTCGGGGCACTGCCCGTCGAGGCGGTGGCGACCATCTTCGGTATGCGGGGCATCTCCTTCGGGGGCGGCGGTGGAGGCGCGGCACCGAGCATCGCAGCCGATATCTCGGTCGGCGCCAACGGGACCGCGGCACTGACCCGGCCGAGCGCCGACTTCGGCTTCAGCCTGCCGAACATCGTCGCCAACACCGAGGCCATCGCCCCCGCACTCATGGCAACCGCGGCCCCCGTGGTCAGCGCGATCACGGGCGGCGGTGGAGGTGGTGGGACGTCGGGCGGATCAGGCGAGTCCGGCGGGCAGTCGAAGGAGCCGAACCAGTCCGCCAACCCGCCGCCCGAACCGAACAGTTCATCGACGACGGGTACGGGCGCACAGCCCGAGCCGAGTCCCGCCGCCGCCTCCGATGCCGCGGGGGCCGCGACCGGCGGCAACGGTGCCAACGGATCGACGTCCGGGGGCTCGACGGCCGGCCCGCAGATCGCCCCGTACAAGCAGATCGGCGGCCACCACATCCACCAGTCGGCCGCCAACTCCCCGGCCGGGCAGACCTCCCGCACAGGCAACCCCAACCACGGGGACGCGCTGGCCATCGAGCAGGGCGTGCCGGGCTTCAGCGAGGCCGACCACAATCTGGCATCCGCCCTTCAACGCAACGCCAACCGTGCCATGTGGGGCAACGAGATCACCGACCAGCCGATCGGCCCGGTAACGATCACCGCCGCCGGCGAGGGCACGAACCTCGGTAGTCCGTCACCGTTCTTCGAGGACGTCAAGGCATTCTTCGCCCTCATCGCGGCGGGCCGTTCGCCCGAGCAGTCACTGATCGACGTACTGCGGTCGCGGGCCCAGATCGACGCTTCGGGGGTGTCCACGGTGCGTGTACCGTCGCGTTGAATCGGGACGACAGATCGCGGGCCGGTCCGAGTGGCAGGCCCGCCCGGCCCAGGTTGGTGCGCCGTTCGTCCGGCAACCTCCTTTAGCCTCGCGCTTTCACGAGTGGAGCTGTCCGGGTCTTGATCGAATAAGCGGAGAGTGCTGCTGACCCGCAACGATGGGACTTGTCGAGGTCCTGTCAGCTGCAAGGAAAGAAGCACTACCGGTTCAGCGGTGCGCGACGACTTCCAAAGCGATCTTGAGATGCCGCCCCGTCATGCCCTTGGCCTTGGTGATGTCGAAGGCAAACCGGTCGATCGTGGTAGTGCCGCTCGCCGTCATCCGCTTGCCCTCCTGGGCAACCGTGCCGAGTGTGACGGCGATCGGCTGAGTCACCCCGCATACCGTCAGCTCGCCGTACAAAATGGCATCAGCGCCGGATCGTTCCACACGCTGGCTCCGAAAGCCGATCTCGGGATGCCGCGCCACATCCAGGTAGTCAGAGGACCTGACGTGGTCGTCACGCTGCTGATTGCCCGACTCGAAGCTTCCTGCCTCTATTGCGACGTGCACCAACGACTCTTCTGCCGGGTCCGCGACAGTGATCCGGCCGTGACCGATGGCGAAGGTACCGCGGACTGGGAGCAGCCCGAACATGGCGCGTGTGGCGAAGCGGACCGTTGATGCCGCCTGATCGATCTCGTATGCACCTGCTGCTGGTAAGAGCTGGTTCTCTGATGCTGCCATGAGCTTGTAGCCTCCGTGCGCTGAAGATCAACCCGTGATGGGTCAGCCTCTCGCAGCGGCAGCGGGTATGCCAGCCCCCGTGCAGGCGTGGCTGACAAGGAGGTCCTGGCAGGCGGCCAAAGCGTTGTCGGTTCTCGTCAACATTTCTGCGGCGTTGATCGCCAAAGTGCTGTCCGAAACCGTTGACAAACGTTGTCCGCCCTCGGGCTCTGGCTCATGTTCTGCGGTCCGGCCACGTTGAGTGACTGTGGGCCGATGAGCCAGGTCTGCGAGGTTGCCTGAAAATGGCTGTCCGTTCGGGTGATTGGGCCGACAGTTCGGGGCCGTGGACGACCTTGAGGTTCGGCTGAAGGATCTGTTGCTCCCGGCGGTGGCGGACGTAGCGGTGCTGTCGTTCGACGTGAACATCGCGATAGTGCGTGTTGATGTCCGATGCACGACGGCACGCGCGTCATATCCGTTGTGTGGGACGTGGTCGGATCGTGTTCATGGCTCCTACCTGCGGTTTCCCGCTGACGTGCCGAGCAGCGGCAGAAACGTGGTTCTCCCTCTGAGGGGGCGGCGGTTCACCTGCCCAAAAGCCTCCTGCGGGCGCCGGACGTTCGTCGAGCAGATCCCAGGGCTGACGCGTCGCTACCGCCAGCGAACGGAACGGCTTCGCTCGACGCTGTCCGACATCGGGCTGGCACTGGCTGGCCGGGCCGGCGCCCGCATGGCCCGCATGCTGGGCGTCGGCGTCAGCCGGAGCACACTGCCACCTACACGGCGGTACCAGGCCAAGTCGGGCATCCAGGCTCCACCGGCCTCCAGCACCCGCAGGCGTGACGCACGGTTTGGAGCCTCAACGCCTGAGGCGGCGAAGCGGCTGGATGTGGAGGCTGCGGTATCTCTGCGTGAGTTGGTTGGAAGTGCTGTGCAGCATTATCGGTCGGCGCTGGCGACGCTAGGGCCGGGTCGGAGCTTCGACGGCTGGGCCGTTCGAGGCCGCTCAACAGCGGCCAATGACGACCAACGGCGACCACCAGGTGCACGTGCCCACCGCCTCTGAGCAGCGAAAACGCAGGTCGCCAAGATCCCCGGCAAGACCCAGGGCAAGAAGGAGTAGCACGCATGCCCGAGCCTCTGCACGCGGATGTCCTGCGTGCAGAAGCTCGGAAGGGCTTCACGACCTTACGGGCTGGCCGGCCCGCCTGGCACTCAGAGGTCGGGAACTCCCGTCAGGGCAGCCATCTGCTGGATCATCGTCGAGTTCGCGACGCCGGAGTAGGCGCGCACCTCGTCCACGGTGCCCTCGAAGTACTCACCGCGGAGCGCCGAGCGGCCCACCTGAAGGCCGCCCGAGGCCATCCACGAGGTCCTGTCCACGCTAGTGGACGTGTTGGCCAGCTGACCGTTCACATAAAAGCGAAGCTCATGAGCAGGGGCGTCGAAGACGACGGCCAAGTGATCGCCCACGCCGTAGGGATTGTCATCGGGCAAAGCTTGCTCCTCGGTGATAACCACTTGCGGAGCATTCGCCTTGTCCTTGGTGGACACCACGACTTCCCACTTCCCGCTTGTCGCCTGATACCGGATCGCGATGCGGTCGGCGTCAGAGCCCGGAAGTGACAAGACGGTCTGCGTCCTGTGGTCGGCTGCGGCCAAGCGAGCGCGAGCGGCGAGAGTGAAGCTCCCGTCCCCGCCGACCGGTGCCGCGGATGTCGCCGCCCAGTCACCGTCGCCGTCGAGCCTGAGATCACCCTGATCAACCAGTGCGGGATCTCCGAAAATGTCCTCGTTGTGGTAGATCCAGGCATCGCCGTTCAAAGTCAGCGGCAGGCCCTCAGGCTCCACATTGGGAGCGATTCCGCCGGGCGCCTCCTCCAAGGGCCAGTAGCCCTCTCGGCTCAGCGGCGTCTCTCCAGCCCGAAGGCCGTGTCCCTTGCCGGCTGCGTACGCGACGCCAGGGAGCGCACCGAGTGTGAACGAGAGCGCGATGGCGCCCAACGCCACCAACGCGGCACGGTATCTGTCGTGCATGATCCCCCTTTGAAGAATCCGGCCAAAATGCTGGAGTGATCTTCCAGCCTGGCTCCTTCGGGCGCAAGGAGTTTCGGTCGTCCAGCTCACACATCGGCCTGCCTTCGAGGCAGCCGAGTATGACCAGGCAGAGCAACTGCGCTGAGCGGTGCGGTACAGCAGCGGAGTACAGCAACCGCCAGGGCCGTAGCCGACCGCCAAGAACCGTCAGGGGCCGGCTGACCGGCTCACTGCCGCTCACTGACCACCGAGCCGAGAGTTCGGGACGAAGAGGTCGCCTTTAAAGGAGGGCCCCTCCAGGCGGCCCCGTCTGACGCGTGCATCCTGGCAGCATGACGAATCCCGGCGGCCCGTACGTCAAGGTGCACTTCCGGCTTGAGGTGCAGGACGACTGGCCTCCGGCCTCGGTGGAGAGCCTGTGGGCCATCGACCAAGGTGATGGCACCGTGCGGCTCGACAACATCCCCTGGTTCGTCCGAGGCATTGCCTGCGGGGACGTCGTGGCCACGGAACCCGACGAGGACGGGGTGCGATGGGCTGGCGAGGTGGTTCGGCGTTCGGAGAACTCCACCATCCGCCTCATCGTGTTCCGTGACGGCGGCTCGGGCCCGGCACGGCAGAGCGTGATCAACGCGTTTCAGCAACTCGGCGTCGCTGGCGAGGGCATAGAGCGGTTCGGCATGGTTGCCTTGGACGTCCCGCCCTCCGCTGACCTCGCCAAGGTGCAGAGGCTGCTCAAGCACGGCGTAGCCGAGGAGTGGTGGGACATGGAGGAGGGGTGTATCACCGCTCAATGGCGGGCCACTTCCGTCGGCTGACGCCGGTCATGTGGGCCATGGCTGGGCCGCCCCTGGGCCGTCCGAGGCCGCTCGGCAGTGGCCAATGACGACCAACGGCGACCACCAGGCGCACGTGCCCACCGCCTCTGAGCAGCGAAAACGCAGGTCGCCAAGATCCCCGGCAAGACCCAGGGCAAGAAGACAGGCCCTGACGCGCCCGAGGAGATGCCGTCGGCACCAGGGGCAGGGCAGGGCCGGACACAGAGGTGGCGAGCACGGGCTGCGGCAGCTTCCAGGTCATGGGCGATGCCTTCCACAGGCTGCTGCGTAGCTCTGCCCGAGCGGTCGGTCGGCACTGTCGCTGCTTGCGTGTCTGGACGGCGGATCAGCAGCTGCTCACGGCTCGGCCGTCGGTTTCCCCGTGAGGGTTCTGGTTGAGCGGAAGGTGCAACCATGTGAAGTTCCAGGCGAGTTGACCGGATTGGACGGAGGCGGGGTATGGCGGCCGTGCGGTGGGTGGTGGCGGTGGTGGCCTCGGTTGCGGCGTTCTTTGCCGTGGCTGTGCCGTGGGCGGTGTCGTTCCTTGCGGACGATCAGCCGCATGCCGCTGGGCCAGCCGTCCAGCAGCTTGCCCGTGAGCTCGGCGACCCAGGCTCCGTCGCGGACCTGGCCGCCGACCTCGACGGCCGGTGTCCAGGCTGGGCCGGGGATCTTCAGCACGTGCTGGTGGATCGCCTCGGTGATCACCATGCCGACCGAGTAGGACAGCCATCGGCCTCGCTTCGCGAGCCAGGACACGAAGTCGTGGGTGCCGCCGGCGGAGTCCGTGCGGATCAGCGTCCGCCGTCCTCGCCGGTACTTCTTCGGCAGTTGAGCCAGGGCTCGTTGGGCGGTGGTGATGTGGTCGGCGGCCGTGTTCGAGCCCGCGTTCCCCGGTCTGAGGAGAGCGGCGACCGGCTCTCCGGTTCCGCCCGGGCCGTGGTCGACGAAGGCTGTCAGGGGGTGATGGCCGTAGGTCTTCTTCCAGGTCGCGGCCGCATCCTCCTTGTCGGAGTGCGCGATCACGAGGACGCCGTCGATGTCGACCGTGACCCGTCCATCAGCGTCCGGGGCGTTCTTGCCCGCCAACGACCAGACCCGGCTGCGGACTTCGGCCCGTGCGGACCGGATGGCCTGCAGGGCTTTCTCGTCGGAGCCGGCGAGGGCGTCGATCAGGCGGGAGACCGTCGGGTCGGAAGCGACCGGCCCGAAGACAGCCGGCTCACATCTCAGCATCGCGACGTCCGCGAGGCAGTCCCCGCCCAGCGCGACCGCCAGAGCAAGGTCCAGAAGGATCTTCCCAGGAACGTGGACGGCCCGCGGTTTGCGCCAGGACGCCAGGGCTGTGGATATCGCCTGGTCAAGGCCGATCTTGCGGACCGTCTCCAGCAGCAGGACCGCACCGGCCTGCGAGGCCACCCGCCGACCGTCTGCCTGGACACGGACACGCGGGTACGACGAGATAGGCTCTCTCACCTGGAAAGTGCTCTTTTCCTTGCGGCCAACAGGACCCTCAGCAAGTCCCATCGTTGCAGGTCAAGGGCATTTTCCGCGTTTCTGATCAACTCCTGGACAGCTCACCTCGTGAAAGCGCGAGGTTAGCGCGGCAGCATCCGCCCCAACGGAGCCGGCTTCCAGGTCCGGGTCTATGCCGGCCGCGACCCGCTCACGAAGAAGGACATCTACCTCCACGAGCAGGCCGAGACGGAGACCGAGGCGGAGAAGACCCGCACCAAGCTCCTGCACCAGGTCGACGAGAAGCGCCACCGCAAGACGCAGGTGACCATGTCGTTTCTGCTCGACCGGTGGCTGGGCGTCGCCCAACTCGACGAGACCTCGTATGACCGGGCCGAGGGCATCATCCGCAACTACCTCAAGCCCACCTTCGGCGACCTCAAGGCGGGCAAGCTGACGGCCGAGACGCTGGAGCTGTTCTACGCCCGTCTCCGGCAGTGCCAGGGCCAGTGCGAAGGCCGGCGCAACGGCAAGACCGACCCCAAGACGAAGCATAAGCACCTCTGCGAGCCACTAGCCGCGAACTCCGTCCGCAAGATTCACTTCATCCTGCGCCCGGCGCTCAACCGCGGCCTGCGCTGGGGATACGTGACGACAAACGTGGCGGCCCTCGCCGAGCCGCCATCCCAACCCAAGCCGAACCCCGACCCGCCCACTCCCGAAGAGGCAGCCCTGGTTCTGAACACTGCCTGGCAGCGGGAGCAAGAGCACGGTGTCCGAGGGACTGAAGCGCGCGACGGCCACCACGCAAAAGCGCGTCGAGGAGCTCGCCCGGTTCATGAGCCTGATGGTGTCGATCCTCGAAATCGTCAGGTGGGCCGTCCCGGCGATCACCGCCCTCCTGAGGCTGCCGCTCGGGATCTTCTTCGGCTGACCTGTATCGCACGGTCCCGGTCCGATTCCACGGGCAGGGCGCCGCCCTGCCCTGCTGCAGCGGCACGGGAGCCCCAGCCGTACCACTGCAGCATCCCGAAAGCGACCGATTGAGCCTGTCGGCTGCTACGGATTGGGGGCTACCAGGTCGACGGCAGGCTGACGGTCATAGGACTAGCAGTGCGGACGGCAACAAGAAGCCGATCGGGAGCTGAGCCACTCGCGTTGCTGAAGGACACCGTGCTGCCGGAGAACATCACACCGCGGAAGCACACCTTGCCGCCGGAGAACGTCGCACCGCGGAAGTGCACCGTGCCGCCGGGGAACCTCGCACCGCTGAAGTACACCGCGCCGCCGGGGAACCTCGCATTGTCGAAGGACACCACGCAGCCGGAGAACACCGCCTTGCCGAAGTACACCGTGCCACCGGAGAACCTCGCGCCGCGGAAGGACACCGTGCCGCCGGGGAAACTCGCATTGTCGAAGGACACCGTGCCGCCGGGGAAACTCGCATTGTCGAAGGACACCGTGCCGCCGGAGAACACCGCGTTGCCGAAAGACACCGTGCCACCGGAGAACCTCGCATTGTCGAAGGACACCGCGCCGCCGGAGAACGTGGCGCCGCTGAAGGACACTGTGCCGCTGGAGAACGTGGCGCCGCTGAAGTCCATGTCGCCGTCGATGGCGACGTCGGTGAGGTCGAGGTCGCAGCCCTGCCAGGAGCGGTGGGTTCCCGGGGGGCGTCGGTAGTGGTCGCCGATGAGGCGCAGGATCGTGTGCCGGACCTTGCGAAAGGCCAGGTAGCGGTGGTGTTCCTCTTGGTGGGCGGGGTCGTTGCCGGGGTCGGGGGTGAAGGGGAGCTGGAGGTAGGCACACAGAACGTCGATGCAGGTCTGGCGCAGGCTGTCGTCGGGGGCGTCGTCGGCGAGGCCGGCCAGGGCGTGCACTGCGCCGAGGCGGACCGCAGCGGATTCCTCACCGAGCTGGCCGACGGCGGTGGTGAAGCGTTCGGTATGCAGGCGGGTGGCTTCCCGCAGGGCTCCGTCCTCGTCGACGCGCTGGCGCCGGTATGCCACCACCAGGGCGACCAGGGCCCCGGCGCCGGCGACCACCCCGAAGGACAGCTTCACCAGGTCGAAGAGGGCCGTGGAGTCGATACGGTGCTCGGGCTTGAGCCCACGGGCGCTGAGCAGGTCCCATCCGGTGTAGAACACCCCGGCCGCCACCAAGACCGCCACGGTGAAGGCCAGGGCGAGGACCAGACCGACCGGCCACAGCCGCAAGCCGCGCTGCTGGGTCCGGCGTCGGGGTAAATGTGCATTCATATCCTCTCATGACGCTCCAGATCTGCTGCCGGTTGCGGCCCTCCTTCGCCGGCCAGGACGGAGAGCAGGGTGCGGGTGGCCCGTACCGGGCATGTGGCGGGGTTGGAGCCGCAGGGCACGGCCACCTCGCCGTGCCGCTTGAGCTTGCCCACGACCACGCATCGGCCGGCCTCACCAGTACGAAGAAGAACCTGGCCGAGGAGATCGACCAGGTGGTCACCCGCACCCTTGCAGGCTCCTGGGACAACACGGACGCCCGCAACCGAGGCGTCCGCCGCGCCACCGCCGCGGTCTTCCGCCGGTACACGCTGAAGCCGGTAGGGGAGCCGTACGACTCCACCGTCGCCTACATCGAAGCTCACTACCTCGTCGACTGACGAATGCACAAACCCCGGCCATCTGTCGTGCGGCGTAGCCGCTCCGCTCTGTCTTGACCCGCAGACGACGGCCGGGCGCGGCACGTCTCATAGCGCGGCATGTCCGGGAGCGCAGTTGGTCGTGGCGCGGTTGGCCTTCCTCGCGCGCGGTGGGGGCGTCCGGCCACGAGGGGATTTCTCCAGACCCCTACAGGGGCGCGGCAGCAGTTCCTCCCGGGGAACTCCGGCCGGGGGCCAGTTGCTCGCGGCCCCCGGTGTAACAACGTGGCTTCCTTGTACGTCCAGTCTGGTGAGCGAGTCACCTGGGCTCCTCCTGCGCGTACCTTCCGGCTGGCGTGCAGACAGCCGACCTGGGCGCTGAACTCTTCAGTGCACAGTTGGGAGACCTGTTCTGCGCAGTGCGCAGTTGCCGAGAGATGGCGGCCGCGTATCACGAGGTGGCCCCAAAGGGACGGCCTCCGCTGGCACGCCAAGCGCTGGCACGCCCGCAGGCCGAAGCCGCCCGCCAGGCCGCCGCACCACCTGCTCGTGGACAGGGCCTCCTCAAATGCTGAGGAGGCCCTGTCCACGGCTTGGTCGTCCAGCGGGCTCAGAACAGGGCCTTGTACCCCTGCCAGCCGGTGGCGATCTTCGAGCGCGCCCCGAAGGAGCCCTTACCGTTGCCGGTGCTGCGCCACAGGTTGCCCGAGGTGTCGCGGGAGACCAGGTCCGCCCTGCCGTCACCGGTGATGTCCCCGAGACCGACGACGGCGTTGTAGGACGCTCCCCAGTCGTTGAACACCTTCACCCGGGCCTTGAACGTGCCCGAGCTGGTGCCCTCGTAGCGCCAGAGCTCGTTGGACTTGTCCTGGGCGAGCAGATCGCCGCGACCGTCACCGTTCAGGTCGCCCGCGCCCACGATCTTCTTGTATCCGGTCCACCGGGAGTAGAGCTTGGTGCGCGCCGAGAGCTTGCCGGTGCTCGTCGCCTTGAAAAGGTAGACGTCTCCGGTCGACGACTGGCGCGCGATCAGGTCCGCACGTCCGTCACCCGTGATGTCCCCCGGCGAGGTCAGGATGTCGTACTGGTTCCAGCCCGAGGTACCGAGCGAGGTGTACGGCGTCGACGGCGTCAGCGCCTTGCCGCAGCCCGGCTTGTACGCGCGCAGGGCGCCGCTGCTGAACCGCACCAGCACGTCGTTGCACCGGTCGCCGTTCAGATCGCCGTACGGCACCGCCTTGACGGTCGTCGGCCAGCCGGAACCGGTGGTCTTGGTGGAGAACTTCCCGGCGCCGCCGCCCCGGTGGTAGGTCAGGGCACCCGAGCCGTTCAGCGTCAGCAGCTCGCCGAAGCCGTCCGAGCCGATGAAGTCACGGGGCACGGCGGCGCCGCCGCTGAGCTTCACCGTCCCGGACTTGGTAAGACTAGCGCCCTGCCCGTCAGCAGGCGTGGCGGTCAGCGTCCAGGTGTAGGCCCCGTTCGGCACCAGCCGGCCCGATCCGTCCTTGCCGTTCCACGCCGTGCTCACCAGGCCACGCGCCAGGCCGCCGGAGAGGGTGCGGACGGCCCCGCCGGTCGCCTTGTTCGTGATCACGAGCTTCCAGGAGGCGGCCGGCTTGTTCAGCCACCACTTGGGGCTCCACTGCCCGGTTCCTCCCTTGACGTCCACCGACGTGGCGACGGTGGCGTCGAGCTGGGAGAGGACGGAGACGGGGACGCCACTGGGGACCAGGTGGATGCCGCTGTCCTCGCCGACATAGGCGATCACGCCGGTGTACGGGTCGACGTCCCAGGGGCGCCAAGACTCGAACCCCCCGGCGGTGTGCGACACCGGTGTCCCGCTGCGGACATCGGTCACCTTCAGGTGCCCGTCCTCCTCGGTCGCGACGAAACCGTCACCGAGCCCCGCGCGCCCCCAGTCGGGCCCGTCGATCAGCCGCAGGTTCGTCCGCTTCACGGTGTCGTAGACACCCTGGCCCTCCGCGGAGCCCACGCAGGTCCACAGCAGCCACCGCCCGACGGCCTGGAGGTTCTCCAAGAGGCACCCGTTCCCGAACCACACCTCAGTGCCGCGCTGCCCGGTCAGGACGTCGACGGGGACCACGCTGTTGTTGCTGTCCCGCACCCACAGGGTGGTGCCCCACATCGCCACGACGCTCTCCATCGTGGTGAACACCGTGCGCCCGCTGTCAACGTCCATGAACCGGATCTCGTGCCCGGTGCCCGTGTACGGTCCCATCAGGCCGGCGAAACGGCCGCTGATGGCCGCGGTCCGCATGTAGGTGCGGGAGCTGTCGATCCGGGTGCCGGGCAGGGACTGGGTCGGCCCCAGAAGCTGGGGCTGCAGGTCGGCGGTGGGGCCGCCGCGGTTGAGGCCGGTGACGACCGTCCGGCCGTCACCGCTGTCCTGGAGGCTCGGGCACTCCCCGTTCCAGCAGTTGTCGTAGTCCGCGGGCACCGGGCCACGGACGGTGCGCGTCCCGACCGTGAGGGAGCCGGCCACGCCGGCGTCGCGGGTGTAGAGGAAGGTCCTCGCCTGCGCGGGGTCCCGCTCCAGAGTGTTCAGCCGCCCCTGGGTCAGGGTCAGCTGGGAGACCTGGTGGACGGTCTGCTGGGGGTGGGCGTCGGCGATCCTGCGGAGGGTCACTCCGCCACCGTCGGCGGCCTCGATGACGGAGACGCCCCAGTGGTCCGTGTCGGACCCGCCCGGTACCAGGAGACGGCCGTCGGGAGTGGGCAGGGCGAGCCCGCGCGACCTGGCCAGCAGCGTCTTTGTGGTGGAGCCGTCGAGGGCGACGGCTTCGACCCGCCAGACCGGAAGGAAGTAGTCGTAGCGGCCCAGGGAGGAGTCGTAACGGGACACGATGAGGGTGTCACCGATCATACCGTGCAGCTGCCCGTCGCCGGCGAGCGGCACCGTCCGTGGGGCGGCGGTCAGGTCCTGGCGGGAGGAGATGGAGACGGTCCCGTCCTGCCACCACATCAGATGGGTGGGGGTGACCGCGATATGCCCCGGAGTCAGATCGACGTTGTAGGGCAGCGGGATCCACCGTCCCTGGTCGGCATCGAGCCAGCCGGCGTGGCTCACCATGCCCCGCCGGTACTGCACGACCTGACCGTGCGCATCGCCCAGCGCCGCGTTGACCTCGTACATGTCGTCGATGACGTCGGGGAGGCCCTCCACCGCACGGTCTGTGAGAGAGCCGTCGTCCTGCGGGTCGAGCAGATGCAAGGCGGCGTCGGTGCCCAGGGATCCGGCGATCGTCACGACCGTCGACCCGAGGGTGTTCCAGTACCGGTGTCCGCTGGGAAGTGTGACCGTACGCGACTCACCGGTCGACATGTCCCGCAGCGTCACGGTCCTGGAGGTGTCGTCGTAGCGGGCGACGACATCCGAGCCGGCACCGAAATCGGGGGTGCCGAAAGGGTCCGTGCCGGAGGCGTCGACGACCGTGTCCGCACCGGCGTAGCTCGTCCACAGGTAGCCGCCGTCGGACTCGTAGCGGAGGAACCCCGAGGGCCCTGCGCTCAGCAGGCTCGTCCGGGGGACCATGGCCGTGGTGGCAGGGACGACCACCTCCCCGGGGACCGCTTCACCGTACGCGGTACCAGCCGTCAGCGGTGCCAGGCCCGAGGCGAGCGTCATTGACACGGCGGCGGCGACAGCGCCGCGTATGAGGGAACGTCTGGCCACGCAGGACCTCTCTGGAAGACATAAGGCGAAGGCCCCAGGAGATGTCCCTGCGACGCGGCCACGCGCCGCACGTCACGAACCGGCGATAACACCAGGCCCGCCCCCCGGGTAAGCGCGTGATCTTAACATTCTCCCGCGCACAACCGACCCAGCCGCGTCCGCCTCAGGCAGCGAAGGCTCGGTCCAGCCAGTGCCCGAGGCATCTGCACACGTTGCGCCGGCAGTTCCCCGACCTGGGCCCGGAGGAGATCGCCGACCACCTGGTCACCGGTGCGGTGCGAAGACCGAGGCCGTAGGAGCGGGCGTGAGGTCGGCCGCGGCGCTGCCCACGCCCCCGGCCACGCCCCTCGCCATGCCCGCGGAGCTGGCCGCGGGCATCCTCGGAACGGCGGCGGTCGCATGCAACCGGCTTCCGCGTCAGTTGTGTTGCCTGCTAGGAACTGTCCGGGCGATCACGGTTCGGTGTGCAAGGCCATGGCTTGCTTGTCGGCGCAGTCCCATAGCCTGCGCTCATGACGACCGCTGAGTCCGGATCTTTTTCGAGTGCGGCCCTTGAGGAGTACCTCTCCTTGATCGACGAGCTGCTCGCACAGCCTTTCCCGGAGGCGAACTTCCATGACGACACCGAGTGCGGTGGCCCTGAGTATCGTGTCCGCATCCTGCGAGCCAGTCAGGAGTTCTGGGATGACGATGACGGCCAGGCGGCGCGCGAGGCTGACGCAGACCTGCGGGCCTACCTGGACGCCCTGATCGCAGCCCTTACGGCACGCTGGGGCGAGCCGCTCGTCGTTGACCTGTTGCCGTATCTGCGGGCCGGCCTCGAGGGGGAGGCGGTGTCTGAGCCGATCAACTGCCTGAGCCAGCTGACTGGAAGCATGCAGGCGTGGCCGCACCGGGATCCCGGTCGCTGGCTCGGGCTCGCCATTGGACAGGGGGATAAGGAGTTGCCGCTCCAACTGCTCGCGGCGGTTGGCCAGACCCTTGCGCTTGAGCCGAGCGCGTCCGGTCGGTCATGAGCGGACCCAGATGATCGCTGTTGCCACAGTGACCGTTCCGAGGAAGACGTAGCCGCGCTTGTCGTAGCGAGTGGCCACGGCCCGGGACTGTTTGAGCTTGTTGATCGCCCGCTCGACGGTGTTGCGTTTCTTGTAGCGGTCTTCGTCGAAGCCTGGTGGCCGTCCGCCTCGTGAACCTTTGCGCAGGCGGGCGACCTTGCTGTCGGCCTTCTCCGGGATCGTGTGGCGGATGCCGCGACGTCGTAGGTACTCGCGGCACGGGCCGTTGCTGTAGCAGCTGCTTGGTGCAGGCGACGTCGTCGTCTGCACGGGATGACCCCTCGGCGCGCGCTTCCGGACCGCCGCACGCTGATACGCTCCCGGCGCACAAAACATGTACAGGTCAATTGGGCCTGTTGGGGTCACAGCTATCAGGGTCGAGGGACCGGGGGGTTCCGTGCAGGGCCACAAGATCGTACGACGTCGTCTGCTCGGCCGAGGGGCCATGGCCATGGCCGCGGCCGTTGCCCTGGCCGCAGGTGCCCTGGCCGCCGTGCCGGCGGGGACGGCGCTGGCCGTCGGCGAGGACGAGATCATCCTGCCCGCCGCGGACCGGACGGCCACGCGCAACCCGGTGTTCGGGGGCTTCGGCGACACCGGTGTGCTGTCGAGCCCGGAAGGCACTGTCGGCTTGCGCTGGACCGACTACGCGACGGGCCAGACCAGGGACGTGACCGAGTTCGCCGGCACCCAGCGACCCAACGGGCTCGCCCAGTCGGACACCACGTTCACCCTGTCGACCGACGCCGAGGGGCGACGCGTCGTCCAGTTCCGTGCGATCGGCTCCGGCGCGGACAAGGGCACGGTGACTGTCCCGACCGGCCTGACATACGCCGGTACCGCGGGCGAGGGCGTCGTCGTCGCCTACCTGGGCAGCTCCGTCAACGTGCGCGAAGTACACCTGCTGAAGACGGCGGCCGAGGGCGGCACCAGCGACACGATCCTGACCGGCTGGCCCGCCGACGCGAAGCTCCTCGCGGTGAGCGAGCGTGACGACCGCTCGCTGCTCATGCGCTACCGCGTGCCCACGGAGGACCCCGCGGTCTTCCTCGACCAACTCGTCCTCGTCGACATCCACGACGGATCCTGGGCCAAGGTATTCAGCCCCTACAAGGCGGGCTCGGCCCGGTCGCTCTTCCTGAGCAAGGACTACGTCGGCTGGTGGTACCCGGGGAGCGGCGCGCGGCTGCTGCGCCGCGACGCGCTCGACGGACCGGTGACCGCGGTTCCAGGCCAGGGCACCGAAGGGAAGACCGAGTTCACGGTCATTGGTGACGACGTCGTGGTGGCCACGTACGGCGACGAGACCCGTGCCGTGCTCACCAGACCCCTGACCGACGCCGGCGAGTGGCGCACGCTGCTCCCACGGATGGACGGCTGGATCTGGCATTCGGCGGACGGGTCGGCCATCGTGGCGGGCGGTCCTGACAAGGCGGACTGGGGCGTGTACCGGCTCTCCGAGACGCCGGACGGACAGATCGCCGCCCAAGAGCTGATGGACCTGCCGCCGGTGCCCGCGCCCGTCGACGGGCTGTCGCTGGCAGGCGGCACCCTGGCCTGGACCGACCAGACCTCGTCCCCGGCCTACGACGTCATGTTCAACACGCGCACGGTGTCCGCCGACGCGGTCCCCGAGGTCGGACCGGTCCGGCAGGCCGGCGGATGGGTGAAGCCGTGTCAGGTTCATTACGGCTGCGTCCGGCTGGTCGGGGCCGGTGACGGGTCCGTCGTCTACTCCGACCTGGACTCCACCCAGTGGGTCCACCGCCGTACACCCACGGGTGAGGTCCAGACGCTGACGGTGCCCGGCTTCTACGGCGAGGTGCAGGCCGCGGAGGGACGGTACGCGCTGCTGTCCGGCGGCGCGAACAGGAAGCAGTTCGTCGTCGACTGGACGCAGTCCAAGGTCGTGTCGACGCGCACGGCGAACGCCGCCGCCCTGTGGGACGGGCAGCTGTGGACCACGACGTCCACCGCGGGGCACCTGTCGATGAGCCGCCTCGGATCAACCGTTCCGGCGGTCGATGTCAACGTCGGCTCGGCGTGCGTATCCAGCGAGTTGCAGGTCAACGGCCGCTTTGTGTACTGGGTTTGCGCCGCGCAGAAGAAGGCCGGAGTCTTCGACCGCTCCCGAGGGCGATCGATGGCCGTGCCGACGGGTGACGCTCTGCTGGCCAACGGGTTCCTGGTCCGCCACGACAACGCCCGCGGCAAGCTGGTGCGCACCGACGTCCGCTCCGGGCAGGCGGTCACCGGCGACGTGGCCGATCTGCCCGCCTCGTCCAACCTCTGGCCGGAGGGCACGACCTCGGACCGCCGAATCCGCTGGACCCTCGACCCGTACGGGAACCGGGTGGCGTTCGTGGACGCCGACGAGCGCATCCATATCCTCACCGCCGGTTCCCTCGCGGCGCCGGTCCTGCGGGACCACGCGGGGCGGGACGGCCTCGGCGACCTGCTCACCCTCAACTCCTCCGGCACGCTGACGTTCCAGCAAGGCACGGGCGAGGGCACGTTCTCCGGGAAGGTCAGCGGCAGCGGCTGGGCGACCGGCATCCGTCCGGTGCCCGTCGGGGACCTGAGCGGGGATCGTTGCAACGACGTCCTGGTCCGGCTGAGCAGCGGCACCCTGCGGCTGTACAAGCCGGCCTGCGGGGAGGCGCTGAAGCCGACGACGTCGTACACGACGCTGGGCACCGGCTGGAACCAGTACGACGTCCTCACCTCCCCCGGTGACATCTCCAAAGACGGCCGTCCTGACCTGATCGCCCGCAATGCTTCCACGGGCGCGGTGTACCTGTACAAGGGCGCGAGCGGCGGCAAGCTCGCCGCGCGCGTGAAGTTGTACGACAACTGGAAGACGTACAAGAAGGTCGTCGGGGCCGGGGATCTGAACGGCGACGGGATCGGCGATCTCGTCGCGCAGGACAAGTCGAACAACCTGTACCGGTACTTCGGGAAGGGCAACGGCACCTTCGCCCCGCGCGTGAAGATCGCCGCCGGCTGGGGCGCCGCGTACAACGGGGTCGTCGGGGTCGGGGACATCACCGGCGACGGGAAGGTCGACCTGATCGCGCGGGACACCGCCGGGAATCTCTTCCGGCAGGCCGGTTACGGCAACGGGTCCTTCGCCGCGCGCGCGAAGATCGCCACCGGCTGGCAGAGCTACAGGGGCATTTTCTAGCCAAGTCGTGACGTGTGTCATGCCCCGCGTGGAGATCGCTGGGGGCATGACAGACCTTCGGCGCCTTCCTGCCCTGTGTCGTCAAGGCGGAGGACGCCCATGCGGGCCCGCACCGAGGGGCGTCTAGCAGCTGATGTGTGACGGGCGCTCCCCCACCAAAGTTCTCTGGGAGCCGCTTGGGAGCCGACCTGCTCCCAAAGCCCCTTCCACACCACCCGAGACCAACCGGGACCACGCCTCTGACCAGCGCAAACACGATCCTCGCTGGCAAGAACGGCAACCGAACCTCATTCGGGACGAAGAGGTCGTGGGTTCATATCCGCCACCCTGGCAGTGAGTGGCGCTCCGACCTCACACGCCTACCAGCGCAGAGTCCGGCATGTCTCGTCTTCTTCCGATTCCGAGGGATGCCGCCGTCCGAGGGCTACTGTCCAGACCCAGCGACGCTGCTTGACATCCTCGCCCGCCTAAAGGACAAGGCCATGAAGTTAGGGGCCGTTGGGTGCTGTCAACAGGATGTCGATGCTGACGGTGGCCCTGTAGGTGCGTCGGTCGACGCGCAGGCTCTTGTAGGCGTAACGGGACATCGGACGTTTCACGGCGCGGGGACTAAGGCGTAGTCGGCGGGCGGGCATGAGGTTGTCCAGGACTGCCCGGCCGATGGCGCCCACGAGGTCGATGGTGGTGTCGGCGATCACGCCTGCGGCCCGGATGACCTGGTCGCGGGCGGTGTGGAGGGCGACGCTGAAGCTGGCCCGGTCCGGGTCGGCTTCGGGGACGGTGCTGGTGGCGTCGGCGATGGCGATCCTGATCACCTGGTAGACGGTCAGTAGCGCGTAGATCTCCTGCGCGATGCCCGGCAGGGTGCGGGAGCGCAGCACGCGGCGGCCGAGCATGGACTGCTTGACCGCGAAGTAGGCGGACTCCACTTCCCATCGCTCGTGATACAGCCTGACCAGCTCGAATGCCGGATACCGGCGCGGGTCGAGCAGGGTGGTGGCCAGGCGGTAGACGCCGGTGTGCCTCCCGCCGGCAGTGGAGATGGTGATCTCGCATTCGATGATGCGGACCTCCACTGTGCCGATCTGGGACAGGAAGGAGCCGTCGTCGAAACGGCGCAGGACGGGCGGCTTGCGCGTTGCGGAGAGTCGGGCCAGGAAGTCGGCGCCGGTGCCGGCCACGGCTTGGAGGAAGGCGTTGGTGGCAAATCCCCGGTCCAGCAGCACGATCATGCCTTGCTGCGTCGAGCGCAGCAGGCGGCGTCCCAGGACGGGCTCGCCGGGTTTGCGGGGGCCGAAGACGGCGTCGATGACGGCGCGGGTGCCGCAGGCGACCAGGGCGATCAGCAGGACCTGCGGGTAGCCGGAGGCGGTGGTGTACTGGTTGGCCCCTTTGCCCAGCCGGGCCCGCACGTCCGCGTCGTCGGCGACGTCCAGGTAGGTGCCGTCGATCGCGACGACCAGCAGTCCGGCCCAGCGGGTGCCGGCCGTGCGGACCGCCGAGGCCGGGCCGCGCAGCAGGTCGAACAGGGCCCGCACGGGGCGCACGCCGAGCCGGGTGCGGGCGTGCCACAACGCGGTCGCGGTCACCGCCGGCAGAGGCAGTGTCTCAAGGGCGCCGGTCAGCTTGCGCAACACGGTCGGGTAACCGCATTCCTCGAACAGGGTGGCCGCGAGCAGCAGGTAGACCACCACCCGGGCCGGCAGCTTCCGCAGCCGCTGCTGCACAGCCCCGCACTCGGCGAGGACCGCATCGACCATCTCGAACGGCACGACCTGGGTTAACTCGCCCAGATGTCCCGGGGCGAAGACGCCTTCGGCTACCGCGATCTCACGCGTGATGACAGACTGTCCGGACAGCGGAGCCTCCGGTCCTTGAACGGCTTGTCTTGGCGGACCAGCCAGTTCTACCGGGGCTCCGCTTCTCGCGTCCGGCGTCCTTCCAGATCAGCCCTCACTTGCGGCCACGACCCGACCCCTAACTTCATGGCCTTGGCCTAAAGGAGGGCGATTCCCGTCTGCCGCACCGTTGTCGGGTGCGGTTCCGGGTGGGTTCCCGCTTCGCCGCGCTGTGCGGGGACGGGTCCCCGTCCTACCTGCGCTCCACGGGCTGTCACGGCCAGTCCGGCCGCCTTGGCGACGTTGACCGCCGCGTTGATGTCTCTGTCCAGGACGGCCCCGCATGCCCTGCACGTCCACACGCGGACGTGCAGGGGCTTGGGGCCGTCCTTGACGCCGCACCGCGAGCACACCTGGGAGGTCGGCTGGAACCGGCCGATCTTCACGAAGGTGCGCCCGTACCGGGCGGCCTTGTACTCCAGCATGGTCACGAACGCCGACCATCCGGCGTCGTGCACGGACTTGGCCAGACGTGTGCGGGCGAGCCCTTTCACCGCCAGGTCCTCCACCGCGACCGCTTGGTTCTCGACGATCAGCTTCGTGGAGAGCCGGTGGTGGAACTCGCGGCGCGCGTCCGCGACCCGGACGTGTGCCCGGGCGACACGGATCCTGGCCTTGTCCCTGTTCTGGCTGCCTTTCTCCTTGCGGGACAGCGCCCGCTGCGCCTTCTTCAGGCGTTTCTCGGCCCGGCGCAGGAAGCGCGGGCTGTCGATCTTCCGGCCGTCGGAGAGGACCGCGAAGTGCCCGAGCCCGAGGTCGATGCCCAGCTCGGGCGTCGTCTCCGGCAGGATTTCCTCCGGGCCGGTCTCGACGACGAAGCTCGCGAAGTACCGGCCGACCGAGTCCTTGACCACGCTCACCGTGGACGGCGTCGAGGGCAGCGTCCGCGACCACTTCACCCGCACGTCTCCGATCTTCGGCAGACGCAGCTTCTGCCCGGGAGTGATCGACCAGCGGGCGTTCGCGGTGAACCGGACGGCCTGCCGGGCGTCCTTGCGGGACTTGTACCGGGGCGCACCCACGCCCGGACGCTTGCCCTTCAGCGCGTCGAAGAAGTTCCGGTACGCCGTATCCACGTCGCGCAGGGCCTGCTGCAGGACGACCGCCGACACCTCGCCGAGCCACGACCGTTCCGGGGTCTCCTTCGCCTGGGTGATGAGCTGCTTCGAAAGATCCCCGGTCCTCGGGAACGGCAGCCCCTGGCTGCGGGCGGTCTCCCGGACCCTGAGAGCGTCGTTGTAAACCATCCGCGCGCACCCGAACGCCTTCGCCAACGCCGTGCGCTGAGCGGTGTTCGGGTACAAGCGGAAGCTGTACCGAAGCTGCACGCGGCCCATGATATTCCCGCCGAAGATCGCCGTGACCAGGCTGGTGAACTCCCTCAAGGGCGTGCCCTCCCGCAGGCTCCGCCAGGCGTTCCCCGATCTCGTCCGTCACTACTGGCGGGCGCAACGCCCTTTGGTCCGGCCCGTACTTCGCCGGGTCGGTCGGCTGCGCGCCGCTCAGCATCCTGAAGCAGTACATCGAGCAGCAGAACCGGCCGCTCTGACCAGGGCTGAGGTGACCAGCGCGGATCCGCGCCCATAGCTGAGGTCAGAGCAGGCTAAAGATTCGCTTCACCACCGGGCTGAAGCCCGGTGCACTGCAAATAGACCCGGTAGCCGCCGTTGGCCGCGAGCTCCTCCTTGGTCGCCAGGCTGGTGCCCAGGCAGAGCAGGAACACAAGCGGAACAGGGCTTACCAATCTCCCAAATATCTCAATTTCGCCTCTACCGCACCTTGGGAACCATCCCCCACGTCTGCTAGCTTTCCCGTTCGATTCCGAACTGCTTTGGCACAGCGGCAGTTTCGAGACGACAGGCATGTCTTCAGACATGTCGTCAGACATGGGAGGCCCCATGAACAGAAGCGCCGCCGTGCCCCTCGGCGCGGCCTTACTCCTTCTCCTCGGCACGGCCGTGCCCGCCGCCGCGGGAACCCCCGGCGACGGCGCGGCCACCGACGGGGCGACGCTCTACCGCGACAACACGGTCGACGTCTCCTACCGCCAGGTCGCCCCCGGCGACACGGCGTGGAGCCAGGTCCCGGCCGCCCTCCGCGGCAGAGCGACGGAGGGCTCGTACGTCGCCCGGCTCCAGCTCGAGAACGTCTCCGATCACCCCGTCTCCAAATGGTCGCTGACCTTCGAGCTCTCTGACCGCATCACGGACACCTCCGCCGCGAAGCTCGCCGCCCCCCAGGACGCGCGCACGACGCTCCAGGGCGTCGGCCCCACGAACACCCTCCAGCCGGGCAGGACCGAGACCGTCTGGTACCGCGCCGAGCCCGGCGCCAAGGCCGATACCCCGACCTGGGCGTCCTTCGCCAAGCACGGCATCTCGCCGACGGAGGACACCGACGGCGACCGCCTCCCCGACGACCTGGAGGTGCGCGCCGGGCTCAACCCCAAGTCCGCGGACACCGACGGCGACGGCCTCTCCGACTTC
Organism: Streptomyces sp. NPDC056580; assembly: GCF_042793175.1. Taxonomy (NCBI): domain Bacteria; kingdom Bacillati; phylum Actinomycetota; class Actinomycetes; order Kitasatosporales; family Streptomycetaceae; genus Streptomyces; species Streptomyces sp. NPDC056580. The sequence continues at coordinate 23,805 of NZ_JBHTVE010000024.1, read as the reverse complement.
GCCGAGCTCGGCTACGGTTTCAGCAGCCCGCTCAAGGCCGATACCGACGGCGACGGCACCAAGGACGGCGCCGAGGACCCCGACAAGGACGGCCTCACGACCGCCCGCGAGCTCAAGCTCCGCACCACGCCCACCCGCGCCGACACCGACCAGGACGGCCTCGCGGACGCCCGCGAGCTGAAGCTCCACACGGACCCCGCCAAGGCCGACACCGACGGCGACGGCGTCCAGGACGGCGAGGAGTTGAGGCTGAACGCCTCCCCCCGCGCTAAGAACTCCGCCTTCAACGTGACCCGCCGCGCGGACGGCGGCGCCACCGCCGCCGAGGCCACGCTCAAAGGCCTGCGCGCCAAGCAGGTCGGCGGCTTCCAGGTCACCAGGCTCCCCGCCAATCAGCGGGAGTTCCCGAAGTCCACTCCGGGCTACCTCGGCAACGGCTTCCAGGTCTCCGCCCCCGCGGACGGCGCCGCAAGGCTCACCTTCCGCCTCGACCCCAACCGTTCGAAGGGCACCGCACCGGCCCTCTACCGCTACGACGACAAGGCCCGGCACCTCGTCAAGCAGTCGGGCCAGCAGCGCAGCGGCAGCACGATCACTACCACCGCCACGGCCGACGGCTCCGCCAAGTACGTCGTCCTCGACAGCCACGCCTTCGACAAGGCAGGCCCCAAGGCCCCTGGCAAGCGAATCCTCTCCGACGGCCCCGCCGACGGCGGAGACCCGGGTGACCCGGGCGACCCGCCCCCGACCGACATGCTGATCCACCAGTCGTCCTTCCTCGAGGGCCACCGCAAGGCCCCCGACCCCCTGCACCCGCCTGTCCCGGCCGACCCGCGCGTCGCCGACGACCTCACCTTCAACGACTACAACTACGACAAACTCACCGACCTCGGCTGGGAGTTCTGGGACGCCGGCATCACGCCCGAGTCCTGGATGTGGGCCGAGTTCAACGACATCATGAACTTCGGCAAGCTCGGCGCCGACGCCGACCACGCCCAGTCCGTCGACGACCTCCGCAACACCTTCCGCTACGGCCGCGGCGGCCAGAGCGCGGGCAAGGTCACCGTCGACGACAACTTCGACCCCGGCCGCTACCTCTACAGCGGCTCCGACACGGCCCTCTCCCGCGCCGTCGGCGCCTCACCGCAGGAGAAGGCGTACACCGACAAGGCCGGCCAGATCATCAAGCAGTCCCTCATCGACAACCAGGGCCGCACCGATCAGCTCAAGGTCCAGGAGGACCTCTCCAAGAACCTCCTCTTCCAGGAGTTCCTCCGCCAGGACGTGAAGTACCCGGTGTACGACTTCTCGCTCTGGGACGCCAACCAGCGCGCCCTCTCCATCGCGATCCACCAGTTCCACGGCCACACGATCGCGCTGAAGGACTACAAGGTCGAGGGCAACTCCTTCTCCGGCAAGCTCGTCTTCCACTCCTACGACCACTTCGGTCTCGACCCGGACGACGAGATCACGAACTACGGCTTCATCGACTGGTTTACGCTCCAGCACTATGACCGGTTCGACGGAAAGTACCCCCCGGCGATCGCGCAGGCGGATATCGAGATCCCCATCAGCGGCACGTTCTGACCTCGCCGGCCTGATGCCCCACAGGCGCTCGCGGGGCCGGGTCCTGGTCGTCACGCTGCTCGTGGTGACGGCCGGGTACCTGGTCTGGCGGGTCGCCGTCCTCGCGGGCCTGGAGGCCCACTTCGGCAGCGGCCTCGACGAGCAGCGCTTCAACCGGCTGCAGCAGGAGTACGACCGCCGCGAGGACGCCTTCGCCCGGGCCGACGCCCGGATGCGGAAGCTGATCGCCGAACACCCCCGCGCCGAACGCATCGACTGGAGCCAGTACCGGACCTGCGTCCGCGAGCCCGGCCGCCCCTCCGACACGTGCACGACGACGCCTGCGCGCGACCAGAAGGTGTACGACGCCCTCTGGGGCGTCAGCGTGATCCTCTACCAGCCCAAGGACGAGGGCCGCACGTTCTACCGCTTCTACCACGAGGACCCCCCGCGCTACACGATCATGCGCGCCCCCGAAGACACCGCGGAGGAGGCCGAGAAGTACGCGAACGCCCACGGCTTCCGCTCCGCCCGCCCCCTCGGGCCCGGCTGGACGATCCTCGGCCCGATCGACGACATCGGCCGCGAGGAGAAGCAGTTCCCGTAGGAGGGCTCGCGGAACGCTTCGCCGGGAAGCAGCAGGCACGAGAGGAGACCCCCACCCCCGTGAATTCCAGGAAGATCAGATCCCGCTCGCCCGCGTGCGCCGCCATCCGTAAGTCCGCAAGTCCTCCGGCACCTTAGCCTCGCGCTTTCACGAGGTGGGGTGTCCGAGGCTTGATCAAATAAGCGGAGAGTGCTCCTGACCTACAACGATGGGACTTGTCTAGGGTCCTGTTGGCTGCACGGAAAGAAGCACTCTCCAGGTGAAGAAGCGTATCGGGTCATACCCGCGTGTCCGCACCGAGGGCGGCGGTCGGACGGTGGTCTCGCAGGCCGGGGGCGTGCTGCTGGTCGAGACCATCCGCAAGGCCGGCTTGGACACCGCGATATCAGCGGCGATGATGCCGTGGCGGAAGCCGCGGGCGGTGCACGATCCGGGCAAGATCCTTCTGGACGTGGCCCTGGCGGTCGCGCTGGGCGGGGACTGCCTCGCGGATGTCGCCATGCTGCGGGCCGAGCCGGCCGCATTCGGGCCGGTGGCCTCCGACCCGACGGTCTCCCGCCTCATCGACAGCCTCGCAGCCTCCGGGGAGAAGGCCCTGCGGGCCATCCGTGCCGCGCGGGCTGAAGTCCGACAACGTGTCTGGCGGTTGGCCGACCGCAAAGCGCCTGATGCGGGCGGGACGGTGACCGTCGACCTCGACGGGGTGCTGGTGATCGCGCACTCCGACAAGGAGGACGCCGCACCCACCTGGAAGCGGACCTACGGCCATCACCCGCTGATGGGTTTCGTCGACCACGGCCCAGGCGGCACGGGTGAACCGGTCGCGGCCCTGCTCAGGCCGGGCAACGCGGGATCGAACACGGCCGCCGACCACATCACCGCCGCTCAACTGGCCCTGGCCCAGCTGACGAAGAAGTACCGGCGCGGGCGCCGGACCCTGATCCGCACCGACTCTGCGGGCGGCACCCACGACTTCGTCGCCTGGCTCGCCCAGCGCGGGCGCTGGCTGTCCTACTCGGTCGGCATGGTGATCACCGAGCAGGTCCACCAGCATGTGCTGAAGGTTCCGGCCTCGGCCTGGACGGCGGCCGTCGAGACCGGCGGCGAGATCCGGGACGGCGCCTGGGTCGCCGAACTCACCGGCGACGTTCTGGACGGCTGGCCCAAGGGCATGCGGCTGATCGTCAGGAAGGAACGACCTCACCCCGGGGCCCAATTGCGGCTCACGGATGCGGACGGCATGCGGCTGACCTGTTTCGCCACCAACACCACCGGCCGGCCGATCGCCGAGCTCGAACTCCGTCACCGGCTGCGGGCCCGGGCCGAGGACCGCATCCGGGCCGCCCGGGCCACTGGTGCGCAACCTGCCCCTGCACCGCACGGCCCAGAACCGGGTCTGGCTGGAGATCGTGCAGATCGCACTGGACCTGCTGGCCTGGATGCCGATGCTCGCGCTGACCGGCAAGGCCCGGCTCTGGGAGCCCCGCCGCCTGCGGCTCCGCCTGTTCACCACGGCCGGACACTCGTGACCACCGGCCGCCGGCGGATCCTCCGCCTGGCCCGGCACTGGCCTTGGACCTGTCACCTCACCGCAGCCCTCGACCGGCTCACCCAACTGCCCGACCCTGGCTGACCTGCAGATTCCCCGTCCCTTCGACAGCACATCAACACCCGGAGCAGTGGAATCCGGCGCCATCCCGAGGCGACACTCGGGTCTTCGGCCTGCACAGGCTCAGCCCACGGCACGAAAACGGTCCACCGACTCCATCGGCGGACCGTCACGAAACTTCGAGGCTAGTGGCTTGTCACGCGGCTTTCGAACACACCCAGCCAACGCCCCACCGCTACATCCATCACCGCGTGATACCGATGCTCGACCACGCTCAACTCCACCAGCACGGCCCCGGTCCTCCCTGCACGCGGATACGACGCGCACAGCCAAGCCGAGGCAAGCGGTGTCAAGCATCAGGTAAAGCCACAACGTCAAGCATCAACCGAGACAAGGCACAGGCCCACGCGACCGACTGAGTAATGATGCGGTCCGCGGCGGACTTGGAGACCCCGAAGAGCGGGGCGAGCTGGCGCAACGTCAAGTTCGTCCGCCAGTAGGCCGCTACGAGCAGCAGCCGGTCCTCCACGGAGAGACCCCAGGGCCGCCCCGGGCGGACTTTGCCGGCTTCCCCGCGCCGCAGCACGGTCACCAGCTTGCGAAACTGGCGCGGGCTGAGCCCTGTGAATGGGGTTATCCAGGACGGATCCGACGCCGTGATCACACCAGCCACCGCGAGATCATCTCACCCGTGACCAGCAGATACGTACCAGCTCTCAACCGATCCCGGTAGCCGTCGAGGCCAAGGACAGGAACAGGGCACCTAGCGCGCCCACGGCGCCGTAGAGGCGCATCTTGCGCCGATCATCGCGTTGGCGGACATACAGCGCGGTGGCCCCCGCGAAGATCAGACCACCGACGATGAACCACGGCCCCCACAAGTAGAGGTACCAACCGGTCAGCCCAGCCAGATCTGGCTCAACAGAGACGGCCCCGGCCTCGACCAGCACACCGTGGACGACGAAGAGGCCACCATGCCACGTGAGCAGGGTCGCCGCGCCACCGCCGCAGAACACCATGAGCCGGCTGATCCGCGAGCCCCGCGGTCGCGTCAGACCGATGCCGACCAGTGCCCCGAAGAGCTTCAGGAAGCCGGTTACGACCAGGACGGTCAGGAACCATGGAACTCCATCGCGAGCGAGCCGCACCAACGCCGGCGACACCGTCGACTGCGCGCCGAAGGTATCGCCCGTCGCCCAGACGAAACTGGGTACCGCGAACAAGAAGCCCCATGCTGCAGCGGCGTATCCAGGCCATTTGCTCAGGTGGAGGCGGTCTGCCTGGCACGGTACGGGGCGCACTGTGTCGCCCAAGGAGTGCCTGATCGACATGACTCGAGCATGGTCCGAACCGCGACGACGTGCGTCATCCGCACGGAGGATCCGTCTCCCCCACGAGAGCTACCTCTCGCCGCCCGAGCTGCGAGCGGCCCGACGGACCCGGAACTGGCAACCTCGGAGATCAGTTACGGGACATCCCTTAGCTTGACTCTGTCGGGGATCTTGGAGTCGTCGGGGTCAGCTTCCCAGGCTTCGCCACGACCTCGGCCGGGGGATCTCGCGCCGGTCGAGGTAGTTCTGGAGCGCGGTTGGTCGGCGGGGCATGGGGGCTTCCTCGGTGGGTGGAAGTCCGCTGAGGCGTTCGATGTTGACGGCGATGGCCGTCAGAACGTGCTGGACGTGTGCCTTTCCCTGTCCTCGGTAGCGGCAGCGTCGCATGCCGTGTCCGTGGGCGAACTCGTTGACCGTGCCCTCCACTCCGGAGCGGACCGCGTAACGGGCCTTCCACTGGGGCGTCTGCTGCTCGGTGCGGACACGGAGCTGCAGGTCGCGGAGTTCGCGTGGGGGAAAACCCACGGTGCGGGCGCTGTCGACGGTAGACGTGCAGCGGGATCGGACGGGGCAGGGGCGGCACTGGCTCTTGGTGAACCGGGCCACGATCAGCGGGGCCGCGGTGGGCGAGGAGGTCGGGTAGGGGCCATGCCAGCCCTGGCTGACTTGTCCCTGGGGGCAGGTGACCTGCCGGCGGTCGTAGTCGATGTAGAAGTCGTCCCGGGCGAAGCCTTCGTTCTGGCGGTGCTGACGGGTGGGGTTGCTCCGCAGCGGCCCGGAGACAGTGACCTGGTGTTCACGGGCGGCTTGTTCCAGGTGGGGCAGGGAGGTGTAGCCGGCATCGACCAGGTGCTCGGCGGGCAGCAGTCCGCGACGCGCCAGGCGTGTGTGGATGCCGGGCAGGACCTGACTGTCGTGGGTGGTGGCCGCGGTGGTCGCCACGTCCGTGATCACGTTGGGTCCGCCGGGACCGCAGGTCTCGGTCAGGTGAGCGGCGAATCCCTTCCAGCTGATGATGTGGCCGTGCCGTGCGTAGCGGCCGAGGTGTCGTAGGGAGAGACGATCGCCCGGGACGAGGGCGGCAGCCCAGGGCCGCCTTCCTTCTCGGCGGTGCGCCAGCGCAGGTGTCCTGCGGCGTCATAGTGGTAGTTCTGCACCATGATCTGGCGCAGGGCATGGACACGAGGACCGGAGGTGCGGTCGGCTCCGTGCCGGTCGAGGTGTTCCAGGAGCCGGACGGCATCGTTTCCGGTAGCAAGGATCCTGGTCTTGGGCTTGGTGGGGTTCTTGCCCAGCCGGACCGGTCGGCCGTAGCGGAGCCCCCAGTCCTCATCGACCAGCCCGTCGAGCAGGTGAGGGGACGTGCCGGCGACTTCTTCGAGTGCAGCACGGACCGCTTCAGTGATCAGCTCCAGGCGGGTCAGGTCACGCACCGCGGCCAGGACATGGGTGGAGTCGGTGCGCTGAGTGGTGCGTTCGCGCACCAGGCCGGGCTCCTTGAGACGGGCCAGCGCGAGGTCGAGGAGCTGGTTGGCACGGCCGTCTTCGGCGAGCCGGTCGCGGAAGTCGGCCAGCACGCTGTGGTGGAAACCGGGATCGTCCAGCTCCATGGCCATGGCGTACTTGAAGTCGATGCGGCAGCGGACCGCCTCGGCGGCCTGCCGGTCCGACAGGCCGAGCAGGAACTGCAGCACACAGACGGTGGCCAGCTGAGCAGGCGAGAGACCCGGGCGCCCGTCCCGCGGGTACCAGTCGGCGAAATCCTCGTCGCACCACAGCCCACCGAGGCGGTCCCGTACCCATATCGCCGTCGTGCCACCCGGGTTGCTCGCCCGCGCGACCTGCGCTGTCAGAGGCGGGACATGCTCACCGGAACGGGGGCGGAGGGACAACGGGCACCTCGACAGCTGCATCGATCGGCAGAACCACCCGAGCATGCCCGTTGATCATGCTGTCACACCGGGAAACTCCAAGATCCCCGACAGAGTCAAGTTAGGCTGGTAGTCAGCTGGCTGCCGGGGCAGTTGGTGACCTGTCTCGCTGAAGGTGGGCCAGCCTTGGTCCATCTGAGCCATCCACCCGTCTGTCTCAGACAACCTTGGCGATTTGCTGTTTTGGCTCGCTCTTTCTGAGCCGCTGTCGCGCTTGGCTGCCTACGGTTGTACGACTGGCGACAAGGCGACGGGGGCAACGATGCGCATCGCAGTGACGGGGGCGGCGGGCAGCCTGGGCGGGCGGGTGGTGCAGTTGCTCGCGGACCGGGCCGCCGTGGACGTCGTAGCCATGACCAGGAGGAGGCTGCCTGCCGAGGCGTTTCCGCCGCAGGTGGAGGTCGCCGTCGCCGACTACGCCGATCCGGCCGCTCTGCGTGCGGCGCTGAAGGGCGTGGACACTCTGGTCTTCGTCTCCAGTGACGGGCCCGATGCGCGGGTGCTGATGCACCACCGCAACGTTGTCGCCGCCGTGGCGGCTGAGGGCGTCGGCCATGTCGCGGCACTGAGCAGCGTCGATGCCGACGCGGCGTCCCCGTTCTGTTACGCCGTGGTCAACCGGCTCACCGAGGATCTGCTGCTGGCCTCCGGCGTGCCGTGCTCGTTCGCCAGGGCTTCGCTGTATATCGAGTTCTTCCAAGGCTGGCTCACCGAGGCACGCACAACCGGGCTGCTGCGGCTTCCGGCCGCGGATGGCCGGGTCTCCCTGGTGGCGCGCGACGACGTGGCGCGTGCACTCGCCGTCCTCGCGGTGGGCGAACCGGCTGGCCGTCACCATGACATCACGGGGCCCGAGTCGGTGGACCTGGCAGGCATCGCCTCGATCACGGCGGAGGCGTGGGAGACACGTGTCACCTACGTGGACATCCCGGATGACACCTACCATGCCGAGACTGCGGCGACCGGTCTGGATCCCTGGTGGCTCTACGCCTTTTCATCCATGTTCGCCTCGGTACGCGAACAGCGCTGGGATCGAGTCCGAAACGACTACACGCAGCTGACCGGCCGCTCTCCTCTCGCTCTCCGCGACGTCCTGGCAGCACACGGGTGAGAGTCGGACCTACGGGCCAAGGAGATGCTGATGCCCTTGAGAACGATCAGTCCCGTGCGTCTTCCCGGGAGGCGGACTGGCCGCTGCGGCGGGAGGTCCGGCGGGTGATGCGCCTGGTCATGATGGTGATCGCTGCCCAGGTGATCAGTGATTCCGAGTGCTGGATGAGCCGTTCGTAGTCCCGGGCGTGACGGCGGGCGTGCATGATCCAGGCGAGCGACCTCTCAACCACCCAGCGGCGGGGCAGGACCACGAACCCGCTCGCGTCCTTCGGCCGGCTGACAGTCTTGAGGGTGAGGCTGAGGTGGGTTTTCGCCCGGGTCACGAGCTTCCCGGCGTAGGCGGAGTCGGCCCAGGCGATCGTGATCTCGGGGTGCATAAGCCGCAGCCGGAACAGGACTTCTTTCGCTGCGTCGCGGTCGGTCATGTCGGCCGGGGTGACCATGACGAACAGCGGCTGGCCCTTGGTGTCGACGACCAGGTGGCGCTTGCGCCCGTTGATCTAATGGGCGGTGGCTGAGGTCGCTCAAGGCACATGCTCGATACCGGCCGCCGGCGTCAGCACGACGTCCTCCGTTGATCCGGGCCTCTGAGCCCTCAAAGAAGACTGACGTGTGCTGACGCTCGCAGTCGGCGTCGAGAGCCACCCCTTGATCACCGATGATGATCGTGGACCAAGCCCCCTGCGGGGACTACCTCTTACGTATTCGTGAGCCACCAGCTCCGGTCAAGGACCGAGGGCCCCGGAAGTCGCTGGGGTCATGAACGGCTCATCGGATGCCGGGCCCATTGAGCCCTTCCATTAGAGAGACGCATGCCCTGCGCGGCTGTGACCAGCCGCAACACTGGTCCTTTGAGAAAGCGTGAGGCAAGTGAGAGCGTTCTGCGGCATCGACTGGGCCAGTGATCACCACGATATAGCCGTCATCGACGAAACCGGTTCACTGCTCGCCCGGGCTCGCATCGATGACACGGCGGCAGGGCTCGACCAACTGCTCCGGATGCTCGCTGAGCACGGCGATGGTCCGCAGGATCCCGTCCCGGTGGCCATCGAGACCTCCCGCGGACTTCTGGTGGCGTGCCTGCGGGCGACCGGCCGCCCCGTCTATGCCATCAACCCGATGGCCGCCGCCCGGTATCGGGATCGACACACGGTCTCCCGCAAGAAGTCCGACCACCTGGACGCCATGGTGCTGGCGAACATCCTCCGCACCGATGCCGCAGCTCACCGCACGCTTCCCGCCGACTCTGAAGTGGCCCAGGCCGTCGCGGTCCTTGCCCGCGCCCAGCAGGACGCCGTCTGGGACCGAACCCAGGCCGGCAACAAGCTGACCTCCCACCTGCGCGAGTACTTCCCCAGCTATCTGGCCGCCGTCGGCCACCGCCGCGAGGGCATCTATCACCCCATAGCCCGGACTCTCCTGGCCGCGGCCCCCACCCCACGCCAGGCGGCCAAGCTCACGCGGACGCAGCTGCGGGCCATCCTAAAAAAGGCCGGACGCAAGAACACCATCGACAGGGAGGCGGAACGTCTGCACAGCGCGCTCCGTGCTCCGCAGATGCACCATCTCCCCCTAGTCGAGGAAGCCATGGGACAGCAGGCACTTGCGCTGCTTCGGCAGCTGGAAGCCGCATGCGCGAGCGCCGACGATCTCGCCGAAGCTGCAGTGAAAGCGTTCGAGGCGCATGCCGATGCCGAGATCATCACCAGCTTTCCCGGCCTGGGCCCGCGGAGCGGGGCTCGGGTTCTGGCCGAAATCGGCGATGACAGGACTCGATTCGCCGACGCCAGAGGTCTGAAGGCGTATGCGGGATCCGCCCCCGTCACCAGGGCCTCCGGCAAGAATGTGTCCGTCACAGCCCGCAGGATCAAGAACCAGAGACTGGCCGGCGTCGGCTATATGTGGGCCTTCTCAGCGATGGCCCATTCGGACGGAGCGCGGGCTCACTACGACCGCCGACGTGAGGCCGGAGACCGTCATACGGCCGCCCAGAGGAATCTCTTCAACCGGATGATCGGCTGCCTTCATTACTGCCTGCCTCACCGCGTCCCGTTCAACGAGGCCGTGGCCTTTCCCGCCGCACGAGAACCCCATCTTGCCCTTGCCGCTTGACGCGTTCTTCGCATCGGATGTCTTCTTGCCCGCGTCGAAGCCCCGTGAGCCGAAGGTGACGGTGGCGTCCGCCTTCACCGACTGCGAGTCCACGACCCCCGCGCTCGGCTCGGCGCTGCGGCCTTCACCGGCTCGGACGGCTTCCCGCAGCGGGTCGTGCAGCTCGGTTACCAGCCCCGTGTCCCGCCAGCGGGCGAAGAAGGCATAGACACATCGGTGCGGGTTCTCTGACTGCCGGCTCTCTGGCCTGGATCACTGCAGGTTGACCTGATCACATCAAGTACTCTCTGATTCGTCATGTGGCCGCCGGCGCAGCGTGAGTGGGTGTGCCGCGGCGAGGTATTACGGGGTTGTCGGCTATTGAAGGTCGGGGCGAGAACCGTGTGGCTGAGGGCCCGGGGTGCTGACTGGGGATGGTGGTTCGGCCCCTGGTGAACGCCGATCCTCCGACACGACCCGCCCGCATATCCTCCGGACATGGTTGATCAACGCTCGGTCGACGTGGGCGGGCTCCGGCTGGCCTATCAGATCTCGGGTCCGCCGGATGCTCCGCCGCTCGTCCTGTTGCACGCGCTGGGCGAGGATGCCACCGACTGGGAGGCGGTTGTGCCCGCCCTCGCCCGGAGTCGACGGGCGTATGCCCTCGATCTTCGCGGTCACGGCCGAAGCGACTGGCCGGGGGACTACTCGCTCGAACTCATGCAGGCCGATGTGCTCCGGTTCATGGACGCACTGGGACTTGGCCCAGTGGATCTGATCGGGCACTCCATGGGCGGGATCGTGGCCTACCTGCTCTCACAGGACCATCCGCAACTGGTGAGCCGGCTCATCCTGGAGGACGTTCCCATCCCGCGTCCCCGCGAGCAGACCACCCCGACCAGGCCGGACGGCGCCCTGACCTTCGACTGGGAGATGGTGCTGGCAGTCAGGCGGCAGATCGATATGCCTGACCCCAGATGGCTGGAGCGACTCAGCCAGATCACCGCCAAGACCCTCGTGCTCGCAGGCGGCCCACACAGCCATGTTCCCCACGACGGCGTCGCCGAGCTGGCCCGCCGCATCCCCGGCGGGCGATTAGTCACCATCCCGGTCGGACACCTGATCCACCACGCAGCGCCGGAGGCGTTCGCCGAGGCGGTTTCGGCGTTCCTGCAGGAGAACCTCCGTCCTGCCCGCCAACCATGAGCCCGGTCACAGGCCGTGACGCGTGGACGGTCGCACGGGCTCTTAAAGTGTGACCAAGAAGTGGGCCCGTGCGGCCTTGTCCCATCCCGCCTTCACAGGCGTCTCGCGTGCACACCTCGGTGGTTTGATCGAGGAGTTGGCCGGGCCGTGGCAGGCCCCGCGGGAATCGGCATTGCCCGTCAGCCCAATGACCTGCTAAACCGCCCACCAGCCGAACTCTCAGGTCATCACCCCTCAACATCAATAGCCGACAACGTCGTTAGCGATCCGGCGCGTTCGCCGCCGCCGTATTGTGCCGCGCACCCGCTGCCGCGGCGGTGGCCCTCACGTCCCGCCGAGCCGCAGGCAGGTAGGGGACGATGGATGGCCGCCGGTGTCACCGAGGCCAGCCGCTGCTGGAGTGGCGGGGCAATTGGTGACGGCAGCGCATTGCCATCCGGTGAGTGGACTCGTTGCCAGCGGACCCAACGCGGTGACGAGATCGGCGGAACGGCGAAGATGGCCTGGGGCGTTGACGCACGGGGCCCGACTCCGCAACCCTCCAGTCACTGTGACTCGTTCAGGTTGCCCTTCGGAACGCAGACGGTTCGTGTCACAGCCGCACCCTCACCAATCCTCTGACGACCTCTGGACCGCACATGAATGGACCGAACGACCACGTGCTGTACTCCCGGCGTCCGAGCCGGAAGGATGCCCGCAGATCACAACTGACGCTGGCGTCTTGAGGTGCACCGCATGATGGACAAAACCCCGGCCTGCCCGGGGTGCGGCCGGCCCATGGAGTCCGGCGCTTCGTCCTCTCAAGGCGGGAAGACGACGGCCGCCGGCCCTGCCGGACGCTATGGAGGTGTACCGGTCGACATGTTCGGTAGCGCTGGGCCGACCGGCGGCCGGCGCACGATTCGAGAACGGCGTCCTGGTCGAGCGCGAGGAGCCGGCCGCATGAACATCGACGACATCCTGCAGAACCCGGACGAACACGTCCGATTCGCGGCCTACCTCGACCAGCTGGGGCGCGTTGCCGACCTGGACGAGGTCGACCTCGTCCGCCGCGTGCTCACTGATCCGGACCGGACGATGGCCCAGTCCGCGGTGCTGCGGCACCTGGACCGTCGAGCCGCCGGCCTCTACCCCGGTCCCGCATATGAGGGGTGGGCACAGGCGATGACCCCGGCCACGAACGCCCGCCCCTTCCTGGCTCAGCGCCTGCGGGAGTGGTCGCTGTTCCGCGCCGTCACGCTCAAGCTGCCCTGGCAGCCGGACGACCTGCTCGCATCATCCAACTGGCTCCAGCTCAAGACCGCCGCCGGAACGAACACCGAGGCCATCGGGATCCTCGCCGACGCCGGCCGCACCAAGCGGATCCGCAACACCGCGAAGGCCACCCTCAGCCACCGAAGCGAGAGCTGAAGAATCAGCTCACCCACAACTCTTGACTATTGCTCCTCTACGACGTGCAGTGTTACCTCGTACCCGCGCTTGGTGGACTCGATGCCGACCCAGCCAATGGCCGGTGTCTCCGCCCCCTGCACCGCCCCGAGGCACTGCTCAATCCCTTGACCACGCCGCAGAGCTCCGACAGCGAACGTCTCGACCAGATAGCGCATGGGCGCAGCGTACGGCGTGAGGGTCCGTGCCCCCCCGCATGCCCGTGGACTAGGTCTGGGACGGAGCGGGACGCTCACACCCGAGGAGGTCGAGCCAACGAGCGAAGTACTGGGCCTCGGCCTCTCGGTCACCCTCGACGGCCAGCCACTCATGGGCGGCAGCGATCACGTGCGTCTCGGCCTGATCCGTTTCCGCAGGCCGAAGCTCGACCCAATCGGTCAGTTCGCCCCAGATGTTTGCGAGCCAGTAAAGCGCTTCATCCCCGCCATCCACCGGCAACCCGCTAGCAAGGCCCAAGACCTCCAACGCCGACTCGTACGGCGAAGTATCGCTATTCAGCGTGGCCGCGGTACACACCCTGACCACTGCGCGAAAGGCCTCCGAGTCCCTCATGACGTAGAGAGTAGGCGACGCGATTTGAATCGTCGGGCCACGCGAGCGGCCCTGTACAGCAGCGAAGTACAGCAACCATGCCAACCGCCACCGTCCCGCAGCGACCTTGATGGACCTCACGACCAGCCGAGCAGACCTCAGCGACCACCCCGCCCGTAGTTCGCATCGAGCGGCGAGCACGTCGACCGATGGCTTGACTCAGTCATGGCGACTCCGCCGATCGCATGGCAAGGTGCATCTGTCCGCAGAGCACTCGGCCTTGGCGGCGACCACGTTCACCTGTCACGATCAAGCCGTGGTCAACCTTTCGAAGATCGCGAGGCAGGCAGACGTCCTCCTCGACCTGATGGGCGTGGCCGTCGGTTCACTACTGCTGGTGATCGGTATCGAGACCTACCGTGACGGCGGGTCAGTGGGCTGGCCCATAGCCGGATCAGTGCTGTTCTTGATCGACCTCTGGGTAGCCTGCCGTCGATTCGGCCGGCGCAGGAAGCCGACTCTGTCGTCGTAGCCGCCCGCGGCCAGCCACCGTGCCCCATGCGTGCCCGATAGGGCGGCGACCGACGGGGAGCAGCGGGGAACCACGGCGCGCAGCCCAGGAACGCGCAGGTCAAGTTTTGCCAGTTCAGGCGGGATCCACATACGCGATCTTCCAAACTGGTGCTCCAACGCCCGTACAGCGGCGCTTGACTGCGTCATTGAGGACCCCGCCGAGGTTGCCAAGAGACCCATCGTGGCAATGGCTCAGTGGCCGTCGGTCTCGGGCCAGTGCCAAGACTCGTCGTCCTCCAGCGCGAGGTCGCCCGGGAAGCCGTCCTCAAGCTTCCCTTCGAGCCACATGCTCAGCCATTCACGGAGCGTCAGGTCGCACTTGTGCCGCTCTCCCTGGTCCCACCACCACATCTGCCCTTCCGGGTGGCGGCAGTCGAGCAAAGACCACGTGGCACAGCCGTGGTCGCAGAACAACAGCACCCCATGAGGCGGGGCAGGTGGCGCTTCCGGATCCGGATCGGGCTCGTCGTACTGGAGATACACCTCCAGCATGCTTAGCCCGTTGCTCGTGTATCCGTCGCGGAGGCCTTCGATGCCGCCGCAGGGCCCGAAACCGCCGTTGGCTACCTCCGTGTAGAGGCGGCGGAGCAGAGGCGGGAGTGGGTAGCCGATGATGCGCTCTGCCTCCGCCAGTGCCTCCGCAGATGCGGGGGCCGGCGTGAGCAGACTGTCGCGCCATTCCGTTGGGCGCCCTGCCTGAACGCGGGCCTTGACGGCCGCCAGCACCTCGTCATCGGTCACGCTGATGATGATCGCAGATGCCTGTGCGGTGCAGCAGCGAAGTACAGCAACCATGCCGACCGGGGCCGACCGCACACGCCCCCAGTAGCCAGTCTGACCAGCCCACCAGACCTCAGCGACCTCTGCGCCCATAGTCCGCATCGAGGGGGCCAGGCAGCGGGAACCACGAGCGGCCCCGGGGGTATCCCTGGGGCCGTCTGTGGGCCGTCCGAGGGCAGCCGACGACGACAGATGACGACTGTCGAGGACAGCCCTTCCCTGCTGAGCGCTGGTGGGGTGGGTACCGGCGCAGGCGCCCATCAGCGAAGCAGTGTTGAGGAAGAACTGACCACGACGCCTGTGAAACGCTGTGTCTCATGACTGAGGCGACCCCCTATGACGACGAACGGGCCGTGTACACCCGGGAAGCACTGGCCCGTCTCGTACTCAGTGACCAAGCAACGGAGGTGGCCGACAGCGCCGCCGGCCTCGTGGGCACACGAAACGACGCAGACGCCGGTCTCGGCGGCCGGGCCAGCCAAGCCCTACAGTTGATCGAAAGGGCCGAACAAACCCTTTCATCGGCCGTCATCTACGAGCGAGAACGCGGCGCCACCTGGGCACAAATCGCCAACTACCTGGGGGTTAGCGCCTCCGAGGCCGAAGAACGCTACGCCCCTGCCATTCGGAGGTGGAACGAGGCGTTCGATGAGCCCTACAAGCTCGATGAGACTCGACGCAAGCGCGTCCCGCAGCTCCCCACCGCTGCGTACGACCCTGACTGGGCCTGCGTGCAACTCGATCGGTGGGCCTTCCTCCACCTAATCGGCATTGACGACCAGCAGGCAGTCAGCGCTGGCCTCACCAAGAGTGACCCCCTATCGGCATGATCGGCAGACGCCTATGCCGCGCCACCACACGGTGTGTGCCGTACAGCAGCGCGTCTGACTGACATGCTCGGCAGACCTCAGCGCCCGTAGTTCGCATCGAGGAGGCCGCGGGGCGTGCCACTTCCGTGCCAGAACGGGCGGGGACTCACGGGGAACCGAGGTTCCCCGGGGTGCGCACGGCCCTATGCCGCCTAAGGCAGGGATTCCCAGGTCAAGCCCAGGGACCCTCAACCTCGCTCCTAATGCGGTGGTAGACGGGCCCGTGCCCTCCGCGTGCCCGGTCCGACGGGAAGTCGCGGGGAACACCGGGCAGTCACGGCAACTGAGCATGAGAGCGGCCCCCGGATCAAACACCCAGGTCGGGGGCCGTTCTCACTGCTCACAGAGCGGAGGCGGTGGGATTTGAACCCACGGTGACATCGCTGCCACGACGGTTTTCAAGATCCTGTACAGGGCACGGCTTGTCGACGCACGCCCTGAGCCGACCCTACGCTGGCACCTGTTTCGATTGTTCAGGGAGCAGCGTGCCGCCATCCTTCGTACACCGGATCACCAAGTACGATCCCGCCGACCGCGACGAGCGTGGCCACTACACCGGCGCCGAGGACACGATCAGCGACCACGGGCCTGTCGAAGCGGCGTACCTGGCAGCGATCGCCGCCTTTGCGGAGGTCTCGGGCATCGATCGGCTGCAGATCCGCGAGCCCGCGGTCACAGGCTTCGTTCACTTCGGCGTGCAGCCGCCGGTCGACGGACACGGCCTCGGTGGGCTCTTCCCGCCCGACCTCACCGGCTACCACGACGGGGCCGAGGTCTCCCTGCCGGTCGCGCTGGAGCTGGTCCGGGCCATGCTCCGCGACCAGGGCGCCTGGTGCCGGCTGGAAGTGGGGGACGTGTTCACCGTGCACGTTGGGTGGGACCAGTACGTGTACGTGGGCAGTGACCGGCCCTGCGCGGATGCCGTGGCCCGTACACGGGAACTCGGCCTCTTCCCCGAACGGCTGACGGCCTCGCCCTACGCAGCGGAGTTCGAGGAACCGGAAGTGACGGAGGCCGCCGACGAGAGGTTCTGGGCGCGCGTGCGCACGGCGCTGGCTTCACGGCACACGGTGCTCCTGGAAGAGGGCTACGTCCGCAACGCCGCACGCTGGCATCGCCTCTCCGTGGAGAACCTCGACGTGGTACGCGCCCGTCTCAGCCCGCGCGCCCTGCTGACCATCTGGCCCGATCTGACGCCCGACGCCGACGCGGTTTTCGCCGCACTGCCCATGGAGGGCTCCGTGGAGTTCGTTTGGGAGGCACAGGATGGGACGATCAGCCACGCGGTCGTCGACGACACCGAGTACCAGGAGCTCGCCGACCTGGTGGCCGGCGCGCGGGCAGCCTGCGCCTTGCCCACAAACGTCGACGAGCGCCACCCACTCCTCTGCGCCATCTTGCCGGACAGCGACGGCGTTCCGTGCGCCCGGTGGTGACCATGCCCGAGCTGTTCCGCTGACGTCCAACGCTGACATCAACGACCCCAGACGACGGCGGCAAACAGCGACCGCGGATGGCACCGGTTCACGCGGCGAGCCCGACCTGGCCGAATGAAGATCGAACTTGTAAAGCGGCGCTCAGCCCAGTCAGGTCAATGCGCTGAAGAGAAGCCGGTGGACTGGTTGAGGTGAAACGGTGAGCCCGGGCGAGTGGGAACCCAACCCTGCCGTACGGCAGCCTCAATGGCATCGGCGACATCGGAGGGCAGTACTGCATTGCCCGGGCGTCCAAGCCAGTTACCAGCGTGAGGCTGGTTCGTGGTGACGACGAGAGTCGTCCCAGGGTGAACCGCATGCTCCACGGCGTAAGAGCACGGCGACCAGCAGAGGGCCTGGCTGTAGGTGGGCCTGTGTCGCAGCCGCCAGCGGTAGCTCGTGCCGTCGACGACTATGCGCCGTGCCCCCTTTCGACCCAGTGCCATGTCTGCCCTCCCTCCGATGCCGGGATGCTAGCGGACCCAGCCCACACGGAGGCCCGGTGCGATGGCCGGGCCGTCTCCGGGCCGTGCGAGGTCACCCAACGTCCACCGACAACGACAGAAGCCCACGGGATCCGACAAGGTCAGAGCCGTGGGCTTCCTCAGCCTCGGTGGTCGGCGAGAGCCGTGATCAGTAGACCGGCTACCGAGGCCGGCCGGAGAGCAGCGCTCGCCCGGCGCACCAGCTTGCTACCGTGCGCCCCCACCGCACAGCCCCCTCGGGGTGGGCGACACCGAATTATCGACACGCATGAGGGGATTCGGGAAGTACTGGGGTTGGGTTGTCTTTGCAGTGCTGGTCGCGGGCTGGCTGACCTTCGACTTCGGACCGCTCGTGCTCGTGGTCCTGTCCGGGGTCAGCGCCTTCTACTTCTTCTTCACCGTGCCCGTCTGGTGCGGAGCCGCAGGACGTGATGGCGCATGCCGCCACAACAGTCACGGCGTCCTCATGGGCTGCCAACTTCGCCAGCACAAGTGGCAGAAGCTCAAGATGATCTTCTGGGCCGCCCGCTGGGCACGACTACGGCAAGAGCCGTTCCAGAACGCGACCACCACACTGGCGAGCCTCGGTGGCATCCTCGCGGTGACGTCAGGCGTGGCGTCCACCTTGCAGCCGCTGTTCGGCGAAGGTTGGTAGCGGGGCTCGCTGACATCCACGTCTGACATCAACGACAGTGGGCAGCAGCGGTCGGGCGCGTTCCTCGACGGATCATGTCCACTTGGTCAGACAGCCATGGAGACGCCTCGGACCGAACTCCTAAAGCAGTGCTCCGTGACGTTACATCCGCGTCATTGAGTCTGAGTGCTTCCAACGCTCTGGGATCAGCTGACAGTGCCCAAGGCCTCTGCAAGGCAGAGGTCCTGATCAAGCGAGAGGCCGAAGCCCCCCGTACGCGGACTCCAGTCGCCCATGCAGCGCAGAACTCGACTGGGGCGGGGAGGTGCGTTCCCACCGCTGAGAGGGGAAGCGCCAGGCTCATGGAAGTACCAAGGAGGAGCTCCCCAGAAAGGGTGGTCCAGCAATGCCTCGGCGAGAACCGTGCGTGTCTCCGGCGGAGCGCCAATGGCGTCCAGGGCACTCTCGACAGCTTCGACGGCATCCGGGGGCAGTGCCTCGTCGCCGAGAACGGGCAACAGGAGGAGCAGGCGAGCATGCGGGGTGGTGACCCCGGGGCCCGTACCTGGATTCCGAGCGATGTAGACCAGTTCGCGCCAGGCGAGACCGGGGCCGGCGAAGTGGCCCTCGATGCTGCCGAGCGATCGCGGTCGGTCCCAGCTGGGGTGGGTCAAGTAGTAGTCGATCCCACAGTCCTCGGGGAAGTTGCGATAGAGGATCAGAATCGTGTGCTCGCGCTGCAAGGGCAGCCGGGGAACTGGCCAGGCAGCCGGGTCGGTGAGAGTCCCGTAGGCCTCCTCGGTGTCCGCGCCGTCGACACCGAACCATCCGGGCTTAGGATCCACGTCCTCGCCTTCGGCAAGCCACAACAGGTGCGCGGGCCAGAAACCGGGAAGGCCGAGCCATTCCTCGCTGACCGCAAGAGGGTCGTCCTCATATCCAGGGATCACCACGCCACCATCCTGACACCTCACTACCTGCCTCCTGGGACGAGTGTCCAACGGCACGAACAGCGGCGGACAACCGCAAACGCCTGCGGACCGCCGCAGCAGGTGAGGGACACAGCAGCGCGAGATCAAGCGCCCAGCGAAGTTCGCTCGCGACGAAGAGGTCGTGCCAGACGCGTGCCAGGTCCTACGGGGAACACGGGGGAGTCAACGGACCCGCCACCAGGCGTCGACTCCCCTTCAGCGCAGGTCAGCCCTACCTCGAACCCCGGATCACCTCAGCTTCCCAAGCCCAGGGCTCGTCCACGCGACCGTTCAGATGGAAGAGAAGCCACTCAAGCCAGTCCGCCGTGACTCCCAGAGACGCGGCCCAGCCGTGCATGGAGCTGACGTAGGCGGCGTATCGGGCGGGCCAGTGGCGTGTGCCGGCCGCCTTCCAACTGGTCCACCCGAGGGCATTGAGCGAACGAAAGACCCGGTCGTCGAGGATCAAGGCCCGGTCGCATGGAGCGTCGCGGTCGTCAACGGCCGCGAACCACTTGGTGAAGAAGGACCGCCCCACCCCCTGGAGGTCGAATTGCCGGTAGGCCTCGCTCATGTCGCCGTCTCGGACCGCTTCGCGCGTGGTCTGAAGGACAGTGGGCATACGCGCGTCGGACAGAGCCGCTTCCGTGTACCGCGGCCCACGTCCGTTGGTGGTGCCCGAGCCCCAGATCATGACGGCCACGAACAGGTCACGCAGACCGTCAGGATCATCTTCACCAACTCGGTCGCGGAGATGGGCCAGGTCGCCCCGGCTGATGAGACGGTCACCGCTCGACCCGCTCGCACATCCAACGCCGACATCGAGTACATGCGCCGCTCCGTGCGGCTCCAACCGCGAGCGTCACGTTTCTGGACGAAAGCCCACGGGCTTCTGTTCGCAACCGCCGTAGCGGACAACGAGCTTCCGAAGCTGCTCCATCATGCTCCCCCTAGCCAGGACGGCGGAGTGCCGTGAGCCACAGCGTATGGGAGTAGAGGACACGAGGGACTCATGCCAGCCTGTTGGGGCAGTGCTTGGCAGCCTCATCAGCGAAAGCGCAGAGTTTACCAATGAATTCTCGGTATCTGTCGGGTACCTCGTGGTCCTTGCTGGGCGGCCCATCGATCCACTGCTGCCAGAGTCCGTCAGGCGCGAGGAACCGAGCCGCGTAGTCAGCACCGAGCTTGGCGTCGAGCAACAGAAGTGCACCGAGGGCGGCTTCCTGGTCGTAGTAGAGGTCGGGGCGCCGCAGGTAGCGGTCGAGGTAAGCGACCAGGAGGTCAGCGTCAGCTCGGGTGTCGAACGTGGCCAGAGCGACGCAGTACGCCATCCCCGCGTAGGGTCCTTCACTGGCGAGCAGGAGTTCGCCGAGACGATCCCGGAACTCGGATCTGCCGGCCACAGCAACGAGCCAGGCTGCCGTCTTCCGCTCGCGCCACCCTCGGTCAAACAGCGTGTCCAGTTCTCGAGGACTGATCTCATCGGCAGCCTGACCCAGCTTCCGGAGGAACTTGGTTCGGTCGCGTCCGCTCATCCCGAGAAGGTTGCCGCCCAGTTTGAGGTACCGCCGGTCAGGCGTGACATACCGGCGGATCAGCTTGAGCGGCTCTTCCTCTTCGTCTGCGCGGCGCATGGCAGCATCCTCGTATGGACGAAGCTGTCAGACCAGCGAATCGGCAGGTCGGGCGCCTCAGCCCTGGGTGCCCATCCGTCTCAGTTTCCGTCTCATTCGGCCCCGTTCACGGCCGTTCAACCGAGCCCCGGAGCCGTCACCACACCGACGGCCAGCCGCCCATGAACGCAGGTGAACTCCCCCGCACGCAGCCCGGCACCCCACCACCACAGTTGGAAAGCGTGCGCCTGGTCGGCGGCCGATACCAGGGTGGCGTTTCCCGGAGCGGGCACACGGGCTGGCAGTCTTCCAAACGCTCGAGGCACCCCGGGCCGAGCCACGCCGGCAGGCGTGCACGTAGAGCAGCCGGAGGGTGCGACTCACCTCTCCACAAGACGCGACGGCACCCGACCCATGCCCCCGGAAGCATGCATTTCGGTCCCTCGGAGCCGGGTGCCAGCGGATGCCGCTGGAAGCCAGCCACTGCATTCCCCAGGAGAGCAGTGCATCTCCCGCTTCTTTGGGCAGTTCTGCATGGAACCGTCCGCGTGCGAAGGCGACGGATGCCTCTTTTACGCCGCCCCAGCCCTCGACGTAGGTAGGGGCGTCCTTCGCCTTACCGCCGGTGAGGTGCTCCCACAGCCACGCGGCGGCGTGCCGCTGTCTTTGCCACGTGAGGTTTTGGCCGGCCGGCTGGAGAATCGGCAGCAGCACACGGCCGGGTACCTCCCGGAGGCCGGCAAGCGCCGTGCGGCGGGCTTCGTAGTCGATCAGGCCACGGGTGGTCATGTGTGCGGCCAGGGCCCGGACCGCTTGCCAAAACGCTTCCGGGTCGGCAGTGCGTTGGGCGATGCGGCGGTAGGTTATCGGTGAGCTGGTGGCGACGCCGAGCGCTTGTGAAGCGTCCGGCCAGGTCTGGGCGCCGGCCAGGCGGGCCAGGGCGAGGGAGACGATGTGCCTGCCGGTCGCGGGCAGGAGGCCAGCAGGAGCACGGCCGAGAAGGCGTCGTATTCTTCGACGCCGATCCGCTGGGGAATGTGCCGGAACTCCAGCGTGGCGCCGTCACGAGCGTGGTCCGCGCGCGAGCGAGGGGCGGGGGTCACGGTGACGGCCATCATCTCGTCCATCACCAGTGGACGCTGGAGGCGACGCAGCGGGTCCAACTTGTGATATCCGGTCATGCGGTCTTCTGCGAGTCGGCTCCCCCAGGCGGCAAGGTACGGCGGGCCCGCGGTGCGGTCGGCGGCGTCCACGACAGGAGCTGCGAGAGCGAGCACAGCGGCGGCCTCGGCGGCCGTGGCCGGCCCTGCACCCGGGCCCGGTACACCCCCGCTCGTAAACTTCTCCCGGCACGCGTGGCGTGCATCGCGCACACTGGCCAGGGCCTGTGCCGCGACATCCGGGAGGGCCCGAAGTTCGTCGTCGTGCACGACCAGCCGGGCCACCGCGGCGATGAAGCGGACGGACGCGAACCACTCCGCGCCCGTGGCGGGCCGGCCCGCCAGATGTGCGGCGCCCCCGTCCGCGATGGCCAGAGCGTATTGCTGGAAGGTGGCCAGCGCCTGCGGAACCTCTTGGGTGGGGATGTCGGCGATCCGCTGGCGGCACGCGTCCGGATTCCTGGGCTTCTCGGGGTCGGGCCGACGATTGCCGCATTCCTTCGGGTCCAGCCCCCCGGTGCGCCTGAGGAGGGCGCCTGGCATGTTTTTCGAGCCGCGCCACAGAGCGATGCCGCAGGCGGGGCAGGTGTCGATCAGCAGACACCGGTGGACAGGGCAGCCAGCGGCGATAGCCAGGCGCCACCACAGCGGCCACACGTCGCTGCTGGCGAGGCAGTGCGGGCATGCGCGGCTGCTGTTCAGCAGGAGCCACTGCGTGCTGAGGGTGTGTTCCAGGGGCTTGTCGTTGTCGGGATCGAGGGCCTCGAAGTCGAGGAGGGTCCCGTCGTAGCGGGACAGGTGCATCCCCTCCAAGACGTCCGCGCTCAGCCCGGTGCTCTGGGCCAAACCCTGCCGGCTGGCCGGGGTGAGCAGGATGCCGAAGAACGCGGGCACCCGGTCACTGGTGCAGTACTCCAGGCCCAGCGCTCTGGCTGCCGTGCCCGGCGCCACGCCCATGGCCACGGCAGTGCGGTACACGCAGGCACCCTGGTCGAACGCAGCACTCACTACCTCATGCTGGTGCACCTACCCCAGGGCAGCAGCGCGGCCGCCGTCCGCGACGCCCTGGTGGACACCGTCCAGACCCTGCCGGAACACCTGAAGCGGTCCCTCACCTGGGACCAGGGCTCCGAGATGGCCGGCCACCACACGTTCAGCGTCACCACCGGCATCCCGGTCTACTTCTGCAACCCCGGCAGCCCCTGGCAGCGCGGGTCGAACGAGAACACGAACGGCCTGCTCAGGCAGTACTTCCCCAAGGGCACCGACTTGGCCCGGCACACCCGTGAGCACGTCGACGCAGTCGCTGCCGAACTCAACAACCGCCCACGCAAGACGCTCGGCTGCGAAACCCCAGCCGAGCGTCTGTCTAAACCGCTCGCCGCCACACGTCAGTGATCACGTGTTGCGACGCCCCACCGACGGGCAGGTGCTGTGGGACAGCGTCCCCACCGGTGACTGCGACCCCCAGGCCCTGTGGCGGCAGGTCGCCCTCGTGCCGCAGGAGTACGCGCACTGGCCGCTGACCGTGCGCGAGAACGTCACCACTGATGGTCCTCGACGAGCCGACGGCCAACCTCGACCCGCGCGCCGAATTCCGCATCTTCCAGCGGCTACGGACCCTCGCCCAAGACAGGGCGGTACTGCTGGTGACCCACCGCATCACCAACGTCGCTTCTCCGGGGGTTCGGCCTGCGGCGGTGGCAGGGTGCTTAGCCTCGCGCTTTCATGAAGCGGGCTGTCCGACAGGCGGTCAGGTAAGCGAAAAGTGCCTCTGACCAGCGAGAATGAGGATTGCTGAGGTCCTTGTT
>NZ_JBHTVE010000023.1:0-94747 GCF_042793175.1 Streptomyces sp. NPDC056580 | reverse complement strand
CACGGAATGCGGGTTTCCCGTTTTGCCGCCGCGCTGGGCGTCGCAGCCGCCGTCCTAGTGGGCGGTGCCACTGGCGCCAGCGCCGCAACCTTTGCGCCCTCGGCGGCATCTCATGCCACGCACGGCCGCTGGGGCCACGACCGTGACGACCGCTGGGGCCACGGCCGCTGGGGCCACGACCGGGACGACCGCTGGGGCCACGGCCGCTGGGGCCACGACCGGGACGACCGCTGGGGCCACGGCCGCTGGGGCCACGACCGTGACGACCGCTGGGGCCACGGCCGCTACGGTCACCGCTGACCGCCCCTGGGGTGCCCTTCCGCTGTTGGCAGGGGGCACCCCTTCGTTGCCAGGCGGCCTCATGCTCCTCACCCCACCACCTCCCATCCCGTCGGCGATCTAAGCTTGGCGTTTAACCTCGCTGGGCTTGGTTCTCCTTGATCGATTCGGCGCGTTTCACGGTCTTGCCGACGTCGTGGTGCCTGGCCCGTGTTTTTCGAGCCGCCGTCCGGGGCCTGGTCGGGACGGTTTTGGCTCGATTGCCGGGCGGGCTGCTGGGAAGGTAGGTGACGTCGTAACCGGAGTCCATCACAATCAGGCTGTCCGGATCGTCCGGTCTCCAGTGGCCTGCACTCGTCAACCGCCTGACGACGCCGTAGTGTTGGACGGCAGTGACGGTTGTCGCGTCGTCGGCCGGGTCCAGGCGGGCCGCGGCCCAGCGGGTGCGGCCGGACCCCAGGACCGCGACGAAAGAGTAGGGCCGGCCGGGCACCAGCTGGTCCGAGCTGCGGTCATCATCCACGGCGCCCTGCTGGAAATTACCGTCGAGGTCGTGCGCCGTAACCCGGCCGACTAGGGCAAGGGCATTGTCCCGCAGCCGAAACGGTGGGCGGTCGAGCAGGTCAACGGCACGTTGATGCTGCAACTGCGTCTGGCCCGCGAACCGACCATCGCCCCGACAACTCCGCCTCGTGCGTCTACTGGGCCTCCACCGCCGGGTTCCCCGGCTTCGCATGGTGGTTATCGAGCATGACGCCACCCACCGCAACACTGACCCGTTCCGCACGGGTGCCGGTCACCATCGGCCTGCGTCCGCGCCACTGAGACCAGTGGCACCTTCCCCCTGCCGCTGGTCTCTCCGCCCTCGGGCGCCGAGGGCCCGTGGGGTCATCGCTGACCTGGACCTCGATGTCGCCGGGTTCGCCGGGTGTAGCTGCTGGGCCGACCCTTCGTGCTGCGATAGGGCTGCCGTGTGCCGGGAAGGCTAGAGATCGCCCTGACGGTAGGAGCGTGCTGCGGCCATGACTTCCTTGAACTGGTCATTTGCGATGGCCTGTAGTGGTGAGGCGTCCTCCAGTTGAGGGTTCATGCCGATCATCCACGCACGGGCGACGTGTCGGTTCTCGCACTCTTCGATGTACCGGAAGACTTGGTAGGCCGTACGCAGTCGGAACTCAGAGTCGAAGCGTGGGGTGTTTTGGCCTCGGCACCATCTGCCGACCTGCTTGGGGTCTTCGACGCCGGCGACGTGGGCGACGGTGCGCTGGCTGAATTGCTCCTGCAGGAAGCGAGCGATCTCGGTGAGTTCCTGTTCGGCCGTGTCGCGGTGCGCGCGGGCATCGGCTTCGGCAGTGAGCTCTCGCTGAGTGGACATGGTCTCCTCGTTTCCCCACCGCTCTCGCTCGCGGGCGGTTGAGCGGGGGACTCGCCATCTGGGGCGTGAAGCTGTGTGTGGTGTGACCGCGGGCTGTTCAGCGGGCGCAGGCAGTGCCGCGTTGACTTGTGTCCGGGTCGCTGCCGTGGGCAGCACACCATCTGGGCCGTGAGGAGGCGTGAAGGTGCGGGGACGTGCTCTGTGCGACGTGCTCGTGCGACAGGCCGGGCCTGGCTAAGTGGCTTATCGATCTCATCAACATGGCTCCCCCTCTTCGGTGTTGGCAGCATGCTACCCGTTTAGCATGCCCTTACTCTACGGTTTTCCCCTTTTAAAACACCCCTAAATCCCCTTCGCCACGTCCCTCTCGAGCCCCTGACCAGCAGCAATGGTGATAGGGCGTCAGTTGCGTAAGTGTGACGTTGCAGACTAAGCGTGACCGGATCGGGCGATGGTACGTACGGCCAGTCGATGCAGTTGTCTCATCGCACGGTCAAGCCGTACTCGCGGGCCACCTCTTGCAGCTCTACTGCCTCGACCCGGATGTCGCGGCGTTCGACCTCCGTCAGTGGCGTGTCATGCAGGATGGACCAGCACTGCCGGCCTCCGTACCCCGACTGGTAGGCGATGCCCTGGAACAGCTGGTGGCCTGCATCGTTGCGCTGGGCGACAGCCCAAGCCGCGATCTGCCGGGCGATGCGTCTGTCTTTGCCGTGAATATGTTCATCGGTGAGAGAGCCAGCTACCCCCCACTTGCTGAGTTCGATCTCCAGTTCCGCTGCCAGCACCTTCCTGGTCTCATCCGAGTCGACGTCGAGGAAGCGGGCGTCGCGCGGGGGCATGAGGCGGACGAGAATGCGGGCATCGCGCCAGCTCGAGGGCACCTGTCCGATCCCCATGAGGTCCGAGTTGTGCTCGGCGTCACTCATGAGAGAGCGGATGAAGGGGTCAACTCGGAAGTGAGCCAATGCTTCAGCGAAGCATCCGGCAAGGTCGGTCGCGCAGTAGAGCATGCCGTAGGAGAAGAGGCTGAAGCGGCCGGCTGAGGATCCGCTGAAGGTTTCGGGCTCCACCTGGTTGTATCGGATGGGGTCGTGAGCCCAGCCGAGCCGCCATACGCCGGCCTCGGGCGCCGTGATGCAGGTAACGGCAGGCGTCGTCATCTCAGCTGCCTTCCTTCCCCAGCGGTCGAGCCAAGGAGCGGCCAGCCGTCCGTGCGGTGTAGTGGTGGTTCGAGGCCGCAGGAGGGCAGGGTCTGCGGGGGTAAGGCAACAGTCATGGCTCCTCGTTGGTGATCGGGTACAGGCTTGAGGCATACGGGCTTATGCCTATGGCATCAGGCGGAACATTTTCCTGGCATGCCGAGTGACGTGTCGACGTATCGCCCCATCAAGGGGGGCGCATCCATGGTGCGAGGAGGCACACTGCGGGCGCGCAGGCGGCTCAGATGCGGTCATGGTGCAACCGAAAGACTGTTGTGCCTGCTTCGCCCGTGGCCAGGAGCAGGGATGCGTCCGTGCTCTGACGGTCTCTGACGCTCTTGAGCGAGGTGATCGTCTCTCCCGTGAGGATTTGCAGCGGCCGCCTGTCGGCTGCCGGGTCCCACACGTGGATGCTGGTTCGGCCTGCGGCCGCGAAAAGTCGGCGGCCGGTTGGAAGGGCCAGTGCTGTCACAGCGGTCAGTTCCCCGTCGCCTGGACTGAGTTGGCCAACCTGGTGTGCTGTTTGCGCGTCCCAGAGTCTGAGTGTGCCGTTCTGGCCGGCACTGGCGACCAGCATGCGCCTGTCAGCTCCTATGCCGGTGCCGAAAGCGATGTCGTTGACGAAGAACTGGCCACATTTGATGGTGGGGCCGAGCTGCTGCAGCTGCCGGACGTCCCATACCCGCACAGCGCCGTCACTTCCGCCCGACGCCAGGTAGAGGCCGTGCCTGTTGCGGTGGGTAGCAAGGCACCGGACGCTGAAACGGTGATCGCGGAACTTGGCAAGCAACGTAGTACGGCGCAGGTCCCACACGCACACCGAACCATCGGCGCTGCCGCTTGCCAGGAGATCGGCATCCGTGTCGGCTAGCGGCACCATGGTCATGGCCGGCAGGTGATGCCCATGCAGCTCTGCGACCACGCCTGCCTGCGCGTCGCCTGGGTCGGTCAGGACGATGCGGGAGTCGTCCAGAGCTGCCGCCAGATGAGGGCGTCCCTGCAGCCGCGGCCAGGCTAGTGCGGTAGCCACGTGCCCCTTTAGCACGGTCCGTGGCTCGCTGGCTCGGTAGACGTCGCCGAGGCTGATCCGGGCGGCTCGTGCGGTAGCCAGGACAGGGGGCTGGCCCGAGGACAGGGCGCTGGCCGTGACGCGGTCCCAGCGCGCTGGGGCGGTCTGGAACGTCGCTTTGCTCAGCGGCCAGCTGCGGACCGTGCCGTCGGCTCCAGCGGTGACGAGTCGTGGCTGCCTGCGTCCCGCGATGCAGGTCAGCGCTGTAACGGGCGATGCACGCCCGGACAGGGGCATGCCGATGGCGTCGAGGTGGGGCAGGGCCCACAGGCACACGCCGCCGTCGGCCTTGGTGGACAGCAAGGCGGCCTCCGCGTCCAGTGCCGTGACCAGGAGAGACGTGATGGCTGATGGGCCCTGCTGAAGCGCTGTCTGCCTGGCTCGCCCCCCTTGCGTCGCGTCCCACAGGGACAGATGTCCCTGCTCGTCTGCCACGGCGTAATGGCCGGCAGTGGGGAGTGCCACGATGGACCGAACGCGGCCCGCGTGCCTGGACAGGGACCGTGTCCAGCGGCCATCGAAGCAGTACACCCGGTCGTGCTGGGCGAACAGGAGCCAGTCGCTGCGGCCGCCAGGTGCTGGCAGCGCACTTAGGAGGCAGGCGTCCTCTTCCAAGGTCGGTAGTGCGACGTCAACCGTGTGGAAGACAACGGGGTGCAGGGGGGCCAAATAGCCGTCACTGAAGGCTGCCAGAAGGACCGCAGTGTGGTCGGTGGGCCGGTAGAGGGCCAGAGAGCTGACCCAGGTGCCTGGTCGCCGTGGGACGGCCCGCAGGATCACCTGGCCCTGGATCGCGTCGACGATGGCAACCGAGCCGTCGTTGCTTCCTGTCGCCACCATGCGGTCACCGGGCAGTGCGAGGACTTGGATGATTTTCCCGTCGTGGACGTGCAGCGGTGCGTACGCCGTGTTGCCGTCGTGGTGCAGGGCGTGCAAGAGCCCTCGTTCGTCTCCCACGATGACCAGGGGCTGTTTGCCGGATTCACCTCGCACCGCGGCGAGGGCGCTCACCGGGGAGCCATTGACCAGCCATACGTTGTCTGGTGTGGTGCCATCGCTCCATACCGGTGTCACGGGTGACTGATTGAAGGCGTCCGGGCCCGTCGAGGCCTCTTGTGAAGGTGTCGCCTTGTGGTGGGCCAGGCGCAGACTGCTCGCGCGGGAGCGGGGATCGACGTTGCGGGCATACGGCTCGAGCAGAGCCCAGGCCTGTAGCCAGCGGCTGCCTGGTCCTTGATCGCCGGTCGCGGCCAGCAGCCGCCGCACTCTGAGGCTCGACTCCCAGGGCAGGAGAGCCGGCGGCACGTGCTCGTCGTCCAGGACCTGGCCGTGGGCAGCGTGCTCGGCCAGGTGCCGACGCAGGTAGGGATGCGGTGGGATGCTGGGATCGTCGGGTACGAGCTCAGCCAGTGCCGTGGCGATCTGGCGGTGGATCTCCGCGTGACGGTCATGCTGCAGCGGCTCGTTCACGTCTCGCTCCCGCCGTCCGGCTGATCGTCGTCGGTCAGGTCGTCATCGGCATTCATCAGCACATCGGTCAAGGCTTCGTGAGCCGGCCGGTACACGACTCGAGCGTCCTCGTGGTCGTGAGCCAAATAGCCGCTCAGCCGCCCGGCCAGGAGCTTCTTGATCAATACGTCCCACTCCTCCCGCCCCAGCTTGCGGCGCAGGAAGACGCCGGCCATCTGCGGCCAAATGTCCGACCACGGAACGCCTGCTCCCTGGGCGAACGCGGCAGCACGCAGTAGTGACAGGGCCACGTCGCGGGGAATGCCGTCTTCGTCCTTTTCCACCAGGCGCAGATCCTGAACGAGCAACCCGCGGATCCCCTGTCTGAGCTTTTGCACCCACTGAGCATCCACGGCCAAGGAGGCGGGGTCGTCGGCCTGACGCAGCTGCTCCCCCGCCAGCCTGGCATCGATGAAAGAAGGAGCAAGCACCGGGGCAACGTCGGCGGCAATCGTCCGGGCGCTCTCCTGATGACCTCCGGCGCAGATCAAGGCATACAGGTACTCCTCGATGTCTGCTGCCGTGTCCTCGCTGTCGGTACGCTCCACCGCAGCGGTGGGAAAGACCTGCCGCAGCTCATTGAGCAGACCGTGATCGTCATCGACGGTCCGGCCCTCGGAGACAAGAGGGGGGCGAGTGGATCGGATACCGATCAGCAACCTCACCGCCGGTTCCGTCACAGCGGGATCGTCTTCCCGCCGCTGTCCGGGTACCGCAGCGGCTGGCTGGCAGAACTCACTCAGCGAACCCAGTACGTCATGGACAATCCGCTGCCGCTCCAGAGCCTCGTCCAAACCATCGATCACCAAGGTGATCGGGCGTCCCGCGGCTCGCACGAAGTCGACCACCTGGCCCTTCCATCGCACCACCTGATCCTCAGCGGGGCCCACCTTCTCGGGCCGAACGCCTAACTCCCTCAGGAGGTCCCCCGCCACTTGGGCGGCATTACGGCGATGGGCCAGCACCGCTGCTGTCACGGCGCCTTCCGGGGGGATCGCCTCCGGGTCCGTGAGCTCCACAGCAGCCTTGAACAAGGGGTCGGCGCGAAACCGGGAGTCACTCAGCACAACGGCGCGTGCCACCACGGCCGACTTCCCGCTGCCGGCGCTGCCCGTGACCAGTAGCACCCCACGCTTGTGCTGCGGGCTCAGGAACTCGGCCACCTTGCGGTTCAGCACCTTGCGGCCCCGGAAGTACCAGCCGTCGTCACTCTCTTGGGTGCGCCCGGTCGCACGGTCAAGCCAGTAGTGCTCAGCCGTCGTCGCCTGCCGCTCCCCCGGTCCCAGCAGCTCCTTGGCCTGTCGGTAGCCCGGATTGGGCAGGCACGGGCTGGGCGCTTCGTAGCCACTGCCATCGACGAGCCGCCTCAGCCGATGCAGCTTGCGATCATGGGTACGCAGCGCCCGTTCGTACTCCGCCATGAACTCGGCCACGCTCAAGTACTCGGTGGTGATGCCGGCCGACGTCCGCAACCGGTTGTAGACGGTACGCAGGACTGTGGGGAAGCGACGTACCTGCACGGTCTGGTTGTGGTCACAGGTGACCAGCACGTCCAGCTGGCATTGCTGCCAGCGCTCCGGGCCGATGTCTTTGACCAGATCGGTGAGTTCCCGATCCAGTTTGCCGGCGTAACAGGCGTTGACGATCACCAGAACGTTCTTCACGTGCGAATCCAGTGCAGCCGCGATGATGTCACTCGTCCGCACCGCTGTCGCCAAGTGGCGCCGCTGCACCGACTGCGGCAACTTCAAGAAGTGGGAGCCGGAGGGGCCGGCGATGCCGTGGCCGGTGATGAACAGAACCAGGGCGAGTCCCCGCATCTCTCGCACGCCCTCATCACGCAGCAGGGCCTCGATATCGTCGCGGGAGGTCAGCTCCCGCGGGGGAACCTGACGGAACTCGGGCAGTAGACCTCCGTCTCCCCACCACTGCGCCACGACTTCGAGTTGCTCGTCGATTCCTTCGGCGAACTCTTCGGCCTCGTCGTCGTCCACGTCATCGTAGTCGCGGACTGCGACGGTCAGCAGAGTCCGCCGCTGGTCTAAGTCCTCAACGTCCGCCCCGGCTAAAGCGATTTCCCCGTTAACGCCGCCCCCCATGTGCCGCATGTCACTAGTGTGACAGGCATGACGCACCAGTCGCATGGGTACAGCCATAATCCATCTCCTGGGATCGAAGCCGAGACCCTCCCCGACATCACACACGACGCCGTCGTCGTCGTCCCCGGCATCATGGGCAGTGAACTCCGCGACACCACCACTAACAAGGTGATCTGGGGCTTATCAAACGCCCGCTGGCTCAGGAGGGCCTGGTTCTCCCGAACCGGCCTCGCCCCCCTCCAACTCACTCCCAACGAACTGGCAGGCGACTACGGCCGCATCACCGCCCCACGGCTGCTAACCACCCCCGCCTGGAGCCCCTTCTTCAACGGCTTCGAGCCGTACCACGGCCTCCTCAACACCATCAAATCCGTCGTCGCGCACCCGGACGCCATCCTCACCTTCCCCTACGACTGGCGTCTTCCCGTCTCCGCCCACGCCCGAGCTCTCGCCAAGGCCGCCCGAGACCACCTCACCCGCTGGCGCAACCACGACGCACACACCGCCGCCCGCCCCGCCGCAGTCGACCAGCGCGAAGCACGCCTCGTCTTCATCGCACACTCCATGGGCGGTCTCCTCACCCATGCAGCCCTCACCCTCGGCGGCGACAGCGACCTCGCCACAGACACCCGCGGCGTCATGACCCTCGGCACGCCCTACGACGGATCCGTCGTCGCCGCCAACATCCTCAACGCCATACAGGGCGCACCCATCCCCCTCCCCCACAACCGCCTGGCCACCGCGGCAGCCACCATGCCCGGTGTCCACGACCTCCTCCCCCGCTTTCTCTGCCTCGAGGACGGCCCGAACGTCCGCCGCCCCACCCCGTCGGACATCTCCGACCTCGGTGGCGACAAAGACCTCTTCCTGGCCTCACAAACGTTCTTCGACACGCTCACCGAGCAACCCCTGCCCCGGCTACGCCCCGTCGCAGGCATCGGCCAGGACACCGTGCAGTCCTTCCAGCTCACCGCCGGCGTCGTCTACGCCTCCGAACACACCTTCCGCACCGACAACGACGGCGAACTCAAGCGCGACCTTCACGGCAGGCCGCTGCGCTATTCCGGCAAGGGCGACGGAACGGTCCACCGCAAGTCGGCCTCCCCCGTCCGCAGAGCTATCCCCGTCTACGCTCAACACGGCGCCCTTGCCAGCGGAAAGCAGGCCCGGCGAACCGTCGCGGACTTCCTCGTCGAAGACGACCACCTCGGCCTCGACCAAGCCGACGGCGGCCTGGGCCTCAACCTTCCCGACCTCGTCCATCCGACGACACCGTGGGATCTGACCGTCACCGGCACAGACGATCCCGCAGGCCTCACCTGCACCATCGAAGCCCTCGAGGGCGACTACACAAAGCCGGCGCGCCTCCAGGCCGACGGCGACAGCCACCTAAGGGCACGGATCACTGTCCCTGACGACGGCCTGTACCGCGTCACCCTCACCTCCCCCCACAGCCCCGAACTCACCCAACTGGTCTTCGCCGGCCCCGACACCCTCGACCCCCTGGACGAGTGATCCATCGGCTACCGCAGATGGCCGCCACGCGCCACGCCCGCTGCAGCGCTGGCACCCCAGTCAGTGCGGAACTGGAGCACCAATCCCCAATAGACATCCTCGCCCACCTAAAGGAGGGCGAGGATGTCAAATGGAGTGCGTGGGCCGTGTCGCGGACCTGGGCCCGCGAATCGAAGGGCTGAAGGTCGGTGAGCGCGTGGTGGTCGCCGTGATCCCGGCCGTACCCGGGCCCCCGGTGGCAGGCACCTGGCAGGAGTACCTCGTCGCCGACTCACACAGGCTGCTGCCGGTCCCCGACCATCTGAGTGACTCCAGCGCCTGCCAACTCGCCGTCAATCCATTGACCGCGCTGCTCCTCGTCACGCGCGAACTCGACGTGCAGCCGGGCGAATGGCTGTTGCAGCCCGCCGCGGGCTCCACCGTCGGCCGGCTCCTGATCCAGCTGTCCCGGCATCTGGGGATTCGTACGATCAATGTCGTGCGCCGACGTGCTGCTGTCGAGGAGATCACAGCGCTCGGTGGAGACGAGGTCATCTGCACCGAGGACGAGGACCTGGTGCAGCGCGTCGCTGAGATCGCGGGACCGGCTGGCATGCGGAAGGCCATCGACTGTGTCGCAGGCCCCGCCGGCGCCCAAGTGTCCCAGGCACTGGCTCCGCGTGGAGAGCTGGTGGTGTACGGCGCGCTCTCCACCCACCGGCAGACCGACCCGGCGGCGCTGACGATCCCGCTCCAGGCCCGCTCGGTCATCTACGAGACCAAAACAGTCCGTGGGTTCTGGCTGAACCGCTGGCTCGGCAGCGTCACGCCGCAGGAAACACTGCACGCGCTGGCCCAGGTGCGCGGTCTCGTCGTCGATGGGGTGCTGAGCATTCCGCAGGGCCGGCCGTTCCCGCTCGAAGCCTTCGCGGAAGCCGTCGCGCTCGCCGAAGCACCCGCACACGGCACCAAGCCGCTGTTCGTCTTCGACGAAAGGCGGGACGAAGGTGACGGGTAAGAAGCCGCCCTGCTGGTGCGATGGCGGTGCGGCCACCGCATGCCGGCCGCCAGATGAAGCCTCTGTTGTTCAAGCGGGCCAGCCCCTGCGCCAGTGTTGGGACGTGCGGACAGCTCCCCCGTCACCGGCCGCGACGCTCGCATAGCCCACCGGGCCGGGCCTGTCGCTGCTGACCGCCGAGCTGCGACCGCCATGGCTTCCCCAGCGCGGGACTGGCCCGATGCGGCGCCCCTTTCTGCGAGTGCCGACTCGACCTCCGCACGGGTGCGCACTTCCACGGGCTGCGGCTCGTCGCCGCTGCCCGCGCTTGAGATCACGGCCCGCTCCCTCCCACGTGTCCGACGACCCAAACGGAACCGGCGCCCGCGGCCCGTAGAAGGGGGGCAGCTTCCGCCCAGAGCGCCGGCACGTCGCTGCCCTGCCCGCACGGGAACGGCTTGTATCCGCATTCGATTCAAGGCGCGGCAGTCGTTGTCGCCGTCGCGCAGCGGGCGGCGCCGAGAACCGCCGAGGGCGGTAACGAGAGGGTGTGAGCGACCTCCCTCAGCTCATCGACGGTTGGGCGGACAGGGCCGTGGGCACCGTCTTGCGTGAACGCCCTGATCCGGGGGGTGCGAATGCCGGTCCGCTCGGCGATGCACTGCGCCGTCAGGCGCCGCTCGTGCATTGCTTCCTGAATCATTCGTGCGAGGGCGTCCATATGCGTCTCCGATCGGCCACTCGATCATTCAAGACGTCCCCAGTGAGCGATGCCACCACGGGAGCTGTGTCGTCCGTCTACCCTCCGACCCGACGAAAACGCGGCCGTCACCCGTACGGCCGATGTGGCAGGGTCGAGGTGCCGCTGGTACTCCAGCAGCGGTTCGCTATCTTGCCTGGTCATAGGCATCGTCGGGAGTGTAGTTGGCTGCTGGCATGTCAGGGGCGGTCTTGCCGGACCGCCCCTTCAACGAATGACATCGAGAACTGCCTGTGCGGTGATGAGGGCAGTCTCGCCGCGTGATCGACGACCTTGCCGACGCAAGAGGCTGGAACGGGTGGCGCTGGTGTCGGCGGTCCTGTACGCGGCGAGGCGCAGCGCGGTCTGCGGGTCGCGCTCGCGCATGGTGTCGGCCTGCGCGGCCTGTTGCTCGGCGACGGCGACGCTCTCGCGGGCTTCGGCGTCGCGCTGGGCGCGGCCGGCTCGCACCGCGAGGAAGGAGGCGAGGACGGCGAGCATGGCCACGACCGCCCCGACGCCGGTGCGGATCCGGCGGGTGCGGCGCTCGGCCGGGTCGCTGGCGGCGAGGAAGTCCAGATCCACGGGCCGGAGTCGGGGCCCTCACTCCTGAGTTCCTGCCGTGCCGTCGCCAGCTGGTCGCGGCGGTACGGGATGCTCTTCTCGCGGTCTGCCTCCGCCTAGTCGGCCGCGTCGCCCACCCGGCGTAGGACGAGCGGCCGCCCCCGGTCGTCGCGGATCCAGTCGCGCGGCTGGGGCCAGTCGTGGAGCAGCGAGTCGTGGTACAGCTGGGCCTCGTCCCGGTCGAGGACGACCCGGGCGGGCGTCGGCGAGCCGATCGAGCAGCTCGCGGTCCTCCCGCTCGGCTTGGCCCGCCGCCTTCGGGACCGGGAGGCGGCGGGCGGCCCGGCCCTCGGTGTCGACCAACGTCGCCTTGGGCAGCAGGAGTTCGGGCAGCCGTTCGGCGGCCCGCTGGGTCCAGCGCGTCGTGCAGTTCGTCGGCGACCGGGTGACCGAGCCGCGGATCTGGCCGGCAGCCTCGTACCCGGCGAAGGTGAGCTGGGTGCTGCGGCGCCGGGCATCGCCACCTTCACGCTCGGACACGAGGAGCATCTCGACGACGTCATCGCCGGCTATGGCACCGACATCGACGTCAGCGTGATGCACGTGTGGTGGTCGCTGCGGAGCCTGCTGATAGTTCGCTGGCTGATCGAGCCCGGCTTCGACCCCTTCGCGACGTGCTGAAATCACGGATGTGGGATGGCGCGGGCACGCCTGCCACGTATGCGTTCTGGCGCCTCGAGCGGCGGACCCTCCCGCTTTCGAGCGTAACGCGCGCAAGCAGCGCAACACAGTCGAGCGGTGCGTCAACCGCCTCGAGCAAGGGTGTGGAACTACTCGCGACGGCTCACAGTGGCAGCGTTATGCCGAGCTCGCGCATGGCATTTGAGGGCGGACCACCCTCGGAGCGTTCAGTTTTGTAACCTTTCACTTGCGGTTCGAGGGTGCGGGGGTCAACTGCCTCGGCCGGCGCGCTCTTGGCGTAGAGCCCATCAGGTTCGCTGTCCCTGTCATGAGGCAGGAGCCAGAAGACTCGACGGCGGAAAGTACCTGAGGCACGGGAAGGTTTCGCCGTGGTGCCGAGGAGGGCATAGCCGATCATGCGGCCGTCGCGGTGGTAGGCCGGCTTGCCCTTGCGGGTGGGCAATCGGTCCAGGCTCTGCCGTACGTAGTCGAGCTGGTCGATGTCCTCCAGCCATACCAGTTCGGTCTCGTGGCTGATCTCGTCCGCGCTGATCAGGGAGCTCATGCGCCGGTGTCCCTCTCGTCGTCGGTGAGCAGTCCGATGCCCGGGTAGTGCTTGCGTTGGTTGGAAAGGATCATTTCTTTGGGCGAGGCCAGCCCGACCAGTTCCCGGGTGCGGGAGGCGAAGGCTCGGGATGACATCGCCGGTGCGCCTTCATTGTGGCACCACGTCTTGTAGGCGGCGTAGAGAGCGGTCTGCTCGGCGCGCAGGTCAGGGGCGACACGGCAGCGTTCTTCGTAAAAGCGGCCGGTGTGGTCTTCGGTTTCGGCGTAGGCGGTGGTGGCAATGCGCACGCGCTCGGGACCGGTCAGGTCGCGCTCGCCTGCAAGGTAGCGGCGGGCGCCGTCGATGAGCCAGCCGAGGATGCCTGGGCCTTCCTCTGTGACGAGGATGTCGGCCAGGTTGTCGATTTTCCGGCTGTCGGGGACAACGCGTTCGAAGGGGATGAGGCGCATGCGGCGCCAGAACGCGAAGCCGCCGGTGCCCACCTCGGGTCGGTGGTTGCCCAGCAGCCAGAGCTTGTGGGTGGGCTCGAAGCTGAAGAAGTCCTGGCGCATGCGGCGGGCCTTGATGCGTTCGCCGCCTGTCAGGAGTTTGACGCGGGCCTCGTCGAACTTGTCGCCTGGCTTGACCTCGGAGCAGACGATGACGCGTCGGCCGTGGAGTTCGGCGAGATCGGTGGGGTGGCCTTCGTACGGTTTGGCCATGAGGAAGCCGGGCGGTGCGGCGTCCGCGTAGTCGCCGAGGACTTTCATCAGAACATCCATCAGCACGGACTTGCCGTTCTTGCCCGCGCCGAAGAGGAAGGGCAGGACCTGGCCGCCCACGTCGCCGGTGATCGAGTACCCGAGTAGGAGGTGCAGGTAGCCGATCATTTCTTGGGCTTCGGTGTCCTCACCGAAGGTGTCGGCTAGGAAGCGATCCCAGCGGGGGGTTGGCATGGGCTGGGGGCCGACTGTGGTGGAGCGGGAGTGGAAGTCCTTATTCGGGTCTGGGGTCTTCAGTAGGCCGGTACGTAGGTCGACGATGCCGTTGGGGGTACACAGGGCGTAGGGATCGGCGTCCAGGCGGGAGGCGTTGAGGACCATGCCGGGGGCGGACCTGGCTTGGGTGAGCATGGCGTTGATGCCGGTGGTGGAGAGGGCTCGGCGGCGGTGCTGTTGGAGCGAGGTGGTGGTGTAGATGCCGCGGGGGTCGTGGGTGGCGATGTTTTCGGCGAGGTCGCCGGCCGCCCACAGGACGGTGTCGTCCTCGTCGATCTGCCAGCGGGTGGTGTCCCACCGGTACCAGCCGATGCCGGGTACGTGCCGGTAGTCGTTGGAGTAGAGCCTGACGAACAGTTTGGCGTTGCCGCGGTCGGTCAGGGTGTCGGGCAGCAGTCCGTCGGGGGTTGCTTCACCCGCGGAGCGCATGGGGGTGGCCTGTGCGGGCAGCGGGACGGTTCGACTCTGGTCGCGGATTTGAGCGGCGACCGCTTGGGGGTCGAAGTCAAAGAGGGCTTCTGGGCGCGGCGAGGTCACGGGCGCCTTCCAGTGGCCTGCAGGGGCTTTTTGAGACCTGCGGCGAGTCCGCTGTTGATGATCTGCGCGATGCGCTTGTCCTGGCCTGGGCGGGCTGCGGCTGCGGTACGGGTGAGGGCTTCTTCGGCCTCTTCCTGTGTTAGACGGCCGGCAGCAATGAGCCCTCCGAGGGTGTATGCGGCACGGTTCAGAGTGTCGGAGAAGCCGGCGCCTTCCGTAACGTAGCCGCAGGCCTCTACGGGGGCGAGAACGGAGGCGAGGGTGTGCTGGACGTGGCTACGGCGGCCGCCGGCGGCGAGGACGGCCTGTTGGGCACGTGGCGGGACGGGACGCGGTGCGGGGACGTTGGGTGCGGGCAGGTGCCCCGTTCGGGCGAGCTCTTGAGCGAGCCAGAGAGGGAGGGCTGCTGGTTCACGGGTGTCGCCGACAGGGGTGTAGGTGCCGTGTTGGGTGCTGGTGCCCGGGGCGATGATGTAGCTGCCGTGAGCGCGGATGTCGACTTGCCATGCGAGGGCGCGACCGCGGCTGGATCCGACGGAAGAAAGCCAGTGACGGTTGTCAGTGGCCCGGTACCAGACGTGGAGTCCACCGGAGGGCGTTTGGACACGCAGGGTGGTGGAGTCATCCGCTGGACTGGGTTGTCCGCGTAGGGCAGCGAGGATGGCGAGGGTGTGGAAGCCGTTGGCCAGGCCTGTGAGGTCTACGTGGTCCCCAATTCGGATACCTGGCAGGATCCGGTCTCGGGCAGGGGTTTCAGCAGGATGGGCGTCGATGTCCAGGACGACCAAGCCAGCGGGGCCGCAGGAGACGCCGATGCCGAATTCCGGGTGAGCTGCCCACCAATGCTGGATGCGTTCCTGGTTGAGGGTGGCCGCGTGGAAGCCGTGGCACCAACCGGTGCCTGCACGCAGGCATGGGCAGCTGACGGGCGAGTGGGGGCTTGAACGGCAGTTCCTGCAGTTGGCGGCCGGTGTCTTCCGGCCGGCCGCAAGGGGGTGCACTGGCCAACCGCGGCGCGCACACCACTGCGCGGTCTTCATTGCCCGAGCAGCGACTGAAAGCTCAGGGGCAAGGTGCCCTGAGTCGCTGCTGTGAAACTGCAGCTCAGCAGGCATGAGGACCCCTTAACAGCGACCGAAGCGACTCAACGACAGGCACAGACTAGCGAACGGCTCGATGTGGTCGTGGCGCACCTGCGGAACAGCGCAGCGATGCTGTCGGTGTTGATGACGTGCTTGTCTGGGCACGCCAGCGACTGGGAGCGCATGACAGCTACCGGGCTGCTTCAAGTCGCCGCCTACCTTCTCGGATAGAACACCAGGTCAGAGCCGTGCAGTGGACTGATCAGCGACTGAAGCGACTGAAGTCTTCTATATATGACGCACACGTGCACTGGTGGGGTAGCGGGTATATAGCGCAGTTCGGTCGCTTCAGTCGCTGATCCACGTCGGCGACAGCTCTGACCTCGGGTTTTCTTCGTTGACGGGCCAGCGACTCAAAGGTTGGCCGGTCGCTGGTGTTTCAGTCGCCCGCTGCCGGCTTGATGAGCGACTGAAGCGACTGGACGCCCGGCATGTCGACAGGAGCGTCGGTCGCGGCAGTTCCTTTCCCCCACGTACTGGGCAAGAGAGCCCTGCCCCCTCCTGACCTCGACGCATCGTTTCGTCAGCATGTGCAGGCTTGCAACCGTCGCCACCGACGACTGATCAAGCTCGAACGTAACGCCCTACTGCCGAGACAGTCGCTGCCGCAGACCGAGGGCAGCGACCGAAGCGACTGAAGCGACTGAAGCCAGATGGCAGCGTCTACATAGTGGAAGAGCACCCACAAGGAGCGGCGGCTCGCCCGCCATCTTCTGGCCTATCCAAGCCAAACGCGACGCGTTTGATGCATCGATGCTCAGCTCACTGGCTCTTCTCCGCGATCCAGTTGGTGACGCTGACAGCGCTGGCCGACTGCCGGACACCCGAGTCCTGGTCTGCCTCGAGCCGGTTGGAGGTGACGGACGGCGCGATCAGCGTCCGCTCGTCTCCGAGGCCGTTGCCGTAGCCCCCTTTCGGCCGCCAACCAGACTAACTGATCATTTCAGATGATTTGGGTTCAGAGGCTTGGTGAGACGGCGCGTATTCAGGACCTGCCACCATCGGCGCCGTGCGCTCAGCGGCGTCAGGCGCTGCCCAGGCTCGCGGCACAGCGACTGTGGCGACTGAAGTGCGGAGGTGGTCTGACCATCCCCATCTGTGGGCGGCTGCTCCCCGGTGCATGCAGGCGTGTCCTGGTGGCGCACCCGTTTCGGATGCACCGCCAGGGGGCGGGGGCTCTCGCTGGGCCGGCTGGGTTCTACCTCTCGTCGAGGTTGGTTGCCCGTCGGACGTGCTGCTGGTAGCGGCTCATCTGGGCGGGCTTGGTGTCGGGCTTGACCTCGAGGAGACCGCCGCAGGTGCAGGCGAGGGCGCTTTCCGGCCCCTCTGGCGGCTCCAGGATAGGGCTGTGGCCTGGGTGACCGTTGGTCTCCTGCGGCGCGGTCAGGGTGATGGTCATCGGTGGGCTCATTTCGTGAGTTAGCGCGGTGGTTGGATGGGGCTAGCGGGTGAGGGCGAGGTACTGGTTGGCCGCAGCCGGCCCGAGGTGCCGACGCAGTGCGTCGCCGCGGCGCCAGGTGATTGGCCCGTCGAGAGCGTCAAGCATGCGGGCTGCGGCGATCATGGCGTTCAGGGTGAAGTCCTGCTTGAAGCTGTGGCCGATCCTTCGTTCTAGCGCGGCGAAGATCTCCGGGTGCGGGAGCTCGAGGCCGAAACAGACCCGGGTGGCAAGGATGAGCCAGTCAGGTCCGGCCAGGACGTAGTAGATGCAGGAAAGGCGCTCCAGGCCGGTGTCGTAGATGGGGTGGTACTCCAGGCCGTTGCTCGCGATGTCCTGCCAGACTTCCTGTTCGGACGGCTTGTGAATGATGTTCCAGGTCAGTACGAGGCGGTTGGCGCTCGTGGTGCGGTTGTCGACGGCCAGGGCGTGCCTTGAGAGCGCGTGAGGTGGATTCGGCCCCGCGGACCCCCATGATGTTGAGCAGGATGGCCCGGCGGTCGAGACCGCCGGGCCCCCGCACCAGGAGGTGATGACGGGGCCGGTGGGTCCCGCTTCCATGCGGGGCGGCTGGGCGGGCCGGGCACGAGCTGGTCCCCGGACCGGGGTGGGCCGAGGCCTGTAGGGGCGGAGCGGACAGTCAGCCGCGGTGGCTGCCTGCCCGCTCCGGTGGTCTCACGCGTCATGGGCGTCCGGTTGCCGGCGGGCGGCCCAGCGGTGCCCGGCCGTGAAGCCTGCGTACAGGGCGAACAGCAGCGCCGTCATGAACGCCTCCCTGTAGTGGTGGGCGAGGGCGTAGAGCAGAGCGCTGGGCGGCAGGAGTGCGGTGGCGGCCAGCGTCCGTCGGGGTGTGGGCCGGTAGACCAGCATGACGACGCTGAAGGCAATGAGCAGCAGTGCGGTTGTATCGAGCACACGGTCTCCTCAGGGGTGAGGAGGCGGGCTCGGTGCCCGCCGGATGAATGGGCGCCCGCTGCTGACGACCAGTGGCCGGTGCGGGCGTGCCGATGCTGGCGAGAGCGGGGGCAAGCCCCGCAACAGGCACCAACCCCGCCCCCGGCCGGGCCGGGGGCGGGATGGGCGGGTTGGTACGCGAGCGGCCCCGCCTGCGGACGCAGGACAGGGCGGCCCCGCCTGCGGTCCGCCCGGGGGGGGCCCGCAGTGCGCGTGGTGTGGTGGTCAGTGGCGGGGGGTGGCGCCGGTGCTGGGGAGACCGGTCAGGGTGGTGGGTTCGGGGACGTCAGTGAAGCCGTAGCCGTCGAGGCTGAGGGTGTGAGCGGGGTGAAAGGTCAGCACGCCGGCAATGGGCTGGGTGGGCGCGAAGTCCGCTGACGCCTGCATGACTTGGGGAGGGTTGAGGAGATTGGGGTTCGGGCGTCGGCTGGGTGTGGCGCGGCCAGTCCGGCGGTTCTGCGTCGGTGAGGAGCACCGGCCCGATCGCTGCGAGGCGTTGCATGGCGTGCTCCCACTGCGCCTGCGGTCCGCTGCCCAGGACGACGAGGATCCCATTGGGGCCGTCTTCCCGGTGAGACGCGTGGGTGGTCACGGGCAGTGCTCCAGAATGTAGGAAATGGTGCGCTCGCTGACGGTGCCAGGGGTTTGATCACTCTCTCCGGGCCTTTGAAATGCGGCAATAGCTCCTCGCTCCCATTCCCCGGGTGCGGACGGTATGAGTCCGGTTGTGTCACGTAGCGGGACGTGAAATGAATTCCCGATTGCTGCTGGCGGGACGCGGTGCACGCGGCGGGAAAGGACGGCATTAGCGCAGGTCGCACAGGGTGTCTGCGGTGCGCGAGGGTCCAAGGGGTGACACCCGCAGCCATCAACCGCCGTCTCGAATCCTCACCCTGCGGCGCAGGGTGGCGGTCATCGGCGAGACAGGATGTGACCTGCGCCGTTGATACTTGGTTGCGGTCAGATCGGAGGGCTCGCGGTGTGTTTAGGAGGGCGTTGGAAGACCCTCTTCCTGGAAGCGGTGGTTCCTCCACAAGAGCCGGTCCGCCCGGTAGAGATGGGTCCGGCGGGACCCCTGAGGCGGGATCAAGTCCCGCTGCAATCGCCTACCAGGAGGGACTGTCGTGATCGACAACGATCTTGTCGAGGCCGCCGGCGCGGTGGACGACGGTATGACCGCCCACGCCCGGGTCTATCTCGTTCTGCAAACCCTGAACAGCATGGGCCCCGGGATGCACCCGCTGCGGCGCATCATCGACGAGTCCGGCGTCACCAAGTCGACGGTCCACCGCATCCTGCGCGCCGGGGTGGAGGCCAAACACTTGATCTATCGGGCGCCGGGCCGCTACGGCATTGCCACCGACGTGGCCAATCACCGCCCGGATGCGAGCGTCCACCTCAATCTGCCTCACGACAGTGCCCTTGACCGCGAGACCACTGTGCTGCAGCGGCAGACCGCCCAGGTAGCCATGGCGTTCAGCGCAGTACTGATCGACGACACACCGGGCCGGCTGATGCTCGACCACACCTACGGTCGGCGCAGCGACTTTCAGGCGGCGTTCCAACATGCCGATTTGGACATCAAGGTGGCGCTGCGCTACGCGCCGCTCACCGCGGATGCCGCCGGGCTGGCGATCCTCTCGCACCTCGACGGCGCTCCCCAGAGTCACCTCATGCGCGAGATACGCTCCGAGGGCTACGTGCTCACCCAGTCGCCGCTACCGGACTGGAAGATGCTCGGCGTCCCGCTGTGGCGGGGCTCGACCGTGTACGGCTCGCTCGTTGTCATGGGGCTGCGCCCGCAGATGGAACGCAACCGTCGGGAGTACGCTGCAGCTGCCTTGGCCTGCGCCGCACGCCTGAGCGCCCGCTGCGAGTTGGGAAGCGGCGCTATGCGGCTGGCGAACTGAGGGACTCGTTGTGCACGTGTGAAGGTTTGCACACATCTAACGGGCTGTGACGCTTTCGAATGCGCGTATACCTCCATCTTCCGGTGCTAAGTCACGTTGATTGCTCACCATCCGTAACAGGAAGAGGGTCATCTGGAAAGGGGTGTTCCTGGTCAACCCCGCTTGCCACAGATAGAGATCTTCTGAACAGACCAACAGCACCAACTGCCGCGGCTGACGTGCTGATCTGGCACAACGGGGAGGGACCGTGGACAACCGCACACGCAGTTCGCATCAGCGGATGGAGCGCGACCGCACGAACGCAGTACTCCACGCACTGCTGCAGCTCGGCCCGGGTCCGCATAAGTCTCGGGACATCGCCGCCCGCACGACCATGGGCGAAGAAGAAGTCCGCCGACGACTGCTGCAGCTCTTCAAGGCCAAGGTGTGCTGCCGGCCCCGCTACGGGTACTGGGAAATCCGCTCTCTCACGGACGTTCCAACCGACACCCCGGGACTCGTGCATCCGAGCACCACTCCCCTGCTCGACGCAGCCCTCCTCCTCGAAGACCTGCACACCCGTACCCAGCGCGCCGTGTTGCTGCACACCTACTCTCCTGTCACCGGAGAGCGCCTGTGCATTGCCGCGGCCGGGGTCCGCGATGAGAGCCTTCGCCGGGAACTCGCCTTCACTTCGGGGGCCGTTGACCGACTTCGCCGGGCCCCCCTCGACTGCGACGCGCCAGGCCTGGTTATGCTCGCCAACCTCGCCGGCCAGGACATCCCGCTGCGCGAGGAACTGCGTCGGATCAGGTCCACCCAGGTCGCGCTCACTGAGTCGCCACTGCCCGGCTGGCTCCTGATCTCCGTTCCGCTCCGCCGCCTGCCTGGCGCCCCGGCTATTCCCGGCGCCGAGCCGTGCGTGGTGGCCGCCGTCAGCATCCTGACCCCCGATAACACACAAGGCGACCCGCTGGTCGCCTACGGACGCCTGATGCGGAATGCCGTGCAGGCGGCGATCAAGTCCAGCGTGGTCATCGCCCACCCGCGCTTCGCGGCCGCCCAGGCCGCGTGACCAGCCTCCGGGTCGCCTGCCCGCCAGCCAGGCAGCGGCTTCTCCAACGCCCGCACGGCGATCACCGCTGCCGGGCGCATACCCATGTTGGCCTCGGCACAGGCCGCGCCCAGCCAAGGAGGACAACGTGCCAGTCAGGAACAGCAGAGAACTGCGCGGGGAGCATCCGATGACCTAGCTCCCCGCGGCCCCGGTGCTGTCTGCCAATGAGCACGGGGCCCGGCCTCGCACTCGAT
Organism: Streptomyces sp. NPDC056580; assembly: GCF_042793175.1. NCBI lineage: Bacteria > Bacillati > Actinomycetota > Actinomycetes > Kitasatosporales > Streptomycetaceae > Streptomyces > Streptomyces sp. NPDC056580. The sequence continues at coordinate 73,923 of NZ_JBHTVE010000023.1, read as the reverse complement.
GCGGTGTGCCATCACCCCATCAACCGCTGGCCCTTCGCTATCGCCCGGCCTGCCAGTCGAGCGAGTCCTGGCTTCTCCTCACCGAAGGAGCCGGGCGAAATCACTCCCACTCCGGAGCTCGCGCCCCTGCCAGGGGGCTTCGACGTTCCAAAACACCCGGAACGGATCGCGTTCATGATGCAGCAGACGGCTGCCGCTTGTCACCCACCCGTGTCCCAATCATCCCGTTACGCCCTCCACTCGAACCTCCTTTTCCGCCCTTCACAGGAGCGCACCCAGGCCGGAGCAGGGTCGCCGCCGGCGCTCCCGCGGGTGCTCTCCACCGTCCTTTCGTTAATCTCCGCGGAGGCACGGTGACAAGGGTAAGTGCGATAGTCGCCCGCCCAGCGAGCGGAGAACGGCTGGTCCCGCCGCCCCACCACTGCCTTGCTCGCTCCCCCGCTGCTCACGCGCCGCAAGCCTCGCACCTAGGGCCCCGGCTTGCACAGCCTGCTCCAGGGCTCAGCGGTCGCTCCAAGGCACCGCAGAGAACAGGGCTCCTTGCCGCGCTGCCGCTCCTGTCGTCGCGTATGCACAAGCTCCTTCTCCTCGGCGACCAGGACGCCGCGTACGCGACAGGCAACCTCCAACGCGGGGGGAAGAACACGGCCGCATCGGACCACGCCTGGGCGATGACCCGAGCAGTCGCCGCCGACGCAGTCCGCGCGGGCTGGGACCGCTCCTCCTTCGTCCACGTCATGCTCGCCGGCCCGTACAAGGCCGGACAGCACGCCCGCACCCTCCAGCACCGCTGCGGCTACGACAAAGCCGCAGCCTGGCTCCAACGGGCCTGGGACGGCGCACAACACTATGTCCAGTCAACTGACCCCATCACCACCCGTCAGGACTTTCACGCCGCCCTGGCCGCGTTTCGCTCCCGCATCGAGTGCACCCCCTGGAATGGCATCGCCGGCAAGACCGACCTGCGGAACCTCATCGCCCGCATGCACATCTGCTCCCAGGCCGGAAGCTGGGACCACACCGTTTCCGAACGCGACCTCGCCGAGAGAATGGGTTGCAGCCGGACCACCGCCCACAACTCCAACCAGCGCCTCCGTGCCGCCAAGATGCTGCGCCAACTCGACGACGGATCCCCCACCGAAGGCGCCCGCTGGATGCTCATTTCCCGCCTGCCTTCCACGACGTCTCACCACTGGTCCACCCCCAAAGGGCCGAAGGCTGGGGGGGCCATGAGTGGCCCAGACCTGAGACGATCTGACACCGGCGCCGACATCGACACCCGGACAGCCGGACAGCTAATGCACCTCGACGCCTTCGCCCACCACGGCCTAGGAGGCAGCGGACTCACGGTCCTGGCCGCCCTGGCGGAGCGCGACGGTCAGAGCCTGACCGAACTCCAGCAGAGCGCCTCCGTCTCCCGCCCCACCGCCTACCGACAGCTCGGGAAACTCAAGACCCTCGGCCTCATCCGCCACGTGGGGGAGCTTTACCACCTCTCCCCCACCGCCCTGGCGGGAATCGGGACGCAGTCCCCGGACTGCGACACCCCTGTCTCCGGATGGCCCGAGACCGCAGAGAGGCTAGGCACCGCCGGTACGGGAGAACGGCGACGACGCCACCACGAGGTCCAGCGGATTCACTGGCACCACGAGCAAGTACGCCTCGCCGAGCGCCGCCAGGCCGCCCATCAGGCCCCCCTCCCCCACCCGGCCGTAGCCCAGCCGAAGTACGTCGGCGCCGACAGCTGCGCCATCGACCCGACCACAGGCGAGGTCATCGAGGGACTGTACGTGGCCTCGGACGGCTGTTGGGTTTGGGATGCAGCGTGAATGGGCGCGAGGGTGCCGTGGCGCTCAGGGGCTGGCACAGCGCCAGCCCTCCCCATCTGCATTGCCGGCGGCTGTCCCGCGAAGCAAGGACGAGCCGCCGGAGTTCGCAGGACGAGAGAGTCAGCTCCCGCTGCCCGTAGGCCGTTCCTTCCGCACAGGCAGGTACCCGTTCAGACACATGGCGGCGGTGCTGGTGAAGCCCACGTGCCGATCACGGTCCATGCGGGCGGGATCGCGACGATAGGCGGGTCACGAGCTGGACACCAGCCTGCCTGCTCCGTAACGGAGGCCGTCGAAAAGCAGGTCGAGGAGGCGGCCCGCCTGTTGGCGTTGGTCGAGCCCGCTGGTGATGGGGTCGGCGCCGGCCAGGCTGAAGCCGGCCCACTGGGCGCCGGTGTGGGACGTGATGAGGACATTCGCCGAGTTGCACGGCCCCGAGCACGTGCGACTCGTGGTCTGGTTCGACTGTCACCGCACCGGGTCCTGCCCGGCGGACATGACCCGGGCAGGTCGGCAACTTGCAGTGCAGGGACGCCCAGCCCGGCTCGGCACCCGACGAGCGGCGCGGGCTCGGCTACCGCGGCTCCTGAGCTCGGCTTGGCCGCGCTTCCTCCAGTCACCCTGTGGGGGTAACAGCGCGATGTGCCCTTCACTGTCTTGTTCTGGCAGCGTCCGCTCGGCCGCTGTCGCCACCGGGCGGTGTGGTGGTGCACGCCGGGGGCCACTGCGAGCGAACCGGCGTGTGACGATCGCCCGGCGGATCCGTACGGGCCTCAGGACATGGTGCCCCGGCACACTGTCCCCGGGGCCGGGGTGCGGCCCGTGCGGAGGTAGTGGTCGACTTTTTCCGCGACGCAGCGGTTCTGCGGGTATGTGCCGTGGCCCTCCTCCTGGGCCGTCAGGAGGACGCCGACGCCGTCGCCCAGGGCGCGGGCCATGTGGCGGGCGCCGGGGTAGGGGGTGGTCGGGTCGCCGGTGCCGCCGACCACCAGGACGGGGGCCGCGCCGTCGGCGTTCACCTGGGGTGCGGCGCGCTCGCCGTCGAACGGCCAGTCGTAGCAGAGGTAGACGCCGGTGGACCAGGCTGCGCCGAAGACAGGCGAGGCGGCCTTGACGCGGGCCTTGTCCCGGGCGAGGCGTTCGAAGCCGGGGCGCAGGCTTGAGTCCGCGCAGGTGATCGCGACCAGGGCGGCGCGGCTGAAGTCGCTTGGCGTCTCCACGCGGTCGGCGGAGCCCATGCCGTCCGCGCCCTTGCTCAGCGGACGGCCGTCGTTGTGGTCGATCAGCGCGGTGAGGGCTTTGGCGAGCGGCGTCCAGCCGTCCGTGCCGAATTCGAGATGGTCGCTGACGGCGTACGCGAGGTCGTCGGCGTCGAGGTTCTTTCCGGTGCCGGCCGGGGCGGGTTTCTTCTTCAGCCGGTCGGCCAGGTGCGCCATGCGTCGCGCGGCTTCCTCGGGCCGGTCGCCGGTCGGGCAGTGGCGGATATGGGCCGCGCAGTGCGCGGCGAACCGGTCGAATGCCACCTGGACTGCCTTGACTTGCGACACCTGTTCCTCGTCGAGGTCCTCGGTCGGATCGACGGGCGCTTCGAGGACGAGCCGTCCGACGTGCGCCGGGTACAGGTGGGCGTAGACCGCGCCGAGTGCCGTTCCGTACGAGACGCCGAAGTAGTGCAGCCGCTTGTCGCCGAGGAGGTAGCGCAGCAGGTCGAGGTCGCGCGCGGTGTGCGAGGTGCCGATGTACGGGAGGAGCGCCCTGGAGCGCTCGGCGCAGGCGTCGGCCCCGTCGTAGCTGGTGTCGTCCGCGGTTTTCCCGCAGCGTACGGGGATGGTCGCGCCGACGCCGCGTGGGTCGAAGGAGACCAGGTCGTAGCGGTCGAGGAGCGGCTCGTACTGGTTGAGGCGTTCGGGCAGTCCGATCACGCCGGACACGCCGGGGCCGCCGAAGTTGAGGACGAGCGAGCCGATGCGCCGGGCGTTCGGGCCGGTGGCCTTGCGGCGGATCAGGGCGACGTCGATCGTCCTGCCGTCCGGTTTCCGGTAGTCGAGGGGGGCCTTCATGGTGGCGCAGTCGTAGCCCGTGCGCGCGGTGGGGGGCGAGGTGCAGCGGGACCAGTGGAGGTGCTGGCCGGTGGTGAGCGCCGTGGGCAGACCGGTGGGCGGGTTGTTTGCGGTGAACTCCGTACGCGGCTCCGCACTTCGGCCGGGGGCGTCGTGCTGGAGCCAGGCGCAGACGGCCCCGATGGCGGCGAGGACGACCACGGCGATGATGCGCGCACCGACCGAGAGGCCCGGTCTGCGGCTTCGTATCGGATGTGCGTCACTCATCGAAATCCCCGCGCTCCCGCCCCTGGACGCCCGCCCCGTGCCCGCATGTCCGTAACCGTGATCATCCGAGCATCGAATGAGTGCAGGGTACAAGCCCCCTCCGACAGCTCCGCTCGGGACCACATGCCGTCGTACTCAAGCCCTGGCGGATCCCGTTTGGAGACCGGCGTCGGCCCGGCCAGCCATCGGCGGGGTTCGTAGCGATCCGCCGACCTGCCCCTCGCCATCGACCTGGCTGGGAGTTCTAAACGGCGTCCGCGGGCCGTGCCGACAGGGCAGACGACGCCATGGGTGTAGTCACCTGGACCCCGCCACGATCGGCTCCGCTTGCCGAGCGTGGGGCTGGCGCTTTGGGTCTTCATTTGGGCGGCTGCCGGATGCTCTGAGCGCACCCAGCCGCGTCCGCAGCAGGTACTCGGCGGTTCGCCGCCGGGCTAGCCGACTGACTGCGTGGGCATCCTCCTCGGTGTGCGCCCGCGTCCCGCGTGGGTCGCGTCGCCGGAGCTCGGCGGTGTAAGCCGTATTCGCCTCCACACTGGCTTCCTCCGAGCACGCCAGTTGCTCGAGTGCTCGTTGGCGAATCTCTTCCAAGGCCAACTCGGCAGTAAGTCGACCCATGACAGAGACCGTCTCCTCGAACGCGCCCTCCGACAGGACGTTCTCCATTTCCCGGCGGATCTTGGCACGCATTTCGGACTCCGTGGAGGAGGCGACGTCCTTCTGTCGTGCATGGGAGCGTTGGAAAGCCCACGCGGCTACGGCGATCTCCTTTGCGTCGCTGATCAGCTCTTCCACGCGCCGAGCATTCGCGCAGTTACCGCACAGTCCCCCAGTTTGCGGCCGCCCGCAGACTCCACACGGAAGCTGCTGCCGGGCGGCCTCGGATGCTTGGAGCTCTTCCCGCCGTGCCGAGACCGCAGCTTGCCGGGCCTGGCTTACTTTCGCCTCGCGTTGCTGTTGAAGGGCCTGGTGCTGCATCTGACGCTTCCACGTACGGTGAAGCTCGGCCTCAAACTCCGTCCGCGGCATGTGGCCGGTGACAGAGGTGCCCAAGCGGTGGTGGAGCTCCGTCACCGCTGCATGCCGCAGTGCCCGCCGATCGGCATGCAACAGCTGGCACGCGTCGCAGGCGTACCCGGTATCCATCCGCAGGCCGTCGTCGCAGCGGATGTCCGGACAGATCGATCGGCGGCGAAGACCCCTGCCAACCAACCAGCCGACCGGATCTTTGAATGGGACGTTTCCCTGGTCGTCGATGCGCCGGCGCAGGCGGCTGGCAAGGATCTGCTCGACCTTGGCATCGGCCCCGAAGGTTTCGCGCAGCACCTGGAGTTCGTACTTGATTGCCTGGTCTACGCGCCTGCGGGCACCAGGACGAGCCAGACAACCCCAAAGGGTCTCCGCGCACTGCATTGCACTCAGCACGGCTGCAGGCACCTGAGACCACACCGGCACAGCGGTCTGGTCTTCAGGCCGCCGCGGCTGGATCGTCTCGTCACCAGCATCCTCACCATGGGCACTGCCAGACGGGAGATCGTTCGGTTTGTCCCCGCGAAGCGGGCTGTATGCACAGCCGGAGGCGGACCTGGTGCCTGTCATCGGCAGGGCGTGGTGTGGGTTGTCCTCGCGCGTGTACGCGCGCCTCGGCAGATTTCCCTGCCCCCGATCGGCTTCGCCGGAAAACCCAAGATCGCCAGTAGTTTCCAGGACATGATCAGCCGCAGGAGCGTGGTGGGTGTGAAGTCCCGTAGTTTCTCGACCAGATGAAGAGTCCGAAGGGTGGTGCTGAGCTGCGCTTTTGCCGTCGACGGTCGTGTTGATACCACTGGGTGCAGTTGCGTTGACTGTTGTTGGCTCCAGGAGAAGGTCTTCGAAGGAGGGTTGGCGCCACCCCTCGCCTTCGAGAGGCATCAGGTCATCGTGGCCTTCGACGCGGCAGTTGTGGCACACGGTGGTGCGCGGTGAGGGCGGAGAGGACGGGATAGCTGGGTGGGTCGGCGTGGGAGCGGAACCCGCCGTATCGACTTGCCGCTGGGAGCTACGGCGATGGGCCGAGGCGATGGCAGGGAGCCGAAGCCCCTTGCCATCGCCGCCGGCAGGGCCTACAGCGCCTGCCCGTTCCAGTCGCGCCAGCACCGACGCAGCGGTTGGGACCTCGCAGCCCAGCAAGCGGGCCAGAGTGGCCGCAGCGCGGCCATGCGGTTGGAGCGTCCTCGCCAGCCGTCCGCCCATCAGCGGCACTCGACCATCCGGTCGGGATTCCAAGGCGAGGAGGAGCAGTGCCAGACGATCTGTGGCTGCACCACGTCCTTGCCGTCCAGCCAGCAGCCCCGGCTGAGTCTCGCAGGCCTGGCCCCAGCCGGGGGCGAAGAGGCTCTCGATGAAACGCAAGAGCGTGGCAAGCTGCTGTCGTTCAAGGGCCAACGGGGATCGCTTCACGTCACGGGCGTTCCACATCGGCATGATCCGGTAGTACGTGAACGGAGGGCGATCCCTCTCCGTGACGACGGTCTTGGTGACCAGGCCTGTTTCTTGCAGCACAGGCAGGACTTCGTGGTCCACCGTCGATTCGTGAACACCGAGCCATCGTCCGAGTTCCCGAGCCGTGATCGCTACCTGACAGGTGCGGTGGGCTGCCTTCGCAAGGAGCACTACGGCGCTCAGACGCACCACGTCCTTGCGGTCAGCCAGACGCGGATCTGCCAACAGTGCGCGTACTGCGGACAGCAGTGCAGTCCGCATGCCATCGCCCAGCTCCAGGGGGTGACTTGGCGTCCCGGTCGGAACCGGGCCGGCCCAGGAAGCGAAGGCGTCCCGGTGTGGGGACTTCCGGGGCCGCCGGGAGGGAGGAGATGAGCGGTTTTTGGACATCTTGAGCTGATTGGTGCCACCTGTTTTAGGCAACACGGAACCAGCCCTCGGACTGGTAGGTATGATCGACTCCTGTCAACAACGAAAGAGGGCGTCGTCTATCGCCGCTCGGCTCCTGCAAGGCAATGGGAGGCAGCCGAGTGCGTGGCCTTGTTCAGTTAGGGGTGCGACGAGCCGGACATCACCTCCCTGGTGATTGGACGAACCTGGAACCGCAGACTCCAGGCGTTGACAGCGCGACTGGCCCGGGACCGCAGATCCCGGGCCGAGTCATGTCTGCAGTGAGGCAGACGACCATCGCGCTGGAGGTTGGAAGAAGACGGCGCATCAGGACGTCGCTCTAGCCCCGACTGATCGCCGTCTGCGGGTGCGGACGTTCTCCAGGGCCTCAGGCAGCTCCGCTACCCAGAGGCCGACAGGAATGCGGAACGCGACGCGGCCGCCGAGATATTGAAGATCGACCGCTGCGCGCTCGGCGGGCGTGGTCACCAGCCGAACGGAATCCTCAAGGACCCACAGCGCTGTCTCCGACGTGGTGTTCTCGTCGGAAACGGCCTGTCTGGCTGCTTCCACGGCCGAGGCCTGCCAGAGCTCAAGCGCTTGGCGAGCGCTGCGAGGCCGGCGGGTGCCAGGCCACACGATCTGCGAGACGAAGGCGTAGACCCGAAGCGCAACGACGTCCTCTTCGAAGTGAGGCTCGTTGATCACTCCCTGGTTGCGGGCCTTCCACGCCCATGACTCGCTCAGTCCCGCGGCGGTCGCCACTGCGCTTGTACTGAGTTGAGCACCTGTCATCGACATCTGTGAGCTCCGGGACACCACTAGCTGATTGTGGCTCACACCCTAGCGCACCCGATCTTGAAAAGTCCTCCTGTCACTAGAGCTTGGCGTGTCGCCCCTACGGATCAGCTACGCCGTTGATCAGGGAAAGAGCGCTTTTGTTCCACCTGTTCACACCGTCAAAGCTCTAGTCATAGAAGAATGGAAGGCGCGATGGCGAGGCGGCTGAAGAGCACGCTCGTCGCATGCAGAGATCGCAACATCGTTCGTCAGAGCGTTGCGGTGACCGCTGCAGCGAACGTTGCGCTGCTCGTTGCAAAGTGCATACACGAAAGAGCCCCAGCCCTGGCAAAACCGCAGGCTGAGGCTCTAGAAGAAGCTGACCGAACCGGCCCTACCGGGCTGGCAGCGTCAGCGCGCCACCCATTTCGAGACCATCCAGAAGCTTCTGGAGCGCCGCCGAAACAAACGCAGCTCCGCGTCGGGACTCGTCCGCCTCATCCATCGTCACCTTCAGATTGGAGGCAAGCTCGTAAGCAACCAGCCCGACCCGGTAGGTGGACGGACGCGTGGTCTCATTGGCGAACACCCGCTCACCGTCGTATTCGTCCGCCAGCTTGATCATTTCTGTCACGTCGGTGGGCGCTGATCGAAGGGCAGCGTCGACATAGTGCCCCGTGGCCAGTTTGAGACCGGTAGACCGCCGATCCGCGTTCATGCGTTGCTTCAGGGCCGCCAGTGTGTCCGGATAGATACGAAAACCCCACCCCTGCCAGTCTTTTGAGTGCAGGCGGGCGTCCTTGAAACTCTCGAGCAGGACCGCATGAGCAGCAGCCTGCGGGCGACGCCGACCTCCCTTCGGGGACCGGCCCTCCGCGGACGCCGCCCCAGCCTGCATTCCTCGATCAGTGACGGAGCCCCCAGCATGCCCGCCGCCTGCAAGGGCCTCTCCCCCACCGTCATCCACCTCGGATGCCTGGGCCCCGGAACGCGTATCGCGGACTTCCGCAATCTTCGAAGTACGCGATCCCACCGGGGAGGACGAACCCTCAGGCCCGCCGGCCTCCGCCGGCTCCAGGTCGACAGGCTCGCTATCCGCGGGGCGGACAAGCTCCGCAGGCGCAGCGGATGCTTCCGTCATCTCCACGACCGGCTCAGCGACTCGTGCCGCAGGCGTCGAAGACCCCGACTGCGCCGCTGCATCGGCCACGTGATCGGCATCGTGTGCGTGCTCTGCGCGGCCAACCACCTGAGGCGGCACGGGCGAGCCAAGGGCCTGGCTTGGTAGCAGGGACGAGGACTCGGAGACAGCGGTCGAAGGCGGCTCCGGCGCCACAGCCGGCCCTACGACTTCCCTCTCAGCAGACGCGGTCTTCCCGCCCCCGATGAAAGACCGGCCAGCTACGTCCTCAGCCCCCGCGATGAGACCCTGAACCAAGCCTGCCCCGAAGTGCGCTGGAGGCGTCCGACGCTTTGATCCCACTTGAGTGGCTTTTGCAGCCCTGGTCTTGGACTTGCCTGCTCTCGACTCGCCTTCGTTAGTAGCGTCGTTACTCATCCGACGACCCCGGCATCCTCAACAGACTCGATCCGCCCAGGCATCTCCCACTTCTCTTCTGCCTGAGTGGTTCGGGCCAGGACCTGGTGCATCAACTCCGCATAGATCTTGCCAGGAGCATGACTCGCATAGCGGATGACCGCTGGCATGCCGTAGGCAAAGGAGTCACTGATGCGGTTGTCCGTACGGACATCACGCTGAAACGGGTTCAACCCGGCATCGAGCATGCCGTTCCGGATGTTGACCTCTTGAGTCTTCCACTTGGACGGCGGGTTGGAACGGTTCAGCACCACCCCCAAGTACTGGGGATCACACTCACCATTCGTCCGATCCTTAACATAACGGACAGTCCCGCGGGTTGCTGCGGCCCCCTTGAGCGCCGGGTACTCCGGAATACACACCGTGATCACATAGTCAGCGGCCGCCAGAGCCGTCGCAGAAAGGGAGGAAACGGCGGGCGGGGTGTCGATCACAACGAAGTCGAAGTGCTCGGCAGCCTCAAGCAACATGCGACGGAGGATGGGCGTGGACTGAAACCCCTTCTTATGGATCAAGTCCTGGGCCGCAGTCATGGTGGACTCTTCACTGGCGAGGAGGTGGAGCGTACCCTGTCCGCCGAACTCCTCGAGAAGTTCAGTACGGTCGAACCAGATGTCAGTGAGCGGCATCCGCATGCCCTGCAAGCGGGCCTGAAGCGCCCAGCCCAGCGAACGAGCCAGCTGCTCTTCGCCGATGATGTTCACCCCCAGCGCCGCGCCGGCCTGGGACTGCGGATCCAAATCGACGACAAGAACGCGGCCACCGGCAAGGGCGAGTGAGCTTGCGAAGTTGACGGTCGTGCTGGTCTTGCCTACGCCTCCCTTCTGAGTCGCCAACGCGAAGACCTTCATCCCTCGAGCACCTCTCCCTGCACTGTGAGTTCGTGTCACCAGAGCACCACCCCGCCTCGCCGTGAACCCAGGAGGGGCAGTTTGGGTAGATCGTCCAGCTACAAGGCCCCTCTACCAGGTCCTCCAAGACGGCGATGTTCTAGTGACACCTGATCTTTGCGCATGACGATAACAGGACAGGGCGCCTCTTGGGTGAGAACTCGCTGTTTACCGGGTGCGCGCTCCGCGCGACACCACAGCCAGCCGCCATCGGCGCTGGTGGACGGGCCGCCGACCGCCTTTGATGCCTCTCCTGCCGGCTGGGCGAACAGGCGTGCGCTCCTCCATCTGATGCCTGTCGGCTGCCGCTGGTGTCGTTGCAAGGGCGAGTGGCTTGCCCAGGTGTCGGCAGGCCTGGCAGCGGCGCGAGTGGTTCCCGCGCAGGTCAGCGGCCTGTGGATTCGCTCACCAGAGGGCACGACTCGTGGCTGGGCAGCTGGCATGGCGGTGAGTCGAACGGTTCGCGCGGAGCATCGAGCATCGGTTCAAGCGCCAGCTTGGCTGCTTGCGAGTTCCCTCGACCGGTGGGCAGCAACACCCCGCGCCAGGATGTCAGTCACCTGAGTCGTTAGGCACGAGAGGCGCGGGCATGAGCGAGCGTTCACTCGTCTTCCACAGCGTCAGGCAGTTAGACAACTGTACTGCGCGTCCGCTGAGCAGCTGATTCGAGAGTTCCTTCGTAAGCGACAAAGTCCTGCAAGTAGCTAGATCAATACAGTGATCGCAGCGCAGTACGTCCCATGCCTTGCTACGCGGATCACTCGGTCGACGGATTTGTAGTTGGCGCTACACGAAGTCAGCTCGGCAGATGAACTGTTGACGTGCTCGATCGACAGCTCGCTTGGTCGTGTGTTGCATGGATCGTGCGTTCAGAAGTGCTAGAAGTGCATACAGTGTAAGTTGCAGCGTTGCTTCTTAGGTTCTCTAGCACGTTGCATAGCTCGTTGCAGGATTTCCGATGGTGTCCACACTTGTTGCTTGAATCGTTGTTCATCGCGTAGCGCATAAAGTCGCACGCATCGTTGCTCCCCTCGTTGCAGGATTGCTCTCGCAGAGCCGGCCATAAGGCGTACGGACGCGGCGTGTGTCGCTGTCGGGTCACGCAGAACGTTGCACCACTCGTTGCAGGAATCGTAGTAAGTCGCAGCTCACAGACTCCTAGTAACCAAATCCAGATGGCATTGCGACAACGCATGATCGCGGTCGGCGTCCGACAGGTCATGAGCGCCATCGGCTCCAGCGCGGACAACCTGCTTGCCGATTCCCTCAACGCAAGGATCGAACGCGAGACGCTTCGGTGCCGCAAGACCTGGTCCACTGAACGCGAGGCCCGCCTCGACGCGTTCCGCTGGCTCACCCTTGCAACACCCGACGCCGTCACTTCCGCCTCGGACAACGCATCCCGATCGCGTACAAGACAGCGTCCGAAGCAACATCAACCACCCTGACAGCAATCGCATGCCCGGGTCCAGGATTCCGGGTTAAGGCCCTTCGACCAGGCCGCCGGAGGCCCTAGAGGTCCTGACAGAAGCTGTTGGGCATGGGACTATCAGCTGGAACGGTCGTTGGGTTGGGCGTTGGAAACGTCAGTCGAGGCCTTGGAACGTGCCGGATGAACTGCAATCCCTTGTCGAACCGTTGTGGCCGCAGGTCCCGGAGCGGCAGACGCCGTGCGGGATCCCGTTCGTCCTGCATACCGGCATCCAAAGGGAGTATCTGCCCCAGGAGCTGGGCCTCGGCTCGAAGATGACGTGCTGGCGGCGTTTGGCCTCATGGCACGAAGCCGGCGTGTGGCTGGGATGAACCGCATCTGCTGCTACAGAAACGTCGGGTCACCAAGAAGCTGGACTAGTCGCGGGCGGTGATCGACTCCTCCCACGTGCGGGCCGCTCGGCGGGGCCCAACAGCGGACACAACCCGGTCGACCGTGCACCGACCAGGCAGCAAGCACCAGGTCCTCACCAACGCCCAGGGCATCCCGCTCGCAGTTTCGCTGGCCGGCGGAAACGCAACGACGTCACCCAGCTCCCGCCCCTGCTCGACAGAGCCCCAGCCATCGCCGGCGTCGTTGGCTCGCCACGTGCTTCGGCCGCGAGGTCACGCCGTTGCTGTTCGCCAGCACCGTGGTCCCGGGCCACGACAGATGCGAGCCCCACCGGTTTACGTAGACGCAGTTGCACCCTGTGACACGCCATCTGCGAGGATACGATCTCCCCCGCTCTATCCGCGTCTAATGTAACGGGAGCCCGTGTGGAGATCACCGTGCACGTGAAGAATCCAACCCCTGAGTTCGAACGCGAGCTGCTAGCACTACTCGACAAGCACCGCGCCTCCCTTCGCCGCAACCCCGGCTGGAACGCTGAGCGCGCCAGCACCTTCTACGACGCCCTGGCCCCGCGAGCCCAGCGAATCCTCCGAGCAGCCCTCACCGGAGTCAACGGCGAGGTATCCGCCGACGACCTCCGCGATAACAACGACAGCAGCCTCCGTGGCCACGCCGGCGCCTTCACTCGCGTCCTAAAACGCGGGGCCACGGAAGGCTGGTGGGACAGCGGCATGGAGTCCCCCATCATCGCGCTCGGACCGGGCTCAGGAAAGGTGCTGGGATACAGATTCTGCGACGAAGCAACCATGCAGGCCTTCCTCAGCGCCCTCGAAAGCACGACCACTGAGAAGTGAGGCTCCCACCGCCCACCAACTACACACCAAACGTGTCGGCGACCCGATAGCGGCGAGCATGGGCTTCGGGTGTTCGGCAGGCTCCGGTCTCCAAGAGCCCCAGAGGCGCCCGCGGCAAGCTCGACGCGGGACACTTCCGTCATCCGAAAACCAGGTTGTACCCCGGACCGGCCGCTTGAGGCCGGCCCGACCCGTGCTGGACGTTGACCCGGATCGCTGTGAGCGGGCACCGCCGGTTCGACGTCTAGTACTCCCTGGCGGGCTGGACCTGCTGCTGCACCGCGTCGGCTGTGTCGTCCAGATGGTCGCAGCGAGAGGTGCTGCGCTTCCGCCGCATCGCGACGTCTGCCGACTCTTCTTTCCCCCTAGACTCCGGCATGTCGACGTCGGCGTCAGGCTCGTTGCTGGAAGCCAGGTTGCGACGAGTCCGGCTTCGCCCTGGCCCGGCTGCTGTGACTTGGATGCGCTCTGCTGAAACTGACTGCCGCCACTGCAGGACGCTGTTTGCCGTCGCGCGTTCCTGTCACTGAGGCCTACTCCCCCGTCCTCCATTACGGCGTAATGGCTTAGGGCCTCGCCAACCGGGCCCGGTGTACTGAGAATCTGCGTGATCTGTCGCTTCGACTGTGGGCTGCCTGCTTTCCCGGCGGACCGTTGCGCGCCGACCGTGCAAGCGTCTGGTAGGTCGCTTCTCGCCGCAGTGTCGATGCAAGACGGTTAGCTTCGAGTGTGTGCCCTGTAGGCCTGACAGAACCGGCGTATGGCATACCGGTTCACGGCCCGTGCCGTGGCTGCCGAGGTCGACGTTGATGATGAGATGCAGGCTGGCGTTGCGGAGTACGAGGACGAGAGGGCTACCGGGTCTATTTGCAGTGCACCGGGCTTCAGCCCGGTGGTGAAGCGAATCTTTAGCCTGCTCTGACCTCAGCTATGGGCACGGATCCGCGCGGGTCACCTCAGCCCTGGTCAGAGCGGCTGGTTCTGCTGCTCGAGGTAATGCTTCAGGATGCTGAGCGGCGCGCCGTCGACCGACCCGACGATGTACGGGCCGGACCAAAGGGCGTTGCGTCCGCCAGTTGTGACGAACGAGGTCGGGGAACGCCTGGCGGAGCCTGCGGGAGGACACGCCCTCGAGGGAGTTCACCAGCCTGGTCACGGTGACCTTCGGCGGGAATAGCATGGGCCGCGTGCAGCTTCGGTACAGCTTCCGCTTGTACCCGAGTGCCGGTCAGCGCATGGCGTTGGCGAAGGCGTCGGGTGTGCGCGGGTGGTCTACAACGACGCTCTCAGGGCTCGGGAGAGCGCCCGCAGCGAGGGGCTGCCGTTCCCGAGGACCGGGGATCTGTCGAAGCAGCTCATCACCGAGGCCAAGAAGCGGCCCGAGCGGGCGTGGCTGGGCGAGGTGTCGGCGGTCGTTCTGCAGCAGTCCCTGAGGGACCTGGATACGGCGTACCGGAACTTCTTCGACGCGCTGAAGGGCAAGCGTCCGCGCGTGGGCGCGCCCCGGTACAAGTCCCGCAAGGACACCCGGCAGGCCGTCCGGTTCACCGCGAACGCCCGCTGGTCCATCACCCCCGGGCAGAAGCTGCGCCTGCCGAAGATCGGAGACGTGCGGAGGATGTCAATCGCCTTGAATCGCGTCTGCCGGGACCTCGAAGACGATCTCGAGTCCGTCGCGCTCGTTCCCCCGTTCGCCGACGCGCGTGAAACCGAAACCCTCGATGGTGGCCAGGGAGGCACTGCTGTCGGACCTGATAGTGGCTCGCACGGTCCTGACACCGGGTTCGGCGGCGGCCCTGACGAGCAGCGCCCTCAGCATGGCGCGGGCATAGCCCTGGCGGCGGTACCCGGGCACGACGGTGTAGCCGACCTCGACCGTGCCGGCCTCGTCCGGCGGTCCGTGGAACCCGGCGTCGCCGACGACGGCCCCGTCCGGCTCGGACACCACGGCCCGCGTGATCCAGGGCGTGGCAGACGGGTCCTTGGCGAGTTGGTCAGCGCGATAGCCGAAGATCCAGCGGGCCCTGTCGCAGACGAAGTACCCGTCAAGGGTGACCCCGGCCTCGGCGCTGCCGCCAGCGAGGTCACCGTCGGCAAGCGCCCGCAGCGCCTTTGCTGAGCTCGACGAAGCGGACGCGTTTGGGGATGGAGATAAGTGTGCTGTTCATGGCGGAGATGCTCGTCCAGCACCGGAGGGCTGTCCACCTCTTTACGGCCTCGGCGGACATGGTGATCGTCCCGGTCGGGTCCATCAGCCGAACCGCCAGGACAGCAGCCCGAAGCTCACTTGCCCCCGAGACCGTTACTGGGTGATGACCCCGGACCGCACGGCCTACGGGTGTGTCCGTGAAATCGCGCTGATAGACAGCCTGCTCACGGTCTCGCTTGAGCCCGGGTGTCTGGATGACTTGGAGATAGAGGACGCCGAGATTGAGGCATTGCTCGATGTGCCGGCTGACAGCATTGACAGGGTGCGCGAGGTGCTTGTGAAGGTGCTGTCCTTTGGATCTGCCCGGCGAGTCGGGCATCCGATCAGCGCCGCGAGACCGACGAAGCCGAGGAAGTGCTTGGCGTTGTGCTTCAACGGCGATTGAGGCGTCGGCAGCTGGCCAGCCAGCTCCCGGTTTTCTCCACGACCCATCGGTGGCGGCCAAGCTTTTGTCAGGACGCGACGCCAGTCGGTCGACGGCCTCTATGGATGGGCTCAGCGCCGTTGGCATCGTCATCGGCGCTGAGCCTGTATGAAGTCGGCCCCTCATCGGCTCACAGGATTCTCGAGCTAGGGGTTTCCTCGCGGCAGACCGAAGTGCCCAGAACCGGGTGACGTGCGTGCTCAGGTGGAGCGACGGCACCGCGGTCTTGCTCTCCAGCCTCATCCGGGCAGGTGATTGCGCGTGCTTTGGGCGCGCGTGGACACGAGCACTGGCCCCGGCAAGGACAGCAGGAGGCGGCACTGGAAGCGATGCGGCGGCAGAGCGCACGGAAGGGGAGAGTCAAGCAGCTCTGCCCATTACAGCGAGACCAGCCAGCGAGGCTCCAAGCCATTACGCCGTAATAGGGTCCGAGGTAGTCGGTGATGGCAAGCAGCGTCCCACGGGCGACGGTGGTCAGTCTCGGCAGGACGCATTCGTGGCGCAGCAGTCGGCCAAGGCCAAGCCGGCACCGTCAGATTCCGCTCCCTGCCTGCCGCGAGCGTGACGTCAGTGCCGACATGCCGGAGCCCCGGAAACTGCTGAGGCCAGCACTGGTTCCGTTCGCGTCGCCTGTGAGGGTGGAAGCCCGTTGACTGCCGCCCGCGGACGCGTGATCGACGCCTTACTGATTGGAGCCTGAACTCACGGCGGTCGTCTGCTGAGGTTGGCTGTTGTCACTTGAGGGAGACCGACTGCCAGCCACCGAGCCCCTTCCAACTTCAGACGACGGCGGATCGCCGCTGTGTCACGGACATCAGGTAGACCCTGGCTACGACGTTCTTGGCGGTGGTCGAGGGTGATGTGGGCGGATGGTGCGTCGATTGAGATGCGCTGACAGACGTGATTCGTGCCCGGTGGTCTCAGGTCGAGATCGACTCGATGCGTCGCAGCGAAGTGCGCAGCCTCGTATGGCGGTTCATTACGGAGAACGGCCCCAGTGAGGCCACCTTCGAAGCCGACGGGCTGGAGCGTCTCGATCTCCTGCATCAGGTGGACAACCTGGCATCGTGCCGGGTTGCGCAGAAGAGCCGCTACGACTCCGACACCGTCCTGCCGGCGGCACCGCCCTCCTTCCCCCGCAATGGCCACCTGCACATACGGCGCACGAGTGCCTGAGGCCCTCCGGCTTCTGCGGATCGGCTGACGCTGCTCACACCGAGAGGGACTCAGGGCGTTCGACGAGGTGGCCGCGTTTGAAGCGGGCCCTGGCACGGACTAGAGCGACGAGGTGGGGTGCGTTCACAGCCCGCCAGCGGGCCTGGGCGGACTCGATCAGCTTGAAAACCATCGCCAGCCCGGCGACCCCGGCTGCCGGTTCCCTCTCAGGGGGGTTGAGAAAGAAGGCGTGCCAGGGCTGCGTACCGGGCGGGCAGCCATCGCGGAAACGGTGACCTTCATCGGAATGTGACGGCCAAGAACGCCGGTGACGTGGGTCGTCAGGTAGAGCGGCTGTACCACGGTGTTGCTCTTCATCCTCATCCGGTCATGTGACTGCGTCCCGTTTTGGGCACCCGTGAAGGCAAGCGAGGCCCCGTTCTTCCACCCTTGCGGGCGAGGAGAACGGGGCCGGTGCTTGCCTCGGTTACTGCGCGGTCTTGCTAGCGGATGCCTCGCGATGTTCTTGGAGGAGCAGTTCCAGTTTCTCCGGGCAGTGCTTGGCTGCTTCCTCGAGCATGCTGCCCAGCAGTTCCAGTGCCTTCTCGAGTCCCGCTTTGTCCCAGCAGCGAGTGGTCATCTGGTGCGTCGCCCGGACGAAGTGCTCGGCCTCCATCCTGGTGGCCAGGTGCATGGCAACGTACGTGGGGTCGTCGTAGGGAAGAGTGCGGGGCTTCCGCTCGATCGCGACGTCTGCCGGCGGCTCCTGCTCTCGGGGCTCCGGGATGGCGGTGTTGGCGTCAGGCTCGGTGCCAGGCACGGGTTCCGGCCGTTCCTGCTTCGCTTTAGCCGGTGGCTGCATCACGGATGTGTTCTGCCGAGGCTGACTGTCATCAGACGCGGGATGTTGCTGGTCGTCACCGTCCTCCGGGGGCCCTATTACGCCGTAATGGCTCTGGGCCTCGCCGACCGTGCGCGGCGTAGTGGGGGAGGGTTGCTTGGCTGCTCCCTTTCGCGTGCTCTGTCGCTTCAGCTCTTCTAGGGCTGCTTCCTGCTGCTCGGGCGGCTTGTTGCCCACCGCCCGCAGAAGCGTGATGGGCTCTGTACCGATCCGAGCCTGAAGTTCCGGTGTCAGGTTCAGGAGCGCCAGACGCTGGGAGATCCAGCCCTGCGACTTGTGTAGGCGCTTCGCCAGAGCGGATTGCGAGCCGTGAATGGACATCAGGCGTTCGAGAGCGCGTGCCTCGTCGAGTTCAGCGAGGTCGTGGCGGTGGATGTTGGCGACCAGTGCCGATTCCAGCAGTGATTCGGAGTCCTGGCCCTGTTCATCGTTGACCCAGACGCTCAGGTGCGTCAGGCCTGCTTCGCGGGCGGCGGCCAGGCGGCTGCTGCCGTCGATGACCACGTGGGTGGCCTGAGGATCTAGGTCCTTCTCACGAGCCGGGTTGGCCTTCACATAGGCGTCCCGGTTCATGACCGTGATGGCTTGCTTCTGCCCGTGCTGGGCGAGGCTGCCCGCCAGCTCGGTGAGGTCGCCGAGGTTGGAGCGGGGGTTGTCGGGGTTGGGGCTGATCCGGTCCACGGGCAGCTTGGTGGGCGGTGCGACGCCTTCTGTGGGGACCCCGGTGGCCGCGGCGACTGCCTGGCGGCGCGCGCTGACGGGGGCTGCGGTGCGGCTTCCGAAACGGCCGGCTCCCAGAGCGCTGGCCTTGTTGGTCACGAGATCTCCCTTGCGAGTGCGCGCATGCCGACCGACTGCTGGCAGCGGGGCGCGTAGGAGAGCAGAGGCCGCTTCACGCGGACGGCTTCTTTCTGCTCTTTCAAGTCTCCGATGAGGCCGACGACCCGGGGGTCTTTTATGTCGACCCAGCCTTGAAGGGAGGAGGTGGCGATGTATCCGCGGCGGCCGTCGTAGAGGTTGACGACGATGCCGAGGTAGTCGAGGACCAGGCCGAGGTCGTTGCTGAGGTCTTCGATCTGGGTGGTGAGCAGGTCGTAGGCGTCGGCGCTGCTGTCTTCGGCTTGGACGACGATGAGGGCGCCGGACTTTCCGGCTTCCTCTCCGTCGCGGCGGCGGCCGTAGTAGGCGGCTGCGTCCATGCTGAGACCGAGGCTGGGCGGGCAGTCGACGATGATGACGTCGTAATCAGCCTCCAGTGGGGCCAGAGCTCGCTCGAGGGCGGCTTCGCGGGCGCGGACGCTGGAGAGGCGGACGTCCAGGAGGAAGGCGTCGTTGCAGGCGGGCAGTAGGTGCAGTCGGTCGCCGAATGTCTCGGGTTCCACCGCGATGATGAGGTCCCTCAACTCGCCCTTGGGTGTACCTCCCATGTGGTTGGTGAGGGAGTCGCCGTCCATGGGTAGCGGTGAGCCGCCGAGCTGGTTGGTGAGGTGGCTCTGGGGGTCGAAGTCGACCAGCAGAACCCGCATGCCGGGTCCTGGAAGGTTCTCCACGTCCAGCGGATCTGCGTCAGCCGGGCTGACGTCCTGCCCGTCGTCGGCAGCGCGCAGAGCGTCGAGGAGCTGTTTGGCAACACGGACCGGGTGGAGCTTGTCGGGGTCCTCCGCGAGCGCCTCGCCCAGGCCGGCGGTGATGGCGGTCTTGCCGACACCGCCCTTCTGGTTGCAGACGACGATGCGCCGCGTGATCGCGGGCCGTTCGACGTCCGGGGAGGGGTTGTTGTCCAGCCACAGCTGCACGGACTGGGCTAGGCCCTGGATGAGCGAAACGTTGCGGTCGTTGGCGATGCTGCGGAACTCGTCCCACTGCCCTGACGGAAGGAGGGTGGAGAAGGAGTCGGCGCCGGCGGTGTCGATGCTTCCGGGAGTGGACGCGAGTCGGCACCAGTCGTCGATGCCCTGCTCGACGGCCTGCTGAATCTCGAGACCGTGCTGGGCGGCCCTGACTTTGAGGTTCTGCCGGAGCCATCCCGGCAGCTTGGACACGACCTTCTCGCGGTCGCTCGACGTGGCTGGAGAACTCATGCGAGATACCTTACTAACGCGCAAGATCGATTCAAGCACCGGCACGCTAGATAGGGAAGGTTGGGTCGCAGAAGCTCGACGATTACGCCGTAATGGCCCGCAGGGCAGCCCAACCAGCGCCCGTCCCTTGGACCGGCCATGCTCCACCCTCCACCCGCTAGGAGCTCCCGAGCGAGACGCCCTCATCGGTCGGACAAAAGGGGCCGCCCGCCGCGGACTTCGACGTAGCCGCAGTCCAGCTCGCCTCAACCGCCTTCGGCACACCGGCGGCCGGCCCCAGCATCGCATCGCGACAGGCAGCAATGCCCCCGCGCAGCGCTGTGCTCACCTGGCAGAGCCCCTCGCCCCCTCCAGGAGCAAGCGAAGCCTCCACTCCTCCCGTTCCATGGCGCGGACCGGAGGTCAAGATCCTTCTCTACTCAGTCCCGCACAAAGGGATGCAGCAGCTCAAGCCCGTTCTTCAGGCTCTTCCACGCCAAGCATCGATGCTGGTGGCGCAGGAGGAGCCTCTCTGAGTCCGTGATCGTTCTGCGCTGCCCACCGGATGTGGGGAGTGGTGGACGTGAATCAGTACGGGCGGCGTGCGCAGCAGCACTGGCAGGAGTTCCGGCCCGGGCGCATCGCGGAGATCGATGATCCTGAGGCGTTCTTCACCGAGCTGGGCACTGATGTTCAGGACGAGGTGCGGATCCGCTGGACCGCGGAGCGTGTGAACACGCCTGGCGTGGCGGGGGAGTCCTTCCTCGAGCGGGCGGGCCGTCTGGAGCAGTCTCGCCGCGAGACCGAAGCCGAGGTGCTGCGCGAGCTCGTACTCCTCCCTGCCGAGGACGACGTCGACCTGGCCGACGACCCGCACCTCAGCGCAGCCGAGGTGACCGAGGAGCAGTGGCGCGAGCAGCACCTGCACGACCTGCTGGCCGGCCGGAGTCGACCGCGGGACTTCAGTGCTGCGGAGCGCGAACGGCTTCGCACTGGCGCTGTTCCGCGTCTGCTGGAGCTCACCGGCCTCTCTGATGAAGCCCTTGCCCGTCAGGGGCTGCTGTAAATGGCCGCCCAGGAGGAGGCGGCATTCCGCCCGGAAAGCCAGAACGATCTCGCTCCGGCCGCGCCGATGGCCCGCTTGGAGGCGAACCTCGCAGCGCTGCGGGTGCTGCGTCGGATCCAGGCTGAGGAGCGGGAAGCGACCGGTGAGGAGCGGCGGGTGCTGGCCCGTTGGTCGTCGTGGGGTGCGCTGCCCAACCTGTTCGCTCCGTCGCGGGAGCGGACCAAGAGCCACAGGCAGAAGTATGAGGCTGCCCAGGCGGAGCTCCGGGAACTGTTGAGCGAGGCCGAGTACCAGGCCGCGCGGCGTACCACGCTGAACGCGCACTACACGGACGCCGCGTTCGTGAAGGTCATCTGGCGGGCGTTGCAGGCGCTCGGGTTCAAGGGTGGTCGTGTGCTGGAGCCGGGCTCCGGGGTGGGCACGTTCATCGGGATGGCCCCCGAGGGGGCGGAGATGACCGGTGTCGAGCTCGACCCGGTGACCGCGGCGATCAGCCAGGCCCTGTATCCGCAGGCCCGGATCCTGAACGAGGGCTTTGAGAAGTCGCGGGTCAAGACCGGCGAGTACGACGCGGCGATCGGCAACGTGCCCTTCCACTCGGCCCGCCTCAGCGACCCCCGTCATAACCCGGGGAACTTCCCCATGCACGACCACTTCATCATCAAGGCCCTGGAAGGTGTGCGGGTCGGGGGAGTGGCCGCGTTCATCACCTCCACCGGCACCCTCGACAAGTCCTCCAAGGCCGCCCGCGCGGAGATGGGCGAGCTCGCGGACCTGGTGTGCGCGATCCGGCTGCCCAACGGCGCGCACGCCGCGGCTGCCGGCACCGACGTGGCGACCGACTTGCTGGTGTTCCGCCGCAAGGCGCCCTCGCACAAGAAGCAGGGCGCGGTCTTCGCGAAGACCGAGGAGGTCAAGGCCGCTGACGACAAGCGGATGGACGTCAACGAGTACTACCAGAAGCATCCGCGCAACGTGCTGGGCACTCTGGTGCCTGGGCGCGCCCGGGGCGGCAAGCACCGCCCGGAAGTCCTTGCCCGCGGGGGCGACACCGCCGCGCGCCTGGACAGGGAGCTGCAGCGCGAGATAGCGGCCGCTGTCGAGGCCGGCCTGGGGATGACCGAGAACCCGGTCCGGCGGGAGGGGGAGGTGCAGGGCCCTGACGCACGGGAGCTGTTCGGGGAGAACGCGGAACGGTTCGACGGGCGGATCATCCCACTCGCCGACGGCAGCTTTTGGGCGGCGCGGCTGGAGGACAGCGAGCCGCATCCCTGCCCCAAGACCCAGCGCGACGAGCTCAGGATGCTGCTGCTGATACGCGACGCGGTCTCGGAACTGCTGGACGCGGAGACCGATCCGGATGCCGACGAGGCCTGGCTGACCTTCTTGCGCTCGACCCAGAACGCGCACTACGACGCGTACGTCGAGAAGTACGGGCCGGTCAGCCGGTTCACCCGGCAGGAGCGCACCCGCAAGCTCACCTGGGACGACGTACCCGAGGAGCTGTCCGAGCAGCTGATGGACGCGGCCTTGGAGGTGACGGGCCGGCTCGGCTCGAAGCAGCAGGCCGCGATCGACAACCTCGGCGACGGCGTGATGACCGAAGCCGACCTCCAGGTCCTCCTCGGCTGGGACGCCACCAAGACCCCGGCCGCGTTGCGCGAGCCGCTGGCGGACCTGCAGGCGGTGCACGATGAGTTGCGCGACGCCGGGAAGCTCAAGGTCTGGGCGCGGGTCCCGCCGCCACAGGGCGGTTTCGCCGATGACCCGCACGCCCCGCTGGTGTATGCGCTTGAGGACTACGACGAGGAAACCGGCAGCGCCCGCAAGTCCGAGATCTTCACCCAGCGCGTCGCCGCCCCGCGCACGCTGCCCGAGCGGGCGCAGACGCCCGAAGAGGCCGCCGCGATCAGCCTCGACCTGCACGGACAGATACGCCTCGATGTCGTCGTCCGGCTGCTGGATCTGGACGGGGAGCAGGCAGCGCGCAACGCGCTGATCGGGGTGGTGTTCGAGGAGCCCCACACTGGGCGTCTGGTGCCGGTCGCCGAGTACCTGTCAGGCAATGTCCGCCTCAAGCTCTCGCAGGCCCAGGACGCCGCCGCTGTCGATCAGCGGTTCGTCGCGAACGTCGCGGCGCTCACCGAGGTGCAGCCCGAGGACGTGCCGCCGGGGGAGATCCGCGTCAAGTTCGGCGCGCCCTGGGTGGACGCCTCCTACGTGCAGGAGTTCCTGCGCGGGCTGCTGCGCGATGAGTCGATCAAGGTGGAGCGGGCCGCCGGATCGACGTGGACGGTCGACTGCCGCACCGAGCAGAACGTGATGACGACCGCGGTGTGGGGCACCGAGGCGATGAACGCGGTCCAGATCGTCCGCGCCCTGCTCAACCAGCGGCCCATCCGGATCGTCCCCTCCTTCCCCGAGGACGCCACCGCCGCGGAGAAGGCCCGGATCCGGGCCGAGGCGATGACGGCGACGACCATCGCCAACAAGTACGCGGAGCGCATCAACGAGGAGTTCCGCACCTGGCTGTGGAAGGACGAGGAGCGCGCCGAGCACCTCGCCACCGTGTACAACACCCGCTTCAACAGCTTCGTCCTGCGCAACTACGACGACGCGCCCAAGCTGTCCTTCCCGAGGTTGTCCACCGAGTTCACCCCCCGCCCGCACCAGCAGGCCGCCGTCTCGCGGATCCTGAACGAGCCGTCCGCGCTGCTCGCCCACGAGGTCGGCGCCGGCAAGACGCTCGAGATGTCCATGGGCGCCATGGAGCTGCGCCGCCTCGGGCTCGCCCGCAAGCCGGCGATCGTCGTGCCCAACCACATGGCCGAGCAGTGGACCAGGGAGTTCCTGCAGGCCTACCCCGGTGCGAAGGTGCTGACCGCCTCTACCAAGGACTTGTCCACCCGCCGCAAGCGCAAGCGGTTCGCGGCCAAGGCCGCCACCGGCGACTGGGACGCGATCATCATGACGTACGGCGTCATGAAGGCGATCCCGCTGTCCGCCGCCGAGCACGAGAACTACATCGCTAAGCAGCTCGCCGAGTTCGACCGCGACCTGGAGCGGCGCCGCGCCAAGCTCATCGCCGAGGGTGAGGACCCCAACAGCGACGACACCGTCAAGGAGGTGGAGGGCAAGAAGCTGGTCCGCGAACAGGCCCTGCGCGCCCGGATGCGTTCCATCCGTGAAGGCGGTCTGAGCTGGGAGCAGCTCGGCATCGACTACCTGTTCGTCGACGAGATCCACAACTTCAAGAACCTGTACAACCCGTCCAACAACGCGGGGTTGTCGATTCCCGGGTCGATCCGCGCGACCGACCTGCACATGAAGCTGGAGTACATGCGGGCCAAGTACGGTGCCCGCGTGATCACCGGAGCCTCCGCGACGCCGGTGGTCAACTCCATCGCCGAGGCGTACGTGTGGATGAAGCTGCTGCGCCCGGACATCCTTGCCGCCGAGGGCCTGGAGAACTTCGACGACTGGGTCGCCAACCACGCCGAGATCGACACCAAGATCGAGATCGCGCCCGAGGGCGGCCTGCAGACCAAGTCCCGCTTCGCCCGGTTCACCAACATGCCCGAGCTGCTGACGGCCTGGTGGGTGCCCACCGACGTCAAGACCGCCGAAGACCTCGGGCTCCCCGTCCCCGCGGTCTTCGGCGGCGGCCCGCAGATGATCAAGTGCCATCCCAGCAGCGTGAACGCCGAGATAGCCGAGATCGCCAAGTCCCGCGCTCGCGACATCCGCTCACGCGCGGTGGACCCCAGCGAAGACAACATGCTCAAGCTGGCGTCCTGGATGCGGCAGGCCGCCCTCGACCCGCGGCTGATCGGCTACGCCCTCGACCCCAACGAGCAGACGAAGATCTCGATCGCCGCCGACAAGATCGCCGAGCTGTACTTCAGGCACAAGGACGACGTCTACCAGGGTCCCAAGGACGAGGCGCCCGACGAATTGCCCGGCAGCCTGCAGCTCGTCTTCGCGGACCTGGGCACTCCCTCCAAGGAGGCCCTCAAGCAGGGCAAGTGGACCGTCTACGACGGGCTGTTCATGGAGCTTGCCGCCCGCGGTGTGCCCACCGACGGCATCCGCTTCATGCAGGAAGCCCAGTCCGACCGGGAGAAGGCCGCCCTCTTCCGCGACGCCCGCAATGGCAAGATCAGCGTGCTCATCGGCAGCACGGAAACCATGGGGACCGGGACGAATGTGCAGCGGCGGGCGATCGCCGTGCACCACCTGGACTGCCCTTGGCGGCCCGTCGACCTGCACCAGCGCACCGGCCGCGTCGTACGTCAGAAGAACCTCAACTACGACCTCGGCCGCGAGGTCCACGTCTACAACTACGTCACCGAGAACTCCTTCGACGCCTACGTGTGGCAGCTCGTCCTGGGCAAGGCCAAGTTCATCCAGCAGCTGATGTCCGGCAAGCTCACCGACCGCACCATCGAAGACATCGCGATGGACCTCAACGAGTACATGGTCGAGGCCGTCGCCATGGGGGCCGGTGACCCGCGCCTGCAGGAAGTCGGAACCCTCCAGAACGAGATCCTCGGCATGGAGGCCGAGAAACACGCCCACAACGCCGCCCAGTACGGCCTGCGGGACACCATTCGCACCGAGACCCTGCGCGCCGAGCAATTGGACGCCAGCATCGCCTGGCTCACCACCATCCTCGGCGACGGCAGTACGCCCGGCACACGCCGCTCCACCCGCGACACCGACTTCTCCATGACCGTTGTCGAGCGCACCGGCACCAGGCGCACCTACACCAAGCGCAAGGACGCCGCGCGCGCACTGCAGTTCCGGCTCATCGACGCCATCGATGAACTGCGCGGCCAGCGCAACCACCCGCCACTGGAGGTCGCCGAGCTCGGCGGGGTGCCCATATTTGCCCGCCTGGACTTCCTCGACCTCCACCTCGACTTCGGCGCCGGTAAGCCCGTGCCCGTCGACCGCAAGAAGCTCACCGCCGACCCGGCGTCTGTCTCCGGCACCATCCAGTCCCTCGAACACCGCCTCGCCCACCTCGAGGACGACCTCGCCCTCGCCCAGGAGCAGCACGCCCACGCGCTCGCCGAGGTTGCCAACGCGCAGCAATACCTGGGCACCGTCTACCACGACGACGAGAGTCTCATCGAGGCCAAGGCCAAGCTCGCCGCCCTGATGGCCGAGCTGGAAAGCGAAACAACGGTCCAGAGCAGCGGCCCCGCCGGCGCCGTGCCCAGCTACGCGGGCGGCGCCGAGGACGGGGCGGCCATGGCCCGCTCCGGAGGGGGCGGAGGAGGCGGCGGGCGCTCCCGCAGCCGCTCAGGCGGCAGCGGTGGAAGCAGTGGCGCGTCCGCCGACGACCCCATGGGAGGGGACGAGGAGCAGGAGGACTTCCCCTGCTACACCGACCGGCTCGGCACGCTGATCGCTGAACGGCTGATGGCCGAAGCTCTGCGCGCGGTCATCGAATCCCACCCTGACGCCGCGACCAGCCCCGGCGCCCGCAAGCTCACCAAGGCCCTGGCCCAGCTGCACGAGGAGAGCCGTAGCCTGCGCGCCAAGCGCCTGACGGGTGAGGTGCTGGCGCCGGCCGCCGCGATCGTGCCGCCCGACCTGTGGCGCACCGCCATCGAGGACGCCACCGAGGCGCTCGGCAAGAACAACCCCATGGCCACCGACCTCAAGCGGCTCGGCCGCCTGGCCGCCCTGCACGAACAGCGCTGGAACGCCACGCTCACCAGCCCGCAGGCGCTGGCCCAGTGGGAGGACTCCGCCGAACCCCGCCCAGATCAGTCCGGCGCCGAGGACGGCCGCGAGTACGTCCGCCTCGACGACTTGGGCCTGTCCGCCAAGTACACCGTGGGCACCGAATCCGTCGCCGCGCACGCCCTGCTGCGGCGCCTTATGCAGGACAGCCCCGCCCTGCACGCCGTCAGCAGCGAAGGCCGCCACCTCACCGCCCGCCGCCGCGACGGGGACCGCCTCGAAGCTGTCGCCAACGACGCCCGCCTCACCGGCCTGGCCCGCCGCACCGCACCGTCCGCTGCGGGCGCCACCGAAGCCCCCGCCGCGGTGATCCCGGCTGCCGAGAACTCAGCCGAAACGCCAGCCCAGACAGCCGCCGAGTCCCCTAACACCACGGCCCCGCCGGCGGCAGCCGACGAGCCTGCACCCGCCCCGGTCGGCACCAGCGTGCCGGCCGCGCCGGTCGCGCAGCCGCCCGCCGCCGTGCCGCCGCCCGTCACTGCGCCCGTCTTCGCCACCCAGCGGGAATGGAACCAGGCCTTCATCGAGGTGGAAGCCGCCGAGCTCGAGCTCAGCCGCGCCGCCGACCAGACCTGGGACCACGGCAGCATCCCGCGGGCCTTCACCCAGCTGCGCCACGATCTGTTTGAGGCGGTCGCTGCCCACGAGGACCGCGACGGCCACGACACCGATGCCGCCCTGACCAAATCCCTCCAGCAGGCCGAGCGGCTCCTGCGCTCCCTCAAGCGCCGCGACCGCGACACCATGCAAGCGCCCCTGAGCCACTTCACCCGCCTCGCTCGCACCTTCCTCGACCGGCACCGCGCCACCCTGGCCCAGCAGGCGGGCGAGGACGACCTGGGTCGCATCATCGAGGACCGGGCACGCACCCAGTTCGAGGCGTTCATGGCCACCTGGACGCAGAACAATCAGCCCCTCATCCAGGCCATCCGCGACGGCGACGAAGACACCGTCCGCGCCCTCGCCGCCGCCGACCCCACCGCCAACGCCGCCCCTGCACCCCAGAGCCCTGCAACCACCCCTGCCCTAGCGGCGGAGCCCTCAGCCCAGTCCGGGCAGGACACGGCCACCAGCGACGACCCGGACCAGGACCGCTGGACACTCGGAGAAGATCGTCCCGCACCGTACGCCACGGACAACCAGTATGACTCCGCCGCCAACGCACGCGAGGCCCTGCACGCGCTGTATGACCTGTGGCGGGAAGACTTCGAACAGGACCTGCCTGCGGAGCCGGCCGAAGAGCTCGGCCTGGCCATCGCGGAGTTCGCTGCCTCCTGGGAAGAAGCCCAGCGAGCCCCCGCCGCGGATTGGGGCCTCCAGCTCCAGGCGTACACCCGGGTCCAGCTGGCCGCCGAAGCGTTGGCCGCGCAGCCGGACTTCGCCCCCAGCGACCGCCGCACCACCAACGGCCGACTGCGCCACCTCGCGCGCGCCGCGGCCCTCCACGTCGACCGCCTCGCCCACACCCCGCCGCCCGAGCTTGATGAAACGTGGCTGCGCGAGACGGCCCGGCGTTTCGAGGCACCCTATGCGAGCGCGGCCGAGGTCCAGCAGGCCCTCGACGCCTTGGCGGAAGCCGCCGCTCAGAGCACCACCCCAGGCGGACTCGCACGCACCGGGGCGCAGGTTGCCCTCTTGAAGGCCCGGGTGGCCGCCGCACGGATCCCGGGCGGCGCCGACGCGCACCTCCAGGCCATGTATGGCCTCGCCCGCGCCACCGGGCTCACAGACTTGAGCCGCGCGAGCGGCAAACTGCCCACCCACCTGGGGCGTCTCGCCCGGACGGTGCTCACCGATCCGGACCTGGCCGACACCTTCCTTGCTTACGGTCCGCGCTCCCTTCAGGTTGCCTCTCGCGACCTCGACCCGGCAGCGCCCTATGCGCGCACCGACGGGCGGCCCGAGCGCGAAGAGCTGGAGGGCTCGCACAGCGCGCGCGTCAGCGCTGCTCGCCGGGCTCACGCCCAGCTCCGGCCGAAGAAGGCGGTCACCGAGCGGCGTCTGTCCCGGCTCCTGGAGGCGATCGACCGCCGTCCCCTGCACACCTCCGAAGGTCTCATCGACCCGGTCTGGCCACACCTGCTCGACGAGGCGGCTCAGCTGGCCCGCCAGGTGGGCCGCGAACACGAGGAGGAGGGCTACCGCGCCTACCGGGAGAACGACTTCCGTGACTTCGCGACCGAAGCCACCCGCCACGCACGCCGGCTGCACGCCACTCTCATCGAGACCGACGGGCACCTCGACGCCGAGCTGGACGCCCTCATTCAGCAAGCACTGGCCGACCCCGAGCTGCTCGCCGCGATGGGCACCCCCGCCCACTCGCTCACCAGCCACGCTCCCGTGCCCTACGCGCCGGCCCTGCTGGATTGGCTGAGCGCACGCGCCGAGCAGATGAGCCCGCTGCTGCGCCACGCCCTGCACGCCGACTTCACCCCGCGCGGCTTCATCGGCGCCTTCGCCCGCGTGGCGGCCGCCGTCAGCCAGCACGCCACCGGCACCGAGCCCGCGCGCACCGGCGGCTGCCTCCCGGTTCCGCCCCAGTGGCAGCGGCACGCCGCGCTCATCGACCGGCTCCTGGATGCCGCCGCGATCGACCCGCGCACCCTCGGCCTCACCGTCAGCAACGAACCCCTGGATCGGCAGGTCGTCGACCTGGTCCGCGACTGGATCCAGGAGCAGGTCGCGCAGGGGCTTGGCACGCCCGGCGACGCACACGACGACGCCCTGATCGACGCATTCTTCGGCGACGAGGCGGCGATCGACCTGCTCGCCGCCCACGTCACCGCGCACACCGCGCAGAGCGCCCGGCTCGCCCTGCAGCCCGCACCCGACACCCTGTACGCGATCCAGCGCGGCCGCGAGGTGTTCGTGTGCCGGGGCGAGGAACTGCACCAGCGTCTCGGCTCCGACCCCGGCCTGCGGATCTCCTGGCAGGGCGAAGACCCCTGGACCCTGTGGTCACGCGACGGGGGCCGCTACGGCACCCTCCAGCCGCTGCCCGCCCAGGAGGACGCCACGCGGTTCATCTCCACCGCCAGAGGCCTGACCGTCAGCGGTGCCCGGGCCCTCCTCTCCAACCACCCCCGCGACTGGCCCGGCCTGTTCGACCTGCACACCGACACCTTCACCGCACTCATCACCTACGCCGCCACCGCCCCGCAGCCGGCGGCCGTGCAGGCGCCGGACGCCAGCACCCTCGTACGTGCCGAGCAGGCGGGGGAGTGGGCTTTGGAAGTCCTCCACCCCACCCCCTTCCCGCCGGGACCGGAGGCCGTCCAGGCCGCCGACCTCCTCCTGTCCGACCTCGGGCAGTGGCTGGCCGAGCACCGCTCCCTGATCGAAGACGTCACGCCATGGCACGCCCAGGCCACCGAGGAGACCCTGGCTGACGCCGCCGCGAGCCTGCCCGAACCCGGCGGGAACGGCGGACCGGCAGAGCACTGGCAGGCGATGTCCGAGGCACACCAGCACATGCTGCTCCTGCACGGCGAACTGACCGACAAGGGCGAGGCCCGCCCGACGCACCAGGCCCTCACCCAGCTCACCACCCTGCTGCGGCACAGCGACAACTACCTGACTCGCGCCGCCGCCCGCGGCATGCCCGACATCCGCCGCGCGTCCTTGCGCGAAGCCGCCGGGAAGACCGCCTACACGAGCCCGCGGGAGGCGGTCATCGCCCTGGCCGACCTGCAGGCCGCCTGGCGCGAGTGGACCGAAGAGGTCGGCCCGCTCGACCAGCTCCCCTCGGAGGAGCGGCACTCCGTCATCGCACTGTCCGCCCTGCTGGATCCGCCCAGGCCCGGCGCGACCCCCGCCAGCTGGGTCGCCCTGCTGGACCAGGTGCTTGACATCACGCGCCTGCGGGCCGCGGAGGTCTCCGACCGCATGCTCGGCTGGCAGGCGCTGGACAGTGTGGCCACACAGGTGTGGCGGCAGTGGACGGCCACCGTCGTCAACGAACCCGCCCTCGCCGCGGCCGCCGCGCGCCAGAGCGGCATCCTGCAACTGACGCGGCCCGAACTGGACCCAGCCAATCCCCCCACCAGCCACGAGGACTTCACCGCCCGGCACAACTACCTCATCCGGCTCGCGCAGCGGGCGACGGCATCCGGCGCGCTGACGCCCGACGAGTCAGCCGGCGAGCGGACCCTGCTCCGTCTCCTGGAGCACCTGACCGGCGAGCACGGTGCCCCGGCCGCAGGCGTCTCCCCGGCCCTGCCCGCCCTGTGCCATCAGATCAGCGAGCTGACACGACAGGTATGGCACGAGCAGTCCGAAGAGGGCCAGTTGGGTCACGGCGACCTGCTGATGACCTTGACCAGCACCGCGGCCCGGCACGCCAAACTCACCCAGAGCCTCGTCGACGAAGCCGAACCACAACTCCAGCAGGAAGTCGCCGCCCTCACCGAGCAGGCCTGCACCGACGAACAGCTGCTGTCCACCATCCACTACCACGCCTCCTCGACCGCCGAGATGCCCCAGGCGCCAGCCCTGTGGGCGTGGCTGGAACAGCGCGAGCCGGACATGTCGCCCCGCCTGCGGCGCGTCCTGCACAGCGACATCGGGCCGACGGGCAACTTCGTCGGCCTGTTCGGCACCATGTGGCACACCCTGCGCGAAGCCGCTCCCACCAACGCGGCAGGCCAGCTGAGCCCGCTGCCCGCCGCCGGCACCGACCTGCCCAGCCCGTGGCAGCCGTGGGCCGAACAGGTGGCCGAGATAGCGGACGCGGCCAGCAGCGACATCGCCCTGCGTCTGCGTCTGACCGGCAGCCTGGGCGATGACCCGGACGACCTGATCAGCCGCTTCACCGAGGAAACCCTCGCCTCGATGCAGGACCACGTCCCCGCCGGACTGCTGCGGCTGTACTTCGGCGCAGACGACGCGCCCACCACCGCCGCCGAACACCTGCACACCTACCTGGTCAGTGAAGTCACCGCGCGACTGAATGCCGCGAACGCCCCCGCCGTCGCCCCTGGTGCTCCGGTCCCCGCGGCCGCCCTGGCCGCCTGGCACCTTCCGGACCCGCAGGGCATGGGGGATGCCGAGGACCCCTACCCCGACCAGGCCGCCGCCCGCACCGGAACCCTGCAACTCGTCGCCGCGCTCGGGGAGTTCACGCGAACCTGGAGCGGACAGCAGTACGTCAGCGAGAAGGCGGTCAAGGAGATCGCCGACGAAGCGGCCATCGCGCTGTGGCAGGACGCGACCGCCGAGCAGATCGGCATGCGCCCCGATGCCGCGCGCTGGTGCCGCACGCTCGTCGACCTCGCCCATGCCTTCCAGGCACGCCTCGAAGACGACGGCATCCACGAGCGCAGTATCAGCGCGCTCGCCTCGGCCGCCTACGAGCACGCCGCCCGCATGCACGTCACCGCCGAAACCCTGGCGGCCACGGGGGAGGAAACCTGGCCCAGCGGCATCGACAGCGGCGAGCAGCAGCACGCCCGAGTCCTCGCTCAGACCATCGCTGAGCACCTCCCCGCCTCCCAGCTGATGCGCACCGCCGGCTCCCCGACCTGGGACGACACCGTCACCTACACAGCCGCCGAGCTGTATGCCCTAGCCCTGCGCACCAGCACCCAGAACCCGGTCTGGGACAACGGCGTCCTCACCATCACCCGAAGCGACAGCGCGCCGCAGATCTTCACCCCAGTGGGCGAGACGGCCGGCGACACCATGCGCCTGGCACTGCGCCGCCCCATCGGCGCCCCGCTGGAGGAGCGCAACCAGACCTTCCAGACCACCCTCACCGAGCCGATCACCACCGAAGCAGAACTCGACCAGGCCGGCGCCGCGCTTCACGCTCTGCACAAGGACGCCGTGCGCCACCTGCGTACCGTCCTCACAGACAACGAGAAGATCACCGCCTTCGAGCAGGCCCTGCCCTTCATCGGCGGCGCCAGCAGCTGGCACCAACGAGCCGCCCAAGCACGCGAGCTGGCCAAGCAGAGCGCC
The DNA here is from genome assembly GCF_042793175.1 of Streptomyces sp. NPDC056580. Classification (NCBI taxonomy): domain Bacteria; kingdom Bacillati; phylum Actinomycetota; class Actinomycetes; order Kitasatosporales; family Streptomycetaceae; genus Streptomyces; species Streptomyces sp. NPDC056580. The sequence goes on along the minus strand of NZ_JBHTVE010000023.1, from coordinate 41,423 downwards.
CAGACGCTCCGCGGCGTCGAAGAAGTGATCGGGCGGCACAGCGGGCGGCGCCACACGGCGCAGCCCGCCCACCACGCCCTGCGCCTGGTGGGGCAGGCCGCCGACCGGCTCGCCGAGCACTTGGTGCCCGACCGCCTCAGCACCACGGGCGAGACCTACCCGGCCCAGGAGATGCAGCAGGACCAGGAACGCATCTCCGCGCTCGCCTACCTCCTCGACCATCTGCCCTTCGACGACAACATGCCGATCGAGGCCAACCGGGACCTTGCGGCGGCCCTCCGCCTGCGGGACGGGCACCGAGACGTCGGCGGACTCGCCGGCGAGCTCCACCGCCACCAGAAGATCGCGACCGCAGCCAAGGCCGTGCTCAACAACAGCGGCCCCCAGCGCGGCTTCTTCGCGCTCGCGCTGCACAACCTGGCACGCCACCACGTCGACCGGCTCGGCCGCCACCTGCTCACCCTGGCCGCCGACGGAGCTTCCGCGCACCGCGCACCCACTCCTCCGGCACCGGCCGCCCAGAGCGAGCCCGTGCCGCAGGGCGCTCAGCCCTACACCGACGCCGCTCAAGCGCTCGCCGCCCAGGACAACCTCCTGGAACTGGTACACGCCGCCGTGCTGGAAGGCCAGCGGCCCCTGACCCACGGGCATGCGCCCATCGTGCTCGCCCAACTGATGCAGGCACGCGAGCACGGCATCGTCTACAGCGATCACCCGGCCTTGGCCGCGTTCGCCGAACAGGCCCGCGGCCAGGCACATCTGTACCGCCTCGACCATGTCGGCGACGGGAGTGCGCTCGAGGCCGCGGCTCAGGCTGCCTCCACGCACGCCGGGAACCTGGCCGCCACCGAGCGGGACGCCAATCCCCGTCTCCAGCTTGCGCTGCTCGAACTGCGCCGCCGGGCCGAAAGCGATGCCGAGCTCGCCGCCCATGCCGACTCCGGAGCCGAGCCGGAGGCCGCCCGGCAGGCCGCGGTCGCATGGCTGTACAGCACCGCGTGGCATGAGGATCTGCCCGCCGCGCAGATCACCCTGCTCACCGATGTCATCGCCCGCAGTGGGGGAGACATCCTGGGCGACGGGCCGCTCGCCGCATGGTGGCAGGCGCTTCGGGCCGCCCGCCCGGCCGCCGTCGCCGCGGCACTGCACCGCGAGTTTCCCGGTGGCATGGTGCGCCGGTCGATCACCGCGTTCCGTAACCGGCGCGCCTCGCTGCTGGACCAGATCGAACGGGTCCTGGCGCTGGATCCGGTCCGCGAGAAGCTCGCCAGCCCGCACACCGACGATCTCGGCGCGGCGGCGCTGCGCCGCCCTGCGCGCATCCTCGCCCGCGACGAGAAGCTGGACATGCGAGGCGATGCCTACCGGGCCACCCTCGATGTGGCCCGGGCCGCCCGCTACCTCGCCGAGCGCGCCGCGCACCACCAGCTCCCCGAAGCCGCCCAGGAGGTCATCTCCGCGCTGGTGGCGCCGGCGCAGGAGCTGGCAGCCGACTGGGTCGCCTCCGCCGACGAGCCCCGGATCTTCCCCGACGGTGAGCAGGCCCCGCTGTGCCCGCCCTCCCCGGCCACCGCGCCCACCGGCACCGTCACCGCAGCCGAACGCAGGCTGGCTCAGGTCCTGGAAGCCAGCGGGCTGGTGCCCGCCGCATGGGGCGGCGGCGGATACACGCTGGCCCCGCAACTGGACGGCACCGTTGCCATCACCTTGACGATGATGCCGTTCGAGGCGCCCAATGAGCGCGACGCCCGCATCTGGAGCTTGCACACCCTGGGCTGGCAGCCCGTCATCGTCGAGGAGGACAACCCGCGCAGCGCCCACCGCGGCGAGGCCCGCCACGTCACCGTCACCCCGCCCCGCGGCCTGGACGCCGAACGCCATCACCTTGCCACCGAAGTCCACGCCATCCTGGACGCCCGCCGCCGGCGCACCGACCCCACCGAGACGTTCCAGGTGCGTCCGGCCACCGAACGAGACTTCCCCGGTGCCGCTGCCACCGCGGCCGTCATCGCGACCGGGCGTTTCACCCTCGACGCCGACCTCAAGCGTGCCGGATACACCACCGAACGTCTCGGCAAGCGCAGCGTGGTGGTGCGCTGGCCCCAGGGCGCGGTGCCGATCGGACCGGACAGCCCCGCTCACACCACCCGGCCCGCCGCGGTGCGCCTCGCCGCCGTCAAGGCGGCCCTGCGACCGCTGTACACACAGCTCACCGACCTGTTGTCCGCCGGACAGGACCGGCATCCGGGCCTGGTCGACCTCGACGACCTCGCAGGCCTAGACGCTGAACTGACCGTGCTCGACCAGGACTTCTCCCTGGCCAGCAACCCGCCCGGCATCCTGGACCAGTCAGCCCGCCGCCACACCCTGCAGAACACCCCCGCCTACCGCCTGCTCGACCTCCTTAGGCGCGATGGCGCACGCTCCAACGAGGACCTCGACCGCGCTCTGGTCGAGGCACACGGGCCAGGCGCCGACCGTTTCGTCCACGGCCTCGCCGCCACGCTGCAGCACCTGCTGCACGACTACGCCAGCGGCCGGGACGACTTGGCTCGCACCCAACTTGCCAACCCCCGTCCCACCTGGGAGGAGGAACAGCGCACCCGCGACCACACACCCACCCCGGCCCCCGCGGCGGCCCAGACGAACAGCCCGGCCGCCCGGCCGGCGGCCCGTCCCGCGGCGTCCAGCGACATGGCGCGTGCCGAGCGCGACGCCGTCCCCGACGCGACCGACGACCAGCAGAGCGCCCTCCCACCGGCGGGCGGCGGCGCCGGACACGGCACTTTGCCGCCTCCCGCGCCCGGCGGCAACGACGAACCCGAACAGCCCACCGAGGGTTCCCGTGGCGAACAGCCGGTGTCCGTCACGGCGTTCACCCACCGCAAGCAGATCAGCGCGCCGCGCCGCGCTCTCAACGAGGCGATCCGGGCGTTGGCCCGTACGGACCACTTCGAGCAACGGTCTAGCCAGGCGGGCCCGGAGACGGCGCTGAGCGATGCCCTGACGCCCTTCACTCAGGTCTCTCTGCGTAACCCCGGTGACTTCCATGCGGCCGTCGAAGGCGTCCACGCGGCCGTCACCGCCGTGAAGAGCGCCTGGCAGGACAGGACGATGCCCGAGGACGCCGCCCAGGCACTGTCGGAGCTGGTGCAGGCAGCCGACTCCTTCACCGCCGCGTGGCGGGCCACCGCCACCTCGGACGCCTGGGAATCCCTGTTCGACGGTGCGCCGCGACCCACCGGCACGCAGGCACAGCCGGCACCGGCCGCCGCCTCCACGCCCCCGGGCCAGCAGCCCGAGAGCCCTGCCGTACCTGAGGGTGTTGAGGTCGCCGACTGGGCCGTGCCTGGCCTCGTCCTCGCCCAGCAGCACGCCGTCATCCGCACCATGATCAGCCGCTACGGAGTGCTGCCCTCCACCGAACGCGGATCAGGACTCGCCGCATTCGTGCGGCGGATGGACGAGCCCGCCCAGTGGCGCGCCTGGCGCGACGAACTGGTCGGCTCCGGCTACGGCATCTGGCTCGGAGGACCCAACCTCCCTGAGGATCTGCGCGCCCTGGGGCGCCTCGACCCCGCCCCCGACGGCATTCTGATCACCACCCAAGGCAGCCGCACCCGGCCCACGCTCCGCACGGTCATGCGCTGGGAGGAACTGCCCGCCTGGGTCCAGCTGGGACTGAGCGACCAGACGCGCCGCGAACTTCTCGCAGCTGACGAGGAATACGTCGCCGCCGTCGCCGCCACCTCGGACGGCAGTGCCGACCGGAGCCGGCTGAGCAACGCCGAAGAGGCGGTCTGGGATGCATTGCGAGCCGCCGGCGCGCCGACCCCTCAGGCCCTGGCCGCGTCCTGGAACCGCTACCTGGCACCCGCCGCACAGCCGGAAGCGGACTCGCTGTTCGAGCTGGAGCCCGCCTCCCCGCAGGACGGCCCCTACGCCAACCTTGAGGAGTTCACCCGTGCCTCCAAGGACGTGATCACCGCGGCATGGGCGCTGACCGCCCATCCGCAGTGGCCGGCCGCCGACCCGCGCACCTGGCAGCTGCGCGAGGCGATCGCGGCCGCACGGGCCATGGGCCCCAGCATGCCTTTTGAGGTCGTCCGCTCGACCCTGATGCTGGCCCGCGCCACCCAGAACCCCGACCTCCGTGACGTCCTCCCGCCAGAGTTGGACCCCGTCTTCGCCGCGCTCGCAGACGAATCCCGCCAGCACGCCGACAAGACGGCCGCCACCGCGTGGAGCGGAGCGTGGCGGCAGGTGTTCCCCACCGCGATGGAACTTTGGCACGAGGACCCGTTCCTCATGCCGCGCCTGGGCTACCCCGACCCGCGCCAACGGCCGCTGGCAACACACTCCATGGAGCCGCTCGGCGAGTACGAGGCCTTCGGCAACCAGACCTACGAGCAGACCACCCACCCCAGTCACCCCGACCGGCTGTGCTACCGCGTTCCCGGAGCGGACGGCTACACCGTCGTCCAGGAAGCGATCTGGAGCGGCCCTGCCTACACCCTGCGAGCCCCCGACGACACCATCGTGGCCACCCTCGTCAAGGAGGGCTCGGGCTGGCACACCGTGATGGGGCAACACCTGCCCGGCCACACCAGTCAGCCGCTCACCATCCTGCCCCGGCAGCCGTACGGGCCGGACAACTTCCACCACGCGGTCCTCAACGCCCTGCGCGTCTGGGCCCAAGAGACCGGCCAGCCGCTGCCCGGCCACCCCACCTACCCCGACGAGATGCGAGTGTCCTGGGCCTTCGCCGACCTCGAAGGCGTCCCTGCCGCTCTGCGCACCGCCGCCCGCCACGCCTGGCCGCTCACCTACACCCAACAGCCCGCCCTCAACCGCGTCCTGGACGCACTGGATCAGGTCCAAGCCCACGACCGCATCCAGCTCGACGACAGCCAGATCCGCACCAAGGCCGACGCCATCGAGCGCCTCGCCCCCGCCGTGGCCGCGCTGCGCACCCAGCTCGAGAACGAGCAGCAGCACTCCAGCGACCTCTACGGACTCGTGCGCGTGCTGGCCGGACACGCCCACGAGATGCCCGGACGTCTGCGCGCCTTCGCCGACAGCCGCACCACCCCCGCACCCGAACCTGCTGCTGCGCCGACGCCCGAGACGGCGGCCCTGGCACCGGAGGCATCGATGACCACCATCCCCGCACCCGGCGACGACATACCGGTGACGGAGGGCGGGGTCTGGGAGCCCGACTACCCGGTGCCCGCCACTGTCGACGAGCTCTGGAGGACAGCCCAGGCCCGAGAGTGGAGCATGACGCGCGAAACCATCCCCGGCAGCTACAGCACCGACCGGTTCAAAGTCGTCCTGGAAGCCCACACCACCGTCGGGCACTGGAAGTTCGGCCTGGAATGGGGGCTGCGAAAGGGCCGGTACGCCGTCGACAAGCAGCGGTCCTGGGCCTGGTGGCCCGACGGGCGCACCGGACCGCGCGGTGGCGAAGTACACCCGACCGTGGACGATGCCCTCAACGCCATGCGCCGCTACGAGGCCGTCCCCGCCCTGGCCGAACAGGAAACCCCCGAGCCTGCCGAACAGGCCGCCACGCAGGCTGCAGATCAGGTCGTCACCTCGTCCGCCGACTCGAGCAGCGCCGCCGCACCGGACGCCACGCCGGCCCCGACGGCCGACAGCCGCTACACCACTCGGGACGTCGAAGGGATGCCCGGCTACTGGTGGCGGTTGGAGCCTCCACGAGCCACCGACCGCTACACCACCGAGCGTGTCACCGTCGGCTTCGGCGACACAACGATCGGTGAGGCGCACGGGCCCGGGTGGCAGGGCAGGACCGGCTGGACGATCCCCGACGACACCGAGCTGCTGCAGGGCGGGCACACGTCGTCGGAATGCGCGAAGCTGCTCGCCGCACGCCACCAGGCCCAGCAGCAGGCCGCCGCGCCCGCGGCCGGGACTCCTGCCGCCGCGTCTGCTGGGCAAGCGGACGAAAGCCCCGACATGCCGTTCGACGCGCAGGAAGTTGCGGGCACGCCCGGCTACTGGTGGCGTCTGGAGCCTCCGCGTGAGGGCGCCCGCGACGACGTCGAGCGCATCACCGTGGGCTACGGGACCGAGCAGATCGGGCACGGGCGCGGCCCCAACGGCTCGAGTGGCGCCGTCAAGTGGACGATCGTGGTCGGCACCGACTACATGCCTGGCGAACGCACTCCGTCCGCCAGTGCGAAGAAGATCGCCGAACGTCACCAGGCTCTGCAGGAGGCCGCACTCGTCACCGGGCCCAGGCCCGCGGAAGTGGTGTGGATCCACCACGAGCGTGACCACGGAGAACAGACCCGCACCTACGTCTTCGGTGTCGCCGAAAGCGACACGGATGCCCGGGCAGCGCTGGAAGCCGAGGACTTCATCCCGATGCCCAGCGCTAACGCCTGGGTCCAGCGGAAGGGGACTCGCCCGGAGACACGGGCCTACAAGACGGGCCTGTTCGTGCGGCGCATGCTCAAGCACGGCCGCTCCATCGCCGTCCACTACAACCGCGACGGCGCACCCGCCGACACCACCCTGCCCGAGCTCGACAACGACCGGCGCGGCGGACTCGACGCCCTCACCGAGACCGAACGCAGGGACTGGAGCCCGCTCGAGTTTCAAGCCGGGGACCAGGTCCTCCTGAAGGGCTCGCACAGCTGGTGGCACACCGTCACCGATGTCCAGCCCGGGCAGCTCAGCACGGAGCTGGAGACCGCCCTCTACAGCGACGTCCTGGCCCGCCGGCGCGGCCAGGAGCTGCTGACCGCCGCCGACCCGGTCGGTGAGATCACCACGGCCCGCCCCGGCAGCATCAGCCTGCGCGGTGCGGCCCCTGCAGTCCTCGAAGCCGAGCAGGCCCGGCTGGAACTGCCGTTGGCCGAGGCCGCACACGCTCCCTTCGTCGAGGCTCGCCGCGCGCAGATCGCCACCGAGCGGGAGCGAGTGTCGGGGGTCCTCGCCGGCAGGGAGAAGCGGCGTGCCCAGATGCAGGCGATCCTCGGCAACCAGAAGGAGCTCAAGCGCCTGAGCGGCCGCCTCGTGCACAACGAGGCCGGTGAACTTCTGGGAGCCGTCGTCAGCCGCGACAAGATGCCCCACCCGCCCCAGACGCGGAAGCAGAGCAGGAAGTGGATCTTCGTCGACCGGGACGGCAACGCCGTAGGCGCGTTGGACCGCAAGCAAGACGCGGAGCAGTACGCGATCGACCGCGAAGACGATCTCCACGCAGTCATCCCCGCAGGCTGGCGCGGCGGAGCCTTCACACAGATCGAGCCCGGAGAAGTCGTGCGCCTGCCCGATTCGCAGGGCCGCCGCCTCACGCCGGAGAGCTGGACCCCGGAATTCACCGTGCGAAGCATCAGCCGGAACCCGGACGGCTCGGTGACCGTGGACGGAACACGCCAGGGCACAGCCGTTAGCTTCCACCTCAGCGCGAAGGAGGCGCAGACCGGGCCCCTGCGCAAGGCCGTGGGCGAACTGGCGCTGCTCCCCGAAACCATCGTCGCGCGCGCGGCACGCCCCGCCCTGCTCGCGGCACTGCAGCACCCCACCGACGGTGTGGCCTTCCCGTTCATGGGCCATGACGAGCTGACGCGCGCCAGGCAGGCCGTGACCGCCGCCGCTGAGGTGATCGAGAGCAGGCCGACCTCGCTGGTGAAGCTCCGCGAACAGGTCAGCGCGGCGCGCGATGCCCTCGCCCACCTGGCGGAGGCGGCGAGCGCGGACGGCGTGGACCTGATGCCCGAGCGGGCCCGCGCCGCAATCGAGGTGATGGAGTTCTGGGCGGCCCAGCTCGAGGACCTTGAGCCCGCTGCCGCGCGCATGATGGCGGCAGCGGCGCCGACAGCTGACGTGCAGAGCGCCGTGGAGGCTCCCGCTGCCGAACAGAGCCCCACCGTCGGCCCACAGCCCGGCGAGCCAGTATCGGCCGGCACGCCCCGGACGCAGGTGCGCAGCGAGGATCCCGACAGCGCCCCCGCACCGGTCACACCGGACAGCGGGGCCCGACCGGAAGGCCAACTGCGCCTCGACGGACCGGGTGCCACCCTCCCGCGTGACGATGACCAGTCCGCGGATGAGGCGGCCGGACCGGACCACGGCGCATCCGGGCAGGCCGCAGAGGAGGGGAGGCAGCCGGACGAGTCCGAAACCCCAGGCGCTCCGGCGCAGGCACGCCCGGAGGACAGCCCGGTCTCGCTCTATGACGCCATGCGGCTCGGCGGGCAGGAGGTGGCCCGTGCCCTGCTGGCGCGCGTCACCGTGGGGGAATTCGCGGCCGACGGCGAGTTCCTGCGCGCCCGGGTTCTGCTGGACGGTGAAGACATCGGCTCCGTCGTCACCCGTCCCGACGGCGGATACGCCGCCACCACCATCGAGAACCACACGACGAGGCACCCGTTCGAGACCGTTTCCGGCGCGGTCGCCCAGGTCGTCCAGTCCTACGACGACTGGGTCGCCACCGGCGAAGACCGGGTGGCTCGTGCCCGTGAATTCGGGCTCGAGCAGACGCCTGCCGCGCCCGAGGGGGTACTGCCCGAGGGCGCCGTGCCCGTGCCCGGCTTCCCCGACTACCACCAGGTCAGCGCCTATCCCGGCACCGTGGTGTACGGGCCGGGGAACCGGAAGATCGGCTCGGTCGAGAACCGCACCTACAACCAGGGCAAGCACAAGACCCTGTACGGCGACGACAGCCCCATCAAGGGCCACGACACCATCGAGCGTTCCGTTCGTCATCTAGTGGAAGTGCACGCCGAACTCAACGACGTGCCCGACAACCAGACGTGGTTGAACGTGTGGATCGAGCACCACCCCGACCACACCAACGTATGGGGTGCCTCTGAGCACTACCGCGAGCTCGTTTTCGCGCTCGAAGTCGTCGGCGGCCCGCGCGGCTTCAACCGGCGCAACGGGGTGGACGTGGCGCACCGCCAGCACGGCACGTCCCAGCACACCATGCCGATGAACCTGACGTACGAGAGCCGCACCGAGAAGGTCAACATGCTGCGGGCGCTGTTGTCGGCGCGCGGCCGCGAGATCCCCGTCTTCGAGAGCCTTGAGGCCAAGCAGGAAGCCGAAGCCGCCGACAGGGCACAGACGGCCGCGCCCACGCCCAGGCCCACCGCACCAACACGCGAGGCCGGCGCCGGGGCAGCGGACGCCGCGGCACCGACAGCCCAGCAAGAGCGCACCGCACCCGTGCACCCCTCCGCCGGCCAGCCGACCCGAGGCCAGGCCGCGCACGGCATGGCAATCCACACGATGGATGTCGATGACCTCGACGAGATCATCGAGGCGTTGAGGGACGCCACTGATCCGCTGTCGCTGGCCTACCGGCTGCGCGCCGAGCGGCGCCGCTGGGCCCTGCTGCGTCAGGAGGCCGAGGACTGGGTGCCGCAACCGGAGTACGACACCGAGGGCAACCTGGTCGAGCCGTCCCGTGGGCAGATCCTGCGTGAGCGGGCCGACGGCTACCGGCTCAACCCCAACGAGGCCCAGGGCGCCGTCACCAGCATGGACGACCTGCCGCCCGCGAAGCCCGGCGGATACAGCGATGACCGCTGGGCGGAGATCGTCGCGGCCGCCGCAGCGGATGAGGCGTTCCCGCCCACCGCCGAGCAGGACATCATCATAGAAGCCGCGGCCCGGCGAGGCCTGGACCTGCGGGTGATGGCCCTGGCTGGCACCGGCAAGTCCACCACCTTGAAGATGCTGTCGCGGCGCATGCCCGACAAGCGCATCCTCTACCTCGCCTTCAACCGGTCGGTCGCCGACGAGGCGATCGAGGCGCAGCAGCGCGGCGAGTACAGCAAGAAGCTCACCCCGACCACCGCGAACGCCTACGCCAACAGCATGGTCGACGAGGCCCTGCTGACCCGGCTGAACTGGCCGAAGCTCAACGAGCAGCAGCTCGCAGACCGGATGCGCTGGCGCTCCCGGATCCGGGCCGGCAGCGAATCACTGTCCCCGCAGCAGGCCGCGTACCTGGCCAACCGACTGCTGACCGAGTGGGCCAAGTCCGCCGACAATGAGTTCGCCGCCCACCACCTACCGGACACCCTCTCCCACCGCGAAGCGATCTTCGCTGCGATCCGGCCCCTCGCCGCGCAGATGTGGGACAACCTCACCGACCCGAAGGCGACCAACAAGGACCGCGATCTTCCACTGTCCTTCGACCACACCGTCAAGATGTGGGCGCTCTCCGGCCGGGTCCCCGACACCGATGTGCTGATGTGGGACGAAGCACAAGACGTCAACCCCGTCATGGAGTCGATCGTCGCCAACGTCCGCGAAGCCGGCATCCAGATCGTGGCGGTCGGCGACTCCAACCAGGCGATCTACGGCTTCCGGGGAGCGACCGACGCCCTAGGACGGCTGCCCGCAGACGCGACCTGCACGCTCACCCAGACCTTCCGCTTCGGCGATGCCGTCGCCGACATCGGCAACCGCTTCCTGCGCCTGGGCGGCACCCGTATGCGTCTGGCGGGCTGGGACCGCAAGGCCTCCCAAATCACTGAAATCACCCCGGGTGACGAGACCATGCTCATCGCCCGCACCAACGCAGGAGTGGTGCTCGGCGCCGTCGATGGACTGCGGGCCGGTCGCAAGGTCGCGGTGTCCGGGGGACTCAGCGACCTGCGGAAGTTCCTGGAAGCCGCGGAGGCGCTGCGCGAGGGTGAGCGCACCAGCCATCAGGAACTGGCCCGCTTCAACGGCATGGCCTGGGACGAGATCCTGGAGACCGCCGAGAGCGAGCCCGAACTCAAGCAGCTCGACAGCATGTTCAAGCTGATGGAGCGTCACAGCCAGGAACTCGACGCGCTGCTGGAGTCCGTGCGGATGCCGCGGCCGCTCGTCGAAGACGACGGCGAGCGCCTCTATGTGAAATTCTCCTTCGGAGACGGCAACTTCCGCACCACGAAGGAGTGGCTCAAGAGCAAGGGCGTCGGCTTCGGATGGGACGACGACGGCAAGCGGTGGAGCTTCCCGCCGCCGAGGAAGTCCGCCACCTCCGCGACCGAAGCCCAGCGCCACCGGCTGCGCGAGCGGGTCGAGCAGTACATCGCCGACCACTACATCGCCCCTGCCAGCGACAACGGCGGGCAGGTCGTCGACCAGGCCGCGCCGCATGACCTCCTGGTGTCCACCGCGCACAAGGCCAAGGGCATGGAGTCGGAGCGTGTCCGGATCGCCGGGGACTTCCACGGCCCCAAGGAATCGGCCAGCGGCGGCATCGACTGGGACACGATCCCCGACGACGAGCAGCTGCGCCTGGCCTACGTCGCCGTCACCCGCGCCACCGACGTCCTGGACGCCGGCTCGCTCGGCTGGATCTTCGACGTCACGCGCGACGACGACCCGATGAAGGAGCCGGACGGCATCTACCTGCGCGCATGGCAGGTCAGCGACTTCGAACCCGGGAACCGGGTCACCTTCTGGAGCGAGGACGGCGAGAGCCTCCTGGAGGGGGAGATCGCGGACCTCGACGGCACCACGCTGCTCGTCCGCACCGAGGACGGCCTCACCGCGCCGGTCGTCACCGGTCAGATTGTCCGCCGTGACGGGCAGAACCGGCCGCGCCTTCCCATGGCCAGCGACGAGGAACTGGATGAGGCCGTGAACAGCGGCCAGTTCGTGCCGCCGGGGGCATCACACCCGAGCGGCACGGCCACGCCGGACACGCCAGTGCCCAGTCCCGGCGCCGCGCGCAGCACCGGTGGCCAGGCACCGGCGGTAGAGAACACGCCGTCCGCCGCCGACGGCATAAGGGAGGAAGCCTCGGTCGGCACAACGGAAGCCAGCGAGCAGCAGGCTCCGGCGGCTCCCCCCACCGCAGACGACACGCCGCAGACGGCCCCTGACCGGGAAGCATTCACGGCGCTCAAGCCACCCGAGGCCCAAGCCCTGACCGCCCCGGACGGCACCCTCTGGTGGGGCGGCAAGGCGTCCGAACGCAAGACGGCGATGACACAACCAGTCCTCGTCCGGCTCACGTTCGGTCCGCGCGGCGTCGTCGACGTCGAGAATGCTGCCACCGGCGAGCACATCGACCGAATTCGCACCGGAACATCGTTCTTCGCCGCAGCCCCGCTCATCGCTGAGCAGCACGAGCCGCCCACCACCGCCGCGGCCGACCAGGAAGCCGCTCCCACCGAGGAGACGGCCCTCGCCGCGCAGCCCGCCACCGCAACCGGTGACGCGCCGACCGCCGCCGACGCCACCGAACCCACAGCGACCACCGGGCAGGCGCCGACCACCCAGGATCCTGCGTTCGAGGTCGTCGCCCGGGCCACGGACGCCGGCAGGCGCTGGGCCGTCGTCGACCGTGCCAACGGGGACACCGTCTGGATTCGCCACCAGGGCCAGGAACCGCTTGAAGCCGTATTCGCGACCAACGAAGCCGCCGAGCGCATCCGCAGCAGCCTCATCCTCGCGCCCGACCTGCGCGTCCCCACCCCCAACCCCGCAACCCTCGCCCCCGGCACGACCGAGGTACAGCGACACGAGCCGGGCCCCGCCCTCGCCCCGGTCCTGGGCAAGGTCATCGCCAAGGACACCCGCGGCACCGACCAGCTGATCAAGGTCCAGGTCGGTGACGAAGCCCGCGGCAGGCGGGTCTACATCACCTGGAACCCCGTCGGCGCCGACCAAGTCCAACTCCACCAGTCGGTGTACCTCTCCGGCACCCTCGGTGCCGAGGCCACCTTCCGCGGACGGCTCGAAACGCTGGTCGAGGGCGGCACGGTGGAAGGCGAGCAGGCCGCCCACGACCGCCGCAACCTCACCCAGCCCGCCCCCGAGGGCTGGATACCCGCCGACCCGAGCACCCTTCCCGCCCTCGAGGCCGGCCAGCAAGTCCGCATCCTCGACCCGCACCACCCCGCGCACGCGACCAGCGGCCAGTCGACTGCACAGCAGCTGTACAGCACCGTCAGCGTGGAGCTGGCCGACGGCGACTACTTCATCGGCGTCACGTCGGACGGCCGCACGGTGGACTTCACCCGCGACCAGCTCGTCGCGCTGCCGGGTATCAGCTCCTCCCGGGAGCCGGAGGCGACCGGCCCGGCTTCCGCCCCGGAGCCGGACACCTCGCGCGAGGTGTCTGCCGCGCAGCTCAGCGCCCTTCGCAAGGACTTCGCGCCCTACCACAAGCGGGCCGACCGGTGGACCGTGGCCGAACTCGAGCCGCGCCCGGACGGTACCCGTGTCGAAGTACTGCTGCGCACGAGCGGGGAGTGGGCCCGGGTTGCCGAGGTCGGACCCCACAATTTCAGAGACGAGCGCGGCCACTTCCATGGTCTCGAAGAAGTGCTGGCATGGCGGGACGCCACCCGCCTCGTCACCCTGCAGGACCGTCCCGAGCGAGCACCCCGCCCGAACGCGGCGCCACCCGTCGTGGTGCGCGAGGCCGCTCCGAAGCCCCCGCTGTTCTCCAGCCCGCCGCAGAGCATGGCATCCGCTGAGCTCGAAAGCCGGGCCACGGCCCTGGACCAGTGGCTCAACGCGTACGCGGCACAGGGCGACACCGGTGCCAGTGTCCGGGCCGTCGAGCTGCGTGACGCGCTGCGCGCTGAGTTGGAGCAGCGCCGCCGGCGCAGGATGGACGCCGAACAGCTCGGCGGCATGGAGGCCTTGCTTCAGGATCTCGCCGACCTTGCCCTGGAGGCGGCCGACCCGGGTGGCGTTCAGGGCGTCCTGCGCAACGGCGCCCGCCTGGGCACCGTCGTGGCGAGCGTCGAGGGCTACCACTTCGTCCCTGACGGTCAACTGGCCCTGGCCGAGGGCACCGCTTACGCCAGCCCCGAGGGCGCCGCGGTCGCACTCAGCCGATTCCTCGCCGGAGTCCCGGAAGACCAGCCACTCCACGCGCCCGCAGGGCCCGCGCCGGTTCCGGCGCCGCGCTTCGTCCTCACTCCCGAGGAGCGGAAGGCCGACCCCACGGCCGACTCCAACATGCTGCTCAAGGCTCACCTGAGCAGCGTCGTCCGCTACAAGGCCGACCCGGACCAGCGCAGCCAGCAGATGATCATTGAGCTGTGCCGCAAGCACGGAAAGCCCGAGGCCGGCACCCACCTGAGTTCTGGCGGCCGACTCGCGATCATCACGGTCGCGCCCGAGCGCTACGAGGTGCGGGCACCGGACCGGCTCACCAAGGTCTTCGGTCCCTGGGGCGAGCAGATCAAGACCCGAGAGCGCGCCAACCGGATCGCGGACGCCCTGGAGAGCATCCGGGACGAACAGGGTCGTCTCTTCCCCTGGGACATGCCCAACCCCACCCTCCGGGCCCTGCCCATGAAGGCCCTCCACTGGAAGGATGAGCACGGCCACGACATCAAGCAGGCAATCCTGCATGTCCTGGTCACCCAGGGCCTGGACGAGCGGGACCGACGCTACGCGAAGGAGTACTACAAGAGCACCGGTCGCCGCCTGACCGCGCCCGCTCCCCAGACCGCGCCCCGGCCCGCCCCCGAGCAGACCGACCCCTCCATGCCAGCCCCTGGCAACTTCGTGATCACCAATGTCAAGAAGGTCCTCGGCGAGGTAGCCGCAGCGGACGGCACCTTCTGGTGGAAGGGCGAAGTCAACAACCCGCAGGCGACCCAACTGCGCTCGAACCTCGAGCCCCTGGAGGTTCCCGTCCTGGTGCGGATCGAGGAATCCGCCGACGAGAAGGGCGCGAGTATCGGCTGGGTCCGGGTCCTGGACGCCGCCACGGGCGACCAGATCCAGAACATCCGATCCACCAGCCACGTCTTGGTGGCAACGCCCCTCACACCGAAGTCGGCAGCGGAAAATGCCCCGGTGCAGCGGCGCTTCGCATCCCTCAACCAGGTCCGCACCCACCTGATGGCCGCGAAGATTCCTGGCCTCCGCCCGGGACGCCGCACCGACCTGATCAAACTCGCCAAGGACCGCGAACTGGTGGAGCTCACCGGCGACGGCCAGTTCGCCATCCGTCGGACCGGTGAGACCTTCGAAGTGTTGCCCGCCGGCAGCGGCCTGCCCTTTGACGGACTTCTGCCCGACCTCTACCTCAGCCCCGAAGCCGCCCGTGACCTCGCCGTCACCCCGCAGCCGCTGGAGGGCCTGCCCTCCCTGGAGGAAGCCCGCGTCTTCGCCGGCCGACTCACCGAGCTGCGAACCACCGGCGGGGAGCCGATCGACTGGAGCGACCCGAAGCTCGGCACCCGGCTAAGCGCCACTGACCTCGTCCACCTCAACCACACGGTTCTGGAAGAACGCGCCCACCACGACCGCGCGAACGAGAACGCCAACTCCCTCAGCGACGCCATGTGGCGCCTCTTCGAGGACCAGCCTCAGCGCCCCGAGCAGAGCACGAACACCATGCGCTGGGCGGACACCCTGACCCCCGGTGACTGGGTCTGGCTGCGGATCGACGACGAAGACAAGGCCTGGGAGGTCATCCAGCGCACTGACACCCAGTTCGGCACCGTCGCGATCACCCTGGACGACGACCGCACCTGGCACCTGCCCCGCAACCTGCCCGTCCGGCACCCGGGCGACGACATCGTCACAGGCACAGACAATGAGCCCATCGGCCTGCGTCTCGGGGCGGACTTCGTCCTCGACGACGACGTCATCGAGTTCGACCTCGCCCCCGACGGCACCCCGCTCGCCCCGACCGGTGCTGCCGGAATTGCGGCACCCGACACCACTCGGATCCGCGGCCGCGCCCGCGTCACCCACCAGCACCCCCACGGAGGCGGCGAACGCACCTACCTGCTGGATTCCACGATCGTCAACGGAGCGGACGTTGAGCCAGCTCCGATGAAGTTGGTGGCCACCGCCTTCCAGCTGCCCGAGCACGTCTACCGGCTTTCCCTGCGCGCGCCGCTCGCAGCCGGGGAGTCCCAGCCGCAACCCACCGCTCTGCCCAGGCCCACCGTGCAGCCGGTCGCGGCACCGGAGCCCACGGGCACCGAGCCGGACACGGACCTTGAGCCAGACCCGGACGTCAGTCTCGAACTGACTCCCGAACTGAGGGCCGAGCTGGAAGAGGACCCGGACCTCGATCTGGACATCGAAGCTGAGCTCGAAGCCGACCTGGAGGCTGCATCCGAACTCGACTCCGACGCCGGCATGCACTACGACCCCGAGCCGGAGGACGCCTCGGAGTTCGAAGCCGACAGTGAGCTGGACTCCGCGAACGAAGCTGACGCCGAGCCGGAGCGGGATCCGGAGCCCGAGCCGGAGGGGGAGGCAGAACCGCAGAATGTGACGTCGCTCCCGCCTCGGCTGTCCGAGGGGGAGGAGCTGCGCTTGAGCCTGTTGCGCCTGCTGAGCGCCCCAGACGCTCCCACAACACCCACTGAACACACCGTCCTCGACGACGCCCCGCTCTACGCACGGGTCGCACACAGCCCCCGGCATGGACGGGTCGTCCAGTTCGGATTCGATCCGACATCGCCTCGCGCCGCCGCCCAGTTCACCGCTGCGGAACTGCAAGGCGCCACCGGAGAACAGGTGCTGCGCGGCGTGCTCGCGCGGCGCCCCCAGTCGCTGCCGACAGAACCCGGACCGCTCGTCCCCGACCGGCTGCGCGAGGACCTCCTGGAGCTCATGGACAGCCCGGCCGCGCCCAGCGTGCCCACTCTCCACAGCAAGATGAGCGCCCTCAACCTGTACGTGGCAGTCACCGGACACCCGGAGTACGGCAGCGTGCTCCGATTCGGATTCGATGACAAGTCCGCACCGGCCGGCCTGTTCACCCGGGACGACCTCCAAGGCGCCACCAGCGACAAGGTCGTCCAGATCGTGGAACGCTACGGCGAAGCCTTCGTTCAGCAGCGCTTCGACACCGACCGCGCGCTCCGGGTCCGCGACCGCCTGCAGGCCGCAGCTCAGCAACGCCAGACGGGCCAGCAGCCTTCCGCTGCCGCTCCGTCCGGACCCATCCGTCAGCACCGCCCGGACGAGCAGGCACCGGAGGCTGCACCGGCTGCTGCACCGAGCCGGTGACGCCGGGCACGGACCGCCTGGGGGGATCTGCCGCCAATCTTCTAAGCCACTCCTCCCCCCAGGCGGGAGACCCGCCGGCACACGGCGACCGTGCACGGGGCTGATCCGTAGCGTCGAAAGGCACTTGATCTGCCCAGGGAATGCAGGCGGCCTGGCCGCCACCCGTGATCACCAACGAGGTGACGAGTTGGCCACCGCTCCTGACGAGTTCCCGCTCCCACCCCGCAACTCTGACCACACCTGGGGGGAGGAGGACGCGGCGTCAGCGCTCGACGCCGTAGCCGCAGGGTGGGCGAGTGAGGAAGACGCCCCCCGGGCATTGGGACCCGATGGGGGCTGGGCATCAGAGGACGAGCCCCCGTCAGGTCTGATGCTTGCCGACGCGGCGGCCGGCTGGTCCGCGGCTGACGACAATCCCCGCGCCCGCGGACCCGAGCGGGTAGCCGGGCAGGCGGAGGGTCCAGCCGTCACCCCCCATACGGACGGCGCGTGGGGGGAGGGGGACGCTCCGTCGGGGCTCGACGCCCTTCCCGTTGGATGGGCGAGCGAAGCGGATGCGACCCGTGTCCTTGGAGCTTCCGCAGGGGAGCGTGCTTCCGCCGCTGCCCCTGCCTCGGCCCGGGCCCAGGATTCTCCATCCGGGTTGGCGGCTCCAGTCCCGATGGGGTGGTCGGCGGCAGACGGCGGTCCGCGGGTCCTCGCACCTCGAAGCGACGATGGGCGAATGGACGGCCCAGCCGTCACCGCCGGCCCGGACCGCGCCTGGGCAGTGGCGGATGCGCCGTCGGCGCTCGCTGCCGCACCCACCGGGTGGTCGAGCGACGACGACGCACCGCGCGCCCTGGCACCCGATGTGGGTTGGGCGTCGAAGGAGGCGCTGCCGTCTGGGCTGGAGCTCCCTGACCTCGCGGCAGGTTGGTCCGCAGGGGACAACGTCCCCCGCGTTCTTGCACCTGACCAGCGTGCTGAGGACGCAGGCAGTGTGGCCGTCGCGTCCAGCGCGGACGAGGCATGGGGGGAGGAGGCGCCATCGGCACTCGACGGTGTAACCCAAGGACGGGCGAGTGATGAGGACGTCCTTGCGGTGGCTGACTCGGATCGGGCATCGGGGGAGGAGCCGTCGTCTGGACTGGCACTTCCCGAGGCGGTTGCTGGTTGGTCCGCGGCGGACGACGTTCCGCGCGTCCTCGCCCCCGGACAGAATGCAGGGCGGGCGGTCGGTCCAGCCATCACCAACAGCATGGACGGCGCGTGGGGTCAGGACGAGGCACCGTCGGCACTCGACGGTGTCGCCCAAGGACAGGCGAGCAGCGAGGACGACACGCGCCCCTTGGCACCAGACTCGCGCTGGACACCGGAGGAAGAACCCTCTTCAGGCCTGACGCTTCCCAAATCCGTGGCGGCCTGGTCCGCGACAGACGATGTCCCTCGCGTACTCGCGTCCGGGCCGGACGCCGTGGCGGCAGACGACTCCGCCGTCCGTACGAGGGCGGACGGGGCGTGGGGAGACGAGGACGCCCCCTCGGCTCTTGGCCCTGTGGCCGACGGGTGGGCAAGCCACCAGGACGCCCCACGCGTCCTGGACACCTCCGCGACGGAGCCAGTCACCCCGACTGAGCTGGGTCCTGGTTGGATGGCGGAGGAGGAGCCACCGTCGGGGTTGGTGCTTCCTGGCCCGGCTGCGGATTGGTCCGCGGCGGACGACGTGCCTCGTGTTCTCGCATCCGCACAGGACGACGGCACAACAGACGGCCACGCCGCCATGTACAGCACAGGTAACGCGTGGGATGAAGACGACGCACCCTCGGCTCTGAGTACTGTGGCCGAGGGATGGGCGAGCAACGAGGATGTGCCGCGCGCGTTGGACCCGTCCCTGGCGGAGCCGGAATCCACGCACGTGACCGGTTCCGGATGGGCGGAGGAGGAGGAACCGCCGTCAGGGCTGGCTACCCCCGCATCAGCCCCGGGATGGTCCGCAGACGACGACGCGCCTCGCGTCCTCGCACCCACACACAGGCCTCCGGACCGGTCCGGACGCCCCAGCCCTCGAGGCCAGGACAGGCCACTTGGTACCCCCGCTACAGCCGAGGCGAACGGGCGTGCCGCCACGGGGACTCCCCGCACTGCGGGGCGTAGCCCCCGCAGTGCCGGCAGCCAGCGTGCGGACGCCGACGCACGCGGTGACCCAGACACACCCACCCGCCCCACCACGCCCGGCACTGCCGGCGACAACACCCCTGCCGGCAATATCTCCGAAAGTCACCCAGCATCGAGCGGCGAGACGAATTTCGCCTCAGATAAGGAGCTGGACGAGCAGGGCACCGCGCCGAAGAAGCAAGCCGACGCCCAGCAGACGCAGCACACCACCCCCGTGTCCACGGGCTCTGGCCAGGGGAGCGACACGCCCGCATCTGTGAGCGAGCAGCCAGGTGAGCTCGACCGACAAGGTCACCTCGCCGCCCTCATGGACGTAGCCGACCAGGCCTTCCAGTACGCGGACGAGGCGGCCAACGGAGCGCAGCGAGCCGCGGCACAGTCCTCGCCCCGGAACGAGGAGCGTTTGGAGGCGGTCATGCACGCCGCCCATGCCCACTACCTCCATGCTGAACGTCATCACGGCATGGCGAGGAAGGCGCACGCCGACGGTCTGAGGACGCGACTGGAGCACCACGCGTCCGAGGTAATCAGCGCAGCGGCAGAAACCCAGCGGGCGGCGGGTGTCGTCACGACCGCCGATGCCCTGAAGGAGGTCCT
This sequence comes from Streptomyces sp. NPDC056580, assembly GCF_042793175.1. NCBI lineage: Bacteria > Bacillati > Actinomycetota > Actinomycetes > Kitasatosporales > Streptomycetaceae > Streptomyces > Streptomyces sp. NPDC056580. The sequence continues at coordinate 21,683 of NZ_JBHTVE010000023.1, read as the reverse complement.
CGACGGACTCAAGCCTGCTGCCGAGCGGGCCCGGCAGGAGGCGGCACGTGAGCAACTGCAGGCGGAGCTCGAAAGGCTGAAAGCGGAGCGTGACAGGGAACTGACCGCCGTGACACGCATGGACGCGGCCAACCGTGAGCTGCTGCAAGGCGCTCAGTGGCGTGCCGAGAGTGCGGTGCCCGCACTGGGCTGGTGGCCGGCACTCGCCGCGGACCTGGCCCACGCACACCAGGGGCGCCTGTGGCTGGACGAGACCGGCGCCCCGCGTCTGGTGAAGGAAATCGCTGACGGGCGCGTCGTGGCGGGACGGAAGGTAAACGCTGATCGGGTCGCGATGCTGCGCGCGGCCGGGTTCCTCGTGACCGGCAGCGATGGGCAGACCTCGACCCTCTTGCATCCCTCGGACATGGGGCGAGAAGCGTTGTACCTCGCAACGCTGTACCCGGAGGGGCTGCACGCGGATGAGCGCGCCGCCTATGAGGCGCGGTACAAGGCGTCGCGCCAGCCGGGGATGAACAACGAGGAGCGTAAGTCGGCGGCTCGGCGGCTGCCGCCGTTGGACCGTCACGCGATGCGGGCATCCCGTGTGAAGCCGGTGCTGCTGGAGGAAAGCCAGATCCCCCGGATCAGCGCGGAGGATGCCGCCCGGCACGCTGACATGGCGCAGTTGGCGCAGCGGCTTTGGCGCTGGGCGGCGATGAGCCGTGGTGAGCGGTCCGACGTCACCCCCACCCCGGGCCCAGATGGTGCCGTCGCGGAAGAGGTGGCCTTTGAGGCGGGGCAGGACGTCGGCGGTGGCGACGAGCGTGCGGCTGACGTGCCCTCGGGCGAACTGTCGTCGACACCAGAACAGAACGCCCCACAGCCAACCACGACCTCCTCCACGACGAGTCCCAGCGCGGCGTCCGACACCATCAACGACCCGCCCGCCGCCGAGGTCCGCACTCAAGGGCTCGGCGACGAACCGGTCGAGCCGGCAGGGTCGGCCGACGCCCCCTTCGGCCTGGCCGAGGCATCCTCGGCGTCCTGGGACGATCACGAGGCTCCTGCGCAGCTCGTAGAGCCGCCCGGGCCGCAAGGGGATCCTGCTACCAACACACTCCACCCCAGCGTCCAGGAACAAACCCAGCTGTTCTCCGTGCAGACGCCAGCTCCGACGCCGCCCCAGGACGGCACGGCAACGGACGTGGCCGCCAGTGCGCCGGAGGAAGCGCTCCCGCGCTACTCCCAGGCGCGACAGCAGATCCTCGACGAGATCGCGCGCGGCAACATCACGGAAGTCGGCGGCCGGTTCATGCAGCGGGTCCCACGGCGCTCGGTCCACCCAGTCGGCTCCCCGCAGCGCATCAACGCCGTGCTGGATGAGGAGTTGGCCGAGCGCGTAGGTGAGCAGATCCGGCTTTCCGAACGCGGATTCGCCTGGTACGCCCATCACAACCGGGACCTGCCGGCCGCGCCCCGAGACGTCGAGACCGTTGAACAGGCACCACTCCCGCCGATCGACTACGCGCCCCTGCACGCCCTTCCCGCACTCGAAGAGAGCGTTGAAGCCCCGCAGCCACCGGCCCCGGCGCCCCTGTCCGACGACTGGTACAAGAGTGGAGGGCGCCCCAGCGGGGAGAGTGCCCGGGGCGCCTACGCCATGGGCGCTAAGGCCGCTGAACGAGCTGCACGGTCGGCTGCGCGCGACGTCGCAGCCCTGGCGGCAGGCCCCGACCACAGCAGCACCTGGACACATCAGTATCCGCTGGCCCAGTACGACGAGAACGCCGCCGCGGCGCTGGAGTCCCTGACCGATCCCGTCACCCGCCTGTACGCGGCCCGCGCCGTTCGGAACCTACGCGGCGCACTGGAGGAGGCGGGCAAGGAGGCGACGGACCACTACGTGGCCAACGTCCGCAGTCCACAGTGGAAGACCATCGAGGGCTCGCAGTCGGATGACGTCCACCGGGACCGTGTACGCGGCATCGTCATTACCTACTGCCTCGCGGTCCGAGAGCACGCAACGGCCTACGGCCTGGACGCCGACGGAATCGTCAATGTGCTGGAAGACGCCGCAGGCTGGACGGGCCGGTTTCGCCCGTTGGGTAGAAAGGCGGTCGCCTACCCGGATCTCCCCGCGGCGGAGAACGTGGCAGAGGCCGCTCAGTACGTCACCAACGCCCTGCGGCTGTACGCGCTGGGCCGGAGCGACACGGTCGACACCGCGGCGGATCTCCGCGGGACCTGGCGCGCCGTCGAGCCCCGGCCGACTCCCGCTCCGCCCGCTGCCGCCGAAGAAGCCGACCCCCAGAGCGCTGACCTTGCCCCGGCCGGCAGTGAGGCGACGCCCGCCCCGGCCGCCGTCACGACTGGCCAGGACGGCCCGGCTGCTGTGCCGTCCGCCTCTGCGCAGGTGCAGGACGAGGTGCCGCGCGCACGTTCGACCACCGGGCCGCAGCCACCAGACACCGACCAGACGACCGGACAGGCGAGCCCGCCCATCAACGGTGCCGGGGCTGTGCCCGGGACAACCGTCCCGCCTGCGGCAGATGACAGCACACGCCCTCAGCAACCTGACCGCCGGGACTTGGACCAGGCCGAGCAGGATCCACCCGGGACAAGCGAGCAGGCCGAGAAAGCGCCCCAGCAGATGAGCGGAGAGGACGAGGGCTCCCTGGCCCCCCTCCCGGCAGCATCAGCCGCCCCGAGCACGACCGGAGGCCCCGCCTTGGCCAACCCGGCTGGGTCGCTTCCAACCTTCCCCGGACCAGAAGGGGGGCAGATCGAACCGATGGACGGAGTCGACGCCTCCGTCCACCCGGTCGAGGCTGCACCCCCTTCTGTCAGACCGGACCAGGAGCGCCAGGAGACTCATACCGACCTGCACTCATCCGCAGCGGAGGTCGCTGCCCCACCCGGCAACGACCGGCCGGACAACGCCGAACCGGCATCCGAGAACCGCCCACAATCCCGACCGGCCGCCGTACCTGAGGAGGGCCAAAACGGCGCTCGAGCAGCGCAATTGCCACTCGGGGCGGCTGCACCGTATCCCGACCCGGCTGCGTACACGGCAGCCCACGAGGCCCTGCTGAGAGACCTCGAAGAACACGAACAGTGGCTGGCGGGTACCCCGGCAGCAGCGGAAGCTGCAACCACCCTGGCTGCCACTGGCGACCTCGGCATACCCGGCCTTACCGCCTTGCTCGCGCTGCAGACCGCGATCAACGCGGGCCGAGATGAGGACGGTCAGCGCACGCACCTTGCACAGCGGCTGGGCCACCACATCCGCTGCGGGCAAATGACCATGGCGAAGATCTTCTTCGCTCGGGCCGCGCTCACGAGCAGCATCGACCTGCTGCGCAATCTGTACGGATGGGCCGGTGACGGGCAGTTCCTCGCCTTCGGACAGCAGACCGAGGACGGCGAGATGGAACTCGGCCAGTACCTCACGCTCCGCGCCCAGCAGATCGCCCAGCAAGCCGAATCTGGCGGCGTGCCGAACCCCGCCGAGCCGGTACCCAATGCGGCACAGGAGGCCACCACCATGGCTGTGGACCATAACGACGACATTGCGCTGCCCGTCTTCGAGGTGCCCGGCGACAGCATCATGTCCGCGGCCGAGGCCGCCCCCCGCCTGCTTGCCGAGGCACAAGCTCGCCTCGCCGCCGGTGACCCGAACATCTCGATACTCGCCCACCTCCACGGGCGTCCGGTCTACGCGAAGGTCGACCAGGCGGACACGCCCACGTCCGTGCTTCGCCTCGGGGTTACTGCCGTGAATGAAGCGGGGAACGCACGGGTGGTCTCCATCCGGGACCACGAGCTCGCCGCGGTCGCTCCGGAAACGCTGCTGACGGCTGTCACGGCATGGTTGAACGCAAGCGATGAGGGAGGTCGTCCTCTGCTGGACTACGTCTCCTCCGCGTCTGCGGCGAAGGCCACACCCCTGGATGAGGGGACCGCAAGCCCGGCCGAAGTGCAGCAGTCCGGCCATGCGACAGCTACCGCACCACTGCCGCCCGCACTGCAGAGCCTCACCGACTCCGCCCAGCCCCTAGCTTCCAGTGCACCGGAGACCGCGACCATGACGAAGTCCCTGGAGCAGACCACGCCTGCGCCGGTCGCCGCACCCCCGGCGGAGGAGACCCCCATGACCCCGGAGCCCGGCACCGTGTCAGAACAGGGAGCGTCGTCGGCCCAAACACGTGCCTCTGCGCCCGAGGGCAACACCGCCTCGCTTCCTGACGCAGGACCGCGACAGGAGCAGGCCGGACCCCGGCCTGGCGAGCCCTCCACCGCCGCGCTCACCGAACGACCCTTGCCTGCTCCGGCCGATCCCGTCGACCAGCTGACACAGCTTGCCCAGTCCACTCTGACCGAGCTCGGCTTCACGCTGGCGGCGACGGGTGTCGTCACCGCTGAGCGCACCGTCGTGATCACGTTGGAGACCAGCGGCGATGCGGTGCGCGATCGCGAGATCGCGGATCGACTCCGCCCCGCCCTCCATGAGGCGATACGCCAGCACCCGGATCAGGGCCTGGCTACCTATCGCGTCGACCTTGAGCACACATCCCACGTCGGCCAGAGCGCCCTGCCCAGCGCCGACGTGACGCAAGGGGCTGCCGTGCCACGTGAGCGGCTGCTCGCTGCGAATCGCGTGGCCGCGCAGGTCTTCACCGAGCGCCTCCGGGACGATCCGAACGCGGAGTTGTCTCGCACTTACTTGGCCGAGGAACGGCGGCTGCCCACCGAGGTGCAGCGAGAGTGGGGACTGGGGTACGCGCCCTCCGACCGCGGCGCCGGCCGCTGGGACGTTCTGGTCAGCGAGCTCACAGCCCGGGGGTTCAGCGAGGAAGAGCTCCTTCACGCAGGCCTCGCCACCCGCAGCAAGTACGGCACGCTCATCGACGCGTTCGCCGACCGGATCATGTTCCCGATCCACGACGAGAACGGGGGCATCGTCGGCTTCAGCGGGCGGCGCGTCGACCGGCCCGGCGAGACGGAGGAACAGGCCAAGGAGCGCGGGGGACCGAAGTACCTCAACACCTCCAACGACGCCCACCTATTCAACAAGGGCGATCTGGTCTTCGGTCTCCACCACCCCGCGCAGGCGCAGGCCTTGGCCCAGAGCAGCGGGCCCCGGGTCAGTGTCGAGGGCTACCTCGACGTGATCGCCGTCGCACGGGCGGCTGCCACCCTGCCGATCGAGCAGCGGCCCGTGGCCGGCGCCCCCATGGGCACCGCGTTCACCGAACGCCAGCTCACCGTCCTCAGAGGCCTCGACACCGACAACCCACGCCCCCACATCGCCTTCCTTGACGCGGACGAGAGCGGTCGCAAGGTACTGCTCGACAAGTTCGACCTGCTGGTGCAGGCCCCCCAGCCGACGACGGTGACCACCGCTCCGGATGCCAAGGACGCCGCGAAGCTGTGGGAGGAAGGCGTCGAGGCCAACGGCGACGGAGCGGCGCCCGTGCTGCGCGCGCTCGAACAGCGCCAGCCACTTCTCGACGCCGCGGTCGAAGCGGTCCTGCTGAAGAACGCGGACGACGGTGAGCGCGTCAACCACACATTCTCCGGCAACTTCTTCCCCCGCACACAGTTCCTGGCCGCCGAGGCCGCGCGCTACATCCACCAGACGGTGCAACTCCAAGCGCCCGGCGACACGACCGCGCTCCAGCAGGCCGCTTTGACTTGGGCGAAGCGGCTCCACCAGGAGTGGGGCATCCCCGGGTACATGACTGCCACGGCGGTGCTGCTCGGGCCGGGCCGCCACCACGAGGACGACGAGAACAAGGTCTACGAGCCGGCCGTGGACCTGCTAGCAGCGGACCCCGAGGGATATTTCGCGAACGACTCCCACGTCCGCAGGCGTCAATCCGCCTCCGAGGCACCCTCCTGGACCGCATCCGGCGCAGACGCAGGAGCTGTCCGGCCCGGGCAGTGGCCGGCCGGGACACGTTCCAGCGGCCCCCTGACAGCCACCAGCCCGCCGGTCAGCGGACCCGCCCCCGCGTCTGGGGAACTGGTGCTGAGCATGTTCTTGCCCTCACCGGTCGACCCCGACGGGCCGCCGGTGGAGCACACCGACCGCACCACCGCAGCGTACGCCCTGCACACGGCCGTGCACGAACGCCTCGGCCAGCACACCACCGAGAGCCCCGAGCCCGACCGCCTTCCTCAACCCCTGAAACTGGGAACCGTCTACGGTATCGACCTCAGCACCTCAGGAGACGACCAGACCAGCGAGGACCCCACCGTCGTGGTGTGGCTGGGCACCGCACGGTCCGACTCACTCCGCATGTCCTACAGCCGCTTCGTCGAAATGACCGGCCCGGAACTGCTTGCCGCCGTCGAATGGCGCGCCGCCCAGGCCGCCGGACTACTCGGCGCTCCCCTGAGCCCGACCTGGCGTGCAGCGGTGCGCAGCATCCTCCCGCTGCAGTTCCCCGCCCAGCCGACCCCTAGCCAGCTCGCCGACCTCCTCGACACCATCGCCCAGGGCCCCGACGGAACCGAGAACCGGATCCGGCACCGCGCCGAGCAGGCGGTGGCCCTGTACACCGCAGGGCACCCGGACCTCGCTCTCAACGTCCTCGCCGACGACGACCACATCTGGGTCCTTCGCAACGACGACGGCTCCTGGATCCAGGAAGAAGCCGTCGACCCCGAGCTGAGCTGGCAAAAACTCGAAACAGCGTTCGCCCAGGAGAGGGCCGAACTCGCGGACATTGCCCAGGCCGCCACCGAACTTCCGCCCGCCGACGAGGCGCCAATGGTGGCCGATCTGAGCATTGCCCACCACAGCGCTCTCGAAGCGCTCGCCGCGCTCCGCCCCTACTCCATCGGACTGCCCGGCACCCTCTACGAGAAGATCACCGACCTCGTGGCCCAGATGGACGCCGGCGAGCCCGCCATACGCCGACTGCACGGACCGCGTGGCGAGCAACTGATGAACCGGGCCAAGACGTCGTTCGTCCGCGTCCTCGAAGGCCTGGCCACCGTCGCCTCCAAACTCCGGCTCAGCGGCCTGCGTAACCGGCTGGAACGTACCGTGGCCCGCCTCCGCGGCCAGACCCCGGACACCTTGCCCACCCCGCGCGCCGTGCGACTCGACCGGCGCATGCAGGATCTCGCGCACATCGAGCGCGACCTCGAGCGACGCATGGCGTCACCCGCCACCACGCTCGACGAACGCGGTGAACTGCAGGAACAGTGGATCATCAACCGGGCCCGCTGGCGCGCCCGCTACGAACAACTGCAGGGCCAGCCCCCGGGGTCGGACTTCCTGCCCGATAATGGTCTGATCGCAGGCGCCCCGCCCGTCCCGAACCTCATCGCCGCACACGGCCTCCTGCTGGACCGGCTGGCCGCTCGCGTCGCTGAACTGCGCGATACCGACCAGCACACCGGCGAAGACGCCAACCCCTACGATCCCACCGCCGACCTCCTCACCGGTGTGTTCTGGGCCTACCGGCAGCGCCTGATCGGCTCCGTGCCCACCGGGCAGGACCCGCACGGACCCATTCCGCCAGCCCAGTTGCGGCAGGCCGCGCTGACGGTCACCGCTCACCAGAACGCCTCGCCCCTCACGCTGCGGCGCAGCATGAACGTCAGCGCCGAGCGAGCCGACCGGCTCCTGCACCGCCTGGAGCAGCAGCAGATCCTTGGCCCCTACCGGGCCGATGCACCGCGGACCGTCCTGGCACGTCCCGCCGACATCGACGCGCTGCTCGCACGGCCGGCGGCCCCACCCAGCATGCGTACAGAGCCTGCCTCACCGGCGTCCGCACCGACCGCCACGAAGGGCCCCGCACCGGTCACGGCGGACTCCGCGGTAGACGGCGTCAGCGAACTCGACGCTGATCGGATCCAACAGATCCTCAGCAAGATCGCGGCCGACCAGAAGAAGCGCAGCGGGCCCCATGGTGGGTCCGAACCGGCAGACCGCGCGTCCGCCGTCCCCGCTCGAAAGACCGCGCACAAAGAAGCCGAAGCCAATGCCCTTGCCACCGGTCAGTCCACCGCGCTCACCCCCAGCCAGTCCTGACGCCGGAGACGTGATGACAACGCCACAACATCCACAGCCCGTACCCGCGACAACCATTCGAGAACTGGAAGCCGACCTCTCTCCGCAGGAGCTGGATCTTCTACTCGAACGCCGCGCCCGGCTGGAGAACCTCCAGCAGGGCATGCGACGCGCGAGCGCTCTCAACGACCCCGACGCGCTCCCGCCGGCAGGCCCACGCGACCTCAGAGGCCTCGACACGGTGATGGACACGGTCTTCGAAAATCAGGCCTATTACTACAGCCAGCCCGGTTTTGTGGCCCTTGTCCAGGTTTATCGCCGTGTCAGCGAACTCCTCGAGAACCTCGTCGCACAGATTGAACGCGCACCCCAAATGGCGATCCAGGCCGCGCGCATCACCACTTTGGCCTCAAGCCTGATCGCCAGGTACGCGGCCGAAGTACGCAGCCATCTGGACAGCTGGAGTCAGGGAGATACGCCTGGCGGACGCGCTATGCGCACCCTCGTTCGGGCCGCCGAGCTGCACGCGGCCCAAGCGGCCGGCTTGGTCGACGCGCAAGACCTGGGCACCCCCCGTCGCCTTATGGCCCACATCCGCGAACTCGACAGGGCGATCCAAAAGACGGTGCCCGTCCCCGGGCCCATGGACGGCAAGGCCTTGAGCGACCCGGGCGACGCGGAGCTGGAAGGCGCGCTGTCCATCGGCGCGGCCGCCGACCCCGCACTGGACGAGGCCTCGCAGCTGATGACCGCCCTGAGTGAGCTGGCCGGCCACGCCCGCCGCGCCGGACACCGCCTCACCCTGGACGTGCGCCTGCACGGCATGGTGGAGACCGCCCAGCTCCGCGGCTTCGAGATGATCTCCGGGATGGCACGGGCCGCCATGGGCCGCTACGACAACCTGGACCGGAGCGCCTCAGGGCGCCGCAACATCGCCGCGATGATCTACCACTACGCCGAGCAGCGCCTGGAACGCATGCGCGGCACTCTCAGTGCGGACGAGTCTCGCGACTTCGGCCACTACGAGACCGACCCTCCTGAGCGGTACATGGATGCGCTCTTCGAGGAGTCACGCACCGTCGGCCGAGAGCTGCGCGCGAAGCACATCACTCGTCAGGAACGCACAGACCTGCAGATTCGCTTCCTCCTCGCCCAGCACGAGATCGCTGCTGCCGGAGCGGACGGTGACCCAGGATGGGGCACTCGGCCCACCTTTCCGCCTAGCGACATGGTGGCTGGCCTGCAGACCGACCACCCGGTGGAAGCCCGACTCGACCTCATCGATGCCCTGCGACGCCGTGTGGAGAACAACCCGTTCCACCGCGACGCTCACTACCTCAACAGTGTCAAGGACCGCCTCGCACTGGAGCTCGCGGGACCGCCAGAGCTGACTGCCGAGGCCTTGCAGGCGGACCTCACCGCCGACCACGTCCGCTCCGTGGCCGAGCGTCTCGTCACCCACCGCTCTGACAACCTGGTTGCCTCGCCGCTCGCGCTGAGCGAGACCCCAGAGTTGCACCTCACCCATGCGCAGGCAGAGCGCGCCCTGGCCGTGCTTCAGACCCTCAACGTGGTCGGGCCACCCAACGGGCTCCAGCCGCGCGAAATCCTCGTCGCCTCCCGCAACCAGCTCTCCAGCCGCCTGGAACTGGTCGACCTACGCCTGCCGAACCTGCTCGAAAGGCAGAAGGGTTCAGCGGTTGTTTCCGAGCCCTCGGCACCCGAGGCCCCGGTCCCGGCCGTGCAGCCGGAAGCCGTCCCGGAGCCAGGAGCCGCCGCTCGCGCCCCGGTGCCCGCCCCACCTGAGCACGCGCAGACACCGACCGCACCCGCGCCCTCCGCACCCGCCGAGCCGGCCACGACGCCGGAACTGCCGCGCCGGGACCGCTCCGCCACGCGCCCCCATCCAGGCAACCTGACCGCCCGGCCCGCCCCCCAGGGGGATGCCCCGAGCGACCAGGACCTCGCAAAGCTGTTCGCAGGTCAGGAGAACCGGCTTCTGGAAGTGAGCCAGACGCTGATGGCCGGAGCGGAAGCCCGCGCCGCCCTGGCGGAAGCCCACGCCGCCGCCTATCCCGCACCCCCCGACAGCGCGCCGGCCAAGGCCGCCGGCTTGAACGAGGCACAGCACAACGCCCAGCAGGCTCAGCAGAATGCCCGCGTCGGCGTGCGGTGACCAGCGACCCATAAGAAAGGACTTGCTGATGAAAGACGAACGACTCGAGGAGTACCGGCGGCAGGCCAAGTTGCGCGAGCACGATGAAGAACGCCGCAGGAGGAGGCAAGCTGCAGAGCCCCGGCTGCAGCAGCAAGAAGCCCAAGCCCACAACGAGGCACGCCTGGCGCCGCCCCCCGCCGAGGAGCAGCACTACGCACAGATGCCTCGGCACACCTACACCGGCATCCGTTGACCGGGACGGCCGGACCCAAAGCAGCTGCCGCGCGGCGTCCGCAACGGTCGCCCACCAGGTGGCCCAATAGGGCGGCAGTGATTGCGTGCACGGAGGGCCGCTCGGCACATACCACGGGGCGGTCAGGTGGGGCAGCGTCGGGCCATGGCGTCGGGGACCTCGCGGGTACTCGGGCTTGACCGGTGAACTCGCATGTTGCGTTGTCGCATATTCCAGCTCAGAGCGCCCCGATCGGTCACTTTGGGGCATGCAGGCGGTGTCCAGGGTCCGGTCCGGAGTGAGTATGTTCGTCCGATGGCGCGTTCGAAGCGCTTAGGGAGGGGAGAGTGCCGGTGGACGTCGTCGCGATTATGGAAGCACTGGCTGAACAGGGCGTAACGGTGCTGTTCAAGGCCGACGCTGAGCGAATGGCAGAGAGGGGCAGGCCTTGGACCTTCGTCGCCAGTGGAGCGCCGTTGCGCGAGGACGTCCTTGTGCGAACCGATGCCGCGTCTGTGGAGCAATGCCTCGCAGTGTGCTTGCCCCGCCTGCGTGAGCTGGGCTTTTCGTTCCCTGAGTGAGAGAGCGGGTGCGACCGAACCGCCGCCCTGGATGTCAGTGCCGGCTGCTTACATGAGCCCATGGACACCGTGCACACGACCGCCGCCCTCCTCCCGGACCCCGCCGAGCTCCGCGCGCACCTGCGCGCGCTGGCCGTGCTGGACCAGGCGATCTGCCGCGACCCGCGGTTCTCCCGCTACTCCTTCTCTACCATCTGGGGGCCTGGGACGGAGGCGGCCCTGATGGACAACGGCTCGGGGGACGACTTCTCCGTCCTCTTCACCCCGGCCGGTGTGCTCGTCCGCGGCTTCGACCACGAGTCGGAGATGAGCCCGTACGGCACGGACGACGAACAGGTCTGGCCCGGTGTCATCGACGAGGTGCCCGTCGCGCTGCGCCCGCTCCTGGACGACCCGGCCTTCGTCGACGAGGACCTCGGCGCCCCGCGGGTCACCGCCTGCCTGTGGTGGGAGACAGGCGGCAGCGCCTGGCGCACCGGCTCGGGCATCGAGTTCCCCTCGGGCAGCCCGGACCCGGACGGCTCCGGGCACCTCTTCCACCTCCTCACCGACCGCTCCCCCGAAGCCGTCCAGGCGCACTTCGAGGAGGACTACGGGCGGCCCGTCCCCCTCGCCACCGTTCGCCACGTCCTCGCGGGCCACCCCCTGACCCCCGAAGCCGCCCGCGGCCTCAACCCGGCCGCCCTCTCCGACGAGGCCCTGCTCCGCCGGATCGCCGCCAACCCCGAGGTCGAGGCCTACCTCGCCTGCGACGGCGAGTTCGACCTCGCGCGGACCGACCCCATCGAGTCGATCGCCCTGCCGGCCGGTCTCCCGGTGGAGCCCGTGGCCGGCTGCAACGCGGGAGGCACCCACTACCTCTGCGGCCCGGCTGGCTCCGACCGCGTCCGCCCCGTCCTCTACACCGACTCCGAGGCCCAGGCTTCCCTCATCGCGGAGTCCCTCGCCGAGGCCCTGACCCTGGCCATCGTCCTCCCCTCCTGGCACGACGCCCTGGCCGGCTTCCGTCCCGCCGCGCTCAACGCCGACTACCTTGAGGACAACCCGGACCACCCCGAGGTCCGCGACCGCCTCCTCGCTACCCTGCGCCCCCGGCCACCGAGCCCGAGGTCTTGGCCCGCCTCCTCACCACGGCCGCCCGCACCGTCCCGGACGGCTTCCTCCCTTCGGTCGAGGGCGAGGAGGACGCGGCCTTCGAACCGATGCTCCGTCTGCCAGCCGAGTAGGACAGCCCCGCCGCGCGCCGCCTTCCCGACCCGGCGCACCGCTCCGGCGAAGCCATGACCGCACTGCCCGACTGGATGCGCCCGCCCCGCGCGGAGGGCTGTTCGCGGAGGACGTGGACCGCCTCCCCGAGGTTCGGCCCGGCGCATGCCGGATCTTCGGCAGGAGACTTTGGGGTGATCGGCCTCGAGGACGTGGAGGGATGGGTCGTCACCGGGCATCACAACAGCAAAGATGCATGGCAAAGTTCCGACAACTTTGGACCCGACAGTCGACTTGCCTAATGAAGGAGCTGGAGGTCACCGTGGGTCTCCACCCACGCCAGCGGCTCCAGGTGCTCGGCCTGTGCGACGAGGGCGCGAACGAACTCCTCGTCGCCCGGTTGGAGATGAGCCCGCGCCGCCGCCAGATGCCGGTCCGCCTTGGCGATCGCCGGACCGCTGCCGGCCGGAGCGGGACGGGCAGGGCAGGACTGATGGATGCGGCGGGCCAGCGCGCCGATCCGGCGGAAGACCGCCTTCTCCCGCTCCGGCGCCAGGACCACGCCATGCAGCGGACGGCCCGGCACCGCGGTGATCAACACGGCCCGCAGTACCTCGTCGGCGGCCACCAGCCGGGGCGCGGCCGCGCCCAGCGCCGACGCCCACGTCCGCAGACCCCGCACCTCGCGGCCGTGGAAACGCTGGTTTTGGTGCACCTTCACATACCAGGTGCCTCCCTGGGCACCGTCGGCGCGTCAGACGCGGCTGCTCTCGCGCGCCCACGACGTGTCCGTCCACCTGATGATCCGGCCGACCGCCCGCTCCGTGAACTCCACGACTGCCGCATCGGGACCGCCAGGGTCCGGCCCACCGGTCACGTCCGGGACGAGACGCACCCGATTGGCCCCGGGTCGAAGGCGACGGCGTCGCCGGGCATCTGGAAATGCAGGGCCAGCCGTGCGTCGGCGGTGTAGGCGTCCAGCCCGGAGCGGCAGTACGCCACCATCCACATCTTCCGAAGGTCCCGGTGTAGCCGGAATCGATGTCGTCAGGCGGCACCGCTGCCCTCAGTGCGGAACGACTGGTACTGAAACGCCTCAATGAACTACCGGTGGATACCTCCTCTTTGGCGGCAGTGGCATGTCAGGGTGACCCAGATCACTCAACTTGCAAGGTGTCCGCCGTCCGTCTCCTGTGATCTTGTCATAGTTTTTGATCTTTACCTCATGCATAGATTCTCATTGCCATCACATGGGTGATGGCAATGAGAATGTGAGAGGTTGGAAAGTCATGACGGTTCACAGACCCGGGCCACGACGGCGCGGGAGACCATCGCGCGGGGGGTCCGTTCGTTGGACGGCGGGCAGTGTCGCCTTGGCCATGGCCATCACGCTGCTCGACGCGACGAGTTCGGGGGCAGCGGGGCCGACCCAGACCATGGACGCGTCGAAGAAGGCGACAGCGACCCAGGCAGCGGACATACCTTCTGCCCGAGTCGCCGCACGGCTGTCCGGCAAGCGGGTTGAAGCGCTCTCGGAGCGCACCGAGACGTCGACAACGTGGGTGAACAAGGACGGCAGCCTCACAGGCGAGTTCACTGCAGGCCCGATACGCTTCCAGCGGGACGGCAAGTGGGTCGATGTGGACGTGGAACTGCGCGAATCCGGCTCAGGAGTTGAGCCAGTCGCGCACCCGGAAGGGCTGCGGCTCGCGGGTAAGACGGGTAGGCCAGCAAAGTCGTTGAAGGCCATGCGTGAGGCCAAGGCTACTGACTTGGTGACGCTCGGCGCGGGCGACGAGCAGATCACGCTTCAGTGGAAGGGCGGGTTGCCGAAGCCTAAGCTGGACGGGACGCGCGCGGAGTACGTCAACGCCGTTCCTGGCGCGGACGTGGTGGTTGAGGCCACGCGCACCGGCTTCGAGCAGTTCGTCGAGATAAAGCAGCGCCCGACGTCGGACGCCTACACTTACACGCTGCCTCTGAAGGCCAAGGGCCTGCAAGTGAAGCAACTGGCCAACGGAAGCGTCTCGTTCACCGACAAGAAGAACAAGAAGCGGGCCGTGATGCCCGCACCGGTGATGTGGGACGCCACCGTCGACAAGCGGTCCGGCGAGCATACGAACCGGGCCAAGGTCGGTATGAAGGTGGTGCAAAAGGGCTCCACCGTCGACCTTGTCATCACCCCGGACGCGAAGTTCCTTGCCGACTCGGACACGCAGTACCCGGTCACTGTGGACCCGTCCACGTCGTCGCTGTCCAACGTCTTCGACACCTACGTCCAGCAGGGCGAGACGGTGGACTGGTCCGCCGACACCGAACTCGACTTCGGCAACCCGGGCACGAAGAACGCGGATGGCACGCCGCGCACGGCACAGTCGTTCATCTCGTGGAACACCACGCCTATTCAGGACGCCCTCGTCCTGGACGCGAAGCTGTCGCTGTGGAACTTCCACTCAGGCAACACCGACTGCAAGCTCTACCCGTGGGAGGTGTGGGCCTCCGGCGCGGCGTCCACCTCAAGCCGGTGGACGAACCGTCCGACGATGACGGCGAAGAAGGCCACCTCCACGGAGACGCGCGGCAACGCCGGATGCCCCACCCAGCCGGACGGCTGGATCAACGCCGACGTGACGACCCTGGTACAGGAGTGGGCCTCCGCCAAGGCCACCCGCGGTCACATGGGCATCCGTGCCACGGACGAGTCGATCATCGCGCAGTGGAAGCGGGTCAACTCCGCCAACGCCGCGTCCAACCCGCCGAAGCTGGTGGTGAACTACAACTACCGGCCGCGCACCGGGACCAAGCAGGAGGCCGGCCCTCCGTACTTCTCCTACAGCGGCGCCTACGTGGTGAACACCACCACCCCGACGTTGCGGGACACCTTCGTCGACGCCGACGGTGACAAGGTCAACGGCACCTTCCAGATCTACGACAACGCCACCGACACCCAAGTCGGCGACGTCATCGTCTCCAAGTACGTGCCCTCCGGGCAGGTCGCCTCGGTGACCGTCCCTGCCGGCGTGCTGACCAACGGCAAGACGTACAAGTTCCGCACCTCACCGTACGACGGCACGCACTACAATGCAGGATGGTCGGTATGGAAGACCTTCACGGTCGACACCGCCGCGCCGTCCGCCCCTACCAGAATTACGTCGACTGACTACCCGTCGAACGCCTGGGTCAAGGGCGTTGGCCAAGCGGGCACGTTCACCGTTACCCCAAACGGTACGGACCACAACTGGCTGGAGTGGTCGCTGGACGGCGTGACTTGGACCAAGGTCGCAACCGGCGGCTCCACTGCTGCAAAGGCCATCAGCATCGCCCCGCCCGAGGACGGCACCCACATCCTCCAGGTGCGGCAGGTCGACAAGGCCGACAACAAGTCCGAGGCGATCGAGTACACCTTCCAGGCTGGCCCCGGCGGCTTCGCCCAGCCCGGTGACGGCGAGCGCACCGCCCGCCGACTCCCGCTGGTCGCGGAGGCCGACGGCAGCAAGTACAACGAGGTGTCGTTCTCCTGGCGCCGCTCCGAGGCGGACCCCTGGGCGAAGATCCCCACAGGAGACGTCACAGCCGGCGGAACGCCGCTGACTGCCTGGCCGGTGCCGCTGGTGAACGGGAAGAACGACCCCCTGGTCTGGAATGCCGCCGGCACCGTGAACCCGGACGGAGCGGTCGAGATAAAGGCCGACTTCACCGGCCCGAACTCCGCCTCGGGTAGCACCCGGTCCATCGATGTGATCGTGGACCGCACCGCGACCGGCGCAGCGGCCGAAGAGGTGGGCCCAGGCGAGTTGAACCTCCTCACCGGCGACTACACGCTGTCCGCCGAGGACGCATCCGCCTTCGGCCTGTCGATGTCCCGCACGGCCTCGTCGCGGACGCCGGACAAGGGAGCCCAGCAGGACGGTCAGGCGGCGATCTTCGGCAAGGAGTGGGTCTCCGGCGCTGTAGCCGAGGCGACAGAGTCGGACTACTCTCACATCCGCCAGATCTCCGACACAGCCGTCGCCCTCGTCGACGTCGAGGGTACGGAGACACACTTCACTGCGAACGCCACCAAGACCGGCTGGGTTCCCGAGACCGGCTCTGAGTCCCTCAGTCTCACCGGCAGCGTGACCGGTTCGTTCACGCTCTCGGACACCGACGGCACGGTCACCGTATTCACCAAGCCGGACGCGGCCTCCGCGACCTGGCAGGTGTCCTCCACGCTGATGGACGGCCTGACCCACTCCACCACCACGGTGGTCTCCGAGACCATCACGGTGGATGGCAAGGAACTGGCCCGCCCCAAGCGGATCATCGCCCCGACCTCCGCCACGAGCGCCGGAACGTGCACCACGACGCCGTCGACCAAGGGCTGCCGCGCACTGGAGTTCGTCTACGCCACCTCCACCACCGCCACCGCCACCGAGTTCGGCGACTTCCTCCGCCAGGTGAAGGAGATCCGCCTGTGGTCCACCGAGCCCGGCGCCGCCTCGGCCACCGCCAAGGCCGTGCAGACGTATGCCTACGACACGGCCGGCCGTCTGCGTCAGGTGTGGAACCCGCAGATCAGCCCGGCGCTGAAAACTGAGTACGCCTACGATGCGTCCGGGCGGGTCACGGGCCTGACCCCGGCCGGGGAGCTGCCGTGGACGTTCACCTATGGCAAGGCGGGTAACGCCGCCACTGCGGGTGACGGCATGCTGCTCAAGGTGTCCCGCTCCGGCCTTCAGCAGGGCACCAGGGACGTCCAGTCCGGCACCGCATCCACTTCGGTGGTCTACGACGTTCCGCTGACCGGCACGAACGCCCCCTACAAGATGGGCGCGTCGGACGTGAAGACATGGGGCCAGTTGGATGCCCCGACCGATGCGACTGCCGTCTTCCCCGCGGACGTGGTGCCCGCCTCGCACGACGGAAGCGCCCTGACCGCCGTCGGCTACGCGCGCGCTCCGATCACCTACATGGGTGTCTCCGGCCGTGAGGTCAACACGGCCGCGCCGGGCGGGTACATCAGCACCACCGAGTACGACCGCTTCGGCAACACCGTCCGCGAACTCTCGGCCGGCAACCGTGCCGTCGCCCTCGGCCTCGGTGCCGCAGACCGGGCCGTGCAGGCGGATCTGGGCATCGGATCGCTGTCCGTTGGCGAACGGGCGAACCTTCTGGCCGCCACCTCGCTCTACAACGAGACCGGCACACGCGAGATGGAGAAACTGGGACCACTTCGCCGTATCGATCTGACCACCGACCTGAAGTCGGGGACCACCACCTTGGTTCCGGCGGGCACTCCGGTGACCGCCCGCAGCTGGGTCGTCAACGAGTACGACACGGGCCGGCCGACGGACGGTACGGCGACGGTCAGGGACCAGCTCACCAAAAGCACCGTAGGAGCGCAGGTCCGGGAGCACCCCACGGTGCACGGCGAGACCAAGACGTCCCTGGTCTCCTATGACTGGGCAAGGGGTCTGGCCACACAGAACGTGCAGGATCCCGGTGGCCTGGCGATCACCACCAAGACCGAGTACGACGCTCAGGGGCGCGTCACCAAGCAGCTCCGGCCCGGAGCCACTGGCACGGACGCCGCGACCCGCGTGACCACCTACTGGTCCGCCACGGGCACGGGCACCTGCCAGGGTCGTCCAGAATGGGCTGACTTGGTCTGCTCCACCGGACCCGCCGGCGCCATTACCGGCGGCGGCAGCAATCCGTCCCAGGTGCCGACCACCATCACCGAGTACAACTGGTGGGGCCGATCGGCCGCGGTACGCGATACAGCGAACGGCAGCACCCGTACCACCACAGTCCAGTACGACACGGCTGGCCGCCCCACCAAGACGACCATCACTGGAGGTATCGGGCAGGCCGTCCCTGAATCCACCACGGAGTACGACCCTGCGACAGGTCATCCCGTGAAACTGACCTCCTCGACCGGTGGCACCATCAGCAAGGCGTACGACAAACTCGGCCGCCAGATCTCGTACACCGACGCCGACGGTGGTGTCACCACCACCGAGTACGACCTGCTCGACCGCCCGGCCAAGACATCGGACAACTCGCCCTCGACCGTCACGTACACCTACGACCACTCGATCGAGCCGCGTGGCCTCGCCACGAAGGCAACCGACTCCGTCGCCGGTGCCTTCCAGGCCACCTACGACGCCGACGGGTCCGTGATTTCTCAGAAGCTGCCCGGCGGCTACACCCTGCAGCACACCGAAGACACCACGGGGGCAGTTGTCCAGCGCACATACACTCGCGACAGCGACGGCGTCAGCGTCATGACCGACACCGTGACCCGATCCATTCTCGGGCAGGTCATCACCCACGCAGGCTGGTCCAATCAGGCCTATGCCTACGACAAGGTCGGTCGCCTCACAACTGTCGACGACACGACCAGCACCGTCTGCACCAAGCGGACGTACGCCTTCGACAACCGCAACAACCGCAAGTCCCTGACCACCGCAGCCGGCGCCCCCGGCCTGGACTGCCCCACCGTCGGCGGTACCGCCACCAACCACACCTACGACAGTGCCGACCGCATCGTCGACACCGGCTATGCCTACGACGCCTTCGGCCGCGCCATCGCAACCCCCGGCAGTGGCACGGTTGCGTACTACGCCAATGACCTCGCCTACCAGCAGACCGACAATGGAAAGCGTCAGACCTGGCAGCTCGACGCCAGCCTGCGCTTCCGCTCGTGGAAGACCGAGACCGGCAGCGGCTCCACCTGGACCCAGACCGCATCCAAGATCAACCACTACGACAGCGACGGCGGTAGCCCCCGCTGGATCACCGAGGACATCGCCACGGGCGCACTGACGCGCAACGTGAACGGCCTCGACGGCAACTTGGCGGCCACTACCGGCAAGACCGGCGGGACAGTCTTGCAGCTCACCAACATCCATGGAGACGTCGGCCTCCTGCTCCCTCTGGATACCAGCGTCGCACCGACCGCCCTGGACGCCGACGAGTACGGAAACTCCAAGGTCGGCCAGACCCAAGCCCGCTACAGCTGGCTCGGAGGCCAGGGCGTCTCCAACGACGCCCTCGGCGGTCTACTGGTCACGGGAGTCCGGGTGTACAACCCGGCAACCGGGCTCTTCCTCTCTCCCGACCCCGTGGTGGGGGGAAACGCCAACGCCTACGGTTATCCCACTGACCCGGTCAACTACATGGACGCGGACGGCCGCTATGCCATTCCCCTGGCCGTCCCGTACCTTCTCGGCGTCGGAACCGCAATCCTGGTCGCCTACATCATCCTTCTGGCGACGAGCTGGATCTGCGGGCAAATCGGGTGTTCGATCAGCCTGCCCGGTCCGAACGTCGCCATCCCGGACAAGAACTCCAAATCGGCCAAGAAGTACAAGAACACCAAGTACATCGGCTACATGATCCACCACAAGGGCAAGATCTGGAAATACGGGATATCTCGCGTCGGTACGAGCAGGCCCCAAAGTCAGATCAGCGCCTGCAACAGGTACTACGGCACAACTGGATGTAGGTGGACCGTGATGAGGCGTACGACGGGATGGCTCAACGCCCGTAGCTGGGAAACGGCCATGATTCTCAAGTACGTGGCCAGGCATCGTCACTGCCCACCAGGACAGGCGAAGAGGGTCTGCGTGTAAGGTGCCGCGCGCACAGGGCTGAATGAACGATAGGCGGGTGGGGTGCCGCCAAGGTGCCCCACCCGCTGCACTCGTCGATGGAAAGGAGGCTAATCCATGACAGAAGAAGAGTTCTGGTCCCTCATCGACCTACTCGGAGGCGTGGCAAACCAGCGAACCACTCCCGCACTGACGGAGGCCCTGGCACGGCAGGGAAAGATTCGAGTTGAAGAATTCGCCGACATGCTGACGGAAAATCTGCAGCATCTTGCAAGTGATCCCCTCACGGGAATTCCGGTCCGAGATGTGAATGATCCATCAGATGCGTCGATCCCGCCGCTGGTTGGTGACGCCCTCATCAATCTCCACTTCGCGGTTGTAGCAGCGGGCAGTTCACGGTTCCAGCACATCCGGAAGAATCCGGAACGGGTGGCTGACTGCGCCTGGGACTTTAGCGAGTCAGATAGCCTTGCCGAGGCTGTCTCCGCAGCCTATGAGATCACCACCGGAGAACCGTGGCTGGGCCCACTGCCTGGATTCTGTACGCACGAAGCCGAAGAGTCGATGGCCATTGCGACAGGGGATGCTCCCTGGCTCAGCCTCGCTCTGCACGGCGACAACGACATTCCTGCGGCGTATTTCGATGCAGCCTGCTCTGTAGTCGATATGGTCCACCACGACCCCCAGTGGCGTACCTGGTGGTCACGCGCCGAGCAACGCGACCTGGACATCGAGATCGAATACACTTCGAAGGCGGAGCGCAGTCGCGTCGCCACCCGAAAGGGACGGGCTTGGGCCTCGTTCCGCAGGAGCGACTCGCGCTTTCGAGGGTTGAACAAGGGTGGTCTTGCCTACCGTGCCGCCGCTGATCTGGAAGAAATTTTCACGCTCGTAGCGTCGTCTCTGAGCCTGCCCACGCCACCCAAAGTACCTCGTCCGGCACATGCAACCCCGCCGACGAGGCGAGATGACGCAGCCCGCGCAAGGCTCGAAGAACTGCGACAACGGCATCGTAAGCGCTCCTGAACCACGCCATTACCGATAGTTCGTTGAAACCGACAGTATTCTCGGCAGCAGGTGACATGAGGGCCACGTACGGCGGATGAAGAGTGAGTCACTCCGCGATCTCTTGATCATTTTTCGAATCGTGGTGAGCGAGATGTCGGTTTCCGCCGGGTGGCCGCCAGGCTTGCCCATGGCAACCCTTTGCTAGGGCGAGGCGGGCGGTGGCCCGGCTGACATGTTCGCGGTCGGCGATCGCCTGCGTCAGCCCGGCGGCCACGGCGGCAGCGCGGCCGGTCTTCAGGCTGGCCAGGGAGAGAGGAGTTGGTCGGCGCGGAGGTCGTACGCCCTGCCCAAGCAGGGTGCGGTCGGACGACCTTTTAGCCGATCCAGCGATAGCACCACACCTGTTGCGATGGATAAGGTCAAGTACGTCAGTGCTGAGCTGCATCAACCTAACCTCGATCTTGCATGACGGTCCGCCGACGGAGTCGGTGGACCGTTTCGCTTTCTGTGGCGGATGGTGGGCATGCTGACGGCCCGAGTGTCGCGTCGGGTGGGCGCCGGGTTCCACTGCTCCGGGCTGGGCCCTCTTTTCGTAGGGACAGGTGAATCCGCTGGTCAGCCGGGGTTCGGCAGGAGGGTGAGCCGTTCGAGGGCGCCTGTGATCTCCTGGGTCCAGGGCCAGTGGCGGGCAAGGCGGAGGATGCGGCGTCGGCCGGTGGTGACGAGCTGGCCGGCCGCGGAGAACAGACGGAACCGCAGGCGGCGTGGTTCCCAGAGCCTTGCCTGGCCGGTCAGGGCGAGCATGGGCATCCAGGCCAGCAGGTCGAGAGCGATCTGGACGATCTCCAGCCAGATGCGGTTCTGGGCGGTGTCGTGCAGGGGAAGGTTGCGC
>NZ_JBHTVE010000022.1:106926-113110 GCF_042793175.1 Streptomyces sp. NPDC056580 | reverse complement strand
GGGCCCGCCCCGGCGGCGCCGGCCGGCCGCCGGCCCCGGCTCCGGCTCCCCGGCGGGCGGGCGCCGCCCGGCCCGCCCCGCCGTCGCGCTCGTACCCTTGCCCTCGTGAGACGCCGCACCCCGCCCCCGCCCGCCCCGCTCCCCCAGCGCCACGGTGTCGACCCGGTGCGGGTGCGGCTGCCGTTCGACGGGACCTGGCCCACGGTGCGCGAGCATCTCGTGGCACGGCTGACGGGCGCCGGGCCCGGCACGGTCGAGGCGATGTTCGACGCGGGGCTGTTCGTCGGCGCGGACGGGCGGGCGGTCGCACCGGACGCGCCCTACCGGCCGGGCATGTTCGTGTGGTTCCACCGCGAGCTGCCCGCCGAGACGCCGGTGCCCTTCCCGCTGGAGCTGGTGCACCGGGACGAGCACATCGTCGTGGCCGACAAGCCGCATTTCCTCGCGACGACCCCGCGCGGCTCGCACGTCGCCCAGACCGCGCTGGCCCGGCTCCGCGACGAGCTGGGAATCCCGGCGCTGACCGCGGCGCACCGGCTGGACCGGCTCACCGCCGGTCTGGTGCTGTTCACGGTGCGGCCCGAGGAGCGCGGCGCCTACCAGACGCTGTTCCGGGACCGGCGGGTGCGCAAGGAGTACGAGGCCGTCGCGCCGTACGATCCGGCGCTCGTCCTGCCCCGCACCGTGCGCAGCCGGATCGTGAAGGAGCGCGGGGTGCAGGCCGCGCGGGAGACCGCGGGCGAGCCGAACGCGGTGACCCGGGTGGAGCTGGCCGAGCACCGGGGCGGTCTGGGCCGGTACCGGCTCCTCCCGGAGACCGGGCAGACCCATCAGCTCCGGGTGCACCTGAACGCGCTGGGCGTGCCCATCCTGGGCGACCCGCTGTACCCGGAGGCCACCGGCCCGGTACCGCCCGGCGACTTCCGGCGCCCCCTCCAACTGCTGGCCCAGAGGCTGGAGTTCACCGATCCCGTCACCGGAGCCCGGCACGCCTTCACCAGCCGGCGAACCCTGCGGGCCTGGTCCTGCCCGGCCGACTGGACCGCCCGGCAGCCGTAGCGAACCCGCCGCGGCCGGCCTCCACGCGCTCCGGCCCGCCCGGCCGTGCCCGGCGACGCGACCGGCCCGCCCCGCCGAGGCAGACCAGTCAGGCCGTCGTCGCCGTCGCGGCCGACGAACCGGCCGCCGCCCCGCGTCGTCACTCCCCGTCGCGGACGCCGCTCACTCCCCCCGCCACCAGCGCAGCAGCCGCTGCCAGATGCTCGCGCGGTGAGGCGGTCGCGGTGTCGTGGGGGCCGGAGCGGTGGTGGTGGCCGGGGGCAGGGGGCCCGCGGTGGGGGCCGCGGCGGGGGGCGGGGTGGCGGAGGGGCCGGCGGAGCGCTGCGGTGGGACGACCGAGGGCCTGGGCGGCAGGCTCGCGTCCTGCTGGGCCTTCGGCTCGAAACGCACCGGCAGCGACACCAGGTGCCGGGAGGCGATGGAGGACCGCCAGCGCAAGTCCTCCTCCGCGCAGTCGAGCTGGACGTCGGGCAGCCGCATCAGCAGGGCGTCCACACCGACGTCGGCGATGGCCCGGCCGATGTCCTGGCCGGGGCACTCGTGCGGGCCGCCGCCGAACGCCAGGTGGGACCGGTTGCCCCGCATGCCGGCGGAGAGGTCGGGCCGCACCCGGGGGTCGACGTTGCCCGGGGCGGGCGCGAAGAGCAGCCCGTCGCCCCGGCGGATGCGCTGCCCGCCCAGCTCCGTGTCCTGCTTGGCGAAGTAGCCGAGGACGGTGCTGAACGGCGGCTCGTCCCACAGCGACTGCTCGATGGCCTCCGGCACGGTCATCTGGCCGCCGTTGAGCCGGGCGCGGAAGCCCGGCTCGGTCAGCACCATGCGCAGCGCGTTGGCTAGGAGGTTGACGGTCGCCTCGTAGGCCGCGAACAGCACGAGCCGCAGGTGTTCGCGGACCTCGTCGTCGGTCAGCTCCGCCGGGTGGCCGATGAGGTGGCTGGCGAAGTCGTCCTCGGGGCGGGCCCGGCGGCGGGCGGTGAGCCGGCCGAGCGCCTCCATGACGTGGGCGTGGCTCTGGATGGCGGTCTCGGTGCCCTTGAGCGCGTCGCGGGCGGCCTGCACCATCCGGTCGTCGTACTCCTCGGGCATGCCGAGGATCTCGCACATGACGGCCATCGGCAGGTGCTCCGCGAACTGGGAGACCAGGTCGGCCCGGCCGCGCTCGCAGAAGTCGTTGACCAGGTCCTGGGTGTAGCGGCCGATGTGGCGCCGCAGTCCGCGGTGGTCGATGGGCGCCATGGCGCCGGTGACCGCCGCGCGCAGCCGCTGGTGCTCGTCGCCCTCGGCGTGCGAGCAGATGGGCTGCCAGGCGATGTGCGGCATCAGCGGGTGGTCGGGCTTGACCTGCCCCTGGAGCAGCGGCGACCAGATCCGGCTGTCGCGGGTGTACTGGGAGGGGCTGCGCACCAGTTGCAGGTTCTCGGCGTGGCCGAGGACCACCCACATCGGTACGTCGTCGTGGAGCAGGACGGGCGCCACGGCGCCGTGCCGCTCGCGCAGGTGTTCGTAGAGGTCGCCCAGGTCCTCGGCGTCGGGGCCGTGGAGCCGGTGCGCCTCGCCGGGACCGAGGCCGTGCGCCGGGCAGCCGGGCGGTGGGCCGGGGGTGGGGTCGGTGCCGGTCAGGGACTGGGGTTCAGACGTCACGGTGCAGCTCCGGAACGGACGGGTCGGTGGGACACGGGTCAGCGCAGGGCGCCGGACAGGGCCAGGGAGTGCAGGAAGCGCATCAGGGTCATCAGCACGTCCTTGCTGGACGCGCGGCGGCGCACGTCGCAGTCGATGATCGGGATGTCCGGTGCCAGGTCGAGCGCGGTGCGCAGTTCCTCGACCGGGTGACGGGGCGCGTCCGGGAAGGTGTTGACGGCGACGACGAAGGGCACGCCGCGTTCCTCCAGCCGTCCCATGACGTCGAAGCTCACTTCGAGGCGCCGGGTGTCGACCAGCACGACCGCGCCGAGCGCGCCTTCGAAGAGGCCGTTCCACAGGAACCAGAAGCGCTCCTGGCCGGGGGTGCCGAAGAGGTACAGCACCAGCTTGTCGGTGATGCCGATGCGGCCGAAGTCCATCGCCACGGTGGTGGCCGTCTTGGTCTCGGAGCCGTAGTCGTCGTCGACCCCGATGCCGGCCTGGGTCATGGTCTCCTCGGTGGTCAGCGGCCTGATGTCGCTGACCGAGCCGACCATCGTGGTCTTGCCGACACCGAAGCCGCCCACGATCACGATCTTCACCGCGGCCTGGGCCGTCCGCGGCAGGTGGTCCTCGGTGCGTGGGCCGGGGATGGTGTCAGAGCCGTTGAAGTCCATGCATCACCGCTTCGAGGAGTGAACGGTCGGGAAGCGCCTGGCGGACGATCGGGGCGCGCACCTGCACCAGTTCGGCCGTGATCAGCTCGGTGAGCAGGACGGTCGTCGCGCTGAACGGCAGACTGAGGTAGGCCGAGAGTTCGGCCACGGACAGCGGCGCGGTGCACAGCCGGAGCACCGCCGCCTGCTCGGGGGAGGCGGACGGTGTCGGCGCCGAGTGCGCCACGATCAGCGTCACCAGGTCGAGTTCGGCCCGGGCGCCGTCGGCGGAGCCGGCGATGGTGTACAGCCGCTCGGGGTTGCCGGGCCGCTCGGGGCCGTCCTCCGAAGCGGCGGCCGGCGCGGGTTGCGGGGGCGGGGGTGACGGCAGCCGCGGTGGCCGGCGGCGTCTGCGGCGCGGCGGGGTCATACGGTCTGCCCGTTGCGCCGGGGCGGGCTCGTCAGATGGGTGCCGATCCGGACGACGAGGTCGCGCATCATGCCGCTCATCCGGCCCGGTTCGCAGGTCACGTCGGCGAGCACCGCGAGGAAGGCGTTGGCGCCGGCGTTCATGAGGTAGAAGTAGCCGCCGTCGATCTCGATGACGACGAGCTTCATGTCGCCGCTGCCCACGATCTCCTGGGTGATGGCGCCGGCCAGGCTCTGCAGTCCCGCGCAGGCCGCGGCCACCCGGTCGGCGGCGTCGGGGTCGCCGCCGTGGCGGGCGATGCGCAGTCCGTCGGCGGAGAGGACCACGATCATCTGGATGCCCGGGACGCCGTCGTTGAGCTGCTTGAGCATCCAGTCGATGTTGCCTCGCTGCTGGATCACGTGGGATTCCCCTCGTCGTCGGCCTCGGTGGGGCCTGCCGAATCGTCGATCAGGTGCAGGTAAGCGGTCGGGTTGCGGGTGAAGTCGGTCAGCTCGGCCGCGGTGGCGCCTTCGGGCATGCCCTTCTTCAGTCCGTCCCAGAAGGCGTCGACCCACATGCCGGGGGGCCGGTCCTTCAGCTTCTGGCGCTCGGGGTCGATCTCGGGCTCGGGTTCGGGTCCGGGCGCCGGGCGGGACCAGACGGTGGGGGTGCCCTCGCGCTCGGCGCGCTCGACGGCGGCCTGTTCGGCGTAGCGCACGCTGAGCGGGGTCTTCACCCGGCTGCGGCGCTGCGGCAGGCCGCCCGCCGTCCACTCGGTGACCTCGGGGACGTCGTCCTCCATGGAGACCCCGGCGGGGATGCGGGGGCTGGTGGGGCGGCGCTTCTTGGGCGGGCGCTTGGGACCCTCCACCGCGCCGAGTTCGGGCATGGGCACCGCGGTGGCCCCGATGCCGTGGGCGGCGCCGACGCCGGGCTCGGTGGTGGTCATCACCCGCGGCACGACGAGGATGGCGCGGACGCCGCCGTAGGCGGACGCGCGCAGCGAGACCCGCATGTCGAACGCCTTGCAGAGCCGGCCGACGACGGCGAGGCCGAGGCGCGGGCTGTCGCCCAGGTTGTGGGCGTCGTCGGCCGCCATCGCGTCGGCGATCGCCTTCTCGATGCGGGCCCGGGACTCCTCGCTGAGGCTGACGCCCGCGTCCTCGATCTCGATGGCGAGGCCGGCCTGGACCTCGACGGCGGTGACGTGCACCTTGGTCGACGGCGGCGAGTAGCGGGTGGCGTTGTCCAGCAGCTCGGCGGCGGCGTGGATGATGGGCTCCACGGCGGTGCCCTTGATGTTGATGTTGACGATGGAGCTCAGGTTGATGCGCCGGTACTCCAGGATCCGGGACATCGCGCCGCGCAGGACGCTGTACAGCGACACGGGCAGGGGCCACTGGCGGCCCGGGCGGCCGCCGCCGAGGACGGAGATGGAGTCGGCGAGGCGGCCGATCAGGGCGGTGCCGTGGTCGATGCGCAGCAGGTCGTCGAAGACCTCGGGGTTGCGGCCGTGGTCCTCCTCCATCTCGCGCAGTTCGCCCGCCTGCTGGTGGACGATGGCCTGGACGCGGCGGGCGATGCTGACGAAGGAGCGCTCGGTGGCGTCGCGCATCGAGATCTCGCGGTCGGCGCCGCGCAGCGCCGTCCGCAGCAGCGTGCGCTGCGACTCGGGCAGGTGGCGCAGTTCGGGGTCGGCGTCGACGACCTTGCGCATGACCTCCCGCGGCGGGTCTCCGGCACGCAGGTGGAGCAGCGCGGTGGGCAGGACGTCGGTGCCGAGCCGGACGATCTCCGCGTCATGGCCGGCGATGCGGTGTTCCAGATACGCGGTGTGACGGGCGTGCTCGGCCTGTGTCTCGCCGAGCCGGCGGGCACGGCGGACGATCTCCGAGGCCAGGGCGAGCATCATCAGCAGGGCCACGGCCCCGCATCCGGCGACGGCGATCCGGGCGTCGGCCGGGACGAGGGCGGCCGCCGCCCCGGTGACCGCCGTCATCACGGTGGCGGGCGGCAACAGCACGCGTGCGAGGGGAAGTTCACGGCCGCCGGGAGGCTTTCGGACACTCACCATGGTTGCCTTCCGAGACGGGACGGCTGGGTGTCGGGGGAGCTTGCGCGGGGAAGATTCACGGAACTGCCGGTATCTTCGGGGCTTTTGGGAACAAGCGCGCGAATTTACTCAACTCGGTGCGCCGCAGGCGAGCTTAGTCCGACCGGATCATCGCCGTGTCATATTCGGCAAGCACCTGAATTCACCCGTGCAACAGGAGTACGCTCGACTCCATTTCCACGCTGCGCATTTGTTCGAATACATTGGGTGACGGCGCACAGGCATGCGAAAACCACTCACCGTGATGAGTGGAGTGGGGTCGGGGGCGGGCGGCCCCCCCCGGGGGGCGGGGGGCGCCGCCCGGCCGGGGCCCGCCCCCCC
>NZ_JBHTVE010000022.1:0-106916 GCF_042793175.1 Streptomyces sp. NPDC056580 | reverse complement strand
GGCTGGGGGAGGGTCACTCCCTCGGGGGCCCCTGCCCGGGGGGGCGCCCCCCCGCCCCCCCGCCCCCCCCCGGGGGGCGGGGGGGGGGGGGGGGGGGGGGGGCCGCGCGGGGGGGGGGGGGGGCCGCCCCCCCGCGGCGGGGCTCAGCCCACCGACGAGTAGGCCACCACGCCCCGCAGCAACTGGTCCACGGCCTTGCGCGCGGCCTTCGCCACGGTCGAGCCCTGCGCGGGCGCCGCGGCGGAGATCTGCCCGAGGACGTCGATCACCTGCTTGCACCAGCGCACGAAGTCGCCCGCCGGCATCTCCGCCTCGCGCAGCACCTCGTCGAGGCCCTTGCCGGAGGCCCACATGTAGGCGGCCCAGGCGAAGCCGAGGTCCGGTTCGCGCTGGCCGACGCCCTCGGTCTGGCTGATCCGGAACTCCTCCTCGACCGCGTCCAGCCGGCCCCAGATGCGGACCATCTCGCCGAGGGCGGCCTTGGCCTTGCCCGAGGGCAGTTTGGGCGCCATCGCGTCGTCGCCGACCCGGGCCTCGTACACCAGCGCCGAGACGCAGGCGGCGAGTTCGGCCGGGGCGAGGTCCTCCCAGACGCCCTCGCGCAGGCATTCACTGGCCAGCAGGTCCAGTTCGCCGTAGAGGCGCGCGAGCCGCCTGCCGTGCTCGGTGACCTCGTCGCCGCGCAGGTAGTCCAGTTCGGTGAGCAGAGCCACGATCCGGTCGAAGGTCCGCGCGATGGTGTTCGTGCGGCCCTCGATCCGGCGCTCGAGCTGCGAGGTGTCGCGCAGCAGGCGGTGGTAGCGCTCCGCCCAGCGGGCGTGGTCCTCACGGTCGTCGCAGCCGTGGCAGGGGTGGGCGCGGATCGCCGTGCGCAGCCGGGCGATCTCCCGGTCGTCGGCGGCCTGCGACCGCTTCTTGCGGGCCCGCTCCGGCGGGATGTGCCCGGCCTTGGTGCGCAGCGCCGAGGCGAGGTCCCGGCGCGACTGCGGGGAGCGCGGGTTGAAGGACTTCGGGATCCGCATCCGGTCCAGCGCCTCCACCGGCACCGGGAAGTCCATCGACGCCAGCCGTTTGACCTGGCGTTCGGCCGTCAGCACCAGCGGGCGCGGCCCGTCGTGGTGGTCGTAGCCGCGGTGGCCGTCGGAACGCCCGGCGGGCAGGCCCGGGTCGAGCACCAGCGCGAGGCCGGCGTACTTGCCGGTGGGCACGTGGATGACGTCACCCGGCTTGAGCTTCTCCAGCGCGACGGCTGCCTCGGCGCGCCGCTGGTGGGCGCCCTGCCGGGCCAGTTCGGTCTCCCGGTCCTTCAGCTCCCGGCGCAGCCGCGCGTACTCCTCGAAGTCGCCGAGGTGGCAGGTCATGGAGGCCTTGTAGCCGTCCAGGCCCTCCTCGTTGCGCTGCACCTGGCGGGAGATGCCGACGACCGACTTGTCGGCCTGGAACTGCGCGAAGGAGGTCTCCAGCAGCTCGCGCGAGCGGTGCCGGCCGAACTGCTCGACCAGGTTGACCGCCATGTTGTACGACGGCTTGAAGCTGGAGCGCAGCGGGTACGTGCGCGTGCCGGCCAGGCCCGCGAGGTGCTCGGGGCTCATGCCGCGCTGCCACAGCACGACCGCGTGGCCCTCGACATCGATGCCACGGCGTCCGGCCCGGCCGGTGAGCTGGGTGTACTCGCCGGGGGTGATGTCGGCGTGCTGCTCGCCGTTCCACTTGACGAGTTTTTCCAGGACCACCGAGCGGGCGGGCATGTTGATGCCGAGCGCGAGCGTCTCGGTCGCGAACACGGCCTTGACCAGGCCGCGCACGAACAGCTCCTCCACGACCTCCTTGAAGGTCGGGAGCATGCCCGCGTGGTGCGCGGCGATACCGCGCTCCAGGCCCTCCAGCCACTCGTAGTACCCGAGGACGTGCAGGTCCTCCGGAGGGATGGCGGCGGTGCGCTCCTCGACGAGGGCCCTGACCTGCTCCCGGGCCTCGTCGTCGTTGAGCCTCAGGCCCGCGTACAGGCACTGCTGGACGGCGGCCTCGCAGCCCGCCCGGCTGAAGATGAAGGTGATGGCGGGCAGCAGGCCCTCGGAGTCGAGGCGCTCGATGACCTCGGGCCGGCTGGGCGTCCACACGCGGGAGCGCTGTCTGCGCTCCCGCTCCCGGTCGGCCTCGCGCATCGCGCGCCCGCGCCGCCGGTCCTGGTACGAGGGCCGGCTCGCCTCCATGCGGGCGAGGCGGACGAGGTCTGGGTTGACGGCCTTCTTGTGGCCCTCGCCCTCCTCGAACAGGTCGTACGTACGGCGCCCGGCGAGCACGTGCTGGAACAGCGGCACGGGCCGGTGCTCGGAGACGATCACCTCGGTGTCGCCGCGGACGGTGTCCAGCCAGTCGCCGAACTCCTCGGCGTTGGACACGGTCGCCGACAGCGACACCAGGGTCACCGACTCGGGCAGGTGGATGATCACTTCCTCCCAGACGGCGCCGCGGAAGCGGTCGGAGAGGTAGTGCACCTCGTCCATGACCACGTAGCCGAGGCCGAGGAGGGTCTGCGAGCCCGCGTACAGCATGTTGCGCAGCACCTCGGTGGTCATCACGACCACCGGGGCGTCCGGGTTCACGCTGTTGTCGCCGGTGAGCAGTCCGACCTTCGCCGCGCCGTAGCGACGGCACAGGTCGGCGTACTTCTGGTTGGACAGCGCCTTGATGGGTGTCGTGTAGAAGCACTTCTTGCCCTGCCGCAGGGCGAGGTGGACGGCGAACTCGCCCACGATCGTCTTGCCGGAGCCGGTGGGGGCGGCCACCAGCACGCCCTTCCCCGCCTCGAGCGCCTGGCAGGCCTCGATCTGGAAGGGGTCGAGGCCGAAGTCGTACATCTCGCGGAAGGACGCGAGCGCGGTGGCCTGCTCGGCTGCCCGCGTGCGGGCTGCCGCGTACCGCTCGGCCGGTGAGAGGTCCTCTGTCATCGTGCTTTCGAGCGTACCGGGCTCCGCCGACAACAGGACGATCATTATCCCGATCGTGCGCTGAGCTGCACCGGATCCCCGCACCGGGCACGCGACGGCCGGTGCCCCCGGTCCCTGGGGGACGGGGGCACCGGCGGTGTCGCGGCGGAGGGGTCAGGTCACGTCGTCGTAGCCGTTGACCCGCTCCGTGCTCGTCTGCTCGGGCAGCGCACGGGCTGCCGGGACGGGCTCGACCTCGCCGATGTCCTCGGGGGTGAGATCCAGCTCGGACGCCTCGTCGTCGCCGGGTCCCGCGGCCTCGCGGCGGGCCCGCCGCGAGTCGTTGATCAGCGCGATCGCCACGGCGATGAAGTAGAGCCCCCAGATCGGCGCCGCCAGCGCCAGCATCGTCATCGGGTCGGGGCTGGGCGTGGCCACGGCCGCGAAGGCGGTGATGCCGACGACCATGCCCCGCCACCAGCCCAGCATGCGCCGGCCGGACAGGACACCGGTGAGGTTGAGCATGACCAGCAGCAACGGCATCTCGAAGGCGAGGCCGAAGACGACGATCATGCGGGTGACCAGGTCCAGCAGGTCGTCCAGCGGCAGCAGGTTCTCGGCGCCGGACGGCGTCAGGTCGATCATCACCCTGGCGGTGGTCGGCAGCACGTTGAACGCGAGGTAGCCGCCGCCGAGGAACAGAGGGAAGCCGAAACCGACGAACGCGTAGGCGTACTTCTTCTCGTTGCGGTGCAGGCCCGGCGCGACGAACGCCCACAGCTGGTAGAGCCAGATCGGCGACGCGAACACGACGCCGGCCATCAGGGCGACCTTCAGCGCCAGGGTGAACGGCGCCAGCAGGCCGCTGACGGTGATGTGCGCGCAGTGGACGTTCTTGGCCGCGGCCAGCTCACCGAAGGACTGGTGGCAACCGATCTCGTCGAGCACCGGCTCGGTGACGAAGTTGATGATGTCCCTGTAGAAGAACGCCGCCACGACCGTGACGACGACGATCGCCAGGACACCCTTCGCGAGCCGGTTGCGCAGCTCGCGCAAGTGATCCGCGAGCGGCATCCGCCCCTCGGGATCCCTCTCCTTCTTGCGGGCGGACTTGAGCAACCCACATCCTCATCTCGTGCAGCGGACCGGACGCCCCCGGTCCTCGCGTCAGCGCTTGGTCGTGTCCGTGGGCTCGTTGACCGGCCGGGAGCTGGTCACGTCACCGGGGGCGGCCTGGATCGTGCGCTGCGCCGGAGCGGGGTCCTCGGTGGACTGGGCGGTGCCGGCGTCGGACTGCTTGCCGTCGTCCTTCATGGCCTTCGCCTCGCTCTTGAGGATGCGCGCGGACTTGCCGAGCGAGCGAGCCATGTCGGGAAGCTTCTTGGAACCGAAGACGAGGACGATCACCAGTACGAGGAGCAGCAGGTGCCACGGCTCAAGTCCGTTGCGGAACATAGTTCTTCACCTTCTCACCGAGGCGGGTGGGTGTCCGACCGGTCGGACACGAGTCTGACCATCGTGCTGGCAGCGATCGTAACGCCCGGGAGTGAACGCGGAACAATCCCCTTGCGTATTTCTCTGCCGCGGACCGTGCCTCGCTCACCGGGCCGCGACCAGCAGCGTACCTGGCCGCACCCGGGCCATGACAGGGCGAAGCGGCGCACACCGTACAAGGGTGCGGGACTCACAACGTGTCCACGGCGCGGGCCGCGCTCACCGCCGCACGCTCCAGGTCCTCGGCGGCCCGGTTGATGCGGCGCGCGGAGTCGGCGACCTGCTGTCCGAGGCGCCGGGCCTCCAGGAAGACCCGCACGGCGAGCACCCCCAGCACGGCGAGTGACACAAATCCCACGGCTACCGCGAACATCGGCCAGAACATGACCTCGACCTTAGACGGTCCTACACCGTGGAGTGCAGCCGCAGGGTGCGGACGCCGCCGCCGGTGAGCAGTTCCACGATCCGCTCCCCCGCGGGCTTGCGCACCGAGGCGCCGCAGCCGGGACAGGTGAAGGAGTAGAACGTGGTCCGGCTGGTGGCGCCTATGGCCAGGCGCAGGGCGCTCGCGGCGAGTTCGAAGCGGCCCCGGCAGTCCGGGCAGCCGGCCCGGAACACCACCGGCACCGCTCTCGTCATGCCGGCGAACGCGGACGCCACGGTCATCTGGGCGCCGGCCTCCTCCGCTTCCCTCGTGGCTCGGGCCGCACCGGTCACCGGAGGCTCGCTCAACGCTTCAGCTCCTGCCTGTCGTCACGCCGGTCGGCACCGCCGCCGCGCACCGGCGGGCTGTCCGTGTCGTACGCCGCCAGTGCCTCGCGGGCCGCCCGGCGGGCGCTGTCGGCCAGCTCGGGCGGCGAGACGATCCGGCCGTCGCGGCCCAGGCGCAGGGCCAGCCGTCTCAGCGAGGCCGGATCGGGGGTGCGCAGAGTGATACGCAGCCCGCCGTCGGGAAGCTCATCGGCGCTGTCGTGCGGGTAGTACTCGGCCACCCAGCGGCCGCCGGGGCCGACCTCGATGACCACCTCCGGGTCCTCGGCGGCGGGCTGCACCAGGGCCTCGGACAGGTCCCGCAGTTCCATCTCGGGCGGCGCGGACGGCTCGTCCAGGATCCTGATCTCGGCGACCCGGTCCAGCCGGAAGGTGCGGCGCGCCTCGGAGCGGCGGCACCAGGCCTCCACGTAGGTGTGGCCGACGCTGACCAGGCGGATGGGGTCGATCTCCCGCTCGGTGATCTCGTCGCGCGCGGGCGAGTAGTAGCGGATCCACAGCCGGCGGCGCTCGGAGATCGCCCGGTCGACGTCGGCGAAGACCCCGCCCTCCGACTCGAAGGTCACCGAGAGCCGGGCGCTGGCGCCGGCCGCCTCACCGGCCGCCGTCTCCACCTTCGCCGTGGCCCGCAGCAGTGCCTGCCGGTCGCTCTCGCGCAGGCCGGGCAGCGTGGACACCGCGCGGGCCGCCACCAGCAGGGCGGTGGCCTCGTCGGCGGCGAGCCGCAGCGGCTCGGCCGCCTCCTCGCCGAGCGCGGCCGGGTTGTGCCACCAGATGCGCTCGCCGTCGGTGTCGATGTCCAGCAGGTCGCCGCCGCGGAAGCTGGTGCCGCACATGGGCAGCAGGTCGAGGTCGGAGACCAGCTCGTCCTCGGTGATGCCGAAGGCGCGCGCCACGTCGGCGATCCGCGCGCCGGGGCGCTCCCGGAGGTACGTGACCAGCGAGAGCATCCGCCGGGTCTGGTCGATGGCGTTCACGGGCCTGACCGGTTTGCCTGCCATGGTTGTGCTCCGCTCCCCCTCAGCCCTTGGCCACGGCACGCAGCCGGTCGACCACGTCGGCGCGCAGCTCGGCCGGCTCCACGACCACCACGTCCGGCCCGAACTCCACCAGCCAGGCGTCCAGCCCGTGCCCGTACGGAATCTCCAACTCGTCCCAGCCGTCGCCGAGTTCCCGGACCGCGGTGGCCTTCGCCCGAAGGGGGTAGCCGGAGCCGGAGCGCAGCCGGATCAGCGCCGAGCGGTCGGCGACCTCGCCGGCCCAGCTCGCGACGGTCTCGCGCACGGTGACCACGTCGGGCACGGGCGCGGTGAAGCCGGTGCCGCGGGAGCGCACCCGGCCGGTGATCCGGGACAGCCGGAAGACGCGTTCGGCGCCCCGGCCCCGGTCGAAGCCGGCCAGGTACCAGTGGCCGCGCCAGCACTCCAGCGCCCACGGCTCGACGTGCCGGGGCTCGGGACGGGCGGCGGAGGCCTTGCGGTAGTCGAAGACGACCGGGCGCCGGTCACGGCAGGCCAGCATCAGCGGCTCGAAGGCCGCCTCGTGCACGGGGATGCGCGGCTCCAGGGCGCCGTGCGCCTCGTAGGGGTCGACGTCCTCGGGGAGCCCGGCGGCACGCAGCTTCTGCAGGGCGCCGCTGGCCGCGCCGGCCAGCCGGGCCTGCTGCCAGACCTTGGCGGCCAGGCCCAGGGCGGCGGCCTCCTCGGCGTCCAGGGTGATGGGCGGCAGGCGGTTGCTGTCGCGGCGGGCGAGGTAGCCCACCTCGCCGTCGAGGTTCTCCACGGTCTCGATGACCAGGCCCAGCTCGCGCAGGTCGTCCTTGTCCCGCTCGAACATGCGGTTGAAGGAGTCGTCGCTGCTCGCCGCGCCCCGCTCCGGCCTCGCGGCCTCGACGTACGCCTCGATGGAGTCGCGCAGCTCGCGCTTGCTGAGCGGCCGGCGTGTGCCGAGCAGGCACAGCGCGAGGTTCATCAGCCGCTCTGCCTTGGCAATGGCCATCGACGCCCTTCGCCTTCCCTCATGTGCTTCCGACCGTTGACCGTACCGCCCCGGAGTGTCGGGGCAAAAGCCGGAGCGGGAAGCGGAGCCGTCCTGAACGGGGGCGGTCGCGCGAGAAGGGCCCGTGCGGACGGCACGGGCCCTCCTTCGACCAGGTCCGGTCAGCGCTTGGCGACGCCCACGAGGTCGCAGACGAAGATCAGCGTCTCGCCCGGGGCGATCCGGCCGCCGGCGCCGCGGTCGCCGTACGCGAGGTGCGCGGGGATGGTCAGCTGGCGGCGGCCGCCGACCTTCATGCCCTGCACGCCCTTGTCCCAGCCCTGGATGACCTGGCCGACGCCGAGCTGGAAGTCCAGCGGGGTGCCGCGGTTCCAGGACGCGTCGAACTCCTCGCCGGAGGAGAACGCGACGCCCACGTAGTGGACCTTGACGATGTCGCCCGCCGCGGCGACCTCGCCGTCCCCTTCCCAGATGTCCTTGATCTCCAGGTCGGCCGGGGGCTCGCCGCCCGGGAAGTCGATCTCGGGCTTCTCGATGCTCACGTCAAAAGCTCCTGCTTGTGTACGACACGAAACACGGACAGTCTGTCATCCTCGCAGGTCTGCCGCCCGCCACCGCGCCCGTGGCGGAGACCGGTCACATGGCGGCCAGGATGTCCACCGAGAAGACCAGCGTGGCGCCCTTCTTGATGCCGCTGCCGCTCGGCGGGGTGTCGCCGTAGCCCAGCTTCGGCGGTACGACGACCAGGACCCGGCTGCCCACCTTCTTGCCGGTCAGCCCCTGGGACAGCCCCTTGACGACCTGCTGCATCTGCTCAAGCGAGAACTGGCTGAGCCGTCCGGAGTCGTACGTCTGCTGGAACGCCTTGTCGCTGCCCCAGACCACGCCCTTGAACTGGCACAGCACCGCCTGGTCCGCCTTGACCTCGGGGCCGTCGCCCTCCAGGACGTAGGCGGTGGCCAGCTTCTTCGGCGGGGTGCCCTGCTTGGCCGGCTTGATCTTCGGCGCCTTGCCGTCGGTGTTGGTGCCGACCGTCGGCAGCGCGGCGTCGTCCTGCGGGACGGGCTTGCCGTGGGCGGAGCTCTTGGAGTTGAAGGAGTCGATCACGTCGATGACGAAGACCAGGGTGTCGGTGCCCTTGATGCCCGCCTGCGCGTTGCCCGCCGTGCCGTAGCCCCAGGCGGGCGGGACGGCGATCAGCACCCGGCTGCCGGTCTTCTTGCCCTGCAGGGCGTACCGCCAGCCGTCGATGAGGCTGCCCTGGGAGAGCTGCATGACCAGCGGCCGGTGGCGGTCGTAGGAGTTGTCGAAGACCTTCGCCGTGCTCCAGATCTGGCCCAGGTAGTTCGCCTGGACGAAGTCGTTCTCGGCGACCGTACGGCCGCCGCCCGCGATGACCGTCTTGACGGCGAGGTCCTTCGACGGCTCGCCCGGCCCCTTGGCGACGGTCGGCTTCTCGCCGAGCCTGGTGCCCGCCGTGATCGCCGGCAGCGGCCCCTGGACGATCTTGGGCGGGGGTGCGGAGGACGCCGAGACCGACGGTGCCGGTGTCGGTGACGCGCCTGTCTTGCTGGACTCGGACTTGCCGTCGCCGCACCCGGCGAGCGTGACCAGTCCTGCGGGTACGGCGGCAAGAAGGAGTGAGCGTCGGCGCACGGGGAGGGCCTCGTAATCGATCGGTCTTGCGGATTGGCGTGCGCGCAACTCTACGACGCGAGGCGGGCGCCGTACTGGAAACGTACGGCGCCCGTGTGGCGTTCCGGCATTTCTGCGCGGTGACGCTTGACTCGCGTGCGGGTGTCACATTCCGGCGATGAGCTTCTCCACCCGGTCGTCCACCGAGCGGAACGGGTCCTTGCACAACACGGTGCGCTGTGCCTGGTCGTTGAGCTTGAGGTGGACCCAGTCGACCGTGAAGTCCCGGCGCTGTTCCTGTGCCCGGCGGATGAAGTCGCCGCGAAGGCGGGCCCGAGTGGTCTGCGGGGGGACCGACTTGCCCTCGAAGATCTTCAAATCGTTGCAGATCCTGGCGGCTTGGCCCTTTTTCTCCAGCAGGTAGTACAGGCCCCGGCGACGGTGGATGTCGTGATAGGCGAGGTCTATCTGGGCGACCCGCGGGTGCGACATGGTCATGTTGTGCTTGGCCCGGTACCGCTCGATGAGCTTGTACTTCATGACCCAGTCGATCTCGGTGCCGATGCGGTCCAGTTCCTCGGTCTCGATCGCGTCGAGGGTGCGGCCCCACAGCTCCAGGACCTGCGCGACCGTGCCGGTGCGGATGCCGCGGCGGTCGCAGAAGTCGACGGCCTTGTCGAAGTACTCGCGCTGCACCTCCAGCGCGGAGGCCTCCCGGCCGCTGGCCAGGCGCACCTTGCGTCGGCCGGTGATGTCGTGGCTGACCTCGCGGATCGCCCGGATCGGGTTCTCCAGGGTGAGGTCGCGCATCACGGTGCCCGCCTCGATCATGCGCAGCACCAGGTCGGTGGCGCCGACCTTGAGCAGCATGGTCGTCTCGGACATGTTCGAGTCGCCGACGATGACGTGCAGCCGGCGGTAACGCTCCGCGTCCGCGTGCGGTTCGTCGCGGGTGTTGATGATGGGCCTGGAGCGGGTCGTCGCCGAGGAGACGCCCTCCCAGATGTGCTCGGCGCGCTGGCTGACGCAGTACACCGCGCCGCGCGGGGTCTGCAGGACCTTGCCCGCGCCGCACAGCAGCTGCCTGGTCACCAGGAAGGGGATGAGGATGTCCGCGAGCCGGGAGAACTCCCCGTGCCGGGCCACCAGATAGTTCTCGTGGCAGCCGTAGGAGTTGCCCGCCGAGTCGGTGTTGTTCTTGAAGAGGTAGACGTCGCCCGCGATCCCCTCCTCGTGCAGGCGTCGTTCCGCGTCCACCAGGAGTCCTTCGAGAATGCGCTCTCCGGCCTTGTCGTGGGTGACCAGTTCGGTCACGTTGTCGCATTCGGGTGTGGCGTATTCCGGATGCGAACCCACGTCGAGATAGAGCCGGGCGCCGTTTCGCAGAAAGACATTGCTGCTGCGGCCCCATGACACGACACGGCGGAAGAGGTACCGCGCCACCTCGTCAGGAGACAGGCGGCGCTGTCCCCTGAACGTGCACGTGACGCCGTACTCGTTCTCCAGCCCGAAAATGCGGCGGTCCATGACTGAACATTACGCCCGATCCCCCGAGCTGAAACGGGGTTCGGCAGCACGATTTGGATCATTTTCCGATGAAGCCGCAACGACCCCGCTCCGCACGGGAGCTGCGAGGACCCGCCCGGTGGCGAGCAGGACCAGCAGGGACACGGCCCCCGCGGCGCCGGGGACGGCGTATCCCCACAGCGCGCCGCCGGCCTGGACCACCGGACCCGCCAGGCCCGTTCCCACCGACGCGCCCACGGTGAACGTCGTGACGAGCCAGGAGAACGCCTCGGTGACGGTGCCGCTCGGCGCGTGCCGGTCCACGATGATGAAGGCGCAGGCGATGCAGGGGGCGAGGAACACCCCGGAGACCATGCTGAGCAGCACCATGGCGACGGCGCCCGGCATGAGCGTCAGCGGCAGGTAACAGACCGCCAGAAGGGCGACCAGGACCCGCAGTCGCCGCTCGGGCGGGCCGCTCCAGGCGCGCGCGCCGTACACGGTGCCGCCGATGAGCGCGCCGAGGCCGAGAGCGGCCATCAGCCAGCCGTACACCGCGTCGCCGCCGTGCTCGTCGGCGTACGGCACCGAGGCCACGGTGATGGAGCCGAGCGCGATGCCGACGAACAGGAACGCGCCGAGCAGCACGAGCAGGCCGGGCGAGCGCAGGGCGCCCAGCCAGTGCGCCTCGCGCGGCGCCGAGCGCCACGCGCGCGAGGGCGGCGAGAGGACGACGCAGAGGGCGCCGAGGACGCCGAGGGCGTTGAGCACCAGCAGCGCGGCCCGCTCCGACCACAGCGACACGCACAGCGTGACCAGCAAGGGGCCCACGGTGAACATGACTTCCTGGGCGACGGCGTCCATGGCGTACGCGGTGTGCACCTGCTCCTCGCGGCGCAGCACCGAGGGCCACAGGGCCCGCAGGCCGCCCTCCAGCGGCGGGGTGAACAGGCCGGCGGCGGCCACGGCGGCGCAGGCGAGGGGCAGCGCCGCGGTGCCGCTGAACGCGAAGACGGTCATCGCCAGCGCCGACGTCACCGCCGCGGGGAGCTGGACGCGCGGCTGGCCGTACAGGTCCACCAGGCGGCCCAGCACCGGCTGGCCGACGGCGTTGGCGACGCCGTAGACGGCCGCGAGTGCGCCCGCCAGGCCGTACGTGCCGCCCTCGGCGCGGACGAACAGCACCAGCGCGATGGCGGCCGTCGCGTTGGGCAGCCGGCCCACCAGGGTGCCCGCCAGCAGCCGGGCCGCGTGTCTCGCCCTGAGGATCTCCAGGTATCCCGCGGCCATGTCCCGCCTCCAAGTGTTACGTATAACCCCGCCCGTCATACGTACCATGTGCGCTGTTCACCCGTCCACACGACCGGACGTGGGCCGGCGGGCCGCGAAGCCCGCGGGCGCACGGCCGCCAGAACAGGAGCACCCCCGCGGTGGCACGCAGCAGCACCCGCCCGACCAGCCGTGACGTCGCCCAGGCGGCCGGGGTCTCCCAGGCAGCCGTCTCCCTCGTGCTCGGCGACAAGTGGCGCGGCCGGGTCTCCGAGGCCACCGCCGACCGGGTCCGGGAGGCCGCCCGCGACCTCGGCTACCGGCCCAACCTCGCCGCCCGCAACCTCCGCCTGGGCCACACCCGCACCGTCCTGCTCGTCGTCCCCGCCCTCACCACCGAGTTCTTCGCCGGCGTCTACACCGGCGCCGCCCGCGTCGCCGCCCGGCACGGCTTCGGCGTCGTGCTCTACCCCTCCCCCGAAGGCATCGGCCCCGCCCGCGACCCCTTCGCCTCCGCACAGTCCGCCCTGGACGGCGTCATCGCCTCCTCCATGGCCGCCGACGCCCTCACCGCCATCCGCGGCGACCAGCTCCCCCTCGTCATGCTCGACAGCGACCCCGGCGGCAGCCTCGGCGCCGCCACCGTCAACCTCGACATCGCCGACGGCGTACGGCAGGTCGCCGCGCACCTGCTCGCCCTCGGCCACCGCCGCTTCCTGCACCTCGCCGCCGACGTCCCCTCCTGGACCTTCGAGGCGCGCGCCCGGGAACTCGCCGCACGCCTCGCCGCCGCGCCCGGCACGGAACTGCGCACGGCCCCGGCGCCCATCTCCATCGACGGCGCCCGCACCGCCACCGAGGCGGCCATGGCCGCCCCCGGCCCCCGCCCCACCGCCGTCGTCTGCGACGACGACAAACTCGCCGCCGGCGCCTACAAGGCCCTGCGCCGCCTCGGCCTGCGCGTCCCCGACGACGTGTCCGTCACCGGCCTGGACGACCTCGCCCTCGCCACCGCCCTGGACCCCGAACTCACCACCGTCCGCCTCGACGCCGAACTGTTCGGGCAACGCGGCATGGAAGCCCTCCTCGCCGTCCTGGACGGCCGGGAACCCGCCCGGGGCGACATCCCCGTCGAACTCGTCGTACGCGGCTCCACGGCCCCCGCACCGCCCGCCTAGGCGGCGCCCGGCAGCAGACGGCCCACCGTCTCCTCCAGCCGGGGCAGCACCCGCTGCCCCGCCAGCGCCACCGCGATCCCCGCCACCACACCGGCCCAGCCCACCGGCCCCAGCGGAGTGCAGCCCACCGCCCGGCTCACCCCGGGCACCTGGATCAGAGCGACCAGAGCCACCGCCGAACCCAGCGACGTCACCCGCACCAGCGGACTGTCCCGGCGATCCAGCAACGTCTGCGCGAGCTGGGTGCCGACCACCCCGCACAACGCCATCGTGCTCGACCGGCGCGCCGTACCCGGCGTGAAACGACCGATCAGCCACGCCGTCACCGCACCCAGACACGTGGTCAGCGCCCGGTGCCGGATCTGCCGGATCAACGGCTCCCCCAGCACACCGCCCGCCGCGTCCTCCGGCGACCGCGGCCGCCCCGCCCCCTCCGCCCCGGCCTTCGGCGTCACCGCCACCGCCATCGCCGGGAACAGATCCGTGAACAGGTTCACCAGCAGCATCTGCCGCGTCGACAACGGCGCCCGGCCCGACACCAGCGTGCCCAGCAGACCGAAACCCACCTCGCCCGCATTGCCGCCGATCAGGATCGCGATCGCGTCCGCCACGCTGTGCCACAGCGCACGCCCCTCGACCACCGCGTCGATCAGCACCGTCAGATCGTCGTCCGTCAGCACGATGTCCGCGGCGTTGCGCGCCGCCGCAGAACCCCGCGCGTTGATGCCCACACCGATGTCCGCCGCACGGATCGCCGCCGCGTCGTTCGCACCGTCGCCCACCATCCCCACCACCCGGCCCGCATCCCGCAGCGCCTCCACCACCTGCAGCTTCTGCTCCGGCGCCACCCGCGCCACCACACCCGCGTCCCGCAGCATCCGCGCCCGCCCCGAACGGTCCGCCGCACCCAGCTCCTCCCCCGTCACCACCACCGGCTCCTCCGGCCACCCCAGCTCCCGGGCGATCGCCCGCGCCGTCTGCGGATGGTCCCCGGTCAGCATCACCGGCCGCACACCCGCCTCGTACAGACCCCGCACCAACGCCGTCGACGTCTCCCGCGGCACGTCCGAGAACGCCAGCAGCCCCGTGAAATCCAGCTCCCCCAGCGCCCCCTCCAGCACCCCGGTCGCCCCCTCGCCCTCCGCCAGCCGGCGCCCGGCCACCGCCAGCACCCGCAACCCGTCACCCGCCAGCACATGCGCCCCCTCCCAGGCGTGCGACGGCAGATCCCGGCAGGCAGGCAGCACCGTCTCCGGAGCACCCTTCACCACCAGCACCCGGGCACCGTCACCCGTCCGCCCGACCGCCGCCGCATACCCGCGAGCGGCCTCGAACGGCAGCCCCTCCAACTGGGTCCACCCCGGATCCTCCCCGGCCGCGTCCAGCACCGCCTCGTCCGTCGCGTGCACCACCCGCTGCGAACCGCCGTTCGACCGCGGACACGCACGCGCCGCCGCCCGCACCGTCTCCGCCGCCGCCCCCTCGCCCGCGCCACGCACCCGGCCGTCCGCGTCCCACACCCGCACCAGCCGCAGCCGGTTCTCCGTCAACGTGCCCGTCTTGTCGAAACACACCGTGTCCATCCGCCCCAGCGCCTCCAGCGTGCGCGGCGTCCGCACCAGCACCCCGCCACGGCTCAGCCGCCGCGCCGCCGCCAACTGCGCCACCGTCGCCACCAGCGGCAACCCCTCAGGCACCGCCGCCACGGCCACCGCCACCCCACCGCTCACCGCGTCCCGCACCGGCGTCCCCCGCAACAACGCAAGCCCCGACACCGCCGCCCCGCCCCCCAGCGTCCACGGCAGCGCACGGCGCGTCAGCTCCTGCAGCCTCGCCTGCACCCCACCCGCCGGCGGCGTCCGAGCCGCCAGATGAACCGCCCGCGCCGCCTCCGTACGGTCACCGGTGTCCACCACCACCGCACGGCCCTGCCCCGCCACCACCGTCGTCCCCTCGAACACCATGCACCGCCGGTCCGCCACCACGGCATGCGGCGTCCGGTCCGTCTGCTTCTGCACCGGCAGCGACTCCCCCGTCAACGCGGACTCGTCGACCTCCAGACCCTCCTCCCACAACAACCGGGCATCCGCCGGCACCACGTCGTCCCCGGCCAGCTCGATCACGTCACCCGGCCGCAGACCACCCGCGTCCACCGTGCGCGTACCAGCCGCCGGCGCCTCGTCCCGCGCCGGCGCCACCCGCGCCTTGCGCTTCTGATCCGCCAGCAGCCCCGACAGAGCCCGCTCCGCACGCAACCGCTGCACCCCACCCACCAGCGCGTTCAGATCCAGCGCACCCACCACCAGCAGAGCGTCAACCACCGAACCCAGGATCGCCGACGCCGCCGAACCCACCGCCAGCACCGGAGTCAACGGATCATGCAGCTCACCACTGACCGCCCGGCCCAGCCGCACCCCCCAGCGCAGCGGAGCCACCGCCGGAAGCCCGGCCACCGCTCCCGCGGCCCCACGCACCCCGGCCACCACCCGGCCCGCCCCGCCCACCTCCGCGGCCGGCTCCCGGCCCAGCCGCTCCCGCGTCTCCTCCGCGTCCAGCTCATGCCAGTGCACCCGCGGACGCGGACTCGGAGCCGACGCCACCGCCACCGCGAAACCCGCCCGCACCCCCGACAGCAGCGCCCCCGCCGCCGCCGCGTCCACCGGCACATGCCGCAGCCCCGGCAGCAGCGCAAGCCGCCCACGCACACGCCGGGACTCCCCCACCGCCACCAGCAACCCCGACAACGCGGCACCCGACCGCGCCAACGTCTGCGACCGCCCACCCACCGCACGCGCCACCGGAACCGCCCTCAGCAGCCGCCACACATCCGGCAGCCCACGCCGGGCCAGCACATCCGCACCCCACACCACCGCCCCGTCCCCGTCCACCAGAGCCACCGCCAGATCACTGGCACACAGCCCCGCCAGCACCCCGCCCTCGT
Organism: Streptomyces sp. NPDC056580; assembly: GCF_042793175.1. Lineage (NCBI taxonomy): Bacteria > Bacillati > Actinomycetota > Actinomycetes > Kitasatosporales > Streptomycetaceae > Streptomyces > Streptomyces sp. NPDC056580. Next base: position 91,194 of record NZ_JBHTVE010000022.1, on the reverse strand, counting down.
CCGCCGAACCCAGCCGGGCGACCGTGATCACCGCCCCCTCGTCACCCCGCATCCCACACACCACGTCATCCAGCGGCCGCCGCGCGTCCACCACCACATCCGCCAGACCCGCGAAATCCTCCAGCACCGGATCGTCCACCACCACGACCCGCAGCCCCGCCCGCCGCGCCGCGTCCAGCACCGGCTCCGTCCACGCGTCCGCCGACCCGTCCGGCGCCCGCAGCGCACTCGGATGAAGCACCACCGTCCCCGCCAGCTCCAGCTGCCGCAACCGCTCCGGCGCCCGCACCAGCACCCCCACCCGCGCCAGCGCACCACCCAGCACCGCGTGAAAAGCCGCCGGACCGTACCGCGCCGCCTTCGGCGAACCCGCCAGCACCGCCTCCGCCGCCTCATCCACGTCGTGCTTCAGCAACAACGTCACCAGCGCGCCGATCACACTCCCCGCCCCTGCGTGAGCCGCGTACTCCTGCGCCGGAGTCGACCGCAACTCCGGCCGCTCCCACCTCCCGCCCCCCACACTCACCCGCTCCGGAGCGCACAACTCGTCATGCACCACGTCGAACGCCGCGACCATGGCCACCGCCTCCGCCAGCTGACACAGCCGCAACGCCCCGTCCAGCACCAGCGAAGCCGGACTCTGTCCCGCCCCGTGCGCCACCGCGTTCGCACCCGCCAGCACCAGATCCATCCCCGGCTCGCCCAGCCGGCGCCGCAACACCGCACGCACCCACGGGTTCTCCCGCACGAACGTCACCGCCGCCGTCACCGTCCGCGGCGACGGCGGCAACCGCCACGCATACGCCGCGAACGCCGCACCCGTACCCACCACATCCGCCGCGAGCGCCCCAGCCGCCACCCGCACCGCCACCGGATCCGCCGGATGCGACAACTCCCCCGGATCACCACCCAGCTCCAGACCGTGCCGCGCCGCCACATCCGCCACATACTCCAGCACCCGATCCGACAGCTCCGCCTCGGTCACCTTCACCACCAGACGCCCCAACCCCTCGTCCCAGTACGCCAGCAGCACATCGGGATGCTCCGCCACCACCGCGGCCACCCGCCGCCCCAGCCGCGCCACCCCACACCGCGCCGCCGCCTCGTCCACCGGCCGCAACGCCACATGCTGCCGCACCCCCGAACGCCACCGCCCCGCACCACCCGGCAGCGCGTTCCCCGCCACCCGGGCCACCCGCACCGCCGCATCCGCGCCCCGCACCCCGGCACGCGCCGCACCCGCCACCGCCCCCGCCGCCACACCCACCGCCGGAACGGCCACCCGCGCCAGCAACCGCGGCGCCGCCGGCACCAGCCGGGCGGCGGACGCAGGAACCGTCAGCAAGGAGAACGCCATCGCACGCCCTCAGCGCGTCGTACGGTCCGGTCGCGCCGTAGGCCCGAGCGGCCCACCGTGCAGAGCGTGCCCAGCCGCACCCGCAGACCCGGCAGCCTCGCCATGCGGCTGCCCCGCCCGCTCCCCGGCGGGCGCCGTCCGGTGCGTCGCCGCCCACGCCATCGCCTCGTCGTCCGGCTCGGCCGGCACCGGCTCCTCCGGCACATCCGCCACATCCGTACGCTCCAGCGGCTCACCGTCCTCCACCGGCTCACCTAGACCCCGCCCCGCCCCCGCCGCCACCTGCCCGGCGACCACACCACCGGGCCGCGGCTGGGTCAGCCACGCCACCGCGGCACCCGTCAACGCAACCGGCCACTCCACCACCCCGGCCACCCCCAGCACCCCGGCCCCCGTGTACACCGCCAGCCGACGGCTCCTCGGCGACACCGCGCCCACCTTGTTCAGCGCGCCCTCCGCGGCCCTGCTCACCATCCCGGCACCGGGCAACCGCCCCAGCACCGAGGCCGCACCCCGCACCGGTGCGGTGAGAACCGAGGACGACCTCTGCTCCGCCATGACTCCTCCACCTCCGCACAGTCCTGCCGCGCCTCCGAGTGCCCCGGCACAGACCGTCATCCCGCAGGAAAACGGGCGAAACGACGCCCACACCTCCAGGTTCCGGTCCCCCGGCGCGCACCGCACCCGGAACGACACCCGGCCGGCCCCGCAACGCACCGCGCCCCGGCCGAAACGGCCGGGGCGCGACAGAGGAAGGGGCACGGCGAAACCGCCCCGCAAGGACTACTCCTCGTCCTCCACAGAGCTCTCCGCCTCCGTGGCCGCACCGTCCGCCTCCAGCAGACGCGCCAGCTGACGGCCCACGATCCGCTTGAACTTGCGCTGCTGCGGCCGCGTACGGTCCAGCACCGCGACCTCGAGCCGCTCGGCCGGAATCTCCCGCTCACTGCCGTTGGTGTCACGCGACAGCGCCTGCACGGCCAGCTTCAGCGCCTCGGCCAACGACATGCCGTCACGATGACGCTGATCCAGGAAGCCACTGATCTGCTCCGCGTTGCCGCCCACCGCGACCGAGCCGTGCTCGTCCACGATCGAACCGTCATGCGGCAGCCGGTAGATCTGATCCCCCTCCGGCGTCGCCCCGACCTCGGCCACGACCAGCTCCACCTCGTACGGCTTCTCAGCCGCCGAAGAGAAGATCGTGCCCAGCGTCTGCGCGTACACGTTCGCCAGACCCCGGGCCGTCACGTCGTCCCGGTCATAGGTGTAGCCACGGAGATCCGCGTACCGCACACCGCCGATCCGCAGGTTCTCGTACTCGTTGTACTTGCCGGCGGCCGCGAAACCGATCCGGTCGTAGATCTCGCTGAACTTGTGCAGCGCACGGGACGGGTTCTCGCCGACGAACACGATGCCATCGGCATACTGCATGACCACCAGGCTGCGGCCACGCGCGATGCCCTTGCGGGCGTACTCCGCCCGGTCGGCCATCGCCTGCTGGGGTGAGACATAGAACGGCGTCGACACCGGTTATCCGTCCCTTTCTGTCATGGTCACTGGATCACCTCGAAAACAGCCGGGCCACGCTCAGAGCAGAGCGGCCTTCGGACCGTCCGGCTCCTCCAGCCGCCGCTGGAGCACCGCATGCGACAGCTCCGAGGCCTCGTCCTCGGTGAGCCGGCGGAAACCGTCCTCGGTGATCACGGTGATGATCGGATAGATCCGGCGGGCGACATCGGGACCACCGGTCGCCGAGTCGTCGTCGGCCGCGTCGTACAGGGCCTGGACCACCAGCGTCGTGGCCTGCTCCTCCGACAGGTCGTCCCGGAACAGCTTCTTCATCGCACCACGCGCGAAGATCGAGCCCGAACCCGTCGCCGCGAAGTTGTGCTCCTCGGAACGCCCGCCCGTCACGTCGTACGAGAAGATCCGCCCACGCTCCCGGTCCAGGTCGTACCCGGCGAACAGCGGCACCACGGCCAGACCCTGCATCGCCATGCCGAGGTTGGAACGGATCATCGTCGACAGCCGGTTCGCCTTGCCCTCGAGCGACAGCTGCGCGCCCTCGACCTTCTCGAAGTGCTCCAGCTCGAGCTGGAAGAGCTTCACCATCTCCACGGCGAGACCGGCGGTGCCGGCGATGCCGACGGCCGAGTACTCGTCCGCCGGGAACACCTTCTCGATGTCCCGCTGGGCGATCACGTTGCCCATGGTGGCCCTGCGGTCACCGGCGAGCACGACACCCCCGGGGAAGGTCACGGCGACGATCGTCGTCCCGTGCGGCGCCTCGATCACACCCTGGGTGGGCGGGAGCTGCCGCTTGCCGGGCAGCAGCTCGGGCTGGTGCTCGGAGAGGAAGTCCATGAAGGAGGAGGATCCTGGCGTCAGGAAGGCAGCTGGTAGACGCCCGGTGCTACGAGTGTTGGCTTCCACGCGTTTCCTTCCACGTATGCAGCAGCCCGCCTTATGACCTCGGGCTGATCCTTGAACTGCCCCAGTGCGGCATTGCAGCTGAAGCACAGTACGCCACGGACCCTACCCGTCTCATGGCAGTGATCCACATGTGCGGCCGGGGCTTCCAGGCAAATCACACACAGGCCCCGCTGGGAGGCGATCATCGCGTCACGCTCGGCCTCGGTGAGGCCGTAATTGCGCTTCAGGTACTGCGTCCTCCCCTTTGCGGCCTTGCACGCCTTGCAGAGGGTCGCCAAGCCGTCCGAGGCGCTGCGGTTCCGAGACCACTCGCCGTGCGGCTTGATCTCGCCGCACGTACGGCAGAACTTGTGCCCTGGCGGCACAGCGACCCTCGGCCGGACATTGCGTCCTTTGGCTACCTGGCGCTCTTGGTGGTACTCGGCGGCGCACTCTCTGCAGTAGGCCTGCAGCCCGTCACGCATCGCCTTGTTCCGCGCGAACGTTGCCCGCGGTTTGTGTTGCTTACACCGCGAGCAACGCTTCGCACTTTCTCCGCTCGCCAACCCCAACTCCCCCGTCACCTTCGATTCGAAGGCGATTTGCGCTTACTGCCCACCCTTTTGAACGAAGGAGCGCACGAAATCCTCTGCGTTCTCCTCCAAGACGTCGTCGATCTCGTCCAGGACCGAGTCCACGTCGTCGCTCAGCTTCTCGTGCCGTTCCTTGAGGTCCTCGGAGCCCTGCGCGTCCTGCGCCTGCTCCTCGACCTCCTCGGTGGAGCGCGTAGCCTTCTGCTGGCCGCCGCCGGTGTCCTTGGTTGCCATATCCCTCACCCCGCTCAGTTCGCCCGACATGGTCGACGGGTCGGCATTGCTGCCGATCGGTGATGATCAGACCCTACAAGCCGGGTCCGACATCGGCCCCGCAGTTTCGACAACGTGCGGGGGCCATCTCGATGATTCCCGGACGGCGGGCTTTCCACCCCGGCCGCCCGGACCGGTCCGAGTACCCCGCTGGTCCCGCTCAGCCGCCCGACAACACCCTGACCAGGTCTTCCGCCGTGCGGCAGCGGTCCAGCAACTCCTTGACGTGATTTCGCGTTCCGCGAAGCGGTTCCAGGGTTGGGACGCGCTGCAGCGAGTCCCGGCCGGGCAGGTCGAAGATGACCGAGTCCCAGCTCGCCGCGGCCACGTCGTCGGCGTACTGCTCCAGGCAGCGGCCGCGGAAGTAGGCCCGGGTGTCCTCAGGAGGCGTCGTGCGGGCGCGCTCGACCGCGGCCTCGTCCAGGAGGCGCTTCATGCGGCCGCGGGCCGCCAGGCGGTTGTACAGCCCCTTCTCGGCGCGTACGTCGGCGTACTGGAGGTCGAGGAGGTGGAGCTTGGCGGCGTCCCAGTCGAGGCCGTCGCGGCGGCGGTAGCCCTCCATGAGTTCTCGCTTGGCGACCCAGTCGAGTTCGCCGGCCAGGCTCATCGGGTCGTTCTCGAGCCGGTTGAGGGTGTCCTCCCAGCGGGAGAGGACGTCCTTGGTCTGGTCGTCGGCGTCGGCGCCGAAGCGTTCCTCGACGTACTTGCGGGACAGTTCGTAATACTCCATCTGGAGCTGTACCGCGGTGAGGGTGCGGCCGCTGCGGAGGGTGATCAGGCGCTGGAGGCCGGGGTCGTGGGAGACCTGGTGGAGGGTCCGCACGGGCTGGTCGACGGCCAGGTCGACCGCGATGAAGCCGTCCTCGATCATGGACAGGACCAGGGAGGTCGTGCCCAGCTTGAGGTACGTCGAGATCTCGGAGAGGTTGGCGTCGCCGATGATGACGTGCAGGCGGCGGTACTTCTCCGCGTCGGCGTGCGGTTCGTCGCGGGTGTTGATGATGGGCCGCTTCAGCGTGGTCTCCAGGCCGACCTCGACCTCGAAGTAGTCGGCGCGCTGGCTGAGCTGGAAGCCGTGTTCGTGGCCGTCCTGGCCGATGCCGACGCGGCCGGCGCCGGTGACCACCTGGCGGGAGACGAAGAAGGGCGTCAGGTGGCGCACGATGTCCGAGAACGGGGTTTCCCGCTTCATCAGGTAGTTCTCGTGCGTGCCGTAGGAGGCGCCCTTGTTGTCGGTGTTGTTCTTGTAGAGGTGGATGGGCTGGGCGCCGGGGAGTTGTGCGGCCCGTTCGGCGGCCTCGGCCATGATGCGTTCGCCGGCCTTGTCCCAGAGGACGGCGTCGCGGGGGTTGGTGACTTCGGGGGCGCTGTATTCGGGGTGGGCGTGGTCGACGTAGAGGCGCGCACCGTTGGTGAGGATGACGTTGGCGAGGCCGATGTCCTCGTCGGTGAGCTGGCTGGCGTCGGCGGCCTCGCGGGCGAGGTCGAAGCCCCGGGCGTCCCGCAGCGGGTTTTCCTCCTCGAAGTCCCAGCGGGCCCGGCGGGCCCGGTGCATCGCCGCGGCGTAGGCGTTGACGATCTGGGATGAGGTGAGCATGGCATTGGCGTTGGGGTGGCCGGGGACGGAGATCCCGTACTCCGTCTCGATGCCCATTACTCGCCGTACGGTCATGCGGCCCTCCTTGCCCGGCGGCACCCTCGGTCGTGGGTGGCGCTCGCGTACCGCCGGCGCTCCGGTGCGTGTGCGGTGCCCGTCCCCGCATTGTGCGACTCGGCGGTAGGAAAGAGCCTAGAACGCCTTTGCGCTGGTGGGGAGATCATTTGCGTCATTGGCTGCTCCGGTCGTGGCCGGAAAAGCAGTCGGCTGCGGGTACCCGTGGTGGGCACCCGCAGCCGCCCTGGTTCTACAGGTACTGACCGGTGTTCGCCACTGTGTCGATGGAGCGTCCGGTGTCGGCGCCCTGCTTTCCGGTGATGAGGGTGCGGATGTAGACGATCCGTTCGCCCTTCTTTCCGGAGATGCGGGCCCAGTCGTCCGGGTTGGTGGTGTTGGGCAGGTCCTCGTTCTCCTTGAACTCGTCCACGCAGGCCTGGAGGATGTGGGAGACGCGGAGGCCCTTCTGGTTCTTGTCCAGGAAGTCCTTGATCGCCATTTTCTTGGCGCGGCCGACGATATTCTCGATCATGGCGCCGGAGTTGAAGTCCTTGAAGTAGAGGACTTCCTTGTCTCCGTTGGCGTAGGTGACTTCCAGGAAGCGGTTCTCCTCGGATTCGGCGTACATGTGCTCGACCGCCGTCTGGATCATGCTCTGGACGGTGGTGGCCTTGTCGCCTTCGTGCTCGCCGAGGTCGTCCGCGTGGAGCGGGAGGCGCTCGGTGAGGTACTTGCCGAAGATGTCCTTGGCGGCCTCCGCGTCGGGGCGCTCGATCTTGATCTTCACGTCGAGGCGGCCGGGGCGCAGGATGGCGGGGTCGATCATGTCCTCGCGGTTGGAGGCGCCGATGACGACCACGTTCTGCAGGCCTTCCACGCCGTCGATCTCGGCGAGGAGCTGCGGGACGATGGTGTTCTCCACGTCGGAGCTGACGCCGGAGCCGCGGGTTCGGAAGAGCGATTCCATCTCGTCGAAGAAGACGATGACGGGGGTGCCCTCGCTGGCCTTCTCGCGGGCCCGCTGGAAGACGAGGCGGATCTGCCGCTCGGTCTCGCCGACGTACTTGTTGAGGAGCTCGGGGCCCTTGATGTTGAGGAAGAAGCTCTTGCCGGCGGCCTGTCCGGTGACCTCGGCCACCTTTTTGGCGAGCGAGTTGGCGACGGCCTTGGCGATGAGCGTCTTGCCGCATCCGGGCGGTCCGTAGAGCAGGACGCCCTTGGGCGGGCGCAGCTCGTGCTCCTTGAAGAGGTCGGGGTAGAGGTAGGGCAGCTCGACGGCGTCGCGGATCGCCTCGATCTGGTTGCCGAGGCCGCCGATCTGCTCGTAGCCGATGTCGGGGACCTCTTCGAGGACGAGTTCCTCGACCTCGCTCTTGGGGACGACCTCGTAGACGTAGCCGGAGCGGGGTTCGAGCAGGAGTGCGTCGCCGGGGCGGATGGTGACGTCGAGGAGGGGTTCGGCGAGCCGGACCACTCGTTCTTCGTCGGTGTGCCCGAGGACGAGGGCGCGCTCGCCGTCCTCGAGGATCTCCTTGAGGGTGACGATGTCGCCGACGCGCTCGAACTCCATGGCGTCGACCACGTTGAGCGCCTCGTTGAGCATGACTTCCTGGCCGCGCCTGAGGTCGTCGAGTTCGACGCTGGGGCTGACGTTCACGCGGAGTTTGCGGCCTCCGGTGAAGATGTCGGCGGTGCCGTCCTCGTTGGCCTGCAGGAAGACTCCGAAGCCGGCGGGCGGCTGGGCGAGCCGGTCGACTTCTTCCTTGAGGGCCACGATCTGGTCGCGGGCCTCGCGGAGCGTGTTGGCCAGTCGCTCGTTCTGGGCGGACACGCCGGCCAGGTTGGTCTGCAGTTCGACGATCCGCTCTTCGAGAATTCTCGTGTGCCGCGGAGAGTCGGCGAGCTTGCGTCGCAGGACGGCGATCTCCTGCTCAAGGTAGGCGATCTGTCCGGCGGGGTCGTCGGACCCTCGTCCCGGGCGGATGCCGCGGTTCATGTCGTCGTCGTGGGCTGCCACGGTCCTCACCTCCTCCAAGGGGAGCTGGACGCTTCCAGACCCTACCTGGGTGGGTGTCGATTGAAACCCCTAGATCACAAAGACTGTCAAGGTGTGTCGTCGGTCACCCGGTGCGCTCCCTCTCGCACGGAGGGGATACCCACTGAACGTGATTCGGAAGCCGGTTGTTCCTGGTCCGTGGTGGTCAATACCCGGCGTGTGTGGCCGGAGTTGTCCGTTCCGGGCCGGTCGGCCGGTTCGCGGGCACGTTTCGGGGCACTCGTGCGGTCATCACGCAGAGCGATGGTCTGGTCGGTCGTTGTCATCGTCGGGGTGGCTGGATCTGTTCGCTCGGTTCCGGGGCTCCCTTGCCCGGTCGGGCGCTCGTACCCGAGGGGGTGCCGAGGGAAACCCCGATACCCGTGGAATCGGGAGGGTGTGCGGGCGGGGGTAGGGTCGGGGTTGTTCAACAGCCGCTGGTGCGGACGTCGCTGGCCGTGGTGCCGGGGCGCCGTCCGGCGATTCGACGGCAGGAGAGGTGACCGTGCAGCAGGAGGCCGCGGGCGGCGAGGCGCTGGAGGTCTGGATCGACCAGGCTCTGTGTACCGGCGACGGGATCTGCGCCCAGTACGCGCCGGAGGTGTTCGAGCTGGACATCGACGGGCTGGCCTACGTGAAGGGCGCGGACGACGAGCTGCTGCAGGCAGAGGGCGCGACGGTGCCGGTGCCGCTGCCGCTGCTCACGGACGTGGTGGACTCGGCGAAGGAGTGCCCCGGGGAGTGCATCCATGTGCGCCGGGTTCTGGACAAGGTCGAGGTCTGCGGTCCGGACGCGGAGTGAGGTCCGGCCGGTGACCGGCTGTGGTGTGCGCGCGCGTGGGCCGTCTTCGGGCGGGTCGCGCGCGTGCGGCGTGTTCGGGCCGGGTGCAAGGGTGTGGGGTGCGGCCGGAAGGCGTCACACGCTGTGGGCCGCGGTGGGCGTGGAGCGGATGAACGCCTTCCCGTTCCAGTGCCAGCTCGTGGGGGTCTTCAGGTCGGGGCAGCAACTGGGTACGTCGGCCGAGGAGTAGCCGAGCAGGGTGGCGGTGACGGTGCCGGTGTCGAGGGCGAAGTCGGTGACGGTGTGCCGGTCCTTGGGGTCGACGAGGGTGGCGACGACGCGGGCGGCGGCGCCGGCGGCGCCCCGGGTGAGGACGTAGACGCCGTCGGGCGGTGTGCCCATGGGGGCGTCGCAGTGGACGACCGCGACGGTCTCCGGGGTGCCGTCGCCGTCCAGGTCGCCGGTGGCCTTCTTGACCACGAGTGCTTTGACGGGTCCGCAGTCGAGCGGGAAGTGCACGCCGGTGGTGCTGGGCGGGGCGGCGGCCGCGGGGGCCGTCCTGCCCTCGGTGCCGGCGGCGGGCTGGGCGGCCGTGGCCGATCCTGGCTGCAGGGCGGAGGACAGGGCGACGACGCCGGCTATCGCGGCGGCGGTGGCGACCCAGTGGACGGGCCGGGTGTGCGTGTGGGCGAGCTCCGGAACGGCGGATGGCTGCACTAGGAGTGTCTCCTGTGAGGGCTGTGCCGGTGGGGGGGGGTGGCCAGCATGGTGCCACACGTCACAGTGCGGGGGAACGGCGGGGTCGGTACTGGGGTCTCGCAGGCGAGCAGTATGCGCGTGTGGGGCCCCCGTGTGCTGCCTGCTGCCGTGTCAACGCGTGGGCGCCGTGGCCGGGTTCCCGGTTGCGATGGGGAACTGGGCCACGGCGCCTCGGCGTTGGGCGGGCCGGGAGGGGCCGGTCAGCGGCCGGCGCCGCCGTCGGCGTTGGGTCCGGCGTAGTCCTCGCCGTAGGCGCCCTTGGCGGGGCGGCGGCGGCGCATGGGCGGCTCGACTCCGTCGGCGAGGCGGCGGGCGGTGAGCAGGAAGCCGGTGTGGCCGATCATGCGGTGGTCCGGGCGGACGGCCAGGCCCTCGATGTGCCAGTTGCGGATCATGGTCTCCCAGGAGGTCGGCTCGTTGAAGCAGCCGATCTCCCGGATGGACTCGACGGTCCGGGCGAGCTGGGTGGTGGTGGCCACGTAGCAGCAGACGATGCCGCCGGGCACGAGTGCCTTGGAGACGGCCTCCAGGCACTCCCAGGGGGCGAGCATGTCGAGGATGACGCGGTCGACGTCGGTGTCGGACAGGTTGTCCTGGAGGTCTCCGACCGTGAGCTGCCAGGCGGGGTGCGGGCCGCCGAAGTAGCGCTCGACGTTCGCCCGTGCGATCTCGGCGAAGTCCTCGCGGCGCTCGTAGGAGTGCAGCATGCCCTGGTCGCCGATGGCGCGCAGCAGGAAGCTGCTGAGCGAGCCGGAGCCGACGCCGGCCTCGACGACGCGGGCGCCGGGGAAGATGTCGGCGAAGGCGAGGATGTGCCCCGCGTCCTTGGGGTAGACGACGGCTGCCCCGCGGGGCATGGACAGGACGTAGTCGGGGAGCAGGGGGCGCAGCGCGAGGTAGGCGACGTTGCCGGTGGTGCGGACAACACTGCCTTCGGGAGCGCCGATCAGTTCGTCGTGCGGGAAGGAGCCCTTGTGGGTGTGGAAGTTCTTCCCGGCTTCGAGCGTGAACGTGTAGTGGCGGCCCTTGGGGTCGGTCAGCTGAACCTGGTCCCCGACCTTGAAGGGCCCGCGCCTGCGGGCGGCACCGGTCGGTTCGGACATGTGACCAGCCTACCGGCGTTTACGGGGGCCGCCGACCACGGGAGGGCGGGCGGTCAGGGGCGGGCCATGGCCTTGACGAAGGCGCGCTCGACGTCGGCGGCGGACAGGACGCCGTAGATCTCGCCGGTCTCCTCGACGACGAGGTATTCGGTGGCGGGGGTGGCCCGGAGGGTGTCGAGGAGTTCCTCTCCGGCCAGCTCGGCGGAGACCCGCATGCCGTCGGTGAGGTCCTGAGCGAGGCCGCTGACGGCGACCCAGGGACGGCGGTGTTCGGGTACGCCGACGATGGCGGCCTCGCGGACGAGGGAGAGGGGGTTGCCTTCGGCGTCGACGACGACGAGGGCGCGGGCGCCTGCGGCGTTGGCGCGGCGGAGGGCCTCGGACAGGGGGGTGTCGGTCTCGACGGGGACAGCTCGCCGGGTGAGGGCGCGGGCCTTGAGTTCGGGGAGGTGTTCGCGTAGGCGGGCCACGCGCAGGCTGTTGCCGGCGCCGGTCCAGATGATCGCGGCGAGGATGGCGGCGAGCAGGGCGTCGGTGACGGTGTGCATGCCGCCCACGTCCCGGTTGCCGCCGCCGAAGGCGCCGGACTGGTTGAGCACCGGCAGGCCGACCAGGACGGAGATGGCGAGGGCACGGCCGACCCAGGCGGCGGCGACGGTGCCGCTCATGGGTTTGCCGGTGATCTTCCAGACGACGGCGCGGAGCATGCGGCCGCCGTCGAGGGGCAGGCCGGGCAGCAGGTTGAAGGCGGCGACGATGAGGTTGGAGATCATCAGGCCGGCGAGCAGGACGCCGGGGACGCTGTCCCGCTGCACGGGTTTCATGGCCAGGTAGAACAGGCCGGCCAGGACGAGGGAGAGCAGGGGGCCGACGAGGGCGAGGACGAATTCGCGCCCTGGGGTCTCGGCCTCCTTCTCGATCTCGGAGACGCCGCCGAAGAACTGGAGCTGGATGCGGCGCACCGGCAGTCTGAAGCGGATCGCGGCGACCGTGTGGGCCAGTTCGTGGACGAGGACGGAGGCGTAGAAGGCGACGGCGAAGAAGAGGGAGACCAGGTAGCGGGCGGCTCCGAGTTCGGGCAGGACCCGGTCGAGCTGGCCGCCGAAGACCCAGGTGATCAGGGCGGCCACCAGGAACCAGCTGGGTGCGACGTAGACGGGGACGCCGAAGGGGCGGCCCATGAGCAGTCCGCCGCCGGGTTCCTTGGGCCGTGGCGTCGGGGGTTCGCCCTTGGCGATGCCGGAGTGGGCGAGGGTGCGGTGTTCGGTGGGGTGGGTGCCGCTGCCGGTGGCGGGGGTTTCCTCGTCGGGGCGGGGGTGGGAGCGGGCGGGGCCGGCGGCCTGTCCGGTTCCGGGCGGTCCTGGGCTCGCGGTCCCGGTGTCCCGCCGGGTGTCCGTGCCGGGGTGCTCGTCGGCGGCGGGGTGCTCGTGCGCGCCGCCCCGCTCGTGTCGCTCGCCCGCTTCGGCGCGGTCGCCGTGGCCGGTCGCCTCGGGCCGGTCGCCTTGGCCGGTCGCCTCGGGCCGGCCGTCGTGGTCGGAGGACTCGAGCCGGTCGTCGTGGTCGCCCGTCCCGGGCCGGTCGTCGTGGTCGGAGGACTCGAGCCGGTCGTCGTGGTCGCCGGTCCCCGGCCGGTCGTCGTGGTCGGAGGACTCGAGCCGGCCGTCGTGGCCGCCCGTCTCGGACCGGCCGTCGTGGCCAGTCGTCTCGGGTCGGCGGTCCTGGCCGCCCGTCCCGGGCCGGCCGTCGTGGTCGGAGGACTCCAGCCGGTCGCCGTGGCCGCCCGTCCCGGGCCGGTCGTCGTGGTCGCCCGGGCCGGGCCGCGGGGCGCCGGCGGGTTCGGGGGCGTCGTGGGGCTCCGGTCCGCGGTGGTGGCCGGTGGATCCGGTCGCCGGGGCCGTAGGACCCGCGGGGTGCTCGGCCGGCTCGTCGTTGCCGGACCGCGGCTGCCCGCTCCCGCCGCTCACGTCCACGCTGTCCCCTCGTTCGAAGCGTCTTCCGCGCCAGGGGCCGGAAGGTCTCGGGTCGATGGTATGCGGCTCGGGTGGTCCGTTCCGCCCCGGCACCCCTTGTGTTTGCCCCGCTGTCGCGCGGCCTAACGCGGGCCGTGGCTGGGTCGCTGTCAGTGCCGGGCCGTATGGTCTGGGGTCATGGACAGCAGCATCGAGGACGCGGGGGCCCTGCCGGGTCCGGCCGGGGAGACGGATCCGGCAGCGGGCGCGGTGGGGGCGGCGGAGCCGGCGGCGGCCGTGGCCGTTCCCCCGCCGGCCGCCGGGGAGGCGGCGGTGTCCGGCGGCGGTGCGGCCGGGTCCGCCCGTGAGCGCGCGGCCGTCGCGCCGTCCTCGTTGTCGCCGTCGCGGGCCAGTGACTTCATGCAGTGCCCGCTGCTGTACCGGTTCCGGGTGATCGACCGGCTGCCGGAGAAGCCGAGCGAGGCGGCGACGCGGGGGACGCTGGTGCACGCCGTGCTGGAGCGGCTGTTCGACGCGCCCGCCGCGGAGCGGACGGCGCCCCGGGCGAAGTCGCTGATCCCGGGGCAGTGGGACCGGTTGCGGGAGAGCCGGCCGGAGGTCGGGGAGCTCTTCGCCGAGGACCCGGAGGGCGAGCGGCTGGCCCGCTGGCTGGGTGAGGCCGAGCGGCTGGTGGAGCGGTGGTTCACGCTGGAGGACCCCGCCCGGCTGGAGCCGGCCGAGCGGGAGCTGTTCGTGGAGGCCGAGCTGGAGTCGGGGCTGCGGCTGCGCGGGATCATCGACCGTGTCGACGTGGCGCCCACCGGCGAGGTGCGGATCGTGGACTACAAGACGGGGAAGGCGCCGCGGCCGGAGTACGCCGAGGGCGCGCTGTTCCAGATGAAGTTCTACGCGCTGGTGGTGTGGCGGCTGAAGCGGGTCGTCCCGCGCCGGCTGCAGCTCGTGTACCTCGGCAGCGGTGACGTGCTGACCTACGATCCCGTCCTGGCCGACCTGGAGCGGGTGGAGCGCAAGCTGCTGGCGCTGTGGGAGGCGATCCGGCAGGCGACGGAGACCGGCGAGTGGCGGGCCCGGCCGACGAAGCTGTGCGGCTGGTGCGATCACCGGTCGCACTGCCCGGAGTTCGGCGGCACTCCCCCGCCCTACCCGCTGCCGGTGCGGCCTGCCGCGGCCGGCGAGTAGCGGCCGGCGGCTGCCTCCAGGGCGCCTCGGGCGGCCTGGAGGGGGCAGGGCAGAATGGGTGCGGACTAGCGAAGGAGTGTCACGTGGCCATCCGCGTCCTACTGGTCGACGACCAGCCCCTGCTGCGCACCGGTTTCCGGATGATCCTGGAGGCCGAGCAGGACATCGCGGTCGTCGGCGAGGCCGGTGACGGTCTGCAGGCCCTGGATCAGGTACGGGCCCTGCAGCCGGATGTGGTGCTGATGGACATCCGGATGCCGCGGATGGACGGTGTGGAGGCCACCCGGCAGATCTCCGGTCCGGGGCGGGACGGCCCGGCGAAGGTGCTGGTGCTGACCACGTTCGACCTGGACGAGTACGTGGTGGAGGCGCTGCGCGCCGGGGCCAGCGGGTTCCTGTTGAAGGACGCGCCCGCCAACGAACTGGTGCAGGCGATCCGGGTGGTGGCCGCCGGGGAGGCGATGCTGGCGCCGAGCATCACGCGCCGTCTGCTGGACAAGTACGCCACGCACCTGCCGTCCGGCGAGGAGTCCGTGCCGGACACGTTGCACACACTCACCGACCGCGAGGTGGAGGTGCTGAAGCTGGTGGCGCGCGGGCTGTCCAACGCGGAGATCGCCGCGGACCTGTTCGTCAGCGAGACGACGGTGAAGACGCACGTCGGGCATGTGCTGACCAAGCTGGGGCTGCGTGACCGGGTGCAGGCGGCGGTGTACGCCTACGAGAGCGGACTGGTGCGGCCGGGCGCGAGCTGAGCCGGGTCCGCGGCGGCACGCCGGTACGACGCCGAGGGCGCCCCTTCCCGTGCGGGAAGGGGCGCCCTCGGTGCTGTGCGGGAGGGGGGTCAGCCGCTCACGCCGCGGCCGAGCTCCCAGAGCTGGAGCGAGGAGACGGAGTTGAGGGCGTAGGAGACACCCGTGATGTTGTCGCGGGCGGCGACGTACTGCTTGCCCTGCCACAGCGGCAGCACGGGGACGTCGTCGGCGACGGTGTCCTGGATCTCGGTGAGGGTCTTGACCGCGTTGAGGCGGTCGGCCTCGCGCCGGGACTCGGGGATCAGGGTGCGCTGGATGGTGCTGTTGGAGTAGGGCGAGCCGAGGAAGTTGCCCTTGTCGAGGAAGGGCGCGACGAAGTTGTCGGCGTCGGGGAAGTCGGGGAACCAGCCCATGCCGTAGACGTCGTACCGGCCCTTCTGCTCGTCGGGCCGGAAGGTCTTCCAGGGGTGGCCCTGGATGCTCACGTCGAACAGGCCGCTGTCGTTGAGCTGCTTCTGCAGGATCTCGAACTCCTGCTTGGTGGCCGAGCCGTAGTGGTCGGTGGTGTAGTGCAGCGTCAGCTTCACCGGGGTGGTGATGCCGGCCTTCTCGAGCAGGCTCTTGGCCTTGGCGGCGCTGGGGTCGCCGTACTTGTTGAAGAACGAGTTGGAGTGGCCGGTGAGGGTGGCCGGGACGAGCGAGTACAGCGGCTCGGCCTGGGTGCCGTAGACCTTGGAGACGAGTTCGCCGCGGTTGACGACCTGGGCCATGGCCTGGCGGACGGCCTTGGACTTCACGGTGGGCGCGTCGGTGTTGAAGGCGAGGTAGCGGATCTCGAGGCCCGGCATGTCGACGAGGTCGACGTTGGCCTGGGAGCCGGAGTCCAGCTTGTCGATCTGGGACGGCGACATGGTGCGGGTCATCAGGTCGATGTCGCCCTTTTCGATGGCCTGGCCCATGGCGTCGGCGTCGTCGAAGGAGCGCATCTGGACCTGGTCGTTGTTCACCGTCACGCTGCCCTTGTAGGAAGGGTTCTTGGTGAAGGTGGCGGTGACGATCGCGTTGTCCTTGACGTCGGCCTTGAGGGTGTAGGGGCCGGAGCCGTCGACCTCGAAGCCGTCGCGCAGCTTGTCCTTGGCGTAGTCCTTCGGGTTGACGATGGCCGCGACCGGGGTGGACAGCTTGTACGGGAAGGTGGCGTCGGCCGTCTTGAGGTGGAAGATCACCTCGCGGTCGCCCTGGGTCTCGACCGTGTCGATCGTGTTCAGCAGGGTGGCGACACCGCTGTCCGCGTTGATGCGCAGGGCACGCTCGATGGAGTACTTGACGTCGGCGGCCGTGACATTGTCGCCGTCGGAGAACTTCAGGCCCTCGCGCAGCTTGCAGGCGTAGCGCTCGTTGCCGCTGTCGGTGAAGGAGCAGCTCTCGGCGGCCTCCGGGACGGGGTTGCCCTCGCCCTTGGGCTGGGTCATCAGGGTCTGCACCGTCTGGCGCAGGATGTTCCAGGTGCCGACGTCGTAGGCGTAGGCGGGGTCGAGGGGCGCCGGGGCGTCGCTGGTGGCCTCGAAGCGGTCCGTGGTGCCGACCACGATGGCGTCCCCGCTCTTGCTCCCGCTGTCGGATCCGCCGCACGCGGCGAGAACCGGCGTCAGCAGGCCGACCACTGCCGGCAGCACCAAAGTCTTGCGGTTCATGCGGGAGTTTCTCCAGAGCTGTTCGAGTCCATGTACTCGGCATGCAGGGGTGGTGCGGCGAGTCACGGGGGTTGCTTCGATGTTTCCGCGAACGAGATTAGTCCGCGCCCGCACGGGGGTTCACAGGCGCGTGAGTTGAGCGTCCATCACGGAGTGAAACCGGGTGTGGACACACCGAAAACCCGACAGCGGCAGGATTAGTGCAGCGTCCCCCCAATCGGGACACAAGGACGTGCCGTCACGTCCCGGATGGGGGCGGTCTGCACACTTGGGCAACGTTGTCGAGGACCCGACGCGTGGGGAACGTCACAGCGTCGGGCCCGGTCGGCGGTCACCGGAATTCAGCCGGGTGACCGGCCGGTATTCCACTCCTCCGGTATTCCACTCCTGGTGTACCTTCCCGGAAATCTGTCCAACAGGCCCTGCGGGCTTGTCAGTCCGCCGGGATCCGGCGGGATCCGGGTCCGGTGGTACCGCCGGTGAACGGTCAGCGCACCTGCGTCATCAGGCCGCGCAGGAATGCCAGGTCCACCTCTTCGAGGGAGGACACGACGGTGCGCCGTTCGGCCGGGGCGATGGGGGCGATGGAGGGGACGGCGACCACCTGGCAGCCGGCGGCCTCGGCGGCGGTGACCCCGGTGACGGTGTCCTCGACGACCGCGCAGCGGGCCGGGTCGACGCCGAGCCCGGCGGCGGCCAGCAGGTAGGGGTCGGGGTAGGGCTTGGTGCGCGAGACCTCGTCGCCGGCGATGGACAGGCCGAAGTGGTGGGGGCCCAGCACGTCCAGCACGCGGTCGATGATGCGCCGGTGGGAGGCGGAGACAAGGGCGGTGGGGATGCCGTGCTCGTGGAGTTCGGCGAGCAGCCGGGCGGCGCCGGGCATCAGCGGCAGGGACTGTCCGATGCGGGTCTCGAAGCCTTCGTTGAGCAGCACCGAGACTTCGGGGAGGGTGATGGCGGCGCCGGTGGCCTCGATGAGGAAGCCGGCGCTGCGGGTCATGGGGCCGCCGACGACGACGTGCCGCCAGGACTCGTCGAGGACGTGGCCGAGGGCGGCGAATACCTCCACCTCGACGTCCCACCAGAATCCCTCGGTGTCCACCAGGGTGCCGTCCATGTCGAGGAGCACCGCCTGCAGGGCGGAGCCTTCGGCCGTGCGGGTTCCGAGCGCTGGGACCGTACTGGTCATCCGGGCGCACCTCCTTGGGGACGGCCAGGCCGGTTCCCGTGCGGGAACCGGCCTGCGGTGGACCGACCAGTGTACGACGCCGACGTCCGGAACGCCTCGTCCGGCGCTCCGGGCCGGGGAAGTCAGCGGGCGTTGAAGTACTTGGCCTCCGGGTGGTGGATCACGATCGCGTCGGTGGACTGCTCGGGGTGGAGCTGGAACTCCTCGGACAGGTGGACGCCGATCCGCTCGGGCCGCAGCAGATCCGCGATCTTGGCGCGGTCCTCCAGGTCGGGGCAGGCGCCGTAGCCGAGGGAGAAGCGGGCGCCCCGGTACTTCAGGGCGAACATGTCCTCCATGGCGGCGGGGTCCTCGCCGGCGAAGCCGAGTTCGGCGCGCACCCGGGCGTGCCAGTACTCGGCGAGGGCCTCGGCGAGCTGTACGGACAGTCCGTGCAGTTCGAGGTAGTCGCGGTAGGCGTTGGCCTCGAAGAGCCTGGCGGTCTGCTCGCCGATCCGGGAGCCGACGGTGACGACCTGGAAGCCGACGACGTCGGTCTCGCCGGACTCCTCCGGGCGGAAGAAGTCGGCGAGGCACAGGCGGCGGCCGCGGCGCTGGCGCGGGAAGGTGAACCGGGTGCGTTCGTTGCCCCGCTCGTCCAGGATGATCAGGTCGTCGTCCTTGGAGACGCACGGGAAGTAGCCGTAGACCACGGCCGCCTCCAGCAGGTTCTCCGTCTGGAGTCGGTCGAGCAGGCCGCGCAGGCGGGGGCGGCCCTCGGTCTCGGCGAGTTCCTCGTAGGTCGGGCCGTCGCCGGTGCGGGCCTGCTTCAGGCCCCACTGGCCCTTGAACAGCGCGCCCTCGTCGAGCCAGGTCGCGTACTCCTTGAGCTGGATGCCCTTGATGACGCGGGTGTCCCAGAACGGCGGGGTGGGCACGGGGTTGTCGGTGGCGACGTCGGAGCGGACGTGCCCCTCCTCCGGGCGCTCCTGGACCTCCACGGCGGCCGTGGAGCGGACCCGGCGCTGCCTGAGTTCGGGCAGCTTGGCGCCGGGCACGCCCCGCTTGACGCCGATGAGGGCGTCCATCAGGCGCAGGCCCTCGAAGGCGTCGCGGGCGTAGCGGACCTCGCCGTCGTAGATCTCGTGCAGGTCCTGCTCGACGTAGGCGCGGGTGAGGGCGGCGCCGCCGAGGATGACCGGGAAGCGGGCGGCGAGGCCGCGCTGGTTCAGCTCCTCCAGGTTCTCCTTCATGATCACGGTGGACTTGACCAGGAGGCCGGACATGCCGATGACGTCGGCGCGGTGTTCCTCGGCGGCGTCCAGGATCGCGGAGACGGGCTGCTTGATGCCCAGGTTGACGACGTTGTAGCCGTTGTTGGACAGGATGATGTCGACGAGGTTCTTGCCGATGTCGTGGACGTCTCCGCGCACGGTGGCCAGCACGATGGTGCCCTTGCCCTCGGCGTCCGACTTCTCCATGTGGGGTTCGAGGTGGGCGACGGCCGTCTTCATGACCTCGGCGGACTGGAGCACGAAGGGGAGCTGCATCTGGCCGGAGCCGAACAGTTCGCCGACGACCTTCATGCCGTCCAGCAGGGTGTCGTTGACGATGTCCAGGGCGGGCCGGTCCCGCAGGGCCTCGTCGAGGTCGGCTTCGAGGCCGTTGCGCTCGCCGTCGATGATGCGGCGCTTGAGGCGCTCCTCCAGGGGCAGCGCGGCGAGTTCCTCGGCCTTGCCGGCCTTCAGGGACTTGGCGGTGGCTCCCTCGAAGAGCTGCATCAGCTTCTGCAGCGGGTCGTAGCCCTCGGCGCGGCGGTCGTGGATGAGGTCGAGGGCGGTGGTGACCTCCTCCTCGCTGAAGCGGGCGATGGGCAGGATCTTGGAGGCGTGCACGATCGCCGAGTCGAGTCCGGCCTTGACGCACTCGTCGAGGAAGACGGAGTTCAGCAGGATGCGGGCGGCCGGGTTCAGGCCGAAGGAGATGTTGGACAGGCCCAGGGTGGTCTGGACGGCCGGGTGGCGGCGCTTGAGTTCGCGGATGGCCTCGATGGTGGCGATGCCGTCCTTGCGGGACTCCTCCTGGCCGGTGCAGATGGTGAAGGTCAGGGTGTCGATGAGGATGTCCTCCTCACGGATGCCCCAGTTCCCGGTGAGGTCGTCGATGAGCCGTTCGGCGATCTCGACCTTCTTCTCCGGGGTGCGGGCCTGGCCCTCCTCGTCGATGGTCAGCGCGATCAGCGCGGCGCCGTGCTCCCGGGCCAGCGCGGTGACCTTGGCGAAGCGGGAGCCGGGTCCGGCGCCGTCCTCGTAGTTCACGGAGTTGATCACGGCGCGGCCGCCGAGCTTCTCCAGGCCCGCCTCGATGACGTCGACCTCGGTGGAGTCGAGGACGATCGGCAGGGTGGAGGCGGTGGCGAAGCGGCCGGCGAGTTCCTCCATGTCGGCGACGCCGTCGCGGCCGACGTAGTCCACGCACAGGTCCAGCATGTGCGCGCCCTCGCGGATCTGGTCGCGGGCCATCTCCACGCAGTCGTCCCAGCGGCCCGCGAGCATGGCCTCGCGGAACTTCTTGGACCCGTTGGCGTTGGTGCGCTCGCCGATGGCGAGGTAGGAGGTGTCCTGGCGGAAGGGCACGCTCTGGTAGAGCGAGGCGGCGCCGGCCTCGGGGTGCGGGTCGCGGGCGCCCGGGGCGAGGCCCTGGACGCGTTCGACGACCTGGCGCAGGTGCTCGGGGGTGGTGCCGCAGCAGCCGCCGACGAGCGAGAGGCCGTACTCGCGGACGAAGGTCTCCTGGGCGTCGGCCAGCTCGGGCGCGCTCAGCGGGTAGTGGGCGCCGTCCTTGCCGAGCACCGGCAGGCCCGCGTTGGGCATGCAGGACAGCGGGATGCGGGCGTTGCGGGCGAGGTAGCGCAGGTGCTCGCTCATCTCGGCCGGGCCGGTGGCGCAGTTCAGGCCGATCATGTCGATGCCGAGCGGTTCGAGCGCGGTGAGGGCGGCGCCGATCTCGGAGCCGAGCAGCATGGTGCCGGTGGTCTCGACGGTGACGGACACGATCACCGGCAGGTCGAGGCCGAGGGCGTCCAGGCCGCGGCGGGCGCCGAGCACGGCTGCCTTGGTCTGCAGCAGGTCCTGGGTGGTCTCGACGAGCAGTGCGTCGGCGCCGCCGGTGACCAGGCCCTCGGCGTTGCGCTGGTAGGCGTCGCGCAGGGTGGTGTAGGGGGCGTGGCCGAGGGTGGGCAGCTTGGTGCCGGGGCCCATGGAGCCGAGGACCCAGCGGGGCCGGCCGTCCCTGGCGGTGAACGCGTCGGCGCTCTCGCGGGCGACGCGGGCGCCGGCCTCGGACAGTTCGTGCACGCGCTCGGGGATGTCGTACTCGCCGAGGGCGGAGTGGTTGGCCCCGAAGGTGTTGGTCTCGACGCAGTCGACGCCCACGGCGAAGTACGCGTCGTGGACGGAGCGGACGATGTCGGGGCGGGTGAGGTTGAGGATCTCGTTGCAGCCCTCGAGCTGCTGGAAGTCCTCGAGGGTGGGCTCCTGGGCCTGGAGCATCGTGCCCATCGCTCCGTCGGCGACCACCACACGGGTGGCGAGTGCCTCTCGGAGCGCGGACACACGGGTCCGGCTGTCGGCGGAAGGGGTCGTTGGCGACGAGGCCATGAAGGGGCTCCCTGAGGTGCGACGGCTGTCGGCTATGCGCCTTCTCCGGTCGGTAACCGGGGCAGGGCACGGCGTCAGCGTAACCGCCGGTGGGCTTGGATGGGCACCGGCGTCCACGAGACGGACGCGGGGCGTGCCGGATGGCCGGATCGTCACCGTCGGGCCGCGCGGGATGTAACAGGTGTCGTCCGACTATTGGCGGTCGGTCGACATGGACCGGTAGTGTTCGACATTGCCGAACGGGGTGTTGTGCCCTGTTCGGCAATGGTCGGAAGGGACGGAGGGCAGGACGGCGATGGCACGGAACATCCAGTCGCTCGAACGGGCGGCGGCGATGCTGCGGCTGCTCTCGGGGGGCGAGCGGCGACTCGGCCTCTCGGACATCGCCTCGTCACTGGGCCTCGCCAAGGGCACCGCCCACGGCATCCTGCGCACCCTCCAGCAGGAGGGGTTCGTCGAGCAGGACGGCGTCTCCGGCCGTTACCAGCTCGGCGCCGAGCTGCTGCGCCTGGGCACGACCTACCTGGACGTGCACGAACTGCGGGCGCGGGCCCTGGTGTGGACCGACGACCTGGCCCGCTCCAGCGGGGAGAGCGTGTACCTGGGCGTCCTGCACCAGCAGGGCGTGCTGATCGTGCATCACGTCTTCCGGCCGGACGACAGCCGGCAGGTGCTGGAGATCGGGGCGATGCAGCCGCTGCACTCCACGGCGCTGGGCAAGGTGCTCGCCGCGTACGACCCCGTGGCGCACAGCGAGGCCCTCGAGGCCGACCGCAAGCCGTTCACGGACCGCACGGTGTGCGAGCCGGCCGACTTCGAGCACCTGCTGGACCTCACGCGCGCGCGTGGCTACGCGGCGGACGTGGAGGAGACCTGGGAGGGCGTGGCGTCGATCGCCGCGCCGATCCACGACCGGCGCCGGATGCCGGTGGGCGCGCTCGGCATCGCGGGCGCGGTGGAGCGGCTGTGCCGGGACGGCGAGGTGCGCCCCGAGCTGATCGCCGCGGTGCGCGACTGCGCCCGCGCGGTGTCGCGGGACCTGGGCGCGGCGCGTTTCTGACCGCCCGAGGGGCGGTCCACTGCCGGGCCGCGGGCCCAGGAGGCCCGCCGGGCCCGTGGAATCCCTGACGACCGGGACGCGAGGCGACGTCCCGGTTATCGCCATACCCTGAAGTGGACATATCGGGTGAGTAGGTACGTCAGCGCAGGAAGAGCGATAACCGACATCGATCAATAACGATCCTGTTTTCGATAACAGAACCCTTGACGCACGCGTGACGCCGAAGCAAGACTCCCGTCCATCGGTCGGCATTGTCGAACGCCTAACGGCAATAAGCGCTAGAGTGTGACAACGCCAAGGGCCGGCATCGCTCTCACCCCCGAGGGCGCCAGAACCCCCGGAGGGACCCGGGGTTCGGTTTCCCTGGACGAAGGACAAAGGAGTCGCGGGTGTCCAGCTCCGACATCTTCATCGGCGAGACCATCGGTACCGCCATACTCATCCTGCTCGGCGGTGGCGTGTGCGCCGCCGTCACACTGAAGGCCTCCAAGGCCCGTAACGCCGGCTGGCTCGCCATCACCTTCGGGTGGGGTTTCGCCGTTCTGACGGCCGTCTACACCTCGGCGCCGCTCTCCGGCGCCCACCTGAACCCGGCCGTGACGCTCGCACTCGCGATCAAGGACAAGGACTTCAGCACCCTGCCCGTGTACTGGGGCGGTCAGCTGCTCGGCGCCATGATCGGCGCGGCCCTGGTCTGGGCGGCCTACTACGGCCAGTTCCACGCGCACCTCACCGACAAGGAGATCGTCGGCGGTCCGGGGGCGCAGGCCACGACGACCAAGGCCGTCGAGGCGCAGGAGAAGGGCGCCGGCCCGGTCCTGGGCGTCTTCTCCACCGGTCCGGAGATCCGCAACGCGGTCCAGAACCTCCTCACGGAGATCATCGGCACGGTGGTGCTGGTGCTCGCCGTCCTCACTCAGGGCCTGAACGACAAGGGCAACGGCCTGGGCACCCTGGGCGCCCTGATCACGGCGCTCGTGGTCGTCTCCATCGGCCTCTCCCTCGGCGGCCCCACGGGCTACGCGATCAACCCCGCCCGTGACCTCGGCCCCCGCATCGTCCACGCCCTGCTGCCCCTGCCCAACAAGGGCGGTTCCGACTGGAGCTACGCCTGGGTCCCGGTGGTCGGTCCGCTGATCGGCGGCGCCATCGCCGCAGGCATCTACAACGTCGCCTTCGTCTAGGAAGCACCGAGCCTCCGCGCACGCGCCGTACGTAAAGCCCCACCACCACGGATCTTTCAGGAGCACACAGTGACCGACGCCCACACCGCAGGCCCGTTCATCGCCGCGATCGACCAGGGCACCACCTCCTCGCGCTGCATCGTCTTCGACAAGGACGGCCGGATCGTCTCCGTCGACCAGAAGGAGCACGAGCAGATCTTCCCGAAGCCGGGCTGGGTCGAGCACGACGCCAACGAGATCTGGACCAACGTCCAGGAAGTCGTCGCCGGCGCCGTCGAGAAGGCCGGCATCACCCGTGACGACATCAAGGCCATCGGCATCACCAACCAGCGCGAGACCACCGTGCTGTGGGACAAGAACACCGGTGAGCCCGTCCACAACGCCATCGTCTGGCAGGACACCCGCACCGACGCCCTGTGCAGGGAGCTGGGCCGCAACGTCGGCCAGGACCGCTTCCGCCGCGAGACGGGCCTGCCGCTGGCCTCCTACTTCGCCGGGCCCAAGGCCCGCTGGCTGCTCGACCACGTCGACGGCCTCCAGGAGCGCGCCGAGGCCGGCGACATCCTCTTCGGCACCATGGACAGCTGGGTCATCTGGAACCTGACCGGCGGCGTCAACGGCGGCAAGCACGTCACCGACGTCACCAACGCCTCCCGCACCCTGCTGATGAACCTGCACACCACGCAGTGGGACGCGAAGATCGCCGAGTCCATCGGCGTCCCGCTGGCGATGCTGCCGGAGATCCGCTCCTCCGCCGAGGTCTACGGCGAGATCACCGGCGGCAAGCTGGGCGAACTGCTGGGCGGCATCCCGGTCGCCTCCGCGCTCGGCGACCAGCAGGCGGCCCTGTTCGGCCAGACCTGTTTCTCCGAGGGCGAGACCAAGTCCACCTACGGCACCGGCACCTTCATGGTGATGAACACCGGTGACAAGATCATCAACTCCTACGCCGGTCTGCTGACCACCGTCGGCTACAAGATCGGCGAGCAGCCGACGGTCTACGCCCTCGAGGGCTCGATCGCCGTCACGGGCTCCCTGGTGCAGTGGATGCGCGACCAGATGGGCCTGATCTCCACCGCGGCCGAGATCGAGACGCTCGCGCTCTCGGTCGAGGACAACGGCGGCGCCTACTTCGTGCCGGCCTTCTCCGGCCTGTTCGCCCCGCACTGGCGTTCCGACGCCCGTGGTGTGATCGCCGGCCTGACCCGGTACGTCACCAAGGCGCACCTCGCCCGCGCGGTCCTGGAGGCCACCGCCTGGCAGACGCGGGAGATCGCGGACGCCATGACCAAGGACTCCGGCGACGAGCTGGTGACCCTCAAGGTCGACGGCGGCATGACCGCCAACAACCTGCTGATGCAGACGCTCTCCGACGTCCTGGACGCACCCGTGGTGCGCCCGATGGTCGCCGAGACCACCTGCCTCGGCGCCGCCTACGCCGCCGGCCTCGCCGTCGGCTTCTGGTCCAGCACCGACGAGCTGCGCGCCAACTGGCGCCGGGCCGCCGAATGGACCCCCCGCATGGACGCGGAGACCCGCGACCGTGAGTACAAGAACTGGCTCAAGGCCGTCGACCGGACCATGGGCTGGATCGAGGACGAGAGCTGAGCTGACCCCCGACAGCTCTGACGAGGAGTAAGTACCCGACATGACCAGTCAGTCCACCCTGCAGTCCGTGCCTGCCCTGGGAACGCACCCGGCCTCCGGCTCCAACCCGAGCCGCGCCGAGACCAGGGAGCAACTCGCCAAGGCGTCGTACGACCTTCTTGTGATCGGCGGCGGCATCCTGGGCATCTCCACCGCCTGGCACGCCGCGCAGTCCGGACTCAGGGTGGCTCTGGTCGACGCCGGCGACTTCGCCGGTGCCACTTCCTCCGCCTCCTCCAAGCTGCTCCACGGCGGTCTGCGCTACCTGCAGACCGGCGCGGTGAAGCTGGTGGCGGAGAACCACTTCGAGCGCCGCGCGGTCTCCCGCCAGGTGGCCCCCCACCTGGCGAACCCGCTCACGTTCTACCTCCCCGTGTACAAGGGCGGCCCGCACGGCGCGGCGAAGCTGGGCGCCGGCGTCTTCGCCTACTCCGCGCTCTCCGCGTTCGGCGACGGCGTCGGCCACCTGCTCTCCCCCGCGCGGGCCGCGCAGGACGTGCCGGAGCTGCGCACCGACAACCTCAAGGCCGTGGCCGTGTACGGCGACGACCAGATGAACGACGCGCGCATGGCGCTGATGACGGTCCGCGCGGCCGTCGAGGCGGGCGCGGTCGTGCTCAACCACGCCGAGGTCACCGGCCTGCGCTTCACCCAGGGCCGGGTCACCGGCGCCGACCTCAAGGACCGGATCTCGGGCACGGAGTTCGGGGTCAACGCCCGGCTGGTGCTCAACGCGACCGGCCCCTGGGTCGACCACCTGCGCCGGATGGAGGACGCGAACGCGGCGCCCTCGATCCGCCTCTCCAAGGGCGCGCACCTGGTGCTCAGGCGCACCGCCCCCTGGAAGGCGGCGCTGGCCACCCCGATCGACAAGTACCGCATCACCTTCGCCCTCCCGTGGGAGGACATGCTGCTGCTGGGCACCACCGACGAGGAGTACGAGGGCGACCCGGCGGACGTCTCGGTCACCGAGAAGGACATAGCCCAGATCCTGGACGAGGCCGCGTTCTCCGTCCGGGACCAGCAGCTCCAGCGCGACCTGATGACCTACTCCTTCGCCGGTCTGCGGGTGCTGCCGGGCGGGCCCGGCGACACCGCCAAGGCCAAGCGCGAGACCGTGGTGACCGAGGGCAGGGGCGGCATGCTGTCCGTCGCGGGCGGCAAGTGGACGACGTTCCGCCACATCGGCCGCACGGTGATGCAGAAGCTGGAGCAGCTGCCGGGCCACCCGCTCGGCGACGACATCGAGCCGGTCTCCTCGCTGCCGAAGAAGCTGCCGCTGCCCGGCGTGGCCAACCCGCGCGCGGTCGCCCACCGCCTGCTGGTGGACCACCCGGCGCCCGGCCCGCGCATGGCCGCCGACACCGCCAGGCACCTGGCGACCCACTACGGCTCCCTGGCCTTCGACATCGCCCGGCTGGCCAACGAGCACCCGGAGCTGGCCGAGCGCGTCCACCCCGACGCCCCGGAGATCTGGGCGCAGGTCGTCTGGGCCCGGGACCACGAGTGGGCCGAGACGCCCGACGACGTGCTGCGCCGCCGCACCACGCTGACTGTCCGCGGCCTCGCCACGGACGAGGTCCGCGCCAGGGTCCAGGACGTGCTCGACAAGAAGTAGGACCGCGCGGCGGCCGGCCCCTCCCCTGACCAGGGCCGGCCGCCGCTGCCGAGCCGGACCCCGCCGCACCGGGGCCGCAGGGGCGGGAGGGGGCGGCTCCACGACCGTGGGGCCGCCCCCTCCCGCCTGCCCGGCCGGCCCGCCGCGGCCCGGCCGGGGCGCCCGGCGCGCCCCGCTCCGCCGTGTGTTCCGGCGTGGTGAACGGGGCAGTGATCCGGGCAGCCCCCGGTCAAGGGGGTCGCGGGCGCTCCCGCCGGACGCCGTAAGGTTGGGTGGTCAGGCGAGAGCACGTCGGAAGGAGGCACTGGGTGATCGAGCTGGAGGGGGTTCCCGAGCTGATCGACCCAGTCATGGTGGCCGCGTTCGAGGGCTGGAACGATGCCGGTGACGCCGCCTCCACGGCGGTCGCGCACCTGGAACGCGAGTGGAAGGGCGAGGTGTTCGCGGCGCTGGACGCCGAGGACTACTACGACTTCCAGGTGAACCGCCCCACGGTGTTCATGGACGGCGGGGTGCGCAAGATCACATGGCCGACGACCCGGCTGTCGGTGGTGCGGGTCGGCGGGGAGAAGCCGCGCGACCTGGTGCTGGTCCGGGGCATCGAACCATCCATGCGCTGGCGGTCGTTCTGCAACGAGCTGCTTGGCTTCGCGCACGAGCTGGGCGTGGAGCTGGTGGTCGTCCTGGGCGCCCTGCTCGGCGACACCCCGCACACGCGCCCGGTGCCGGTCAGCGGGGTCACCTCGGACCCCGACCTGGCACGCCGCATGGACCTGGAGGAGACCAAGTACGAGGGCCCGACGGGCATCGTCGGCGTCCTGCAGGAGGCGTGCACGCACGCGGGCGTGCCGGCGGTGTCGCTGTGGGCGGCGGTGCCGCACTACGTGTCCCAGCCGCCCAATCCCAAGGCCACCCTGGCCCTGCTCAACCGGCTGGAGGACCTGCTGGACCTGCGGATCCCGCAGGGCGAGCTGCCCGAGGACGCGCGCGCCTGGCAGGTGGGCGTGGACCAGCTCGCCGCCGAGGACAGCGAGGTCGCCGAGTACGTGCAGACGCTGGAGGAGGCCCGGGACACCGCCGAGCTGCCGGAGGCGTCCGGCGAGGCGATCGCCCGCGAGTTCGAGCGGTACCTGCGGCGCCGGGACGTCGGCCCGCCGGGCGGGCACGCCACGGCGGACGGCGGCGAGGGCGGCTCGTTCCGGCGGGACACGCCCCGCGACGCACCGGGCGGCCGCGCCCGGCCGCCGCGGCCGGCCAAGCCGGACACGGAAACCCCCGACGGCGCCGAGGGCGACGACGAAGGCGGCTCCGAGGACTGAACAGGGACGAAGCCGGCTCCCAGGACTGCATCAGGGGCGGTACGCGACTCGCGTACCGCCCCTTCGCCGTCAGGCCCGGACCGCGCCCGGGCCGGGCTGGTGCGTCACAGGGCCACGCCGAGCAGCGCGTCCACGGCCCGGGAGACCAGGCCGGGGGCGCCGGTGTCGGTGCCGCCCTCGCGCTGCTGGAGTTCGGCCCAGCGGTCGACCGCGGCGAGCGCGGCAGGCGCGTCGAGGTCGGCGGCGAGGGCCTCGCGGATCTCCTCGACGAGCGCGTCGGCGGACGGGCCGTCGGGCCGGGACACGGCGGCCCGCCAGCGGCCGAGCCGGTCCACCGCGTCCCGCAGCACCTGGTCGGTCCACTCCCAGTCGGAGCGGTAGTGGTGGGCGAGCAGGGCCAGCCGGACGGCGGCCGGGTCGACGCCGTCGCGGCGCAGCCGGGAGACGAAGACCAGGTTGCCCTTGGACTTGGACATCTTCTCGCCGTGCAGGGCGACCATCCCGGCGTGCACGTACGCCTTGGCCATGGGGAACTCGCCGGTGAGCACCTGGGCGTGCGAGGCGCCCATCTCGTGGTGCGGGAAGGCCAGGTCGGAGCCGCCGCCCTGGACGTCGAAGCCCATGCCCAGGTGGTCGAGAGCGATGGCGACGCACTCGATGTGCCAGCCCGGGCGGCCGCGGCCGAGGGTGCCGCCGTCCCAGCTCGGCTCGCCGTCGCGGGCGGCCATCCACAGCATCGGGTCCAGCGGGTTCTTCTTGCCCGGCCGGTCCGGGTCACCGCCGCGCTCGGCGGACAGCAGCCGCATGGCGGCCGCGTCCAGGTTCGAGACCTGCCCGAAGTGCGGGTCGGACCCGACGGAGAAGTAGACGTCGCCGTCGAGTTCGTAGGCCGCGCCGAGTTCCCGCAGCCGCTCCACGAGCGGGACGATGCCGGGTATGGCCTCGACGGCGCCTATGTAGTGCTTCGGCGGGAGCATCCGCAGGGCGGTCATGTCCTCGCGGAAGAGGGCCGTCTCCTTCTCGGCGAGGGCGACCCAGTCGACGCCGTCCCGGTCCGCGCGCTCCAGCAGCGGATCGTCGACGTCGGTGACGTTCTGGACGTAGTGGACCTGCCGCTTGGTGTCGAGCCACACGCGCTGCACGAGGTCGAACGCGTTGTAGGTCGCCGCGTGACCCATGTGGGTCGCGTCGTACGGCGTGATGCCGCAGACGTAGATACGGGCGACGGGACCGGGGTCGAGGGTGACGAGGCCGCCGGTCGCGGTGTCGTGGATCCTCAGGTCGCGGCCCTGACCAGGCAGGGCGGGGACCTCGGAAGCGGGCCAGGCATGCATGTACATGAGCCTAACCGGCCGCGAGCTGCGGATACGAACGGGATCGGACCGGATGGCCGGTTGTGCGTCCTTGCGGTTCGCGCCGTGATGTGCTCACACGGGTGGCCAGGGGATCGCCGGCCACTCCCCGCCGGGCTCCGGGTGGAGGCCGGCGCCGAGCAGCGCGTCGACCCGCGCGCGCGTCGCGTCGATCTCGGCCGGGGTGATCAGCGGGGCCAGCCGCGCGGCCAGCTCGCCGCCGGCGGCGAGCGACCCGCGCAGTTCCCCGAGCACCGCCACGGCCTCGGCCGTGAGCGGTTCCCCGGCCCAGCCCCACAGCAGGGTGCGCAGCTTGTCCTCGGTGTTGAAGGTCACTCCGTGGTCGATGCCGTAGAGCCGGCCGTCCCCGGTGGGAAGCAGGTGGCCGCCCTTGCGGTCGGCGTTGTTGATCACGGCGTCGAGCACGGCCATGCGGCGCAGCCGCTGGTCGTCTGCGTGGACGAGCAGCGCGGTACGGCCCTCGCCGACGTCGGCGAGGCCGATCGCCTTCCAGCCGGGTTCCGGTTCCTCGGCGTCCACCAGGGCGAGCAGTTCCGCGTCGGCGACGGCCTCGATCCAGAGCTGGCACATGCC
Source organism: Streptomyces sp. NPDC056580 (assembly GCF_042793175.1). Classification (NCBI taxonomy): domain Bacteria; kingdom Bacillati; phylum Actinomycetota; class Actinomycetes; order Kitasatosporales; family Streptomycetaceae; genus Streptomyces; species Streptomyces sp. NPDC056580. Next base: position 61,028 of record NZ_JBHTVE010000022.1, on the reverse strand, counting down.
CTCGCCGTAGGGGCCCTCGCGCAGCACGGTCGGCGGGACCAGGCCCCAGCCGGTGGCCTCGGAGACCTCGTAGGCGGCCACCTCGCGGCCTGCCAGGGTGCCGTCGGGGAAGTCCCACAGCGGGCGCTCCCCGGCCACCGGCTTGTACACGCAGGTGGCCTCCCGGCCGTCGAGCGCGACCGTGCAGTACAGCGCCGCGTTGGACGCCTCGCGGATGCGTCCGCGCACGGACAGCTCACCGCGCGCGAGCAGCTCGGCGGCGCCTTCGTCAGCGGCCGTCACGCTCCGCGGCGGTATCCGTTCTGGCGCGGACATACGTGTCCTTCCGGGTCGAGCGGGAGGCTGCACAGCGGGCACGGCGGCCGCCCGGCGTTGACGACGTCGAGGGCGCGCTTGGCGAAGGCCCTGGCCTGCGCGCCGGTCAGCCGGACCCGCAGCATCGGGGGCCCGTTCTCCTCGTCCTGGAGCAGTCGCTCCTCGGCCTCGGCGAGGTCCTCCTCGGTGTCGGCGTCCAGCTCCACCAGGGCCTGCGCCTCGACGATCATGCGCTGTTCCTCGCCGTCCCAGGCCAGGGCCATGGTGCCGACCCGGAACTCCTCCTCCACGGGGGTGTCCAGCGGGCCGGTGTCGGTGATCTCGGTGGGCGCCACGGCGGGCACCGCGGCGCTGCCGCCGCTGCGCCGCACGACCTCGTCCAGCAGTTCGTCCATGCGCTCGGCGAGCGCGGCGACCTGGGTCTTCTCCAGGGCCACGCTGGTCACCCGGGGGCCTGCGGTGGCCTGGAGGAAGAACGTACGGCGTCCGGGCAGGCCCACCGTGCCCGCGACGAAGCGGTCCGGCGGGTCGAAGAGGAACACCTGACGGGACACGTCCTGTCTCCATGTGGGATCGGGGGCTGCTGCGGTGCGGGCCGTGGGCGGTTTTACGGGGTGGACCGCTTCACCCTACTGCGGGCGACGATCACGGTGCGCCCGCACCGCCACCGACCGGTGCGTCGCCCTCTGCGGGTTCCTCGCGCGGGGCGAGTGAAGCGAAGTCCCCGGTGTCGCCGAGGCGGACGAGGAACGGTCTGAGGCGGGTGTAGCGGATCGCGGTGATGGAACACGGTTCGACGGAGATCCGCTGGAAGAGATCGAGATGGAGTCCGAGGGCGTCGGCGACCAGCGACTTGATGACGTCGCCGTGCGAGCACATGAGGTAGACGGCGTCGGCGCCGTGGTCGCGCTCCACGCGCGCGTTCCACTCGCGCACGGCCTCGGCGGCGCGGGTCTGCATGGCCCGCATGGACTCGCCGCCCGGGAAGGCGGCGGCGGACGGGTGCGCCTGGACGACCTCCATCAGCGGCTCGTCCTTCAGCTCGGCGAGCTTGCGGCCGGACCAGTCGCCGTAGTGGCACTCCCCGATGCGTTCCTCGGTGTGGGCGCGCAGCCCCGGCCGGGCGTCGAGCAGCGGCTGTACGGTTTCCTGGCAGCGTTGCAGGGGGCTCGCGACGACCTCGGCGAGCGGCAGTCCCGCCAGCCGTCCGGGCAGCGCGGCGGCCTGGGCGGCGCCGCGCTCGTCGAGGGCGACGCCTGGCGTCCACCCGGCGAGCACGCCCGAGGTGTTTGCGGTTGACCGTCCGTGCCTGACGAGGATCAGCGTGGGCATGCGGCCCAGGGTAAGCGCATCAGTACATGCACCGGTGAACGGGCGAAGGGAGAGTGCGCTCCGTGATCGTGGACTGCGCGGTGTACCGGCACGGGCACCGCATCGAGGGCCCCGAGGACCTTTCCGACGCGCTGGACGAGGCGCGGGCGGCGGGCGGTTTCGTGTGGATCGGCCTGCACGAGCCGTCGGAACGGGAGTTCGACCTGGTCACCCGGGAGTTCGGGCTGCACCCGCTGGCGGTGGAGGACGCCCTCAAGGCCCATCAGCGGCCCAAGCTCGAGGTGTACGACGACTCGCTCTTCATGGTCCTCAAGCCGGTGGTGTACGAGCCGAAGGACGACACCGTATCGGCCGGGGAGGTCATGGTGTTCGTCGGCGACGGCTTCGTGGTGACGGTCCGGCACGGCGTGGGAGCGCCGCTCGCGGCCGTTCGGCACCGGCTGGAGGAGGACCCGGAGATACTCGGCAAGGGCCCCACCTCGGTGCTGTACGCGATCTCCGACGCCGTCGTCGACCACTACCTGGAGGTGGCGACGGAGCTGCAGACCGACCTGGAGGAACTGGAGGCCGAGGTCTTCGAGCCGGTGAGCGGCGGTTCGCGGCACACCGCGTCGCGGATCTACGCGTTCAAGCGGCAGGTCCTCGAGTTCCGCCGGGCGACCGGGCCGCTCGCGGCGCCGCTGAACCGGCTGGCCGGCACCGGGCCCCTCGGCAGTGGCGGGGTGCGGTTCGTGGACGACAAGGCGCGGCCCTTCTTCCGGGACGTGAGCGACCACCTCACGCGCGTGAACGAGTCCGTGGAGGGCCTGGACCGGCTGGTGTCGGACATCCTGTCGGCGCACCTGGCGCAGACGAGCGTGCGGCAGAACGACGACATGCGGAAGATCTCCGCCTGGGCGGCGATGGCCGCGGTGCCGACGATGATCGCGGGCGTGTACGGGATGAACTTCGACCACATGCCCGAGCTGCACTGGCTGTGGTCGTACCCGGCGGTGATCGCGTTGATGGCCGTGCTTGAGCTGCTGCTGTACCGGCAGTTCAAGCGGCGCGGCTGGCTGTGAGCGGAAGAAGGGGCGCCGGGGGTCGTAACCAGCGGGCGTCCGGCGCGTTGTTCCGCGTGACGGCCGTGGCGGGGAGGACCCCCGAGCCCCCACCACGGCCGCTGAACATCCCCGCGACAGCCCCTAGCCGAGCCCGGCGCGCTCCAGGGCCTCGCTGCCGGCCCGCAGGGAGGCGATCCGCTCGTCGAGCGTGAAGCCGGCGGGGGCCAGGGAGAGGGTGGTGACGCCGGCGGCGGCGTACGCCTTCATCCGGTCCGCGATGCGGTCCACCGAGCCCAGCAGCGTCGTCTTGTCGATCAGGTCCTGCGGGACCGCGGCCGCGGCTCCCTGCTTGTCGCCGGACAGGTACTTCTCCTGGATCTCGGCGGCCTCCTTCTCGTACCCCATGCGCTGGGCGAGCCGGTTGTAGAAGTTCTGCTTCGCGCTGCCCATGCCGCCGACGTACAGCGCGGTGTAGGGCCGGAAGGTGTCGGCGAGCCGGGACACGTCCTTGTCGTCGCCGACGGCCAGCGGCAGCGTCGGGCAGATGTCGAACCCGTCGAGGGTCTTGCCGGCCTTCTCCCGTCCGGCGCGCAGGTGCGTGATCGTGGTGTCCTCGAGGTGGTCGGCGGAGGGGAAGATCAGCAGGGCGCCGTCGGCGATCTCGCCGGTCTGCTCCAGGTTCTTCGGGCCGATGGCTGCGATGTACAGCGGGATGTGCTCGCGCTGCGGGTGCACGGTCAGCTTGATCGGCTTGCCCGGGCCGCCGGGCAGCGGCAGCGTCCAGTGCTCGCCCTCGAACGAGAGCCGCTCGCGCGTCATCGCCTTGCGCACGATCTCCACGTACTCGCGCGTGCGGGAGAGCGGCTTGTCGAACCTGACGCCGTACCAGCCCTCGGAGACCTGCGGTCCGGAGACGCCGAGGCCGAGCCGGAAGCGGCCCTCGGACAGCGAGTCCAGGGTGGCCGCGGTCATCGCGGTCATGGCGGGCTGCCGGGCCGGGATCTGGAAGATCGCCGAGCCGACGTCGATGCGCTCGGTCTGGGCGGCGACCCAGCTGAGCACCGTAGCCGCGTCCGAGCCGTACGCCTCGGCGGCCCAGCACACGGCGTAGCCCAGCCGCTCGGCCTCCTGCGCGACGGCCAGATTGTCCGCGTCCATCCCGGCACCCCAGTAGCCGAGGTTGATCCCGAGCTGCATGGCCGAATCCCCTTACCCATGAGTAACGTCCGTTGGCTGCGACCTTAGCGAGCCGGGGCCGTCCGCGCACAGCCCCCGCCCGCCGCGCCCCGCGGGCGCGGGCCGCGCGGCGGCCCGGGAATCCGGGCGCCCGCCGGGGCGGATCCGGTTGTCCACAGGCACCCACGGCGCCAGTTCCGGCCAGTAATCTCGCGCACATGGAGCAGAGGCATCTCGGCCGTACCGGCCTGCGCGTGTCCCGGATCGGGCTCGGCACCCTCACCTGGGGCCGGGACACCGACGAGCACGACGCCGCGGACATGCTGAAGACGTTCTGGGAGGCGGGCGGCACCCTCGTCGACACCGCGGACGTGTACGCCGACGGTGAGGCGGAGTACCTGCTCGGGCGGCTCATGGACGGCCTGGTGCCGCGCCGGGATCTGGTGATCTCCACCAAGGCGGGCAGCGTCGCCGACCCGGACCGCCGCGTCGACGGCTCCCGCGGCCATCTGCTCGCCGCCCTCGACGCCTCCCTGGCCCGCCTCGGCACCGACCACGTCGACCTGTGGCAGATCCACGTCTACGATCCCGGCACCCCGCTGGAGGAGACCCTCCAGGCCCTGGACCTGGCGGTGAACAGCGGCCGGGCCAGGTACGTGGGCGTCGCCAACTTCTGCGGCTGGCAGCTCGCCAAGGCGGCCACCTGGCAGCTCGCGGCGCCGGGCCGGACCCGGCTGGCCGGCACACAGCTCGAGTACTCGCTGCTCCAGCGCGGCGCCGAGCGCGAGGTGCTGCCCGCCGCGCTCGACCTGGGCGTCGGGCTGCTGCCCTCCTCCCCGCTGGGCCGCGGTGTGCTCACCGGGAAGTACCGGCACACCACCCCGGCGGACTCGCGCGGCGCCTCCGAGCACCTCGCGCCGTTCGTCGAGCCGTACCTCGACGACACCGCCTGCCACATCGTGGACGCCGTCACGACGGCCGCGGACGGGCTCGCGGTGACGCCGCTCCAGGTGGCGCTCGCCTGGGTCCGGGACCGGCCCGGGGTGGCCGCGCCGGTGGTCGGCGCGCGCAACGCTCAACAGCTCACGGCGGCACTGTCAGTGGAGGCGCTTAGTCTTCCTGACGAGATCTGCCGGGCGCTGGACGATGTGTCGGCGCCCGTGCACCGCTATCCCGATCACGACTGGAGCACGCTGTGAGCACGGAGCCGGAGACCACGGAGGGCACCGGGCCGAAGGACCCGGACACCCCGGAGAGCCCGGACACGGCGCGAACCCCGCACCAGGGCACGGCGGCCGGCGACGGCCCGACAGACCCGGAGCCCACCGGGAGCACGGAGGCCGAGCCCGCCGAGGGCGCGGAGGCGGATCCCACCGGGGGCGCGGGTTCCGAGCCTGCCGGGGACGCGGGGGCCGAGCCCGGCGGAGACGCGGGGGCCGGGCCCAACAGGAGCACGGAGGCCGAGCCCGCCGAGGACGCGGGAGCGGATCCCACCGGGGGCACGGGTGCCCAGCCTGCCGGGGACGCGGGGGCCGAGCCCGGCGGAGACGCGTTGGCCGAGCCCAACAGGAGCACGGAGGCCGAGCCCGCCGAGGACGCGGGAGCGGATCCCACCGGGAACGCGGGTACCGAGCCCGGTGGGAGCGCGGGGGCGTCCGAGCGGTCCGAGGCGGAGGCCGAGCTGGCCGCGCAGCGGGTGGAGCGGGACCGGATCGAGCGGCGCAAGGCCGAGCGTACGGCGCCCATCGCCAGCGGCACCAAGCTGAGCGGCAAGGCGGCCGATCTGCTCGCCGCGGTCCGGGCCGTGGAGGGCGGCGCGCAGCCGGCCGCCACGGTCTTCGCCGAGCCCGCGCCGGCTCCGCGCCGGCCGGCTCCCGAGCCGGTACGGCGGCCGCAGCCCGTCCCCGCCGCGGCGCCCGCCGCCCACGCTCCCGCGCCCGGGACAGTCGAGGCCGTGCGGCGGCTGCTCGCCGAGGGCGGGGCGCCGGAGGCCCTGGCCGCCCAGGTGGCCGCGGGACTCGGCGAGGGCGCCGACGCCGTGCTGCGCGAGGACCCCTGGCAGTTGCTGCGGGTAGGCGGGGTGCGCCCGGAGCAGGCCGACGGGTTCGCGCGGGCGCTGCTCGGCGCGGAGTGCCGTCCGGACGACGAGCGGCGGGGCCGCGCGGTGACCGTCTGGCTGCTGGAGCAGGCGGCGCTGGCCGGCCACACCGCGCTGGAACTGCCTGCGCTCACCGCGGCCGTGGCGCAGCGCGGCGTCCCGGACCCGGACGCGGCGGTGCAGAGCACGGTCGCCGAGGCGGAGGCGCTGGTCTTCCAGGACGCCCTGGAGGAGCCGGGCGCCCCGGGGTCGCAGGAGCAGGACGGCGAGGAGGAGGAGCGCCCGGTCCGGGTCCTCGCCGGTCTGGAGCGGTACGCGCTCGCCGAGGAGAGCCTCGCCGACGGCCTGGCCCGGCTGGTCAACTCGCTGCCCAAGGAGGCCGCCGGGCCCTGGGAGACGGTCGCCGCCGGGGCGGCGTCCGGCGCAGCGGCCGAGCTGGCCCGCGCGGTCGCCGGGCACGCGCTGGTGCTGCACACCGGCGGCGAGGCGGCCCGCGCCGAACCGGCCGCGCTGCTCGGCGCGGCCCGGGCCGCGGGGCTGCGTGCCTTCGCCGTCTGCCACACCCCGGGCGGCCGCCGGCGCCTGGCCGCCCTGCTCGGCGGGCCGGAGGGCGCCCGGGCCGTCGGCACGGTCGCCGGTGTCCTCTCCGGGGCCGAGGGGCCCGGCCGGGACGCGGAGGGCGCGCTCGACCTGGATCTCCTGATCGTGCTGGACGCGCCGCAACTCGACGTGGAGAGCGGCGCGATGCTGGTGGAGTCGCTGCCCGACGGGGCCCGGCTGGTGCTCAGCGGCGACCCCGCGGTGCTGTGGTCGGCCGGGCCCGGCCGGGTCTTCGCCGATCTGCTGGCCGCCCGCGCCTGCCCGCAGCTCGCCTCCCGCGTGCCCGACCCGGGCCCGCTGGGCGAGCTGGTCTCGGGCATCGGGGCCGGCGAGCTGAACCAGGTGGCGGCGCCGGGCAAGGAGGTCGTCATCGTTCCGGTGCGCGACGCGGGCGAGGCCGTGCACCGGACGGTGCAGCTGGTCGCCGATTCGGTGCCGCGGGCGATCGGGGTGCCGTCCGAGGAGACGGTGGTGATCACTCCGGGCCACGGCGGCGCCGCCGGCACCCGGGTCCTGAACACCGCTCTGAAGGAGCGCCTAAACCCCGGTCCCGGCCGTTTCGGCGGCTTCGACCCCGGCGACCGGATCGCCTACTCCCCCGCCCCGGGCCGTACGGTGCCGGGCCGTGTGGTGGGCGCGGACGCCGGCGGGCTGCGTCTGGAGTGCGCGGGCGAGACCGTCGTCGTGCCCCGGGAGCGGGTGGAGCAGTCGGTGCGGCACGGCTGGGCGTTGACCGCGCACCAGGCGGTCGGGGGCCGCTGGCCGGCCGTGGTGGCGGTGCTGCCCGGGGACGCCGCGCAGATGCTCACCAGGCCGTGGGTGTACACGGCCTTCGGCCGGGCCGAGCGTCATCTGTCGGTGGTGCACGGTGTGGAGCAGGCGCTGCCGAGGGCCGTGGCGGAGGTCCCTGCCAAGCCCCGCACGACCCGTCTGCAGACGCTGCTGCGCGCCCAGGTCCCGGCGGCGGGCTGACCCGCCGGGCGCAGCGGCGCCGGCGGAAGCCGGCGGTGCCGTGCGGGCCGTGGGCCCGGCGGCGCCGCCGGGCGGGTCACCGCTCGGCGTCCAGCGGCTCCAGATCGTCGTCGTCCAGCTCGTCGTCGCCGTCCAGCTCGTCGTCCGCGTCCAGCTCGTCGAGGCCGTCCTCGTCGATCCCCTCGTCCTCGTGGTCCACGTCCACGTCCTCGTCCTCGTCGAACACCGCGCTGACGTCGAACCGGCACAGCACCCGCTCCGGATCGACCTGGTCGAACGGGGCCTCCAGCCACTCACCGGGGTCGGCCGGCTCGTCGGCGGCGGTGACCCAGAGCGTGGAGTCGCCCTCCTCCAGGCCGAACTCCTTGTGCCGGGAGGCGATCTCGTCCGGTTCGAACTCGCCGAAGAGGACGCCGAGCGCCCGGGGGACGGTGGCGGCGGCGTTGTCGTTGAGGCCCTCACCGCCCTCGTACTCCGCCGCCTCGACCCGCTGGGCCTGGGCCAGCAGCCGCTGGGGCTCCGCCACGGAGTAGTCGCGGCGGATCAGCACGCTGACGGCGCTCGGCTCCCCGGGGCCGGAGTAGGGCGGCAGTGAGTCCTCCGCACCGGGGATCTCGAAGGGGGTCACCTCGTCGTAGCGGTCGTAGAGCAGTTCGTCGTACGTCTCGGCGGCCGCGGCCAGCTCGTTGAAGGCCTGGTAGACGGCCTGGTCGTCCTCCCCCGTCCTGCGTTCTACCGCAGCCAGGTGACGGTCGAGCGCGGTCTTGACCGCCTCGACGGCGGCGCGTACCTCGGCAGCGGTGGGCTGCGCAGCATCAGACATAGTGCAGACGCTATCCGTACCGGGCACCAGCCCGCACAATAGATGCGATGCCGGAATACGAATTTGTCGACGTGTACGTGCCTCGCGGGGTGTCCCGCAAGGAGGCCACGCGTCTGCTGACGGACCATGCCGAGTACGGACACTGGGAGTTGGACCGACTGAGCCTGATGCGCGACGGCAGCCGCAGGGTGCGGTTGCGCCGACGGATCATCCGCCAGGTGCGGGCCACGTGGTGACGTGGGACCCGTGAACGACGGAGCGGGCCCCGCCGTGGACGGCGGGGCCCGCTCCGGTTCCGGGGGCCGGGCGGCGACGCGCCGGCCGGCTAGGCGGCGGCCCGGGCCTTGCGGTACAGCACGGCGCCGGCGAGCAGCGCGCCCGCGCCGGCCGGCAGGGCGAGCCCGAGCGGCACCTCGCTTCCCGTGTGGGCGAGCTGACCGCCGCCCAGGGACCGTGCCGAGTCGCCGCCCTGCGCCCTGACCTGGGACGAGCCGTGCGGCGTCCGGCCGCTGTCGGCGGGCGGGGTGGCCGGCGTACCCGGGTGGCCGGGAGTTCCGGGCGTACCCGGGTGGCCCGGGGTGCGGGGCGTGTCAGGGTGGCCCGGCTCGCACGGGTGCCCGGGCGTGCCGGGCGGGTGGTGGTGCCCGTGGTGCCCGCCGCCGTTGGCGCAGTCGTTGCCCTTGGCGGCGTTGCCGGCGCCCACGACGTCCACGCTGTTGCCGCACACGTTCACCGGTACGTCGACCGGTACCTGGACGGTGTTGCCGGAGCCGACGCCGGGCGAGCCGTCGGTGCGGCCGCTCGCGTGGGAGCCGCCGTGGCCGCCCGAGCCGCTGCCGCCGTGGTTCGCGCAGGCGTTGCCCGCGGCCGGATTCAGGAGCCCGACGACGTTCACGGTGTTGCCGCAGACGTTCACCGGAACGTGCACCGGAGCCTGCACGGTGTTGCCGGACAGCACACCGGGCGACCCGGTGGCGGAGCCGGCCGCGCCGGCGTCGGCGTGCGCGTAGCCGCTCGCGGCGGCGATCACACCGGTGGCCGCGGCCATGGTCATCAGACCCTTGCGGGTGCTCTGTCGCATTGCGGAATTCCCCCCTGCCTTCGAATGTCCGTGAACCCTCCGCGTCATGGGAGAAGCGCGGAGGAAGACCGGTCGGCCCCGGAGCGCGTGACGCGCGTTCCGGGGCCGACGGCATGTAAAAGACGCCCCTCGGGGAGCCGACGTCAGTCGTTGACGCAGGCGTTGCCGAAGGTGGGGTTCAGGAGCCCGATCACGTCGACCGTGTTGCCGCAGGCGTTCACGGGAACGTGCACGGGCACCTCGATGACGTTGCCGGAAACGACACCCGGCGAGTGCACGGCGGCACCCTGGGCACCCGAGTCGGCGACGGCGAGGCCCGCCCCCGCGAGAACCAGACCACCGGTGGCGGCCGCGGCAGCGACGACCTTCTTGATCATTATTCCTCCTAGTAGGCAATGCGATTCCAAGGTGCGGAATCACATCACCTGTAACGAGGGGGAATTAATGGGGCTACGAGCTTATCGTCGCATTCACTCTTCTCAGTCGATCCCGCACAGCCGACCGAATACCTCGGCCCAGGGCGTCACGACGCGTCGATGAAGCGGTCGAGCACCCGTACCCCGAACTTCAGGCCGTCCACCGGAACCCGCTCGTCGACGCCGTGGAACATGCCGGCGAAATCCAGCTCCGGCGGCAGCTTCAGCGGCGCGAAGCCGAAGCCGCGGATGCCGAGGTCGTCGAAGGACTTGGCGTCGGTGCCGCCGGACAGCATGTAGGGGATCGCCTTGGCGGTCGGGTCCTCGGCGAGCAGCGCGGACTGCATGGCCTCGACCAGCGCGCCGTCGAAGGTGGTCTCGACCGCCTTGTCGGCGTGCACGTCCTCACGGCGGACGTTCGGGCCGAGGAGCCGGTCGAGGTCGCCGAGGAACTCCTCCTCGTACCCCGGCAGGAACCGTCCGTCGATGTGCGCGGTGGCCTCGCCGGGGATGACGTTGACCTTGTAGCCGGCGCCGAGCTGGGTGGGGTTGGCGGTGTTGCTGAGGGTGGCGCCGATGAGCTTGGCGATGCCGCCGAGCTTGGCGAGGGTGGCCTCCATGTCCTCCGGGTCCAGCTCGGTGCCGAGCGCGTCGCCCAGCTCGTCCAGGAAGGCCCGGGTGGTCTTGGTGACCCGGACCGGGAACCGGTGCCGGCCGACCCGGGCGACCGCCTCGGACAGCTCGGTGATGGCGTTGTCCCGGTGGATCATCGACCCGTGCCCGGCGGTGCCGGCCACGGTCAGCTTCATCCAGTGCATGCCCTTCTCGGCCGTCTGGATCAGATAGAGCCGCCGCTGGTCGTTCACCGTGAACGAGAAGCCGCCCACCTCGCTGATCGCCTCCGTCACGCCCTCGAACAGGCCGCGGTGGTTGTCGACCAGGTGGCGCGCGCCGTACGTGCCGCCCGCCTCCTCGTCGGCGAGGAAGGCGACCACGATGTCGCGCGGGGGCCGGCGTCCGCTCCGAAGCCGGTCGCGCACGACCGCGAGGGTCATCGCGTCCATGTCCTTCATGTCGACGGCGCCGCGCCCCCACACGCACCCGTCGGCGACCTCGCCGGAGAACGGGTCGTGGGTCCAGTCCTGGGCGTTGGCCGGCACGACGTCGAGGTGGCCGTGGATGAGCAGCGCGGGCCGGGACGGGTCCTCGCCCTCGATCCGGGCCACGGTGGACGCGCGCCCGGGGTGCGACTCGAAGATCTCCGGCTCCAGCCCGACCTCGGCGAGCTTCTCGGCCACGTACTCGGCGGCCGCCCGCTCGCCGGGCCCGGAGTGGTCGCCGTAGTTGCTGGTGTCGAACCGGATCAGCTCGCGGCAGAGGTCCACGACCTCGTCCTCGCCGGTGACGCCCCTGGCCGTGTCCGTCTCACTCACGCTGATTCCTCCCACTGTCACTGCTGGTGGTCCCGTCCATCCTCTCCCCGGCCCCGCCCCGCGCCCAAGACCGGGCCCGGCCCGTCACGCGCCGTTCACGCCGGGCGGGACGGCGGGACGGGGTGTGATCGGCCACCCCGGAAAGCCTGGTAGTGTTTCCTTCGTCGCCGCGGGGAAAACCTCGCACGACAGACACCTTGTCCGGGTGGCGGAATGGCAGACGCGCTAGCTTGAGGTGCTAGTGCCCTTTATCGGGCGTGGGGGTTCAAGTCCCCCCTCGGACACCAGTGAGGCCCCTGCTCGGCAGGGGCCTTTCGCATGTCCCGGCCCAGGAAGCGCGCGGGCCTCAGCGGGGCGCGGCGGCGCGCAGGGGCCGTGCGGTGAGGGCGCCGTCACCGCTCCGCTCGACGCGGGTGCCGAGGTCGCGGCCGCACCGGTCGAGCACGCCGCGCAACCAGGCGGTGTCCTCGGCCGGGGCGTGTTCCAGGCGCATCCGGCGGGCCCGCAGCGGCACCATCCGCAGGCGGGTCAGCCGGCCGGTGCCCGCCTCCAGGGTCACCAGGTAGAGCAGGCGCAGGTCGTCCCGGTAGTGCTCGTAGCCGCTGATGCCCTCGTAGTCGTCGACGAGGTCGCCGCAGCCGTACAGGACGAGCCGGCCCCGGTACAGCTCGAGGGCGCGCGGGTGGTGGGAGGAGTGGCCGTGGACGACGTCCACGCCGGCGTCGACCAGGGCGTGCGCGAAGCGGACCTCGTCGGCGGGGACGCCGTAGCCCCAGTTGGGGCCCCAGTGGACGGAGACGAGGACGAGGTCGGCGGGCCGCCGGAGCTGCCGCAGGCAGTCGGCGAAGGCGGCCGCGCCGGCCGGGGTGGGCGCGGGGATCAGGGCGACTCCGGATCGGTCGGCGGTGGCGGCCCAGTCGTGCGGTATGCCGCTGGAGGGCATCCCGAAGGAGAAGACCAGGAGGCGTCCGCCGGACTGAAGGGGCACTGCGGCGGGCCGCCAGGCGGCGACCGCGTCGGCGCCCGCTCCGGCGGTGCGCAGCCCGGCCCCGGCCAGGCTGTCCAGCGTCTCCGCCAGGCCGGGTGGCCCGAAGTCGAGCACGTGGTTGTTGGCGAGTACGCAGACGTCGGGGCGGATCGCGGCGAGGCAGGGCAGGTTGGCCGGGTTCATCCGGTAGTGGACGGCCTTGCCGGGGGCGAAGTCTCCGTCCTGGGTGACGGCGGTCTCCAGGTTGACCACCCGTACGTCGGGCGCGGCCCGGTCCAGGCAGGGCAATGCCTCGCCCCAGGGCCAGGCCGGGTCGACCGGGTGGGGTATCGGGCCGCTGGCGGCCTCGGCGAGGGCCACGTAGTCCCGGGCGTCGCGCACGTAGTCCTCCCGCAGGGCGGGGTCGCCGGGGTGCGGGAGGATCTGGTCGACGCCCCGTCCGAGCATGACGTCTCCGGCGAGGAACAGGGTGACGGTGCCCTCGCGCATGATCGCGGCCTAGACGCGCGCGGGCGCCATGTGGTCGGTGAACCAGTCGCGGGCCAGTTCGGTCACCCTCTCCAGCGTGCCGGGCTCCTCGAAGAGATGGGTGGCGCCGGGCACGACCTCGAGCCGGCTCTCGCAGGTCAGCGCGGCCTGTGCCGCCCGGTTGAGCCGGAGCACCTCCCGGTCGGCGCCGCCCACGATGAGCAGGGTGGGCGCGGTCACCTCGGGCAGCCGGGGCCCGGCGAGGTCGGGGCGGCCGCCGCGGGAGACGACGGCGGCGGGGCGTGCCGACGGTTCGGCGGCGGCCCAAAGGGCGGCGGCCGCGCCGGTGCTGGCGCCGAAGTAGCCCACCGCGAGTCCTTCGGTGTCGGGTTCCTCGCGCAGCCACCGGGTGACGTCGTGGAGCCGGGCGGCCAGCAGTCCGATGTCGAAGACGTTGGCCCGGTCGCCCTCCTCGTCCTCGGTGAGCAGGTCGAAGAGCAGGGTGCCGAGTCCGGCCCGGTTGAGTCCGCCGGCGACGAACCGGTTGCGGGGGCTGTGCCGGCCGCTGCCGCTGCCGTGGGCGAAGGCGACGACGCCCGTGGCGCCCGTGGGCAGGGTGAGCCGTCCGCGCAGCCGGACGGCTCCGGCGGCGATCTCCGCCTCCCGGTCCCCGGGCCCGGTGCCGGCGAAGCGCTCGTGGTGGTGGGCAGCCTGCCGCAGCCAGGCGGTGACCTCGTCGTCGGCGACCTGGGCGAAGTCGCCGTAGAACTGGCCGATCGCGTAGAAGTCCGCCGGGGTGGCGAGGCAGACCAGGTCGTCGGCGTCCCCGGCGAGCCGGTGCGTGAAGTCCTGGGGGGCGACGGGGACCGCGAGGACGATGCGGGCGGCGCCGCGGGCCCGGGCGATCCGGCAGGCGACCCGCGCGGTGGAGCCGGTCGCGACGCCGTCGTCGACGACCACGACGGTGCGGCCGGCGACGCCGGCCGGCCGGCGGTCGCCGCGGTAGCGGGCGGCCCGCTGGGCCAGGACGGCGCGCTCGTGCGTCTCGACCTGGTCCAGCTCGGCCGGGGAGACCCCGCCGGCGTGCAGCACCTCCTGGTTGACGACGCGGACGCCGTCCTCGCCGATCGCGCCCATGCCCAGCTCGGGCTGGGTGGGCACGCCCAGTTTGCGGACCATGCAGACGTCCAGCGGTGCGTCGAGGGCCTCGGCGACCTGCGCGCCGACCGGGACCCCGCCCCGGGGCAGGGCCAGCACCACGACGTCCTGGCCTCTGAGGTACTCGAGGCGGGCGCCCAGCCGCCGTCCCGCCTCGGTCCGGTCGGTGAAGAGCACGGTGGGCTCCCTCATTCGCGGAACAGCCAGAGCGGCGCTGGGGTCTCCCGGTCCATCGCGCCCATCTCCTTCATGTCGCCCGTGGCCGCGCGCACCAGCATCCGGCCCATGGCGATCAGCGCGCGTCCGGCGGCGAGTTCGTCGCCGATGTCGGGCACCGCCGTGTCGTACGGGTTGCGGCGGGCCTCGGCGTGGCTCTCCAGGACGTTGTCTCCGGTGTCCAGGACGATCCGGGCCGTGGTGTCCGGGTCGTGTTCGGACAGGTACAGGTTCAGCCGCCATTCCTTGACGGACGGAGGACGGCTGCTCAGGGGTCGGGTCATCGTCCGCCTCTCCTCACTGGGCTGCGAGGCCGAACGGGGCGCGCCGGCGCGCGTCGCCCCTTCCACTGTGCACCGGCCGGGCGTGCGCCGCACCGGCGGCGGACCGGCGCGGCGGTCCGGGCAGAATGAGGGGCATGACCTCGCGCGACTGCCCCTGCGGGCTCCCCCGGCCCTACGACGCCTGCTGCGGCCGTTTCCACTCCGGTGCGGCCGCCGCTCCGACCGCCGAGGCGCTGATGCGGTCGCGGTACAGCGCGTTCGTCCGGGGGGACGCGGCGTACCTGTTGCGGACGTGGCATCCGCGGACCCGGCCCGAGCGGCTGGACCTCGATCCGCGGACGAGGTGGACGGGGCTGGAGGTCCTGGAGACCGGTGAGGGCTCGGCGTTCCACCGGGCGGGGACGGTGACCTTCCGCGCCTCCTACCGGGGTGGTTCGCTGCACGAGCGGAGCCGGTTCGAGCGGGTGGACGGGGCGTGGGTGTACGTCGACGGGGACTTCCTCGGCTGACCGCGCTCGCGGCGGCGCCGTGCCCGGCGGGCTCAGGGCGCCAGGATGTCCAGTTCCTGCAGGGCGCCCTCGGTGATCTCCCTGGTGAGCCGTTCGGCGCGGGCGCGGTCGCGTTCGCGGACCGCCTCGGCGACCTGGACGTGCAGGGTGACGGCCGCCGGGTCGGGGTCCTCGAACATGACCTCGTGCTGGGTGCGCCCGGCCAGCACCTCGGCGACGACGTCGCCGAGCCGGGCGAACATCTCGTTGCCGGAGGCGGTGAGGACGACCCGGTGGAAGGCGATGTCGTGGATCAGGTACTGCTGGAGCCGGTGTCCGCGTGAGTTGGCCACCATCCCGAGGGCGCACTCGGTGAGTTCGGCGCACTGTTCGGGGGTGGCGTGGGCGGCGGCGAGGCCCGCGGCCACGGGTTCGACCGCGGAGCGCAGCACGGTCAGGGAGCGGAGCTGGTGCGGGCGGTCGGCGCCCGCCAGCCGCCACCGGATGACCTGCGGATCGTAGACGTTCCACTCGCATCTGGGGCGGACGGTGACACCGACCCGGCGGCGGGACTCGACCAGGTGCATGGACTCAAGCACGCGCACGGCCTCGCGCATCACGGAGCGGGAGACCTCGAAGTGCTGTGCCAGCTCGTCGGTACGCAGCACGCTGCCCGGCGGGTACTCACCCGCGGTGATCGCGGGACCGAGGGTGTCCAGTACGCGGCCGTGCAGCCCCCGGCCCGGTGTGCTCATGGAGTCAGCGTACGGCCTGGATCACGATCACAAAAAGTCAGACTTATGCGTCACACTCTCTTGAATTCGTCGTACCTAATAGGTTTCAGTGTGGCGACGCCGATGTGGCGTCGGATGTCGAGGAAGACAGCGAGGCAGTCATGCGCACCCCCCAGGTCGTCGTCGTCATGGGCGTCGCCGGGACGGGCAAGACCACGATCGGTCCGTTGCTCGCCGCCCGGCTGGGCGTCCCGTACGCCGAGGGCGACGACTTCCACCCGCAGGCCAACATCGAGAAGATGTCGGCCGGTGTTCCGCTCGAGGACGCCGACCGGTGGCCGTGGCTCGAAGCCATCGGGCACTGGGCGCACGGGCGTGCCGGGCTGGGCGGGGTGGCAAGCAGCTCGGCGCTGAAGCGGTCGTACCGCGACCGCCTCAGGGCCGTCGCCCCGGGGGTGGTGTTCCTCCACCTGACGGGCGACCGCGAGCTGATCGCGGACCGTATGTCCCACCGGCAGGGTCACTTCATGCCGACCGCGCTGCTGGACTCCCAGTTCGCCACGCTCGAGCCGCTGGAGCCGGACGAGGCCGGAGTGGCCGTCGACGTCAGCGGCAGCCCCGAGGAGATCACCGCACGCGCCGTGCGGGCCCTCGAAGCGTTTTCCGACACCTCCGAGTAACACCTCACCCCCGTCCCCCCGTACCTGCAAGGGAACCCCCGTGACCAGACTCAGCGTCGAGATGCTGGCAGCGGACGCACCTCCGCCGATCACCTCCGCCGGCCATGCCCAGCTCGGCATCGCCGTCCTGGTGGGCATCGCCGTCATCGTGCTGCTCATCACCAAGTTCAAGCTTCATGCCTTCCTGTCGCTGACCATCGGGTCACTGGTGCTCGGCGCGGTCGCCGGGGCGCCGCTGGACAAGGCCATCCTCAGTTTCACCACCGGGCTCGGCAGCACCGTGGCCGGCGTGGGCGTCCTGATCGCGCTCGGGGCGATCCTGGGCAAGCTGCTCGCCGACTCCGGCGGCGCCGACCAGCTCGTCGACACGATCCTCGCCAAGGCGGGCGGGCGGTCGATGCCGTGGGCGATGGTGCTGATCGCGTCCGTGATCGGTCTGCCGCTCTTCTTCGAGGTCGGCATCGTGCTGCTGATCCCGGTCGTGCTGATGGTCGCCAAGCGCGGCAACTACTCCCTGATGCGCATCGGCATCCCGGCGCTGGCCGGTCTGTCCGTGATGCACGGCCTGATCCCGCCGCACCCCGGCCCGCTGGTCGCGATCGACGCCGTCAAGGCCAACCTGGGCGTCACCCTGGCGCTCGGCATCCTGGTCGCCGTCCCCACGGTGATCATCGCCGGTCCGGTGTTCTCGCGCTTCGCCGCCCGCTGGGTGGACGTCCCGGCTCCCGAGCGGATGATCCCGCAGCGCCCGTCCGAGGAGCTGGAGCGCCGTCCGGGATTCGGCCCGACGCTGGCCACCGTGCTGCTGCCGGTGGTGCTGATGCTGGCCAAGGCGCTGGTGGACATCGTGGTCGACGACACCGCGAACATGACCCAGCGGGTCTTCGACGTGGTCGGTTCCCCGCTGATCGCGCTGCTCGCCGCCGTCATCGTCGGCTTCTTCACGCTGGGCCGGCCCGCCGGGTTCAGCAAGGGCCGGCTGCAGCAGACGGTCGAGAAGGGCCTGATGCCGATCGCCGGCATCCTGCTCATCGTGGGCGCGGGCGGCGGCTTCAAGCAGACGCTGATCGACTGCGGCGTCGGCCAGATGGTGCTGGACATCTCCAAGGACTGGTCGATCCCGGCGCTGCTGCTGGCCTGGCTGATCGCGGTCGCGATCCGGCTGGCCACCGGCTCGGCGACGGTGGCCACGGTCTCGGCGGCCGGCCTGGTCGCGCCGCTCGCGGCCGACATGTCGACCACCCACACCGCCCTGCTGGTCCTCGCCATCGGCGCCGGCTCGCTCTTCTTCAGCCATGTCAACGACGCCGGTTTCTGGCTGGTCAAGGAGTACTTCGGGCTGAGCGTCGGACAGACCGTGAAGACCTGGTCCGTGATGGAGACGATCATCTCGGTGGTCGCGGGCGGACTGGTCCTGCTGCTGTCACTCGTCATATAGGCGCGGTGCGCCGCTCGCACCGCGCCTAGTGCGGGTGCGTACCGCCTCGCACGCCGCTCGCCCCCTCCCCGGCCGCCGGGGAGGGGGCGAGCGGCGTCTCAGGGCCGCCAGAGCGGGTGTTCCCGCTCGGCCCACCGTCTGCTGACCGTGCCCGTCCGCAGTCCGCGCCGCGCCTCCGGGTCACCGAGCGCCATGCCGATGTGACCGGCCAGGACCACGCCGATCGTCAGGGCCAGCCAGTCGTGCACGAAGGTGGCCGAGGTGCGCCAGACCAGCGGGGTGAGCCGGGTGAACCACATCAGCAGGCCGGTGCCGAGCATGACCAGCGACGCACCGGCGATCCAGGCCGCGTAGACCTTTTGGCCGGCGTTGAACTTGCCCGCCGGCCGTGAGGAGCGGCGCTTGTCCCGGCTCAGCGCGGCCCACAGCCAGACGCGGTCGTGCGGGCCGAATCGGTTGAGGAAGCGCAGGTCGGCGCGGAAGGCACGGGAGGCGAGGCCGAGCAGCACGGGGACGGGCAGGGCGAGTCCGGCGCACTCGTGGACCCGCACGACCAGATCCCGGCGGCCGACGAGCACGGCGAGCTGCGGGACGTAGAGGCAGGCGGCGGTGATCACGCACACGCCCATCAGGGCGGCCGTGGCCCGGTGCACCCAGCGCTGGGCCGGTCCGAAGCGGCGGACGCGGGAGTCCGGCGGTGCCGGGGTGTCAGCTCGTAGGCTCATCGGTCCGTCCGTTCGACCGGCCGACCCAGCCGTCGACGTCGTAGCCGAGCCGCTCCCAGTAGCCGGGCCGGACGCGGTCGGTGACGGTGATGCCGGAGAGCCACTTCGCGGACTTGTAGAAGTACATGGGCGCCACGTAGAGGCGGACCGGGCCGCCGTGGTCGTGGCCGATGTCCTCGTCCTGCATGCGCAGGGCGACCAGGACGTCCGGGCGCCGGGCCTGGTCGAGGGTGAGGCTCTCGGTGTAGGTGCCGTCGAAGCACGTGAATCGGACCGCCCGGCCGGCGGCCCGTACGCCGGCCGCGTCCAGCAGCCGGGAGAGCGCCACCCCCTGGAAGGGGGTGCCCGGTACCCGCCAGCCGGTGACGCACTGGACGTCCCGGACCAGCCGGGTCTGCGGCAGTGCGCGCAGATCGGCGAGGGTGTAGGTGTGCGGGTGGTCGACCAGGCCGTCGACGGTGAGCCGGTAGTCGGCGGGACCCTTGTGCGGGACGGACGCGGCCACCGAGTAGTAGCGGAAGCCGCCGCCGTTGGGCAGCAGGCCGGTCAGGCCCGTCGGGTCGCTGCCGGAGACGCCGCCCAGGAAGCCTTCGAGGCCGCGCTGCAGCACCGGCGCGGTGGCGACGCCCAGCGCGCCCAGCGCGAGGGTGCCGAGGAAGACGCGGCGGCCGACGGGTCGGCCCTGGGCGCCGGGGTCCTCGGGCGGTTCGGGGTTCACGTGTTCATTCGAGCACTTGCGGCCGGGGGCGGGCCAGTGGGGGCGGGCACCGTCAGAGTTCCGTAAGGACTTCCCGTCCGGGTGCGGGAGCGCTCCCGCCGCGCTGTCGCTGGTGGCCGCCCAGCGCGCGGGCGCGGGCCGCGCGGAAGGCCGGCCACGGCTCGCGGTGCGGGTACGCCCAGGGGACGCGGGTGGCGTGCCGGCCGATGCGCCGGAACAGGGCCGCCGCCTCGGCCGGGCGGCCGGCGCAGGACATGGCGAAGGCGAGGTGGTTGAGGTCGGTGTGGCGGCGGGGGTGCTCGTCGTGCTCCCACTCCAGCCACCAGTCGAAGGCCGCGCGCAGGACGCGGCGGGCCCGCGGGCCCGACCAGTGGCCGCCGGCGGCCGGGTCCGAGGGGGCCAGGCCGGTGGCGGCCAGGACGCGGTAGCGCTCGGCGTACGCGACGACCGGCAGGACGGCCAGCGGGGAGTCGGCGGGGGCCTCGGCGGCCGCCCGCTCCGCGAGGTCGTGCACCAGGTGGGACTCACCCCCGCCGTCCTGGGGCCGCTCGGCGAGCCGGGCGACCAGCAGGTGGTGGGCGTGGTGGTGTTCCGGGTGGCGTTCGCGCACCTCCGCGAAGGCGCCCAGCACTTCGCGCTCCGGGCCCTGGGTGCGCGCCAGCTGGAGCAGGCCGAGCCAGGGCGTGGGGTCGGCGGGGGCGAGGGCGGCCGCGGCACGGCAGGCGGCGCGGGCCCGGTCGGGGCTCTCCTTGCCGCGTAACGCCCGCCTGACCAGTGCCAGGGCGTGCAGGGCGGCGGCGTCCGGCGACGCGGGCTCGGCGAGCAGCCAGTCGTCGGCCCAGTCGACGGCCTGGGGTGCGCCGGCGAGCACGGTGAGGCGGTGTCCCCGGCGGTCCCAGTCGTCGCCGGTGCGCAGCAGCAGGGCGCGGATGGCCTGTCGCCGGCCGTGGGCCAGCGCGGCCCGGGCGGCGAGGAGCTCGGCGTCGTCCAGGGCGGCGTCGAAGGCGCCGGTGGCACCGGAGTCCTCCGGGGCGGTGTCGCCCGGCAGGTCCGGGAAGGCGCGGCGGGCGCCGAGCAGGGACGGGATTGGGGGCACCGCGGGACTTCCTGTTTCTCGGGCTGCCATCGGCCGATCACACACAGCAAACCCTCAGCTCAGGTTTGCGTCAAGCGGAACCGGAGTGTTGCCCTCTTCAACCACCGGGTGGGAAGGCCCACTTGGGACACGGACCCGCTGGTGGCCGCGGGCTCGGGGCGGCGTGCGGGCGCGGCGGTGTGGTGAACGCCATGGCGCGGCGTTCCCCGGGCGCTACAGTCGGCCACTAGCGTCCGTGGTCCGGCCGGATGATCGAGGTACGCCGCGTGTCCGTTCTGGTTCTCCTGCTCGCCGTGAGCGCCGCCTGCTGTGTGGGCTTCGGGTTCGTGCTCCAGCAGAGCGCCGCGCAGCAGGCGCCGCTCAGCGACTTCCTGTCCTTCCGGCTGCTGCTGGACCTGATGCGGGTGCCGCGCTGGCTGGGCGGCATCGCGTTGATGGCGGCCGGCATGGCGCTCGGCGCCATCGCCCTCGGCGAGGGCGAGATCTCACTGGTCGAACCGCTGCTCGCGACCAACCTGCTGTTCGCGCTCGCCCTGTCGCGGCTGCGGACCGGGAAGTCGCTCGGCCGCCAGGGCTGGGCGGGGCTCGGGCTGCTCGCGGGAGGCGTGAGCGCGTTCATCGTGGCCGGCGAGCCGCGCGCCGGCAGCGCCGTCACCGATCCGGTGCGGCACTGGCTCATCATCGGCGCGATGCTCGGCTCGGCCCTGGCGCTCACCGCCTGGGCCAAGCGGTCCCGGCTGAGCTGGGGCCCGGTGCTGCTGGCCACCGCCGCCGGGCTGCTCTACGGCGTGCAGGACGCGCTGACCCGGATCTGCGGCACCCGTTTCGCGGCCGGCGGCCTCACCGGGCTGCTCACCGGATGGCAGCCGTACGGGGTGCTCGCGCTGGGCGTCACCGGGCTGGTCCTGGTGCAGAGCGCCTTCGAGACGGCCGAGCTGCGCATGTCGCTGCCGGCGCTCACCGCCGCCCAGCCGCTGGCCGGCATCCTGTGCGGGGTGGGCTTCCTCGGCGACCGGCTGCGCGCCGGCGCCGGGGCGCTGGCCGGGGAGGCGGCGGGGCTCGCGGCGATCGTCGCGGGCATCGTGCTGCTGGGGCTGCACCCGGCGATGCCGTCCAGGGCGGGGGACGCGGAGCGCGCCCCGGACCTCCAGTCGCGCTGAGGCGGCGCGCTCGGCCCTGCTTGGATACCGGTATGAACCCTGCTGACGAGATGCTCGACATCGTCGACCACGACGACCGGGTCGTCGCCCAGGTCCCGCGCGGCGAGGCGTACGCCCGGGGCCTGCGCCACCGGTGCGTCTTCATCCAGGCCCGGGACGCGGCCGGGCGTCTGTTCGTGCACCGCCGCACCCCCACCAAGCTCGTCTTCCCCTCCCTGTACGACATGTTCGTCGGCGGCGTGGTGGGCGCGGGCGAGTCCTACGACGAGGCGGCGCTGCGCGAGGCGGAGGAGGAACTGGGCGTGTCGGGGCTGCCCCGGCCGGAGTTCCTCTTCAAGTTCCTCTACGACGACGGGGCCGGGAAGAGCTGGTGGTCGGCGGTGTACGAGGTGCGCTGCGACCTTCCGGTGGACCCGCAGGCCGAGGAGGTGCAGTGGCACGACTTCCTGGCGGTCGACGAGGTGGAGCGGCGGCTCGGCGAGTGGGAGTGGGTGCCGGACGGCGTGGCGGCCTACGAGCGGCTGCGGGCGTTCCGCGCCGCCCGGTGACGCCCCGGTAGGGTCCTGCGCGTGAGTGAGTTCGTACGCAACGTCCGGCTCTGGTTCACCCCGGAGCGCGTGCGCGAAGAGGGCGGCACGCCCGACTACCGGTTCTCGCTGGCCAACGAGCGCACGTTCCTGGCCTGGCTGCGGACCGCGCTCGCGCTGATCGGCGGCGGGTTCGCGGTGGACCAGTTCCTGCCGCACCTGCGCTGGGCGTGGCGGACCGGTCTGGCGCTCGCGCTGCTCGGCGCCGGAGTGCTGTGCGCGCTGCGCGCGGTGAACCACTGGGTGCGCTGCGAACGGGCGATGCGGCGGGGCGAGGACCTGCCCGCCTCCCGGTTCCCCGCCGTGCTGAGCCTGGTCGTCGCGGTGGTGGCGGTCGCGATGGTCGTGGTGGTGCTGGCCGGGTGGGAGGGGTGAGCCCGGCGGAGCGCGATCCGGGGCTCCAGCCGGAGCGCACCCGGCTGGCCTGGCGCCGTACGACGCTGTCGGCCGCCGT
The DNA here is from genome assembly GCF_042793175.1 of Streptomyces sp. NPDC056580. Lineage (NCBI taxonomy): Bacteria > Bacillati > Actinomycetota > Actinomycetes > Kitasatosporales > Streptomycetaceae > Streptomyces > Streptomyces sp. NPDC056580. The sequence goes on along the minus strand of NZ_JBHTVE010000022.1, from coordinate 38,545 downwards.
GGCCGCCGTGCTCGCGGTCAGGGCCGCGCTGCACGGCGGTGCGTCGGCCGTCACGATCGCCGGATGCGTGCTGTGCTGCGGGCTCTGGCTGGTCTTCCTGCGGGTGGCCCAGCACCGCATCCGCGCCCTGGCGGCCGCGGCCCGGCCGCCCGCGCTCGCGCCCCGGCAGGCCGCGGCGGCGGCGCTGTGCGCGGTGGCGATGGCGCTGTGCGCGGTGGCCCTGGTGACCTAGCCCCCGAGAATCAGAAGCCCGTCTCGCCCCCGGAAAGGGGCCCCTGAGCATCAGGCGCCTGGCCCGCCCCCCAAGGGAACCGCCGGGGACCAGAAGCCCGCGCCTCGGCCGTCCCCCGGAGGGAGCCGCCCGGGTCTAGGCGGAGGCGGTTCCCTCGGTCTCCCGGGCGACCGTCACCACGATCTTGCCGCGGGTGCGCCCCTCCTGGCTCAGCCGGTGCGCGTCCGCCGCCCGCTCCAGCGGGAAGGTCTCCTGGACGTGCACGGACACCACGCCCTCCTCGGCCAGCTCGGACAGCTTGCACAGGTCCTCGGCGTCGGGCCGGACGAAGTAGTAGCGGCCGCCGTACTTCACCACCTCCGGGTCGGCGATGGACACCAGCCGTCCTTCGGGGGCGAGCAGATTGGCCGAGGCCTTGAGGGTGTCGCCGCCGATGGTGTCGAAGGCTGCGTCCACGCCCTCGGGGGCGAGTCCGCGCACCCGCTCGGCCAGGCCCTCGCCGTAGCTCACCGGCTCGCCGCCGATCCCGCGCACGAAGTCGTGGTTGTGCTCGCTCGCCGTGCCGATCACCCGGGCGCCGAGGTGGGCGGCGATCTGGACGGCCAGGGAGCCGACCCCGCCGGCCGCAGCGTGCACCAGCACGGTCTCGCCCCGCTTGACCTCCAGCGCCCCGACGAGGACCTGGTAGGCCGTGAGCCCGGCCAGCGGCAGCCCGGCGGCCTCCTCGAAGGAGAGGTTGCGCGGCTTGCGGGCCAGGGTGCGCACGGGCGCGGCGACGTACTCGGCGAAGGTGCCGCGGGACAGGAAGTCCTCGCGGACGTAGCCGATGACCTCGTCGCCGGCGGAGAACTCCGGGACCGCGGCGCCGGGCCGCACCACCACCCCGCTGACGTCCCAGCCGGGGATCACCGGGAAGACGGCGTCCAGGATCGGGTCCAGGTAGCCCTCCCGGCACTTCCAGTCGACCGGGTTGACGGCCGCGGCGCGGACCGCGACCAGCACCGAGTCGGGGCCGACCTTGGGGTCGTCCGCCTCGCCGTACTCCAGCACCTCGGGCCCGCCGTAGCGGCTGTAACTGATGGCCTTCATGCCCACGACCCTCCGGGGTCCTCGTACGCCACGCAACGGGTGTGCCGCGATGTGCGCCGTTCGCGTGACGGCAGCGTCCGTGTCGCAGTCGCCGGTACCCCGCGGGGGCCGCCGTGACCGTCCGCCGCGTCCGCGGCGCGCGGCGATTATGGTGGCTCCGGTCACGTTCGGGGGCCGGTTCGGCACGCGCACTGGACGACATACCGACCGGTCGGCATCATGAGACCCGTTCTTGTTCACCGGTTCGTAGGAGTGATGTATGAGCGCCGACCACCCGCCCGGGCTCGATCTCGACCGGCTGCGCGCGCTGCTCGACCGCGAGCGCCCCGGCCTGGTGAACGGCCCGCTCGACGGCCGGCTGATCGAGGGCGGACGGTCGAACCTCACCTACGCGCTCTCCGACGGCGCCTCGCGGTGGGTCGTACGGCGGCCGCCGCTCGGTCACGTGCTGGCCACCGCGCACGACATGAAGCGCGAGCACCGGGTGATCAGCGCACTGCACCCGACGGACGTGCCGGTCCCCCGGCCGGTGCTGCTGTGCGAGGACGAGGAGGTGCTCGGGGCGCCGTTCTACGTCATGGAGTTCGTCGAGGGCACGCCCTACCGCACCGCCCGGCAGCTCGCCCCGCTCGGCGAGGCGCGGACCCGGGACGCGGTGCTCTCGCTCGTGGACACGCTGGTCGGGCTGCACGGGGTGGACCCGGCGGCCGTGGGCCTGCAGGACTTCGGGCGGCCTGAGGGCTTCCTGGACCGCCAGCTGCGCCGCTGGGGCAAGCAGCTCGACGCCTCCCGCAACCGCGAGCTCGCGGGCGTCGACGAGCTGCACGCGGCCCTCGGCCGGGCCCTGCCCGCCTCGCCCGCCCCGGCCGTCGTCCACGGCGACTACCGGCTGGACAACGTGCTGATCGGCCCCGACGACACCATCCGGGCCATCCTCGACTGGGAGATGTCGACCCTCGGCGACCCGCTCACCGACCTGGGCCTGCTGGTCATGTACAGCACGCCGCTCGGCCTGCCGCAGTCGCCGGTGTCCACGACCGCCGAGGCGCCCGGGCACCCCTCCCCCGCCGAGCTGATCGAGCGGTACGCCGCACGCTCGGGCCGCGACGTCTCCGACGTCTCCTGGTACACGGCGTTCGCCTGGTTCAAGCTCGCCGTGATCCTGGAGGGCATCCACTACCGGTACACGCTCGGCCAGACGGTCGGGCGCGGCTTCGACCGGATCGGCGAGCTGGTGCCCGTCTTCATCGACCACGGACTGACCACTCTGCAGGAAGGCTGACCCGGACATGGACTTCGCGTTCGACGCGCGCACCGAGGAGCTGCGCGCCAGGCTGCTGGCCTTCATGGACGAGTACGTGTACCCGGCCGAGCCGGTCGCCGAGGAGCAGCGGGCCGCGCTGGCCTCGCCGTGGGACACCCCGGCCGTGGTGGAGGAGCTGAAGGCAGAGGCGCGCAGGCAGGGCCTGTGGAACCTCTTCCTGCCCGACGCCGAACACGGCGCCGGTCTGACCAACCTGCAGTACGCGCCGCTCGCCGAGATCACCGGCCGCTCCCCGCACCTGGCGCCGACCGCGACGAACTGCGCCGCGCCCGACACCGGGAACATGGAGGTGCTGGCGCAGTTCGGCGACGAGCGGCAGAAGAAGCAGTGGCTGGAGCCGCTGCTCGCGGGGGAGATCCGCTCGGCGTTCGCGATGACCGAGCCGGAGGTGGCCTCCTCGGACGCCACCAACATCACCACGCACATCGAGCGGGACGGCGACGAGTACGTCGTCACGGGCCGCAAGTGGTACATCTCCGGGGCGATGAACCCGGACTGCAAGATCTTCATCGTCATGGGCAAGACGGACCCCGACGGCGCCGACATCCGCCGCCAGCAGTCCATGGTGCTGGTCCCGCGCGACACCCCCGGGGTGACGGTCAGGCGCGCGATGCGGGTCTTCGGCTACGAGGACCACTCCCACGGCGGCCACGCCGAGGTGGTCTTCGACCACGCGCGCGTGCCGGTCACCAGCCTGATCGGCGAGGAGGGCGGCGGCTTCGCCATCGCCCAGGCCCGGCTCGGCCCCGGCCGGATCCACCACTGCATGCGGCTGATCGGCATGGCCGAGCGGGCGATCGAGCTGATGTGCCGGCGTTCGGTGTCCCGGACCGCCTTCGGCAAGGCGCTGGCCCAGCAGGGCGTGGTGCAGAACTGGATCGCCGACGCGCGGGTCACCGTCGAGCAGCTCCGGCTGCTGGTGCTGAAGACGGCCTGGCTGATGGACACCGTCGGCAACCGGGGCGCGCACACGGAGATCCAGGCCATCAAGATCGCCACTCCGCGCGCGGTGGTCGGCATCCTGGACCGGGCGATCCAGCTCCACGGCGCGGGCGGGGTGAGCCAGGACTTCCCGCTGGCCGAGCTGTACGCGAGCGCCCGCACGCTGATGCTCGCCGACGGCCCGGACGAGGTGCACCAGCGCTCGCTGGCCCGGCGCGAGCTGAAGAAGTACCTGTAGGGGAACGTCACATCTGTAGGGGAACGACTCAGAGGGGCGGCCGCCCGGGCGGCCGCCCCTCCGCGTGCCCGGTCAGGGGCTCACGCGCGTTCGCCGCCGGTCATGGGCGCAGCGCGCGCAGCAGCAGGTCGGCCAGGTGGTCGGCGACCTGCTGCGGGGTGAGCGGGCCGTCGGGGCGGTACCAGGTCGACAGGTGGTGGACCGAGCCGAAGTGGTAGTCGACCACCAGGTCGGCCGGGGTGGCGGTGGAGAAGACGCCCTCGCGCTGGCCCTCCTCGATGAGCGCGCGGAAGCGCTCGTGGTAGCGCCGGCGCTCGGCGCGCACCTGCTTGTTCTTCTCCGGGCTCAGCTGGTGCATGGAGCGGAAGAAGATCATCGCGTCGTCGAGGTTCTCGATCGTCGTGACGACGACGTCGGCCGCCGCGCCCCTGAGCCGCTTCTCGACCGGCTCGTCCGCGTTGGCGAAGGTGTCGAGGCGCTCCTGCTGGATGCGCAGCACGCGCGCGTACACCTCGTGCAGCAGGTCGTCCTTGGAGCCGAAGTAGTGGTACAGCGCCCCCTTGGTGACGCCGGCCGCCTCCACGATCTCCTGCACCGACGTGCGGTCGTAACCCTGCTCGGCGAAGAGGCGGGTGGCGGCGTCCAGCAGCCGCTGCGGGACGGGCGTCCCGTCTCCGTCCGTCGTCCTGGGCACTGCCGCCACCTGCCTTTCCGTCGTGTCTACCGACTGTCGTTGCCGCTGTCCTGCGCCCGGGTGCGCAGTTCCCGCCGGAGGATCTTCCCACTCGCCGTCTTGGGCAGGTCGGGCAGGATCTCCACCTGCCGCGGGTACTTGTAGGCGGCCAGTCTCTCCTTGCAGTACACCGCGAGTTCACCGGGGTCCGTGTCGGAGCCGGGGCGCAGGCTGATGTAGGCCTTGACGGTCTCGCCGCGGTAGCCGTCCGGGACGCCCACGACGGCCGCCTCGCGCACCGCCGGATGGGTGTACAGGACGTCCTCGACCTCGCGCGGCCAGACCTTGAAGCCGGACGCGTTGATCATGTCCTTCTTGCGGTCGACGACGTAGAGCCAGCCCCGCTCGTCCATGAACCCGATGTCGCCGGTGCGCAGTTCGCCGTCCGGGAAGGTCTCGGCGGTGGCGTCGGGCCGCCGCCAGTAGCCGGGGACGACCTGCGGGCCGCGCACGACGATCTCGCCCTGCTCCCCGAAGGGCAGCTCCACGCCCCGGTCGTCCAGGATCCGCACCACCGTGTCGGCGCCGGGCAGGCCGACCGAGAGGGTCCCGGAGACGGGGTCCACCGGCGCCTCCAGGCCGGGCGGCACGGAGGCGCACGGCGCGGTGCACTCGGTGAGGCCGTACCCGGTGCGGATGTACGGCCCGAAGCGGTCGCGGAACCGCTCCACCAGGGCGGGCGGCACGGGCGCGCCGCCGGAGGAGATGTTGACGAAGGAGGAGAAGTGCTCCGGGGTGACGTCCGGGTGCGCGGCGAGCGCCATGAACGCGGTGGACGGGCCGACCGTGTAGTGCGGGCGGTGCTCGGCGAAGGCCTCGAGGACCACGCCGGGCTCGAAGCGGTAGGTGAGCACCAGGGTGCCGGTGCTGTTCAGGCAGGCGCCGAACTGGCAGACCATGCCGGTGATGTGGAACAGGGGCGCGAGCGCGTAGTAGACGGGCGCCTCGGGCAGGGCGAGACCGGTCCGCTGGCGTTCGGCGTTGTGCATGATGTTGCCGTGCGTGTTGGTGGCGCCCTTGGGGGTGCCGCTGGTGCCCGAGGTGTAGCTGATCAGGGCGATGTCGCCGGGCAGCGGGTCGCGGCCCGCCGGGGCCCGGCCGCCCTGCCGGGCGACGGCCAGGAGGTCGTCGGCGTCGGAGGCCTGGGGCAGCCGCTCGAAGCTGAGCACGCGCGCGTCGTCACGGGTCTGGAGGTCCAGCTCGCAGGCGGTGAGCACGACGCGTACCGGCGAATCTGCGGCCGTCTCCCGCAGGTACGACTCCCAGGCCCGGTCGGAGCAGATCAGCGCGCTGACCTCGGCGTCCCGCAGCACGTGGGCGACCTCGGCCGACTTGTACATGGGGTTGACCGGCACCACGGTGGCGCCCGCCTTCCAGGCGCCGAGGACGGCGAGCACGAAGTGCGGGGAGTTCTGCAGCAGCACGGCCACCCGGTCGCCGCGCCGCAGGCCGCGACCGGCGAGGTGGGCGGCGACCGAGTCGGTCAGGTCGTCGGTCTCCCGGTAGCCGAGCCGGGCGTCGAAGTAGGTGAGGAAGGTGCGGTCGGGGGCCTCGGCGACGGAGCGGCGCAGGGCGTGCACCAGGGAGTCGGCGGGGTCGACCGGGGCGCGCTGGGCCTCGTCGAGCAGGGCCAGCCAGGGCCGGGCCGCGTAGCGGGAGCCGCTCATCGGGTGGCCTCCCACTTGCGCTGGATGTGGTTCATGCCGGCCAGCCAGCGGTCGGGGACGGCGGCCCGCGCCTGGTAGTACTCGGCGACCTCGGGGTGCGGCAGGATCAGGAAACGGTCCTCCTCGATGCCCCGGAACAGGGCGTCCGCGACGTCCTCGGGCTCGATCGCGGTCGGCTGCAGCACCAGGTCGCCCGCGCTGCCGGTGGCGGCCAGCATGTCGGTGCGCACACCCTGCGGGCAGATGGCGTGCACCTTGACGCCCCGGTGGCGGTAGGTCAGCGACAGCCACTCGGCGAAGGCCAGCGCACCGTGCTTGGTGACGGCGTAGGACGGGGCGCCGATCATGGTGAGGAGCCCGGCGGCCGAGACGGTGGAGACGAAGCGGCCCGCGCCGCGCTCCAGCCAGCCCGGCAGCAGCTCCTGGGCCGCGCGGACGTGCGCCATCACGTTGACGTCCCAGGAAACGGCCCAGGCCCGCTCGTCCAGCGGCTTGCCGGCTCCGGCGTCCTCGAAGGCGACGCCGGCGTTGGCGCAGTAGACGTCCACCGTGCCGCCGAGGGCGTCGCGGGCCTCGCCGACGACGGCCGAGGCGTCCCCGGGCACGGCGGTCCCGCCGATCTCCTCGGCCACGGCCGCGGCCTTGCCGGCGTCCAGGTCGTTGACGACCACGCGGGCGCCCTCGGCGGCGAACCGCCGGGCCAGCGCGGCCCCGATCCCCCCGCCCGCTCCGGTGACGACCACTCCCGCATCCTGCACGGCTTTCACCATCGGTCTCCTTCGACGCGACGCGACTCGGCTCAGCGACGGCCAGACTAACCGGTCGGTATGTGTGAGGGAAGGGCGGCCGGATCAAACCTAGGGGCGCGGGGCCGTACCGATGTGCGACTCCGCCGCGTGGGCACGACCCGCCACGCACGGTCCGCACTTCCCCACCCACGGAGGTCTCCTCGTGCACCTGTCCAGACGGAGCGTCCTGGCGGCGGCCACGGCCGGCGCGGCCATCCCGGCGGCGTCCAGGGCCACCGCCACCCTCCCGGCGGCGCCGGCAGCCGCCGCGGAGCATCCCCGCACCGGCTTCGAGCAGCTCGCGGCCGACGGCTACCGCCTCCTCGACGGCCGGCGCGTCGGCGTCGTCACCAACCCCACCGGCATCACCCGCGACGCCCGGCACATCGTCGACGTCATGCACGCGGACCCCCGGGTGCGGCTGACCGCCGTCTTCGGCCCGGAGCACGGCTTCCGCGGCACCGCCCAGGCCGGCGGCTCCGAGGGCCGCTACGACGACCCGGCGACCGGCCTGCCGGTCTTCGACACGTACCTGAAGAGCGGTCAGCCGCTGGCCGACGTGTTCACCGCCTCCGGCGTGGACACGGTCGTCTTCGACATCCAGGACGTCGGCGCCCGCTTCTACACCTACATCTGGACCCTCTACGACTGCATGGAGGCGGCCCGGCTGGCGGGCAAGAGCTTCGTCGTGCTCGACCGGCCCAACCCGGTGACCGGCCGCTCGGCCCAGGGCCCGGTGCTGCACCGGGAGTTCGCCACGTTCGTCGGGCGGCAGCCGATCGCGCAGGCGCACGGGATGACGGTGGCCGAGCTGGCCCTGCTGTTCAACGGGGAGTTCCTGGACGGGGCGGTCCGGCTGGAGACCGTCCGGATGACGGGCTGGAAGCGCGACCGGTTCTACGACGCGTCGGGCCTGCCCTGGGTGCCGCCGAGCCCGAACATGCCCACGCCGGACACCGCGCTGGTGTACTCGGGGACCTGTCTGTTCGAGGGCACCAACCTCTCCGAGGGACGGGGCACGACCCGCCCGTTCGAGCTGCTGGGGGCCGAGGGCATCGACGGGCGGTGGGCGGCCGAGGCCAACGGGGCGGGGCTGCCGGGCGTCCGGTTCCGGGAGGCGTACTTCGCGCCCACGTTCTCGAAGTTCCAGGGGAGGACGGCCGGAGGCGTGCAGATCCACGTGCACGACCGGGCCGCCTTCGATCCCGTGCGCACCGGGATCGCGCTGCTGGTGACCGCCCGGAAGGTCTGGGACGGCTTCGCCTGGCGGCCGGACGACTGGATCGACAAGCTCACCGGCTCCACCCGGGTGCGGACGATGATCGACGCCGGCGCGGGCACCGACGAGGTCGTCGGCGCCTGGCAGGACGAGCTGGCGGCCTTCCGGAAGGTCCGCGGGAAATATCTCCTCTACAGGTGAGCCGCCCGCTCTGGCCAACTCCCCCGCGCCGCAGGACGATACGCCCGCATCGCACCGTTTCGGGGCACGAGGGAGCCTGTCATGGCGGAGCCGGGGATGAGCGTGTCTCCCTACTGGGAGCTGACCTTCGACGCGGACGGGGACGTGGACGGCCCCGAACGGGACCGGCTGCTGGCGCAGGTCACGGAACGCGGCGTCCGTGACCTGATCGTCTTCGCGCACGGCTGGAACAACGACCGTTCGAGCGCGACCGCGCTGTACCGCGCGTTCTTCGCCCCGGTCCCGGGTCTCGCCCCCAAGGCCCGGATCGGGTACGCCGGAGTCATCTGGCCGTCGATGCGGTTCTGCGACGAGCCGATCCCGGACCTGCCCCGGTCGGTCGCGGCCGTGGAGGCGCAGGCGGCGCCGGGCCCGGCGCTGGACGAGGACACCCGGCGCGCCCTGCTGGACGCCTTCCCGGCCCGGGCCACCGTGCTCGGCCGGCTGGCCCGGCTGCTGGACGAGCGGCCGGCCGGGGACGAGGGGCTCGCGGAGTTCGGGCGGCTGGTGCGGCTGCTCGTCGAGCCGGGGCCGGGCGCGCCCGGGGTGGCGGACGTCCCCGGGGAGGACGGGCCGGCGGTGTTCCGGGGCGACCCGGTGGCGGCCTGTGCGGAGCTGGCCGGGGCCCTGGCGGGACTCGGCACGGCGGAGGGGTTCACGCTGCCGGACCCCTGGAACGGCGCGAAGGAACTCCTGCGGCAGGCGACGTACTACACGATGAAGCGGCGGGCCGGGACGGTCGGGGAGCACGGGCTCGGGCCGGCCGTCGGGCGGCTGGCCGCCGCGGCGCCGGGCGTACGGGTGCACCTGGTCGGGCACAGCTTCGGCGGGCGGCTGGTGTCGTTCGCGCTGCGCGGGCTGCCGGCCGGGGTGCGCTCGGTGAAGTCCGTGACGCTGCTCCAGGGCGCCTTCTCGCACTACGCGTTCGCGGCCGGGCTGCCGCACGACACCGGCCGCGCGGGCGCGCTGCGGGACCGGCAGGAGCGGATCGACGGCCCGCTGGTGTGCTGCTACTCCCGCTTCGACTCGGCGCTCGCCACGTTCTACCCGCTGGCCTCGCGCTGCGCCGACGACGACCGCTCGGTCGGCGGCCTCGCCCTCGGGCGGCTGCTGGGCGACCGGTGGGGAGCCATGGGCCACGACGGGGTGCGGGCGGTGCCGGGCACCGCCGCCCTGGACCTCGCGGCGGCCCTGCGCGGACCGCTGCCCAGGTCGGGCTGCGTGAACGTCGACGTGGCCGCGGTGGTGCGGCGCGGCGGCGCGCCGAGCGGAGCGCACAGCGACATCCTGCACCCGGAGCTGGCGCGGGTGGTGCTGGCGGCGGGCCGTATCGCCTGACCCGCCGCCGTCGCCGGGGCCGGTGCGTCACCGGTGCGAGGTGTACTCCACGACCTGCTGGTAGGTCGGCCGGTTCTGCCAGCTGATGCTGCCGTGCTTGACGCCGCCCAGAGGGCGCTGCGCGATGGAGTCGGCGCACCACTGGTCGCCCGCGGAGCACTGGTCGTCACCCGGGTAGACCTGGGCGGCGCTCTTTCCGGCCGCCTCCTTCAGGGTGGCGATCAGGACGTCCCGGCAGGCGCCGAGGCCGCCGCCGCCGCAGTACTTCTGCGCCAGGCCGTCCCGCACGGACTCGCCGAGCACCGCCCGGATGTCCTTGTCGACATAGCTCCACCAGCCGTACTGGAAGGAGCTGCCGGCGTGCGATCCGGTCGGGCCGTGACCGGCGGACGGGGCCTCGTCCACGGGCAGGTTGCCGGTGAACGCGGTGTACAGGTCGCTGCCGAGACCGGGTTCGAACTCGGCCTTGACCAGCAGCGGCCACCAGGCGTCCAGGATCCGGACGGCGTCCGCGTCGGCGTACTTCCTGGAGCCGGCCGAGGTCTCGGTGCGCTTCGCGCCCGCGGTCACCCACGCCTGGAGCTTGCTCACCGCGGCGGCGGCGGTGGAGTCGGTCACCGGCGACGAGCCGATCACCCTGAGCAGCTTCGGCAGGACGTCCTCGGCGCGCAGGTCGGCGAGGGCCGCGTCCGCCATGGCCTGCACGAGCTGGGTGCGGGTCACCCCGCCGGCCGCGACCAGCTTCGCCACCCGGTCGTCGAGCAGGTCGCCGCGGTGCACGGAGCCGTCGCCCCAGGACGCGGTCGTGTAGTCCTTGGCCTGCTTGTTGTTCCAGGAGACGTAGTAGTCCTGGTCGGCCGAGTTCGGGTGGGCGGAGGCCGGGGTGTAGTCGGCCGTGTTGGTGGCCGGGTCCCAGTCGCGCCACTCGTAGGCGGCTTCGGCCCGCACCGGGAACTCGGCGTCGACGCCGCTCGCCCGGACCGGGTTGTCGCCGCTGTTGTAGTACGCGGTGTGCTGTGAGTCGGCGTAGAACCAGTTGAAGGTGAAGTTGATGTGCTGGGCCGCGCTCTGGAAGTCCTTCGGGCCCTTGACGTAGCCGGGGTCGTTGAGCATCTGGAAGCCGATGATGGAGTCGGCCTCGTGCAGGTAGGAGGAGCGCAGCGTGGTGTAGGCGACCTTCTTGCCGCCGACGGTCGCGCGGTACTGCACCGGTCCGTACTTGGTGCGCCACACCCGCATCGTGTACGAGCCCGCGGCGGTGCCGTCGGCCACGGTGGGCTTCCAGGAGTTCTTCCGCTCGACCTGGTCCATGGCCGTGCAGGCGCCGTGGTACAGGTAGTGGTGGTCGTCCTGGCACAGCTCGACGGCGTAGGTGTCGATGATGTCCTGGCCTGAGGTGGTGGCGCTCCAGGAGTAGTCCTGGCCGCGGCCCAGTTCGACGTACATGCTCAGGCCCGCGAAGGAGGCGCCGCGGGCGCTGATGCCGGGGCCCTGGATCTCCTGGAGGAGAAGGAGCTGCGGGGCGAAGTAGCCGGTCTGCGGCCCGAAGACGGCGACGGGGTGGCCGCTCGCGGTGTACTTGCCGCTGACCACGAGGGCGTTGGACATGCCGCGCCGGGCGGAGCTCAGCGAGGTCCTCGCCGCCGCGCTCGAGGCGCTCTTCGCGCTCGCGGTGGCCGCGCTGCCGGTGCGGTCGTAGACCAGGGGCTCCTCGGTCACCGTGCCCGCGTCGGGCAGTGCCAGGCCCTTGGGGTCGGCGGGCCGGCCGGCGTACGGGAAGCTCGTGCCGTCGTGGACGGTGAGGGCCGCCTCGGCGTCGTTGCGCATCCGGAACGACTCCCAGACCCTGGTGCCCTGCTCCACGCCGTACTTGGACTGGGCGGCGATCAGGGAGAGGGCGTTGTTCACCTCGCCGCCCCCGCCGGAGCCGAACAGGGAGCCGACGACCGAGGCGAGCGCCACCAGGTCGGTGATCTTGAAGTGCTCTATGGTGCCGGCGTTGGTGATGGAGTCCTTGTGGCCGGTCAGGACGTACTCGCCGGGGAAGTAACGGCCGCTGTCGGAGGCGTCGATGTAGGAGTTGATGCCGGCGAGGTAGGCGTCCGCGTCGGCGAGGGCCTGCTGCCCGCGGGCGCCGTTGCGCGCGACGGCGTTGTCGATCTGCGCCTGCAGATCAGCCTCGGTGTACGGCGCGTTGCGGTAGAACTGCTGCTCCAGGCCCTGGTTGGCGGCGGCGCCGCCCGCGAAGCCGGTGAGCTGGCCGCGGCCCACGTGCCGGAAGACGTCCATCAGCCACAGCCGGTCCTCCGCGGCCGCGTACCCGGCGCCGAACTCGGTGCCGTAGCGGGTGGTGCCCGTGATGTGCGGCACACCGGTCTTCTTGTCGCGGACGATGGTCACGTCGCCGCGCCCGGCCGGCTTCTCGGTGGAGGCGACCTGGTCGGAAGGCACGCCGAACGACGCGTCGTTGAAGAAGGTGTTGATCTTCGCGTCGGTGAGTCCCCGGTATCCGGTCGCCAGGCCGGCGTAGGGGCCGAGCTGGTCCTCGGCGTGCGCGGGCTGGGTGCCGAAGGCCTGGTTGAGCAGGATCTGGGCGAGGGTGGCGTTGCCGTTCTCGCCGGGCGGCAGGATGTCCGAACACTGGCCGCCGCAGTAGTCGTCCGAGGTCACGGCGGCTTGTGCGGCGGTGGCGTGGGTGAGCGGGCTGAGAAGTCCGGCGACGAGAACGCATATCGACGCCGTCTTCAGGAACCCGGTGAGTCTGCGGGGAGTTCTCAGTTTGTCGAACAGCACGTTGCGTGGGGCGCGCCGTGGCATGGCAGCTCCTCCCGACTGGGGTGGGCCGGACGTTACCGCCGGTATCCCCGGGAATGAAGATGAACATGCGTCAACTTTCCGAAGTCGTCACAGCGGTGCCCCACGCCGACCGCCGGGCGCCTTATGGGAGGGCATCGGAAAACGGATGGAGCCGAATCTCGTGTCGACACGTCTATTCGGCGACGTCGCGCGGAACCCGTACGACGACGGAGAACTGACGCAAGAGCGGACGCAGGTGTGACGGAGGTGCATGGCGATGGCCGGATTCCGAAGTCTGGCGAGACAGGTGCGGGACCCGCGGTGTGATCTGGCGCTGCGGCGCTACTCGCTGCGCAAGTGCCTGGAGCGGTTCGCTCCTTATGGGCACCGGGCTACCTGGGACCATCTCTGCTCCCGGGCCGGTTTCGGCCCGGAGGACCGGTCCCCCGATCCGGCGCGGCTCGTGGCCGCACTGGAGGAGCTCGAGGAGGCGCGGGCGGTCTGGCTCGGCTACGAGGCCGAGTTCGCCGAGCGCCGCAAGAAGGAGAAGCACGACGGGCTGCGCCGGCCGGGGACGGTGGACGACTGGCACCGGATGACCTGGGGCGGGTTCGGGGTCGCCTGGTGCGACGACCCGCGGATCCATCCCGGCGAGCCCCTGGCGGAGGTGCTGCGCCGGATCATCGCCGCGCTGAACCGCGAACCGGGCGCGTGCTGCCCGGTCTGCGACGGGGAGCGGCTGGCCTGGAGGTACGGCCTCGACCACGAGCCGTCGTCCGGCCCGGTCTGCGCGGACTGCGGCATCCTCGTGCCCCGGCCCGTGCTCACACAGCAGGCGCTGGCGTACTCCAGAAGCGAACGCCTGCTGATGTCGGCCTGATCCGCGGGCCGGCCCGACCGAGGGGGACGCGCAGGGGGTGCGCCGGGGGATGCCGCGCCCCTGATGCGCTCGGCCGCCGTGCCCGGTGGCCTCTGGCACCATCGGCCCATGGTGCAGGTGTGTCTCAACGGAAACCGCTCGGCCGCCGACGGCGTCGGAGTGCCGCTGTCCCCAACGGAGTTGGCGCGGTCCGCGGCCGAGGCCGTCGCGGCGGGCGCCACCGAGGTCCACGTCCACCCGAAGACGCCGTGCGGGCGCGACAGCCTGTCCCCCCGGGTGCTCGCGGCGGCGCTCGAGGCGATACGGGCGCGGGTGGCGGTGCCGGTCGGCGTGACCACCGGCGCCTGGGCCGAGCCCGAACCGGCCGCCCGGCTCGGCCGCGTGCGGGCCTGGTCGGTGCTGCCCGACTTCGCGTCGGTCAACTGGCACGAGCCGGGCGCCGAGGAGGTCGCCGCGCAACTGCTCGCCATGGGCGTGGGGGTCGAGGCGGGCGTCTGGTCCGGCACGGACGCCGCCGGGCGGTTCGCGGCCTCGCCGCTCGGTCCGAGGGTGCTGCGTGTGCTCGCGGAGGTGACGGACCCCGACCCCGGGACCGCGGAGGCGACCGCGCGGGCCCTGCTGGCGCGCCTCGGTCCCGCGCACGGCCGCCCGGTCCTGCTGCACGGTGAGGAGGGCGGCGCCTGGCCGGTGCTGCGGCTGGCCGGCCGGCTCGGCCTGGCCACCCGCATCGGCCTGGAGGACACCCTGTTCCTGCCCGACGGCGAACGCGCCGCCTCCAACGCCCGGTTGGTGGCGGAGGGACTGGCCCAGTACGGGTCGGTCCGGCGTTCGCCGTAACGCGGGGCGGGCCCGGACTCCTGCGGGCGGGGCCGTGCCCGCGGGCGCGCGCCCGGACCGGCCCTACGGCCGTTCGGGCAGGAGACGGGAGCCGGTCAGGCGGTTGCCGGAGATGTCGTCCGGGTTGGACAGCACGCAGTTCTCCAGGGACAGGCAGCCGCAGCCGATGCAGTCCGTGAGGTGATCCCGGAGCCGGTTCAACCGCCGGATGCGTTCGTCGAGTTCGGAGCGCCACGCCTGCGACAGACGGGCCCAGTCCTCGCGGGTGGGGGTCCGCTCCTCGGGGAGCCGGGCCAGCGCCTCGCGGATCGTGGCCAGCGGGATGCCGACCCGCTGGGCCGCGCGCACGAAGGCGACCCGGCGCAGGGTGTCCCGGGTGTAACGGCGCTGGTTGCCCGCGGTGCGTCGGCTGGTGATCAGTCCCTTGGACTCGTAGAAGTGCAGGGCGGAGACGGCGGCGCCGCTGCGCGCGGACAACTGGCCGACGGTCAGCTCGTGGACCTTCTCGGGGATCTGGGGCACCCGGCAGAGACTACCGACCCGGCCGCACCGCCATCCGTTGACATCCTCCCCGCGCCCGACCATGCTAAGCAGTTGCTTAGGAATGCGAGCGAGAGGCCGGGAACATGGCAGAACCGAGGACCTTCACCTCCCCCGACGAGCTGAAGGCCGCAGTGGGCGAGCAGCTCGGCCACACGGACTGGGTGGAGATCGACCAGAAGAGGATCGACCTGTTCGCGGAGGCGACCGGGGACCACCAGTGGATCCACGTGGACCCGGAGAAGGCCGCCGCGGGGCCGTTCGGGACGACCATCGCGCACGGCTACCTCACGCTCTCCCTGCTGCCGCTGTTCGGCCCACAGCTGCTCCGCGTCGAGGGCGTGCGCATGGGCGTCAACTACGGGACGAACAAGGTCCGCTTCCCCTCCCCCGTCCCGGTCGGCTCCCGGCTGCGCGCCACCGCCGTCGTCACCGGCGTCGAGGACGTCAAGGACGGCATCCAGGTCACGCTCGCCTTCACGGTGGAGCGGGAGGGCGGGCAGAAGCCCGTGTGCGTCGCGGAGTCGGTGTCCCGCTACTACCTCTGAGCCCGGGCCTTGGGGCCCGCCGGCCCTACCGCCGGGCCGGCGCGTCCGGCTCGGCGCCCACCATGCGCAGCACGAGGTCGGCGTAGAGCGCACCGACCTCCTCGGGCGTGCGCGGACCGGCCACGTTGAACCAGCGGGCCACGTCGATGCAGAGCGACAGCACCGCGAGGGTGGTGCCCTGCACGTCCGGCACCCGGAACTCGCCCGAGGCGACACCCTCGTCGATGATCCCGCGCACCTCGGCGTCGACCTGGCGGCGCAGCGCGACGATCTCGGCGCGGGCGGCGGGGCCGAGCGCGTCCAGCTCGTACTGCACGACCCGCGCGGTGGTGCGCCGCCCGGCGTGCCAGCGCACGAAGGAGCTGACGGCGTCGGCGAGCCGCTCGGTCGCGCTGCCCTCGCGCCGGGCCGCCGTGCGCAGGATGTCCAGGGCCTTGTCGTGGCCGATCCGGCTGATCCGGTGGAGCAGCTCTTCCTTGGTCTTGTAGTGGATGTAGAGCGCGGCCGGGCTCATTCCGGCGCGGCCCGCGATGTCGCGGGTCGTCGTCGCGTGGTACCCGCGCTCGGCGAAGGCCTCCACGGCGGCGACCAGCAGCCGCCGTGCCGCGTCAGGGGTGACCTCTTCCCACGGCTCGACCTCGCCGCCGGCCGTCTCCTCCGCCGTACTCATCGCTCGTTCGCCCCTCTCGGTGACAGGAGCACCACCATACCGCCGAAGGTGAGCGGCCGCTTAGCGCAGCCTCCCGGCGCGGGGCCGCCGTCCCCGGGCGGTCAGAGCTTCTCGAAGGGGTCGTGCTCGGCGAGCAGCTTCTCCAGCCGGGCCTGGTCGACGCGGCTGACGATCTGTCCGGCCTCCTGCCGGTCGCGGATCACCTTGGCGAGGGTGAAGGCGGACGTGACGAGGTAGAGGACGGCGACGGCGAGGAAGGAACGCACCCAGGCGTCGGCGTCCAGCCGGAAGACGCCGATGGCGGTGGCCGCCATGGCGACCGCGAAGGAGGCGACGGCCTGCCCGTAGAAGGCGGCCGTGTTCTGCTGCTTGACCGGTGTGTCACTCATGACGACGAGCATCGGCGGACGTGGCCGGCGCCACATCCGCCCGGATACTCAGAACGCGTACTCAGCCGGGCGCCCCCGTCAGGCCTCAGAAGGCGGAGACCCCGGTGAGCGCCCGCCCGATGAGCAGCTTCTGGATCTGGCTGGTGCCCTCGTAGAGGGTCATCACCCGGGCGTCGCGGAGCAGTTTGCCGGCCGGGTACTCGTCGATGTAGCCGTAGCCGCCGAAGACCTGGAGGGCGTTGTTGGCGGCGCGGACGGCGGCCTCGGAGGCGAACAGCTTGGCCTTGGAGGACTCCACCGCGAACGGCCGGCCGCGGTCGATCAGGTCGGCGACCCGCCAGGTCAGCAGCCGGGCGGCGTCCACGTCGACGGCGATGTCGCTGATCAGCTCCTGGACGAGCTGGTGCCGGGCGATGGGCTTGCCGAACTGCTCGCGCTCGCCCGCGTACCGCACGGCCGCGTCCAGCGCGGCCTGGGCTATGCCGACGCATCCGGCGGCGACCGACATCCGCCCCTTGGCCAGCGCGGACATGGCGACGGAGAAGCCCTTGCCCTCCTCGCCGACCAGCGCGGAGGCGGGCACCCGCACGCCGTCCAGGACCAGCTCTGCGGTGGCCTGGCCGCGCAGGCCGAGCTTGCCGTGGACGGTGCGCCGGGTCAGGCCGGGGGTGTCCGTGGGCACCAGGAAGGCGGAGACGCCCTTGTGGCCGGGGGCGTCGGTGGACCGGGCGAACAGGAGCACCACATCGGCCCAGGTGCCGTTGGTGATGAACATCTTGGTGCCGTCGAGGACGAAGTCCCCGCCGTCGCGCACGGCGCGGGTGGCGAGGTTGCCCGCGTCGGAGCCGGTGCCGGGCTCGGTGAGGCCGAAGCAGCCGACGTACTCGCCGGAGGTCAGCCCCGGCAGCCAGCGCCGCCTCTGCTCCTCGCTCCCCCAGGCGGCGATCGACTTGGCGACCAGCCCCAGGGACACCGACACGATCCCGCGCACCGAGGAGTCGCCGCGTCCCAGTTCCTCGGTGACCAGGCAGTACGCGAGGTGGTCGCCGCCGGAGCCGCCGTACTCCTCGTCGACGGTCAGCCCGAGGAAGCCGACCTCGCCGAGCTTCTTCACGATCCCCCGGTCGACCTCCTCGGCCCGGTCCCAGGCGACCACGTGGGGGGTGATCTCACGCTCCACGAAGTCCCGGGCGAGCTGCCGTACGGCGGCCTGCTCCTCGCTCAGCTCCAGGTTCAGCACGCGATCACCCCACACGGATACAGATCTTGAAAGACGTACATTTAAATTAGCAGTGCTAGTTTCCGGTCGCAGCCCTACTATGTGCGCCATGGCCCGACCGCGCAAGCCCCTGCTCAGCACCGACCGGATCGTCGAGACGGCCCGGGAACTCGTGGACGCGGAGGGACTCGCGGCCGTCTCCACCCGGCGGCTGGCCGCCGAACTGGGGGTCAGCGGGCCCTCGCTCTACAACCACTTCCGCACCAAGGACGAGATCCTGGAGGCGGTCGCGGACTCGGTGAGCGGGCAGGTCGACCTGTCGATGTTCGAGGACGGCCGGGACTGGCGGACCGCGCTCCACGACTGGGCCGTCTCCTACCGGAGCGCACTGCGCGACCACCCCAACATCGTCCCGGTGCTCGCCCGCGGGCCCGGCCGCCGCCCGGCGGCCCTGCGGCTGGCCGACGCCGCGTACGGCGCGATGGTCGACGCGGGCTGGCCGCCGGCGCAGGCCACGTCCATCGGCGCGCTGATGCGGTACTTCATCATGGGCTCCGCGCTCGGCTCCTTCGCGGGCGGCTTCGTGGACGACGCGAGCGCCTACGACCCCGCCGACTACCCGCATCTCGGGCAGGCCCACCTGCTCGCCGAGCAGCAGGAGAAGATCGACGAGCGGGCCTTCGAGACGGGGCTGACGGCGCTGCTGGACGGGCTGGCGCAGCAGTACGAGCAGGCGCGGCAGAGCGTGTGAGGACGCCGGGACGCTTCGGCCGGCGCCGAAGTACCGGTGCCGCATGCTGGGTGCATGACCACCAAGGACTCCCGGGCCGCCGGGCTCGCCGCGTTCGCCGCGCTGGTCGCCGACGAGACGAGGGCGGCGTGTCTGCTGGCGCTGCTGGACGGACGGGCCTGGACCGCCGGGGAACTGGCCCGGCACGCCGGGGTGGCCCCGTCCACGCTCAGCGAGCACCTGGGCAAGCTGGTCGCCGGCGGGCTGCTCGTCCAGGAGCGGCAGGGACGGCACCGCTACGTACGGCTGGCGGACGCGCGGGCGGCGCAGCTCGTCGAGGACCTCGCCGCCCAGGTGGCGCCCGCTCCGGCCGCGCGCACGCGCACGCTGCGGGAGTCGAGCGCGGGCTCCGCGATGGCCCGGGGCCGTACCTGCTACGACCATCTCGCGGGGCGGCTGGGCATCGCGATCACGGACGCGCTGACCGGGCGGGGGCTGCTGCGCCAGGACACCGGTTTCGCGCTGACGGACGCGGGACTGCGGTGGTTCGGCGCGGCGGGGATCACCCTGGACCGTGCGGCCAGGCGGCCCCTGGCCCGGGCGTGCCTGGACTGGACCGAGCGGCGGCCCCATCTCGCGGGTTCCGCAGGCGCCGCGCTGTGCCGGCACGCGCTGGACGCGGGCTGGTGCCTGCGGATCGGGTCCGAGCGCGCGGTGCGGGTGACTCCCGCGGGGGAGCGGGCGCTGTACGAGCTGTTGGGCGTCGAGCGGGAGGCGCTGTGCTGAGCGGACGGCTGCGGCGGCGAGGACGAGCACGGCCACGGGGGCCGGGGGGTCAACAGGGGCACGGGGGCGAGGACGAGCACGGCCACGGGGGCCGGGGTCAGCACCGTCACGGGGGCTGGGGTCGTGCCGGTCGCCGGGTGCGGGTCCGCCGCGGCTGGTCGCGCCGCTGCGGGGGCCGCACGTCGAAGCGGCCCCGCGCCCCCGGCTGCCCCCGCATCCCCCGTCCGCAAGGCGCCGTCGCCTTCCGCCGGCCGGCGTCACCCTGTCCCTCCCAGCCTCAGGAGCATGATGAGCAACACCCCGCGTCACCCCCTGCTGCCCGCCGCCGCGGCCGGCCTCACCGTCGTGCTCTGGGCCTCGGCCTTCGTGGCGATCCGCAGTGCCGGTGACGCCTACTCGCCGGGGGCGCTGGCGCTCGGGCGGCTGCTGGCCGGAGCCCTCACACTGGGCGTCCTGTGCGTCGTACGGCGGGAGGGGCTGCCGCCGAGATCCGCCTGGCGCGGCATAGCCCTCTCCGGGGTGCTCTGGTTCGGGTTCTACATGGTCGCCCTCAACTGGGGCGAACAGCGGGTGGACGCGGGCACCGCCGCTCTCGTCGTGAACGTCGGCCCGCTGCTGATCGCCCTGCTCGGGGCCCGGCTGCTCGGCGACCCGATGCCGCCGAGGCTGCTGGCAGGCATGGCGGTGTCCTTCGCAGGCGCCGTGACCGTGGGCCTCTCGATGTCGTCCGGGGGCGCCGGGGCCTCGCTGCTCGGGGTGGTGGCGTGTCTGCTCGCGGCGGCGGCCTACGCGGCCGGGGTCGTGTCGCAGAAGCCGGCGCTCGGGCAGGCGAGCGCCCTGCAGGTGACGACGTTCGGGTGTCTCGTCGGCGCGGTGGTCTGCCTGCCGTTCGCCGGGCGACTGGTGACCGAGGCCGCCCACGCGCCCGTGTCGGCGACCCTGGACATGGTCTACCTGGGTGTCTTCCCGACCGCGCTGGCCTTCACGACCTGGGCCTACGCCCTCGCCCGCACGACCGCCAGCCGGATGGGCGCCACCACGTACGCCGTGCCGGCGCTGGTCGTGCTGATGTCGTGGCTGGCGCTCGGCGAGGTGCCGGGGGCGCTCACCCTGGTGGGCGGGGCGCTGTGCCTGGCGGGCGTGGCGGTGTCCCGGTCCCGGGCGGGCGGACGGTCGCGCCGGGTCGCGGCCGGGGAGCCGCGACCCGAGAAGGTCGGCTGAACCGGCGGGCGCCGGACCCTCAGAACACCACCAGCGCGCGGCCGCCCTTGCCCGCGAGCATGTTCTCGAAGGCCGCCGGGATGCCCTCCAGCCCGATCCGCTCGGTGACCAGCACCGAGAGGTCCAGCCGGCCCTCCCGCACGTGCTCGGCGAGGACGGGTACGTCGCGGGCCGGGTCGGTGTTGCCGTAGACGCAGCCGGACAGGGTGCGGCCCCAGTGGAAGATCTCCAGGGCGTTGAAGGTGACCTCCTGGTCCTTGCCGCCGATGCCGACGACGGTCGTCCGGCCGCCCCGGCGGGTGGAGTCCCAGGCGGCGCGGATGCTGACCGCGCGGCCCACGCACTCCACGGCGACGTCGACGCCCTGCCTGCCGGTGAGGCCGCGGATCTCGCGCGCGGTGGCGTCGGAGGCGAGGACGTAGTCGGTGGCGCCGGCCGCGCGGGCCAGTTCCTCCTTCTCCGGTGAGACGTCGACGGCGATGATCCTGGACGCCCCGGCGATCCGGGCCGCCTGGAGCGTGGCGAGGCCCACGCCGCCCGCGCCGAACACCGCGACCGTCTCGCCCCGCCGGACGCGTGCCGAGTGGTGGACCGCGCCGTAGCCGGTGAGGACGGCGCAGCCGAGCAGGGCGGCGTCGGTGAGCGGTACCCCGTCGGGGAGCGGCAGCACGCAGGACGCGGCGACCACCGTCTCCTCGGCGAACGCGGCGACGTTCAGACCGGGGTGGAGCTCGGTGCCGTCGCTCGTGCGCGCGTGCACCCCGGCGGCGCCGGCCAGGGCGTCGGCGCACAGCCAGACCTCGCCGAGCGCACACGCGTGGCAGGCGCCGCAGGAGGGCGCCCAGTTGAGGACGACGGGGGCGCCGGGCGCGACATGGGTGACGCCCTCCCCCACGGCCACCACGGTGCCGGCGCCCTCGTGGCCGAGGACGGCCGGGACCGGCACCCGCATGGTGCCGTTGGACAGGGACAGGTCGGAGTGGCAGACCCCGGCGGCGGCGAGGCGGACGCGGACCTGTCCGGGGCCCGGGTCGGGCAGCTCGATGCCGGTGATCTCCAGGGGTGCGCCGATGGCGGGCAGAACGGCGGCTCGTACGGCCATGTCTCGGTGACTCCCTTAGAACTGGAGGGACTTGGTCTGGAGGTACTCGGCCAGTCCGTGGCTGCCGAGTTCCCGGCCGACCCCGGACTGCTTGTAGCCGCCGAACGGCGCGAGCGGGTTGAACCGGCCGCCGTTGATGTCGACCTGGCCGGTGTCCATCCGGCGGGCGAAGGCCACCGCCTCGGACTCCTCCCCGGCCCAGACGGCGCCCGCGAGCCCGTACACCGTGCCGTTGGCGATGCGCAGGGCGTCCTCCTCGTCCTCGTAGCGCAGCACGGACAGGACCGGGCCGAAGATCTCCTCCTGGGCGACGGTCATCTCGGGGGTGACGTCGGCGAGGACGGTCGGGCTGACGAAGTACCCCTGCCCGCGCGGGGCTTCGAAGCCGCCCGCGACCAGGCGGGCGCCCTCGGCGACGCCCTTCTCGATGTAGCCGAGGACACGGGCCTGCTGCCTGGCGTTGACGACCGGCCCGATGCGGTCGCCGTACTTGGCGGCCGCGGCCGCGGCCAGTTCGACGGCCTCGTCGTAACTGTCGCGGTGGACCAGCATCCGGGTCCAGGCGCTGCACGTCTGGCCGGAGTTGGACATCACGTTGGCGACCCCCACGTTGACCGCCCTGGCGAGGTCGGCGCTCGGCAGGATGACGTTGGCGGACTTGCCGCCCAGTTCCAGCGCCACCTTCTTGACGGCGGCGCCGGCCGCCGCGCCGATCCGCCGGCCGACGGCCGTGGAGCCGGTGAAGGAGACCAGGTCGACGTCCGGGTGCTCGGCGAGGGCCTGCCCGGCGACCGGACCGAGTCCGGTGACGAGGTTGAACACACCGGCCGGGACGCCCGCCTCGTGGACGGCCTCGGCGAAGAGCTGCGCGGTGAGCGGGGTGTCCTCGGCGGGCTTGAGGACGACGGTGCAGCCGGCCGCGAGGGCGGGGGCGACCTTGGCGACGATCTGGTGCAGCGGATAGTTCCAGGGGGTGATCGCGCCGACCACGCCGACCGGCTCGTGCAGCACGGTGGAGTTGCCGACCTTCTCCTCGAAGGAGTGGGCGGCGGCCAGCTCGGCGTAGGAGCCGGCGACCGCGATCGGCACGCTCGCGTGCACGGCCTGTGAGAACGGCAGCGGCGAGCCCAGCTCGGCGGTGACCGTCCCGGCGATCTCGTCCTTGCGGGCCGCCAGCACGTCGCGGAGGGCGCCCAGGCGTGCCGCGCGTTCGGCCGGGGGCGTGGCCGCCCAGGCCGCGAGGGCCGCGCGGGCGGCGCGTACGGCGGTGTCGACGTCCGTGGCGTCACCGGCCGGGACCCGGCCGATGACCTGCTCGTCGGCCGGGTTCACGACCTCGATCACGTCGCGGCCGGCGGCGGGGCGCCAGGCGCCGTCGATGTACAGGCCGTCGTGTGCCTTCATGCTGCTTCCTCCCGGCGGGTCTCCGTCGTCCGGCACACAAACTAGCGGCGATAGTTTTCTCGCGCCAGAGATGTCCGGGCGCCGGCGGCGCCGCACACCCGGACGTACCAGGACATCCCCGCCGGGACGGCCGTCGCTCACTCCTCCAGGTCGGGCAGGTGGGCCGGGGACGGGCAGATGCGGTCGCCGTGCTGGTCGAAGACGAAGAGGTGGGCGAGGTCGACGAGCAGGGGCACCTGCATGCCGTGGCGCAGCCGGATGTCGGGGGTGGTGCGGACCACCAGGTCGCCTGGGAGCCGGCCCTCCGGCGGCGCGGGCTCGGGCAGGGGTTCCCGCGGGTGCTCCAGGACCACCACCGGGCCGGCCCGCAGCGACCCGGCCCGCTCCCGCAGCCGGTCCAGCACGCCCGGCCCCTCCCGGCGGCGCCGGCGCACGGGCCGGGCGGCCGGGCGCGGGGCCTCCAGCTCGGGCACCACGGCGGGGCGCGAGCCGGTGCTGAAGTGCACGAGGGTCTCGTGCCCCTGGAACTCCATGTGCTCAACCAGTCCGGTCAGCGGCACCTCGCCGGGCCGGGCGGCGCTGTGCTTGGCGATGCGCACCGCCTCCGAGCGCAGTCCGACGATGACCTCGCGGCCCTGCTGGACGCGGAGCAACTGGTGGTCCAGCGAGAGGGGTTCGGGCAGGCGCAGGTACTGCTTGCCGAGGCTGATGGTCATGGCGCCGTCCAGCGGGGCGCGGACGAGGCCGCGCAGCAGGTTGATGCGCGGGGTGCCGATGAACGCGGCGACGAAGATGTTGCGGGGCAGGGCGTAGACCTCGCGCGGGCTGCCCACCTGCTGGAGCACCCCGCCGCGCAGCACGGCGACCCGGTCGCCGAGGGACATGGCCTCGGACTGGTCGTGCGTGACGTACACCGTGGTGACGCCCAGCTCACGGGTGAGCTGGGATATCTCGGCCCGCAGGTGGTTGCGGAGCTTGGCGTCGAGGTTGGACAGGGGCTCGTCCATCAGGAACGCCGAGGGATGGCGGGCGATGGCCCGGCCCATGGCGACCCGCTGGCGTTCACCGCCGGAGAGCTGGCCGGGGAAGCGGTCGAGCAGGTCCTCGATGCCGAGCAAGCGGGCGGTGGCGTCCACGCGCGGTCCGGGGTCGGCGGCGGGGGCCTCGATGCGCAGCGGGAAGCCGATGTTGTCGCGGCTGGTCATGCTCGGGTAGAGCGCGAAGTTCTGGAAGACCATCGCCATGTCCCGATCGGCGGGCAGCCAGTCGTTGGCGTACTCGCCGTCGAGGAGCAGCCGGCCGTCGTCGATCTCCTCGAGCCCGGCGATCATGCGCAGCACGGTGGACTTGCCGCAGCCGGAGGGCCCGAGCAGGACGAGGAACTCGCCGGGCGCGATGTCCAGCGTGACCCGGTCGACCACACGGGGGCCCCGGGCGTAGGACTTGCTCACGTCGTGCAGAGAGATGGCGCGTGTCATGGGTGCCTGCCCCCGGGGGCTGTGCGGAGCGCCGCCGCTCCTTGGGTCCGGGGCCCCGTGCGGACGTACGGGGCCCAGGGGCATGCCGTCGCGTCCCCGTGGCGCGGCCGGCGGGGAGGGGACGACAGGCCCCATGAGTCACGGAAGTTAACGGAATGTGCCGGGCCGGGGGAAGAGTGGCGACGGCGTCCGGAAACCGCGCACCGGGCGGGGACGGAAACGGAAGGCGCGGTTCGGGTCCGCGGCCTCCCGGCGCGGGCGGCGGGAGGCCGCGTCCGGGTCGGTCAGCCGGTGGCGGTGAGGTGGGCGAAGACCACCACGTTGCTCGTGTAGCCGGTGCGCCGGCTGTACAGTCCGCCGCAGGTGAGCACGCGCAGCTCCGGGCGCCCGGAGGAGCCGTAGACCTCCTCGTCGGGGAAGCCCGCCTTGTCGTACACCTTCACCCGGTCCACGCTGTAGACGGCGGTGCGGCCGTCCGCCCGCCTGACCTCGATCGGCTTTCCGGGCTCGACGTGGGCCAGGGCCGCGAAGACGGCGGCGCCGGTCCGGGTGTCGCGGTGGCCGACGGCGATCGCGGTGCCGGTCTCCCCCGGTGTGGGACCGCCCTGGTACCAGCCGACCTCCTTGGGCCGGTCGAGCGGCGGTGTCGACAACTGCCGGTCGGCCTCGAGCCCCAGGCCGATGACGGGGGCGTCGATCCCGAGGGACGGGATGCGGAAGTCCGTCGGCCGGGACCGGGTGGACAGGGGGCGGGGCGGGGGCGTGCGGGCGGCGGTCTCCCCCTGCCGTGCGTCGCCGGTCCGGCCGCCCGCCAGGTCCGGTCCGTCCGGGCCGCCGCAGCGGACCCCCACCGTCACCAGGACGGCCGCGAGCAGGGCCGTCCTGGTGAGGCGGTAGGCCCGGGTCCGGTACCACGGCCTGGGTCGGCGCCTACGCGGCACCATGGGGCCGCCGGCGGATCAGCCGGATGTACACCGCGCCGCTGACCGCGACGAGTCCGACGGCCGCGGCGGCCGCCACCGGCGAGAACGCGCCCGAGGTGTCGACGAGACCGCCGCCGCCCGCGTGCACACCGCCCTTGGGGGGACCGTCGTTGCGGTCGGCGCCCGAACCGTGGTCGCCGCCCGAACCGTGGTCGCCGCCCGAACCGTGGTCGCCGCCCGGACCCCAGGCCGAGTCGCCCTGCTGGTCGTTGTTCTGCTGGTGGTCCTCGATCTGGCCGCCCGGGCCGTGCTGGCCCTCCGTCCTGCCGTCGTGGCAGTTGACGTGGAACACCTTCTCCTTCAGGGCCGGAGGCGTCCCCACGGTCCAGCTGATCTTGTACTGCCCGTCCGCGAGCCCCAGCGGGTCGGTGTGGCCCGCGCCGGCGGCGAGCTGGATGCTCCCGGTCACGGTGGCGGCGGTGGGCAGCGGGGGCTGGGGCGTGATGGTGTACGTGACGGCGGGCAGCGAGTCGAAGTTGACCGCCTCGAGGAAGAACTTGCAGACCACCGGATCGTCCTTCGCCGAACCGATGAACGAGGGCGGATTGGTGGAACGCGCGTTGTGGATCCTGATGTCGCCGTTCTCCCCCTGAGCCGCCGCGTTGGGGGCCTCCACCCACGACGCGCCCGCCACGGCGAGGGCGGTGAGGAGGACGGTGGCACTCGCGCGGGAGAAAGTCCGTGGAGGTGTCAGGGTGGGCATGCAAGCTCCTCCGAGTTAGACGATTTTCATACAAATCGCTCTTTATCTGGACTCTCACGCATGCCCTCCACGGCCGGCGGCACCAACGCCGGACGCGCCGTCAGATATCGCTCGTGCGGCGCAACGCCGTTCCCTTCCGACCCTCCCCGGGTGCCGAATCGGCTGCCTGGGACGGCTCTGCGCCCTCCGGCGACCGCACCGCCACCGCCGAGGACAGCAGCAGCAACGCCCCCAGCATCACGAGCGGCGCGGCCACTCCGGCCACCCCCGCGGCCAGTCCCGCCGCGGCCGGTGCGGCGAACTGGCCGAGCCGGTTGCCGGTCAGCCGCAGGGCGAGCGCGGTGGAGCGGGCGCCGGTCGGGGCGGCCCGCACGACCGTCGTTTTTGCTCAGGTCAGCACGGTGAGCTCTTCGGGCACGGCCGCCACCTCGACGGGCACGCCGTTGAGGACCGCGTTGCCGGACAGCGGGTCGAGCAGGCTGCCGTCGAGGAGCTGGTTGACGTTGACGCCGGGGTCGGCGCCGGCGTGGCTCAGCCGGGTGCCGGGGCGGTCGTGGCCCCAGCCGTGCGGCAGGCTCACCACGCCCGGCCGGACCGCGTCGGTGACCTCGGCGGGCGCGGTGACCGCTCCCCCGGCGCCCGTCACCCGAACCGGTTGGCCGTCCCCTATGCCGAGGCGCGCGGCGTCCCGCGGGTTGAGCTGCAGGGTGCAGCGGTTGCTGCCGCCGGTGAGGGCGGGCACGTTGTGCATCCAGCTGTTGTTGGAGCGCAGGTGCCGGCGGCCGACGAGGACCAGTGCGGCGGGGCGCTCGCGCAGCGCCCGGCGCAGCCGGGGCAGGTCGCCGGCGATCGGCGCGGGCAGCAGCTCGATCCTGCCGCTCACGGTCTTCAGCGGCTGCGGCAGGCGCGGGCGCAGCGGGCCGAGGTCGATTCCGTGCGGGTGGTCGAGCAGTTCGCGCAGGCTGAGCCCGTCGGGCCGGGCGCCGAAGCCGTCGCCGTAGGGGCCGAGGCGCAGCATCAGGTCGAGCCGCCGTTCCGGGCCGTCGTCCCCGGTGAGCTGTGCGGCGAGTTCCCGCGGATCGCGGCCGTGCACCGGGGAGTGGACATCCTGGACGGCCTTGGCGAGGGTCTGCTCGACGACCGTCGCGTCCACGGCGGCCGGGTCGGCGCCGTGCATGCCCGTCGCGGCCAGCACCAGCCGGGCGTGGATCTCGGTCTCGGCCATGCGGCCGGGTTCGAGGGGTACGGCGGGACGGCTGTAGCGGACCTGGTTGCGGACGGCGAAGCCGTTGAAGGCGTAGTCGTGGTGCGGGCTCTGCGAGGGCGGCGGCGGGGGCAGCACGACGTCGGCGTGGCGGGAGGTCTCGTTGAGGTACGGGTCGACGCTGACCATGAAGTCCAGCGAGCGCAGAGCCTTGTCGAGGCGGTCGCCGTCGGGCGCGGACAGCACCGGGTTGGCCGCGACCACGACGAGCGCGCGGACCGGTTCGCCCTCGTCGGTGGCGGTGTCTATCTCCTCGGCGAGCGCGGAGAGCGGCAACTCGCCCTTGGCCTCGGGAAGACGCCGGACCCGGGAGTGCCAGCGGCCGAGGGCGAAGCCGTGCCCGGGGCCGGCCGGGCGGGGGGTGCGGCCGGTGGCGGCCTGCGGGAAGAGGGCGCCGCCCGGCCGGTCCAGGTTGCCGGTGAGGACGTTGAGGACGTCGACCAGCCAGCTCGCCAGGGTGCCGTGCGGGACGGTGCAGCTTCCGATGCGGGCGTAGACGGCGGCGGTGGGGGCGGCGGCGAGTTCGCGGGCGAGGGTGCGGATGAGGTCCGCGTCCAGGTCGCAGGCCTCGGCCACCGCCTCGGGGGTGAAGTCCCGCAGGGCGTCGCGCAGTTCCCCGACGCCCTGGACGTGCGGGGCGAGCGCGCCGAGGTCGGTCAGGTCCTCCTCGAACAGCACGGTGGCCAGGGCTGCGAGCAGCAGGGCGTCGGTGCCGGGGCGGATCGCGAGGTGCCGGTCGGCGAGTTTCGCGGTGCGGGTGCGGCGGGGGTCCACCACGGTGAGCCGGCCGCCGCGGGCCCGGAGGGCCTTGAGCCGGCCGGGGAAGTCGGGGGCGGTGCACAGACTCCCGTTGGACTCCAGGGGGTTGGCGCCGATCAGCAGCAGGTGGTCGGTGCGGTCGAGGTCCGGGACGGGGATGGCGTGCGCGTCGCCGAAGAGCAGGCCGCTGGAGACGTGCTTGGGCATCTGGTCGACCGTGGAGGCGGTGAACAGGCTGCGGGTGCGCAGGGCCGCCAGCAGGACCGGCGGGTAGAGCGCGCCGGCCACGGTGTGCACGTTGGGGTTGCCGAGGACCACTCCGAGGGCGTGCGGCCCGTACCGCTCGACGACCGGGCGCAGCCCCGCCGCGACCGCGTCGAAGGCCTCCTCCCAGGTGGCCTCACGCAGCGCGCCGTCCTCACGGACCAGCGGGACGCGCAGCCGGTCGGGGTCGGAGTCGACGGCCCCGAAGGCGGCGCCCTTGGGGCAGATGAAGCCCTTGCTGAAGACGTCCTCGCGGTCGCCGCGGGCGCCGGTGACCCGGGTGCCCTCGACGGTGAGCGTCAGCCCGCAGGTGGCCTCGCACAGGGGGCAGATTCGCAGGGCGGTGCGGGGCACGGGTCCTCCCGGAGGATCGGTGGCGTTGCCGGGCCCGCCGCGGTGGGCCCGGGCGGCCCGGGCAGGCTCGGGGGGTGAGCATACCGACCGGTAGGCATGGAGGGGAGCCCCCGTGTCGGCGGCGGCCGGCGGCCGGCTCAGTCGAGGACGCGCCCCAGGTACGCCCGCAGCAGCTCACGGGTCTCGTGGATGATCGCCGAGTCCCCTTCGGGGTCGACCCGGAAGGCCAGTTGGACCAGGGTGTCGGCGCTCTCCACGGCGACCAGGAAGACGCGGCGCAGCTCCTCGCCGGGGGTGCGGCCGAGATGGCCGGCGAGCAGGTCGGTGAGCCGGTCGGCGACCCGGGTGTTGGGCTCCGCCTGCCGGACGCCGACCGGTATCTGGTTGCCGAAGTCCACGAGGGCGAAGCCGGGCGCGGTGCGCTTCATGGCCAGGTACTCGTCCAGCACGGCGTCCACGGCGGCCCGCCAGTCCCCCTGCCGCTCGCCCTTCATCCGCTCCGCGACGCGTTCGGCGTACCGCTCCAGGTTCCGCTGGGCGAGGGCGTCGGCCATCTGCCGCTTGTTGCCGAAGAACCGGTAGACCGAGCCGATGGGCACCTCGGCGCGCGCGGCCACCGCGCGGGTGCTCAGGGCCTCGTAGCCGACCTCGTCGAGGAGGTCGGCGCAGGCGTCGAGGATCCGGGTCAGCCGTTCCGCGCTTCGCCTCTGGACGGGCGCGCGGCGAAGCGATGTCGCGTGGGGCACGGACTTCATGATGCCTCTCCGGCGGGGTCGGGTGAACCTCGCCCCCCAGTACGGGAAAAGGTGGCTGCTGCACTCATCGACCGTACGGGCCGGGACGGCGCCCACGTCGCCGGCAGACGGGGAAGGGACGCCCGACACCCGGCGTCCGGCGCCCCCTTGCGCCCGCGCCCCACTCATTCCTACGGTGATGCATAGGAATCAGCGGCGCAAGGGAGCGATCGATGAGCGGGGACGCGCGGAAGACCGCCGAGTCACTGTCCTACCTGACCGGGTTCGGCAACGAACACGCCTCGGAGGCGGTGCCGGGCGCCCTGCCCGAGGGCCGCAACTCGCCGCAGCGCGCGCCGCTCGGCCTGTACGCCGAGCAGCTCAGCGGGACGGCGTTCACCGAGCCGCGGGCGCACAACCGGCGCTCGTGGCTGTACCGCGTCCGCCCCTCGGCCGCGCACCCCGCGTTCACCCGCACCGGCAACGGCGCGATCCGCACGGCGCCGTTCACCGAGACCGTGCCCGACCCCAACCGGCTGCGCTGGAACCCGCTACCCGAGCCGCCGGCCGGCACCGACTTCCTGGCGGGCCTGTGGACGCTGGGCGGCAACGGCGACGCGACCCAGCGGACCGGCATGGCCGTGCACCTGTACCACGCCAACGCCTCGATGGAGCGGGTGTTCTCCGACGCCGACGGGGAGCTGCTCATCGTGCCGGAGCGGGGCGGACTGCTGCTGCACACCGAGTTCGGCCGGCTCCATGTGGAGCCCGCACATGTGGCGCTGATCCCGCGCGGGGTGCGCTTCCGCGTGGAGCTGCTCGACACCGCACCGGACGGCGGGCGGATCCCGTCCGCCCGTGGCTATGTGTGCGAGAACTACGGGGCGCCCTTCCAGCTCCCCGACCTCGGGCCCATCGGCGCCAACGGACTGGCCAATGCCCGGGACTTCCGGGCCCCGGTCGCCGCGTACGAGGAGGTGGAGGGGCCGGTGGAGGTAATCAACAAGTTCTGCGGCAACCTCTGGACCGCCACGTACGACCACTCCCCGCTCGACGTGGTCGCCTGGCACGGCAACCATGTGCCGTACGTCTACGACCTGCGCCGTTTCAATGTGATCGGGACCATCTCCTACGACCACCCGGACCCGTCCATCTTCACGGTGCTGACCTCCCCGTCGGACACCCCGGGCCTGGCCGGCGTCGACTTCGTGGTGTTCGCTCCGCGCTGGCTGGTGGGCGAGGACACCTTCCGGCCGCCGTACTTCCACCGGAACGTGATGAGCGAGTACATGGGCCTCATCGAGGGGGCCTACGACGCCAAGGCCGAGGGCTTCGTGCCGGGCGGCGGCTCGCTGCACAACATGATGTCGGCGCACGGCCCGGACCGGGAGACCTTCGACCGGGCGAGCGCGGCCGAGCTGAGGCCGCAGCGGATCGACGACGGGCTGGCGTTCATGTTCGAGACCCGCTGGCCGGTGACGCTCGCCCCGCAGGCGGCCGGGGCCGGCCATCTCCAGCAGCGCTACGACGACGTCTGGCAGGGCCTCGAACGTCACTTCCGCGCGCTGTGACGGCTCCGTTGCACCGAACGATCCCGAACAGGTACGGATAGCCCGTGACCTCCTTCGCCCCGGATTCGATCGTCCTGAACCGCAAGCTGCCGCTGTGGTACCAGGTCTCGCAGTCGCTGCGCGCCTCGATACTGGGCCGCTCCCCGCGGGACCCGCTGCGCCTGCCCACCGAGGAGCGCCTCGCGGAGCACTACGGGGTGAGCGTGCTCACCATGCGCCAGGCGCTGAAGGAACTGGAGGACGAGGGGCTGATCAGCCGGCACCGGCGGCGCGGCACGTTCATCGAACCCGATGCGCGGCGCGGCGCCCCGGTGCGGCTGCTGGGCTCGGTGGACGCGATCGTCGCCCAGCAGTCCGGCATGACCACCGAGCTGCTGGAGCAGGGCAGCACCCCGGTGACCGGCGAACTCGCCGAGCACTTCCCGGACCTGGCGGAGGTGGCGACGTACCACCGGCTGCGCAGCGACGAGAAGACCGGCGAGCCGACCAACCACGCGCGCAACCACGTCCGGCCCGAACTCGCCGCCCGCATCGACGTGCGGGACCTGGTGCGCTGGCCGATGACCAAGGTGCTGCGGGACGTCGCGGGCGCGGACATCAGCCGCATCACGGACACCGTGGAGGCCCGGCTCGCCGATCCGGAGACCGCGCGGCTGCTGCGGGTGCCGCTGCTCAGCCCGATCCTGCACTACACCGGCGTGACCTACGACGCCGCGGGCCGGGCGCTGGACGTGGTGGTCATCCACTACCGGGGCGACCGCTTCTCCTTCACGGTGACCCTGGACGCCACCTGACCCGTCCGCCGCCGGCAGGCTCTACGATTCCCAGCGTGACGCACGACGACGCTCCGCCGCTGGCGGACCTCATGCCGTGGTCCGTCGCACCGCCGCGGCCGGGCCGCGCCTGGCCGACGGCGCCCGACCCCGGCTCCCTGCGGGCCCGCTGGGACGCGCTGCTCCGGGCGGCGGGCCCGGAGCGGGAGGCCCTGTTCGAGCCGACCCGCTCCCGCACCCCGCACTCCGCGGTGGGCCAGCTCCCCGGCCAGCCCACCGGCACCGAACGGCTGGCGCGCGCGGAGGGCCCCTGCGCGGAACCGGTGCGGGTGCTGGCGGCGCCGTTCGACGAGCAGTGGCTGATCCCGGACCACCGGCTGCTCGACGCGGCCCGGCCGGAGCTGTGGCGGGTGGCCGGCGAGCGCCAGGTGTTCGTGGTGGAGACCGGCGACGGCGGTCCGCCGCTCGCGACCTCGCTGCTGCCGCTGCTGCGCCCCGGCCGGATCCGCCCGCTGTACCGCCGCCCGGACGGCACGGAGCCGAACCTGGCGCCCGGCCTGCTGGACCATCTCACCGCCCTGCTGGGTGAGCGCCCCACGGCCGTGGACGTGCTGGCCTGGATCCTGGTGGCGGCCCGCCCCGATCTCACCGTCCCGCTGACGCGGGACGCCGAGGTCTGGACCGCGGGCGTGGAGCTGGGCCGGCGCGTGCTGTGGCTGATGCGCCGCGACGGCGAACGCCCCAGACTGCCCGGCGGCCGCCGCCCCTACGTCCGCGCCCCGCTGCCCGCCCGCCCCCTGGCCCTGCGCTACGACCGCGAGGAGGAGACGCTGCACCTCGACGACGGCCGCGTCTCCCCCGTGCCACCGGAGGCCTGGGACTACGAGGTGGCCGGGGTCCGGGTCCTGGAGGCCTGGTTCACGGCCCGCACCGCGCCGGCGGCGCCGGGCACCCTCTCCGCGATCCGCCCTGCCGGCTGGCCGCAGGCCTGGACGTCGGAGCTGCTGGAGCTGGTCACGGTGCTGGCCCTGCTGGCGGAGCTGCGTCCACGGCGGGCCGCCTTCGAGGTCACCTCACCGGTCACCGCGGCCGGGCTGCGGCGCGCGGGCGTCCTCCCGGTCCCGGCCTCCGCCCGCCGCCCCGCCTCGGTCCTGGACCACCAGGAGGAGGGCCCCGACGGCCAGTTCGCGCTGCTCTAGCGCTCGCGCGGGGCGGCCTCCGGCCGCGCGACGTCGGCGTCGTCCTCGGCCCGGCGCGGCCGGGAGGGGTCCCGGACAGGCGTCATGCGGGGTCCAGCCGGGTGAAGCTGCTGGACGGGCCGTCCCTGGTGACGAGCCGGAGGCCGGCCGGCGGTCCGGGAACGGGCCGGTGCCCGAGCCGGTTCGGGGTGCGGGTGAGGTCCGCCGCGTCCCGTGCCCAGGGGAACCGGTCGGCGTCCCCGTGGTCCCGGGTGACCTCGCCGAGGAAGAGGTCCATCGCCCGGCCGCCGCGCGGCCACAGGGCCGGACCCGATCCGCCGGTGACCTCCAGCACCCCGGCGATCAGGGCGGGTTGACGCCCCGCGCGGCCCCGGTCCATGCGGTCAGCGTACGCGGCCCGGTGGCCGGGTGCTGACAGGACCGCCGGTCAGGGGAGATCATCCGGCCCATGGATCAACTGCCGCTGCCCCTGGAGGGCATCACCGTCGTCGCCGTCGAGCAGGCCGTGTCCGCGCCCTTCGCCACCCGGCAGCTCGCCGACCTCGGCGCCCGGGTCGTCAAGGTGGAGCGGGTCGACGGAGGTGATTTCGCGCGGGGTTACGACACCGCCGCCGGCGGGCTCGCCTCGCACTTCGTGTGGTGCAACCGCGGCAAGGAGTCCATCGCCCTGGACCTGAAGGACCCGCGCGGCCTGGCGGTGGTGCGGCGGCTGGTCGCGGAGGCGGACGTGTTCGTGCAGAACCTGGCTCATGGGGCCGCCGCCCGGCTGGGCCTGGACGCGGCCACGCTGTGCGCGGCGCACCCGCGGCTGATCGCCGTGGACATCTCCGGGTACGGCGGTTCGGGCCCGTACGCGGACAAGCGGGCGTACGACATGCTCGTGCAGTGCGAGGCCGGTCTCGTGTCGGTGACCGGGACGCCCAGGCAGCCGGTCAAGGCGGGCATCCCGGCGGCGGACATCGCGGCGGCCATGTACGCCTTCTCCGGTGTGCTGGCCGCCCTGGTCCGGCGCGGCGTCACCGGGCGGGGCGGGCCGGTGGAGGTGTCGATGCTGGAGGCGCTCGCGGAGTGGATGGGGCATCCCCTGCACCACGCCATGCACGGCGGCGAGCCGCCGGCCCGCACCGGGCTCGCGCACGCCGTCATCGCCCCCTACGACGCCTACCCGACGGCGGACGGCGGACGGGTGCTGCTGTCGGTGCAGAACGACCGGGAGTGGCGGCGGCTGGCGGAGCAGGTGCTGAACAGGTCGGAGTTGGGGACGGACCCGGACTTCGCGACGAACGCGGCCCGGGTGGCGAACCGGGCGCGGACCGACGAGCTGGTGGCGCGGGAACTGGGAGCGCTCGGCGCCGACGAGGCGCTGGCCCTGCTGGAGAAGGCCGGGATCGCCTGCGCGCGGTTGCGCGACCTGCACGAGCTGGCCGGCCATCCGCAGCTCGCGGCCCGGGACCGGTGGCGTCAGGTGGGTACGCCGGCCGGACCGCTGAAGGCGCTGCTGCCTCCCCTCACGCTGCCGGGCGGGGAGGAGGCACGGATGGGCGACGTGCCCGCGCTCGGACAGCACACCGAACCCCTGCTGCGCGCCGTGGGGATGACGGACGGCGAGATCGCAGCGTTGCGCCGGGACGGTGTGGTGGCCTGAGCGCGGGCCCCGGACGGGTTCCGGGTCCGCCGGGCCTGCTCAGGGACCCCGCGGGGCCTCGCGGGGTGCGCTCGGTATCGGCTCGGTGCCGGCTCAGTGCCCGCCGAACAGCGAACGGCGCAGCCGGCGCAGCGGCGCGAACAGGGAGACCCGGCTGACCCGCCGGCCCCGGTCGCTGCGCTGGTGCGGGGTGTCGCGCGCCGTCAGCTCACGCATCAGCGAGGTGGCCTCGATCGTCTCGACCTGCGGTATGGCGGGACCCGCCAGCACCGACAGATGGCGGTCGAGGCGCGAACTGGTCGCGCTGCTCCCGCAGGTGATCGCAGGAACCCTGGCCCTGCTGCGCACTGTTATCTGCTCCATGTCACTCCCCACCCGTACGAGTCCACCCGGCCCGGGCAGGGTAACCCTATCGCCCCGGTGGAGCACCCGTGTATCTCGCCCACAGGATTCACCTTCCCCGCAAGGAGGTTGACCATTCGTCGCTGACTACTCTCCGAATCCGACCGCTTTCAGGGTGAGTTGAGCAACCGGCTGACCAGTAGGCTGCGCCGATCCGCCGCCGGGCTCGACGGTCACGGCGAGTGACGTCGCGGATCTGCCGAGACCCTGGGCGACCAAGGGCGTGTCGCCCGCGAGGAGGCCCAGCGAGCGGGGCCGCGCGTGGGGGCGCATGACCCAGAGCTGGTGGACGCGGCCACCGGACGGGGCGCCGTACCCGCTGAGGGTGACGACCGCCCGCCCCTCGGAGACGGAGGCGATCACTCCGATACCGCGGCCCCGGCCGTCCCCGCTCGCCGCGGCCCGGGCGTCGGGGGCCGCGAGAACGTGGGCGATCTCACGTGCCCGTGCCTGCTCGGCGTCGAGTCGGTCCTGGGTGCGGCCGGTCTGGACCGCGAAGAGCGAGGCGACGACGAGGGCCGCGGCGGCGGTCGCCGTGGCGAACGGGACGAACAGGGGGCGCGATCGGGGCGTACGGGCGCGTGGCGGGGGCTGGCCGCCCCAGACGTGCGGGGGCAGCCGGGTCGCGCGCTCCCCGGCGGGTGACTGTTCCCCGGCGGGCGACCGCTCCTGGGGCGTGGTGCGGACGGCGGCCAGGACCCGGTCGCGCAGGGCGGCCGGCGCGGGCTCGGCCGTGGACCAGGCGAGGCGTACCGCGTCCTCGGACAGCGCCCGCACCTCGGCGGCGCAGCGGTCGCACCCGCCCAGGTGCTTCTCGAAGCGGCGCCGTTCGCCGGGTCCGAGGGCGTCGAGCGCGTGGGGCGCGGCGAGGGAGTGCGGGTCCTCACGGCCCAGCAGGCGGCCGAGCGGGCTCACGCGGCACCTCCCAGGCACTCGCGCAGCCGGGTGAGCCCGTCGCGCATCCGGGTCTTGACCGTGCCGAGCGGCAGTTGGAGCCGCTCGGCCACCTCACGGTAGGTGTAGCCGTCGTAGTAGGCGAGGGTGACGGACTGGCGCTGCAGCGCCGTGAGCCGTTTCAGGCAGCGGCGCACCCACTCGCGCTCCAGTCCGGCCTCCACCTCCTCGGCGACCTGGTCGAAGGCCGGTTCCCCGGCGCGCAGGGCCTCCCGCTGCTCGCGTTCGCCGGCCGCGCGTGCGCTGCGCACCCGGTCCACGGCGCGGCGGTGGGCGAGGGTGAGGATCCAGGACAGGGCGCTGCCCCGCCCTGGGTCGAACCGGCCCGCCGAGCGCCAGAGTTCGAGCAGCACCTCCTGGGCGACCTCCTCGGACTGCGCGGGATCGCGCACCACGCGCCGCACCAACCCGAACACCGGCCCGGACACCAGTGCGTACAGGTCCTCGAACGCCCTGTGGTCGCCGCCCGCCACGAGCAGCAGCAGTTCGTCCGCCCGCGCCCCGGCACCCCCTCCGTGACCGCATCCGGTCCGGCTCCCGCCTCTGACTCCACGCATCCGCACGAGCGCACACCTCCGGCGGTTGATACGCATTCGGGAGCCGAAAACGCGGGTCCGGCGGGACCCGAAAGAAATTCCCCCGCCGACCAATCCGGCCGGCGAACCCGCTCCGTATACCCGTCCGTCAGAGCAAGTCGGTACTGAGGACGGACGGCATGACACCTCTCTTCTCCAGGAGCGGCACCGGACGCAAGGGTCTGGTCACGCTCATCTGTGGCGCGCTGGCCGCCGGCGGGCTCGCAGCCGCCGGCGTCGCCACGCTGGAACCCGGGGCGGCCTCCGCCTCCTCGCACCGCGAGGCGCCGCTGATATCGGGCACCCCGCAGTACGACAACACGGACCTGTACGCGTTCGTCAGCCCGGACAAGCCGGACACCACGACGATCGTGGCCGACTGGATCCCGTTCGAGGATCCGGCCGGCGGCCCGAACTTCTACACGTTCGCGGACGACGCGCAGTACGACATCCACATCGACAGCAACGGTGACGCGCGGGACGACCTGCTCTTCCGCTACACCTTCAGGACGCACACGAAGAACGGGAACACGTTCCTGTACAACACCGGTCCGGTCACCAGCCTGGACGACCCGGACCTCAACGTCACGCAGACGTACGACATCGACCTGGTCCGGCTGAGGAACCAGCACGTGGTGTCCCGGACGAAGCTCGCCGACGACGTACCCGTGGCGCCGTCGAACGTGGGCAAGGCGTCCATGCCGGACTACGGCAAGCTGCGCTCGCAGGCCGTGTACAAGGCGGCCGGCGGTGCCGCGACCTTCGCCGGGCAGGCCGACGACCCGTTCTTCCTTGACCTGCGCGTCTTCGACCTGCTGTACGGCGGCAACCTCACCGAGGTCGGCCGGGACACGCTCAAGGGCTACAACGTCAACACGATCGCGCTGCAGGTGCCCAACGACCTGATCCGCGAGTCCGGCGACCAGCCGGTGGTCGGCATCTGGTCGACCACCCAGCGCCGCAACGCGCAGGGCTACTACGCGCAGGTGTCGCGCCTGGGCAACCCGCTGGTGAACGAGGTCGTCAACCCGCAGAAGGACAAGGACCGGTTCAACGCCTCGCAGCCCTCGTACGACGCCCAGTTCCTGAAGAACGTCACCGGTCCGGAGCTGCCGAAGCTCATCGAGGGCATCTACAAGATCAAGGCGCCCGCCGAGCCGCGCGACGACCTGGTCGACGTCTTCCTCAAGGGCGTCAAGGGCCTCAACCAGCCGCCGGGCGTGAAGCCTTCGGAGCAGTTGCGGCTGAACACCTCGATCAGGCCGAGCGCGCATCCCAAGCGGCTGGGCGTCCTGGACGGCGACAACGCGGGCTTCCCGAACGGCCGCCGGCTCACCGACGACGTGGTCGACGAGGCGCTCCAGGTGATGGAGGGCGAACTGGTCGGCGCCAAGAACGACCTGGGCGACGCGGTGGACCGGAACGACAAGAAGTTCGAGAAGTACTTCCCCTACGTCGCCCAGCCCACCGCCGGTTCGCGCGGCGCGCTCGCCAAGGGCACGGCCGGGGGCGCGGACGTGCGCAGTCAGCTCGGCGACGCACTGCGGCCGGCCGGGGCGGGCTCCGCCGGCTCCGGGAACACCGTGCTGATCGCCGCCTCGGCGGCCTCGGGCGCGGCCGGCATCCTGCTGATCGGCACCGCCCTCGCCTGGTGGCGCCGCCGGATGCAGCGCCCGTACTGACACACCCCCGAACCGGCGCGGCCCGTTTCCCTTCCCCCACGGCGGGCCGCGCCCTCCGCTTCCGAACCGGCACCAGGCGATCCAGGAGACGGCATGGCCCCGCGCACGAACGACGAGCAGACCGGCGGGCGTACCGCCCGCACGGCCGGGTCCGGCGCCCCGCCGCCACCCGGCACCGCACCCGCACCGCCGCCCGGCACCGCCTCCGCGCCACCTCCACCGGCTCACCCTCGCCCTCGGCGTCCGCCAGCAGGACCACGCGGTGGTCGAAGG
>NZ_JBHTVE010000021.1:0-120478 GCF_042793175.1 Streptomyces sp. NPDC056580 | reverse complement strand
GCCTCGCGCTGCGCGCGATGCAAGCGAACACCCGCGCTGCGCGCGGGTGTTGCGCTTCCGCTCCGCGGAAGCGTGAGCGGCTCGCTGCGCTCCCCGCCAACACCAGTGCTTCGCACTGGTGTTGGCGCTCCTTGCGCTGCGCTCCAGGAGCGGGCCGCTGCGCGGCCGGGCCCGAGCTTCGCTCGGGCCTCGGGGCGGTTCTCCGCTGCGCTGCGAACCGCATGCCTCGCACTACGTGCGAGGTAACGGGCCACGCTTCGCGCGGTCCGGGCTGGCAGCAGTAAGGGGTGGGGGCTGTCGTTGAGCCGGCTGCCGCGCGGCAGCCGGCTCGGGGCAGCCTCTCTCTCCTGGTCGCACGTGGGGTGTGCGGAGCCGGCCGCGCGGCAGCTCGGCCGGCTGGGATGCCTGCCGCCCACTTCCGATTCGGGGTCAGTTCTGCTGCGGTTCGGTGCGGCCTTCGAAGTCACGGCGGACCGCGGCTCCCTGATCCTCGATCAGTCCGGCCTGGTCAGGGAAGTCGAGAACCGCGCCGCAGTGGTTGCACAGCTTCCCGTCTCCGGCGGGCGTGCCGCAGGCCTTGCAGAACCGGTTGCCTTGAGTGTTCTCGGTGTGGTGTGTCATGGCTCTCCTGGTCGGGTGGGCGGCGATGCGTGCGGAGTACCCGTAGCTCGTGTGCTAATTCCCTGGATCATCTGCTTCATTTTGTGGCTACGATAGAGTCTGGGATTGAGCAGCCGTTCCTCTGTGAGGGTGTGGCCTGCTGGAGGGCCAGGCTTTTTGCTCATGTCGAAAGCGTAGACCTGGTGCTGTACGGATGGACTGCTGGCCAACTTGTCTGACAGGGAAGCTAGTTGGGTGTACTACGAGGTGAGGACTGGCGTCCTGCTCGCAGGAGGGATTGGACCCTGGTGACTCTGAAGGAACTCCGTCCGCACCAGCGAGAAGCCGTGGACGCAGTACTCCGGGCGCTCGAATTGCCTGCAAGATCGCCTGTGCCCGAGCGGGGCCTGCGGACCCAGGTGATCATGGCTACCGGGTCGGGCAAGACTCTGGTGGCCACTCGGAGCGCTGAGGAGCTCCGTGCGGGCCGTGTCCTGGTCCTCGTGCCCTCCCTGGACCTCCTCGCCCAGACCGAAGCAGCCTGGCGCGAGGGAGGCCGCACCGGCCCGATGATCGGTGTCTCCTCCCTACGCGGAGAGGAAGCGCCCTTCCCGAACACCACGGACGTGGGCGAGCTGGTCGCCTGGGTGCGGCCGTTCGACAAGGTCACCGTGTTCGCCACGTACGCCTCCCTCGGACTCGGCACGCTGGAGCGCGCCCACCAGGCCGGCCTTCCCGGCTGGGACCTCATCGTCGTGGACGAGGCGCACCGGACGTCGGGGAGGATCGGCAAGCCGTGGGCAGTCGTCCACGACAACACCCGCATCCCCGCACTGCGCCGGCTCTACATGACCGCGACCCCACGGTTGTGGCAACTCGACGAGGACAGCGAGGCAGGACCGGGCGCACCGGGTGAGTTGGTCGCGAGCATGGAGGACTCCCCCGACTCCCCCTTCGGCAGCCGCTGCTACACCCTCACGCTGTCCGAGGCCATCGACCGCGGCATCTGCGCCCCCTACCAGGTGGTGTGCCTGGACATCACGGACAGCCATCTTCAAGCGGCGCAGCTGCTGGGCGTGGGGGGCCGCTCGGACGAGGTGCGGGGGGCGCGGCTCGCTGCTCTGCAGACGGCGCTGGTGAAGGCCTCGGCCGAGGAGGGCTTCCAGCGGACGCTGGTCTTTCACCACCAGGTGAAAGAGGCCGAGGCGTTCGCGGTCGGTCTCCCCCGCGTCGCCGGCCGGCTGCACGCCGCGGATCCCGGGCTGTACCCGCGCGCGGTGTGGGCCAACTGGCTGTGCGGCGAGCACAAGCCCCACCACCGGCGCCGCGTCCTGGACGAGTTCTCCCAGGGGGTCGCTGCTGACGGCACGGTCGTGGAGAAGACGTTCCTCGGGTCCGTCCGGGTGCTCGGCGAAGGCATCGATACCTCCCGCTGTGACTCCGTGTACTTCGCGGACGTCCGCGGCTCCATGCCCGACCTCGTCCAGGCCGTGGGTCGGGCGCTGCGAGTGCGGCCGGGCGAGGGCAAGGTCGCCTCACTCGTGGTGCCGGTCCTGCTCGGGCCCGGCGAGACGGTGGACAACATGCTCACCTCGCGGGCGTACGGCGGGCTCGCCAAACTCCTCGAGGCGCTCCGCGCGCACGACGCCCGCGTTGTCGAGGCACTCGCCGAACCTCAGGCGCGAAGCCGCGTACGGGGCGTACAGACCCGCTCCGCAGACGAGAACGACGAGAGTCGGGAGGACTCCGCCGGCGAGCAGGGCCGGCTGTCGGTGCCGGCCCGGGAACTGCTGAAATTCTCCACCCCCCGCGACCCCGCCCAGCTCGCCGCGTTCATCACCCTCCGCGTCCTCAACCCCGAACACGCCCACTGGCGCCGCGGCATCGAAGCCGCCACCCTCTACCACCAGCGCCACGGCAACCTGAAGGTGCCCTTCACCTACCGCATCCCTACCGCAGGCAACGAGCCGGAAGTGGGGGCGGAGGGCGAGGGGTGGCCGGCCTCCCTCGCGGCCTTCCCGCTGGGGCAATGGGTGGCCGACGCTCGAAGGATCTACACCCGCGGCACCATGGGCCCCGAGCGTGTGGCGCAGCTGGAGAAGCTCGGCATGGTCTGGTCCCACTACGACATCGCCTGGGAAGACGGACTCGCCGCCGCCCGCGGATGGGCACAGGAACACGGGCACCTCGCGGCACCGACGGACGCCACACACGCCGGATATCGCGTAGGGCTATTTCTCAAGAACGCGCGGGCAGCCGCCCGGCGAGCGGTGGTGGAGGAGCAGCGGCGGGCCGAGGGTATGCCCGTTCAGTCGGCGGCCGGTGTGCTGTCGCAGGAGCGGCGCGAGCAGCTCGCCGACATCGACCCCGCCTGGTGCCCCGCCTGGCCCATCGACTGGCAACGCTGCTTCCACCTCACCCGACAACACCTGCAAGCCGGCGGTGCGCTCCCCACCCAGCCCGGCACGGTCGTACGCCAGGGCGAGGACCTTGGACGATGGGTACGCGCACAGCAGCTCGGCTGGAACGAGCTCACCAGCGCCCAGCAATGGATGATGGAACACATCCTCGGGATCGAGCCCGCAGCCGAAGACGAGAAACCCGCGCCGCGACGCAGCCAAGCCGACAAATGGGCAATGAACTACGCCGCCGCCACCCAGTACTACCAACGCGAAGGCCACCTGCGAGTACCGAGGAAGCACATCGAACGGGTCGTCGACGAAGACCAGAAGGAGCGGGAGCTCCGGCTTGGTGCATG
Source organism: Streptomyces sp. NPDC056580 (assembly GCF_042793175.1). Classification (NCBI taxonomy): domain Bacteria; kingdom Bacillati; phylum Actinomycetota; class Actinomycetes; order Kitasatosporales; family Streptomycetaceae; genus Streptomyces; species Streptomyces sp. NPDC056580. The sequence goes on along the minus strand of NZ_JBHTVE010000021.1, from coordinate 117,120 downwards.
GATCGGCAACCAGCGCTCCAGAGCCGCCACACTGTCACCCGAACGAATCGAGCAGCTGGCCGCCATCGGCATGCGATGGACCTGACCGCCACCAGAACCGACCGCCCAGGCGTAGCGGCTGCACCACCTAGCCGACCATGGAGCGTACATTTAGCGTACGGACTGCGTACGAAGCACTGCCGCTAGAACCGACTCCACCAGCGTGAGTCGTTTTGCGCGGTCCGTGGGTCATTGCGGTGGATTGGCCGGTGCAGGCGTGAATGACGTGCGCAGGAAATCACGTACAGCGGCTTCCGCGACGTCCGTCCTGACGCGCGCCGCCAGCTTGTCGCCGGTGCCCCCAAGGGGGCTCGTAGCCTGCGTCAGCCGACGCCCGGATAGTGCTGCAGTGCAGGCGCAGCCCTCTGCGAAGGCGGCCCGTCGGCGAGAGTGCTGGATAGCCGCAGGCGGGTCAGGCTGGGGCAGCCAGCGCCGCCGTGAGCGCTTCGACTCCGTCGAGGATTCGGTCGAGGCCGAAGTCGAGCGGGTCGGTGCCGGGCGGGTCGAAGGCGCCGTCGGCGACGGCCTTGACGAGGGCGGGGAAGTCGTCGGCGTGCCGGGCGAGGAGTTCGCCGGTGAGCCGGTCCCACTCGCGGTCGTGTTCCTCGTCGTGGTCGCGTCGCTGCTGGGCGAGGTTGCGGACGTGGCCGATGAGGAGCAGGAAGATCTGGTGCCGCTGGGCGCCGCTCAGTCCCGTCGGCTCCAGAGCGGCGAGCGCTGAGTCGAGCCAGCGCAGCTGGCGGGGGCCCATGATCTGGCGGCGCATCGCGGTGGCGGTGAGCAGCCAGGGGTGGGCCGCGTAGACGGCCGCGCACTGTCGGGTCCACTCCCGTACGGCTGCCCGCCAGTCGCCGTCGGCCGCCCCTGACAGGTCCGGTGCCTCGGTGAGGACCTGCTCCACCATCAGCTCGACGAGTTCGTGCTTGCCGGGGATGTACCGGTACAGCGCCATCGCGGTGACCCCGAAGCCGCTGGCCACTTTATTCATGGACACGGCGTCCAGGCCTTCCGCGTCGGCCAGTTCGACGGCCGCGGCGGCGATCTGCCAGGGGGACAGCTTGGGCTTGGGGCCACGGGTGGGCGGGTCCTGTTCTCCCCACAGCAGCGCGAGGCCGGCGCGCGGGTCACGCGGCTTGTCCGGCTCCTTGTTCCGGGCGGCCATGCGGCTCCTCCTCCTCGGCTCGGTTCGGGCGGGCGGCCCCGTTGACTCCACCCACCGCCTGTATATACCGTAAACGCAACTGCTGACGACATAAACAGTTTAGGGGGATCACTCATGCTGTTGACCTACCGGGCCCTCAAGCGCCGCTCGCACGCGAAGAACCTGCGCATCACCGCCCCGAACAGCATCGACGAGGCCTCGTACATCCGCATCGGCGGCATCGACCAGTGGGTCTCCATCCGGGGCGAGGACCTGTCGAACCCCGTGATCCTGGAGATCCACGGCGGCCCCGGGGCCTCCAACCTGGTGTTCGTCCCCCGCACCCGCATCTGGGAACGGCACTTCACGATCGTGCGCTGGGACATGCGGGGCGCAGGCCGCACGTTCGCCGCCGGCGGCCCCGAGGGCCAGGGCGAGATGACCCTGGAGCGCGTGTACCAGGACGCCCTCGAGGTCACCCAGTACGTCCGCGAGCGCCTGGGTGTCCCCCGGCTCCTCCTCGTTGCGAACAGCTTCGGCACCATCACCGGCCTCCGGCTGGCCCGCAACCACCCCGAGCTGTACTCGGCGTACATCGGCTCCGACCAGAACATCATCGACGGCGGACGCGACGCCTCCTCATACCAGGCGCTACTGGCCCGACTGGAGAAGGCCGGCAAGAAGAAGGAACTGGCCGCGATCGTGGCGATGGGGCCGAACCGGACGGCATGGACCGCCGAGCAGTGGTCGCAATACGCCAAGACCGTCGTCACTACGGACCCGCTCACCTACGACACCATGAAGACGGTAGTGATCCGCTCCCTGTGGTTCTCCCCGTTCCACAACCTGCGCGAACTGCGCTCCTACCTCAAAGGCATGACCTTCTCGGAGCAGTTGGGCCCGCAGGCGACCACGCTCGACGAGCGGGCCGAAGGCACCGCATTCCGCGTCCCCTTCTTCCTCTTCCAGGGCGCCAGCGACGTCCTGACCCCACCCGAGCCGGCCCGCCGCTTCTTCGAGGAGGTCACCGCCCCGGTCAAGGACTTCGCTCTCATCGAGGACGCCAGTCACTTCGCGGCCTTCCGCCACCCCGACCGCTTCCTCGACCTGATGCTGACCAAGGTACGGCCGGTGGTCATAAGGACGGCGGACAAGCCGGCTTGAAGGCATCAGGAGCCCGACGCCGTGCGGACCGGTCACGGGCACACTGTGCCGTCGTTCCTCGGTCACCTACCCCAGCCAGTCGATGTCGCCGGCTGCGTCCGCCCGGGTCTGGGCGGACGCAGCATCCGCTCGAACGTGCCGGCCAGAGCCCACCGGCGGAAGCGGGTGTGCAGCGTGTGCCACGACCCGTACCGCTCGGGCACATCCCGCCATGCGGTCCCGGTCCGAAACTTCCACACGCTCCCGTTGAGCACAGTGCGGTCATCAAGACGCTTCCGCCCGCGCAGTGACTCAGGCAGCAACGGCCGGACGAACTCCCATTCCAGTGTGACCGGCCACGGCCGTCCTCGACCTCGTGGCCGGTCTGCGCGGCCTTTTCGGTCATGCCGAACAGTGCATACAGGCGAGCGTCTGTCGCTGCTCAACGCCGCCTGTCCGTGCCGCCCTCAGGGGTGGGTGTAGTCCACGGCTGCGGGTTCGGTGTACTCGTCGAGTTCGGGCAAGTTGACGACGATTGGGTCGATGCCGGAGCGGACCACGGCCCAGACCGTCTCGAACTCGGGGGAGGCGTTGATCTCCTGGTGGATGATGTGAGCGGGAATGAACACGAAGTCTCCGGGGCCGGCCTCGGCCACGTTCTCCAGCTTGTCGCCCCATCGGTAGCGGGCGGTGCCGCTGATGACGTACAGGACGGTTTCCTGGTCGCCGTGGTGGTGGGCGCCGGTGGCGGCGCCGGGTTTGACGGTGCTGCGGAAGGCGGAGAGGTGTGTCGTTGCGGGGGTGCGCCCGTCGAAGGCGACCTGACGGATGAGGCCGGGGGTCTGGGGGGTGTTGCCGTCGAGCTGGTCGTGGTGCACGACACGGATCTGGGGGTCGGTGTGGCTGTCGCCCATGAGGATTGGTTCTCCGGTGTCAGAGGGTGCGGTTGGTTCGGGACAGCGGCCAGGAGTCTCCCCCGATGGCGAAGAGGAGGAGCCAGACGATGGCCAGATCGATGAAGCCGAGTGCGTTGCCGGCGATGCCGGGAGCGAGGGCGGGTTCGTGGAGGACGTGGGGGGCGATGACGCGGTAGTACACAGTGAACGTGATGACTGCGAGTGCCAGGGTGGTGAGAACCCGCGCGGTGCGGTTCTTCGCCGGTGTCAGGTGCTGAGGCCAGTTCCCCGCACAGTTCGGCCAGAAGATCATCCAGAAGACCCAGCACACGCCGAGTTGGGCGGGGAAGACGTTCAGTCCGTCTGTCCCCAGGGTGGCCCGGACCGCGCTGCCCAGCAGGATCCGGGTCGCCCCTGACAGGGCGAAGTACAGGCACGTACCCAGCACGACGTTGCCCAGTGCGGTGAACAGGAACCAGCGGCCCTTGCTCCGTACTGTGTTCCAGGGCCAGTTGTCGGTCAGGTTGCCGGTGGCGATGACGGAGACCACGATCGAGTAGAAGAGGCCGATGACCTCGTTGGCGGTCAGCGGGGCGTCCTTGACACCGCTCCAACTGGCGAGCACGGGAAGGGCGAAGACGGCGTAGAGCAGGAGGCTCGTCACTGTCGCGACGGCGATCTCGGCTATGCCCGCCCAGGGTTGGCCAAGGCCGAGGGTCTTCCATGGGCGGTGCTCGAGGACGGTCGCGGCGGGCACGTTGGTCACGAAGACGAAGAGCACGAAGATGGCGCCGGTGAAGTAGCCGACGCCGCCGACCCGTTCGGGGGCGAAGCTCGGGTCGACCGCGCTCCAGGCGAGGGCGAGCAGGGCCGTGATACCGATGCCGACGCCGATGGTGACGGCGGCGAAGGCGAGGCCGCGCACGGGCTGGGCGAGCCGGTCGAAGCCCTTCAGTTCCAGGTTGAAGGCGAGACAGACGATGGCGAAGAGAGTCCAGAAGATCACGGCGTTCGCCGGGTTGCCGTAGACGTCCAAGACCGCCCACCGGGGGTCGATGAAGAGCCACCAGGTGGCCAGCGAGAGCGCTGCCACGATGAGCAGGGTCGCGCCCGCCCGTCGCGCCTGACCGGCTGGCGGGGCGGGGGCTTGTGGTGGGGATTGGGGTGCCGCGGTGGTCACGGTCGCCACCGCGGGCTGTGGGTCGTGCATGAGTCCTCCCCGCGTCGTTGCTGGGTGAGGACATGGTCAGGGCCGCGCGCGCCGGGATTGTATGTGGGGTCACACAGTATTCGCAGGGATTCCTGTCTATCTGTACAGGTCAGGGGTGTGGACGATGTCGTCGATCGCGAGGGCCGCGCGCAGCGTGGTGATATCGGTGACGCGGGTCAGCGAGACGGACAAAAGCGACTCGATGCGTTTCACACGCAGGCCGACGGTGTTGGGGTGGATGAACAGGGCCTCTGCGGTGGCGCCCGTGTTGAGGTCGTGATCGAGGTAGGCACGCAGGGTGGCGACGAGGTCGGCGCCCCGGCGCCGGTCGTAGTCCCGCAGGGGGCCGATCCAGCGCTCGGCGAGGACGCCCATGCGCCGGGGCTCGATGTCCGAGAGGAGCATGCCGATCATGCCAGCCGACGCCACCGTGAGGACGTCCTCGCCGGCGGAGTACCGAATGAGCCGCAACAGGCCGTGGACCTGGCGAAACGCCCCAGGCAGCTGCTCCGGCGCGTGGCACGTCTCGCTGATGGCGACGCGTACGCCGCCCTCCAGAGTCTGGGAGGCGACGGTGCGGATGTGCCGGGCGAGTTCTTCCCCGTCGTTGGGGTCCGTGTCGGGTGCGACGATCACGATCGCCCCGTCGCGCAGGGCCAGCAGCGGCTTGGGACGCTGCCGGGACAGCACGAGCGACTGCACCATGCGCAGCAGTGGGGCGCTGACCACTTCGCCGGGCTGCTCATGGCGAACGGCCAGCACCCGCTGTGGGAGGCGCAGGTCGCTGCCGAGGCGGTCACCGCGGGCGATGAGGGCGGCCGGGTCGGCGAGTGTGCCGCTCGCCAGCTCCGAGACGAGGTCCCCTTTCATCTGCCACTGGGCGTCGACCACGGCCCGGCGGCGCAACATCTCCAAACCCAGCACCACGGCGGCCTGCTCGATGGCACGCAAGCGCAGGTCGTCGTCCTCGCCCTCACCGGCCAGCCAGAGCACGCCCAGCATCTCCTCTCCCACCCGTACCGGTCCCGCCACCAGGCCGGGGAAAGCCCCGGCCGAGAGCACCGGTGACGCCTGTGCGACCTGGTCGAGCAGTGAGCGGGCACCGGCGGCCCCGCGCCGGGACCAGGACAGCCAGTCCGGCGGCCGCACCGACACCCCGGCTCGGGGCACATTGGCCAGAATCTGGCCGGAGACGTCTTGGACGGCCACCGCGCGGTCCGTGATGTCGGCCAGGGCTGCTGCAACGTCGGTGAGACCGCCACCGCGGCGGGCGACGCCGATGAAGCGGTCATGGATGGCCGCATGCTGTCGCAGCAGTTCGTTCAGAGAGCTGAGCTCGCGCAGGCGGCGACGGTCGCGTTCCAGCTGTGCGCTCGTCTCCAGGGCGATGCCGGCGTGGCTGGCGAGGACCTGCAGCAGCTCCAGCCCGCCGGGGCCGAGACGGCGCGGATCGCTGCCGTAGACGTTGAGCGTGCCGACCCTCTCGCCTTGGTTGCGCAGCGGGACCGCGGCCATGGAGTGGTGTCCGTGCTCCTGGGCGGCCTTCGCCCACGGGCCGTAGGAGGGGTCCTGGGCGATGTCCTCGACGATCACGGGTGTGCCGTCGACGAAGGCCCGACGGGACGGGCTGCCCACGAGGGTTCCCCCGGGCGTCAGCAACAGCGGGGACTCTTCGTTCACCAGCCGCACGTAGCCGTCGGTCAGGCCCCAGCATCCTTCGATCCGCAGGGCGACGCGATCGTCGTCCACCAGCAGCACGGCCGCGCTCTCGTAGCCGAGCAGGTCACAGGCCGTGCGGGCGATCTGCCCGAGCAGGCCCGGCAGGTCGCGCTGCTCGTTGACCGCGATGGCCAGGTCGTCGATGGCGCTCATCCAGCGCAGCAGATCCGGCGGAACAGAGGGTGAAAAACCCATCGGCCCTCCCCGACTCGCTCCACGAACGCTCTGCGGCTGTGCAGAGCTCCATGTTCTGACGAAATCGCTGTGATTCTACACAGAGGCCAGCGGGCACCTACGGAGCCACGATGGCATCCACCACCCCCTGGGCGAGAGGAATCCACGGTGGACAGCTACAAGGGACTGCGTGCCGCAGTGGTCGGCGGCTCCATCGGAGGACTGACGAGCGCGCTGCTGCTGCGCGAGCTGGGCTTCACGGTCGACGTCTACGAGCGCACGCCCGCACTTCTGGAGAACCGCGGCGGCGGGATCGTCCTTCAGCCCACCACCATGAAGTGGTTCGGCGAACGCAGCGCCCGCCGCATAGAGGAGCTGAGCACGGTGACGCACCAGGTGCGCTACCTGGGCCGGCACAACGAGGTGCTGCACGAGGACCCGGTCGAATGGCGCTACTCCTCCTGGGGGACGATCTACCGCGCGCTGATCGACGACTTCGGCACGGACCACTACCACCTCGGCGAGTTCTGCGCCGGTTTCGACCAGGACGCCGACAGCGTGACGCTGCGGTTCGTCTCGGGCCGGACTGAGACCGCCGACCTGGTGGTCTTCGCAGACGGCATCACCTCCACCGCCCGCAAGCGGCTCTTCCCGGACCTGCAACGCGAGTACTCCGGATACGTCGGCTGGCGCGGCACCGTGCCGGAGGGTGCGGTGAGCCAGGAGACGCGGCGGCTGCTGGGTCAGGCGCTGACGTACAGCGTGGCCCGCAACACCCACATCGTGCTCTACCCCATTCCCGGTCTGGACGGCGGCATCGAGGAGGGGCAACGGCTGCTCAACTACGTTTGGTACCGCAACGTCCCGGCGGGCCCGCAGCTGGACGAGCTCACCACGGACCTGCGTGGCTTCGAGTGCCCGGTCTCCGTCCATCCCGGGCAGGTGCAGCAGCGCTTCGTCGACGAGATGAAGTCGGCAGCCGCCGAACACCTGGCCCCGGCAGCGGCCGAGACAGTCGTGCGCACCGCACAGCCTTATCTCCAGGTCGTCTTCGACACGCGCATCCCCGCGATGGTGGAGGGGCGGGTGGCGATCATCGGTGACGCCGCTTTCGCCGCCCGCCCCCACGCTGCCGCCGGCACGGCCAAGGCCGCCGACGACGCCTGGACCCTCTACGAGCACCTGCGCACGTTCACCGACGACATCCCCACCGCCCTCAAGCGCTGGGAGCCGGCCCAGTTGCAGCTGGGCAACCAACTGATCGACCGTGTCGCAGGGATGGGACACCGCTCCCAGGTCACAGGCACCTGGACCCCAGGCGATCCCGACCTGCGCTTCGGCCTCTACGGGCCCGGCATCTGACGCCCGGCACCACTGCACCGCTATTCAACAAAGGAGTTGGACATGAAGGCACTCGTCTACGACGGACCGGGCAGGATCGAGTACCGGGACCACGCGATGCCGACGCTGGCCGAGGACACCGACCTCCTCATGCGCGTCACCCACACCACGATCTGCGGTAGCGACTCGCACATCATCAAGGGCGGCGTGCCGACGGTGAAGCCGGGCACGGTCCTGGGCCACGAGGCCACCGGCGTGGTCGAGGAGGTCGGCTCGTCGGTGACGAACGTCCGGCCCGGCGACCGGATCCTGGCCACCTGCGTCAGCGCCTGCGGCTACTGCCGCTTCTGCACCACCGGCATGTACGGGCAGTGCGTCAATGGCGGCTGGGCCCTGGGCCACACCATCGACGGCGTCCAGGCCGAGTACGCCCGCATCCCCTTCGCCCGCAACTCCGTCTACAAGATCCCCGACGGCCTGTCCGACGAACAGGTGCTGTTCCTCACCGACATCCTCGCCACCGGCTACGAGGTCGGCGTCCTCAACGGTCAGGTGCGTCCCGGCGACACCGTCGTCATCGTCGGCGCCGGACCGGTCGGCCTGTCGGCGACGGTGACCGCCAAGCTGTTCTCGCCGCGCAACATCGTCGTCGTGGAACGCACCCCCGCCCGCCGGGAGATGGCCCTCAAGCTCGGCGCCACCCACGCCGTCGGCGAGGACGAGGTCCACGACCTGGTCGGCGCCCTGACCGACGGCTACGGCGCGGACGTCACCATCGAGGCCGTCGGCTTCCCCGACGCCTTCGAACTCGCCGCCGACCTGGTCCGCTCCGGCGGACACATCGCCAACATCGGCGTGCACGAAGGCCCGGCCACGCTTCACCTGGAGAAGCTGTGGGCCAAGCAGGTCACCATCACCACCGGCATCCCGTCGGGGCTGACCATCCCCCAGCTGATGAACTCCATCGCCACCGGCGCGCTGGATGCGACCCAGCTCATCAGCCACCGGCTGCCGCTCGACGAGACGATGAAGGGCTACGACCTCTTCACCCGCAGCGCCGAGACCGGCGCCTTGAAGGTCGTGCTCACCAACGGCTGACCGCCACGTCTCCCCTCGTCCACTGCCAGCAACCGCAAGCCCGGCCCGCTACGGGCCGGGCTTGCGGTTGCTGGCAGTGGACGGGACGTGCCGGGACGTCGCGAACAGGGAAGCCAACGAGGCCGCCTTCGGACGTCCGGGTAGGCCCGAAGGGCCCGAACTTTGCACGGATGCGGTCCATGGCTTCTTCGGCGACGAGTCGGGACTCGCGTGTTTGATCGAGGGTGCTCTGCTGGGCAACCTGGTCGGCGTCGATGAGGTCTTCGCCTTTGAGGGCGATGCCGGTCAGCCGGGCGCGCTGGAGGCCGGCGGCGTCCATCAGCTGGTAGGCGAGGGCGCGCAGGTCTTCGTCGTGGGCGGAGGCTTCGGCCAGGCGGCGGGTTTTCTGCCAGGTGGTGCCGCCCGCGAAGCGGAGAGTGTCCGCCAAGCCGCCATCACCGCCATCCACGACGGCACCGAACGCATCACCAAAACCGCTTTCGACGCGGTACAACTCGACCACCTCGCCGAACAACACAGACGCCCCACCCGCAGCCGCTAACCCCCGCCCACCGAACAGGTAAAACAGCGCTGACCAGCACAAACACCAACCAAGCCTTTACGCGCTGACGAAACCCACAACGAGCCCGGTCCCACTCAGCGCACACGACACAACCCCAGCTCACATCCCGAACTACCCGCTAAGTCAACAGTCCGCTGACGCCGAGACAGCTCTGCTCTCCAGCGGCCGGGCGGCCTGCGGGCCGGGCATCGCTCAGCGCGGGTCCTCGTGATGGGGGTCCGACCGCAGGTACGCACGCCAGCCGCCGAACGAGGTGATGTCCCGAGCACCCTCGACGGCCAGGGGTTCGCAGAGGAAGCCGGTCACCGAGCTGCCGTCCGCGAGTTCCACGCTGCCGAGCGCCATCGGCCGGGGCAGCGCCGCGGCCAGCGCGCCCAGCCCCTCGGCGGGCAGCCGCCAGACCTCGGCCTCGACGGCGGCGCCGCCCGCGCCGACCCGGACCAGGCCGGGCTTCGCGGGCACCGTGTCCAGCGCGTACAGCCGGTAGGCGGGGGCGGTCGTGGTGGTGCGCCGCAGCCGGCCCCCCGCGGCGAGCAGTTGCCCGTTCAGGGGCTGATCGGACAGATGCGCGCCGACCACGGCCAGCGGCAGCGGCGGGGCGGTGAGCAGTCCGGCGATGCGTGCGAGCCGCTCGTCGGTGAAGGCGGGGCCGATCAGCATGACGCCGAACGGCAGCCCGTCCACCTCGCCGGCGGGGACGGCCACCGCCGCCAGGTCGAAGAGGTTGGTCGAGTTGGTGAAGCGGCCGAGCCGGGCGTTCGCGCCCAGCGGGTCGGCCGCGATCTCGGCGATGGTCGGGTGGCCCGGTGCGGTCGGCAGCAGCAGGGCGTCGGCGTCGCCGAGCGAGGCCAGGGCGCGCAGCCGGAGGGACTCCAGCCGCAGTCGGTCCGCGTAGAGCCGGTGGGCCCGGACGTCCCCGGCGCGGGAGATGATGCCGGCCACGGTCGGGTCGAGGCCGGGGGAGCCGGCGTGCGCGTCGATGAAGGCGCCTACGGCGGTGTAGCGCTCGGCGACGAACGCGCCCTCGTACAGCATCGTGGCCGCCTCGGTGAACGGCGCGAGGTCGACGGTCAGCAGCTCGGCGCCCGAGTCGGCGAGTCGGCGCGCCGCGGCTTGGAACGCTTCGGCCCAGCCCGGGTCCAGCGGGCCGAGCTGCCCGGCCCGCGGTACGGCGATCCGCCACGGCCCCGGCCGGCGTTCGGCCGGGGCTGTCAGCGCGCGTCCGGACGGCGCCGCCATGAGGGACAGGGCCTGCTCGGCCTCCGGGAGGGTACGGGCGAAGACCGTGACGCAGTCGAGCGAGGCGCAGGCAGGGACGACGCCCTGGGTCGGGACCAGTCCGATGGTCGGCTTGAGGCCGACGATCCCGTTGAAGGCGGCCGGGACCCGGCCCGAGCCCGCGGTGTCCGTGCCGAGCGCGATGTCGGCGATGCCGAGGGCGACGGCGACCGCCGAGCCGGAGGAGGAGCCGCCGGACACGCGCTCCGGCGCGATGGCGTTGCGGACCGCGCCGTAGGGGCTGCGGGTGCCGACCAGGCCGGTGGCGAACTGGTCGAGGTTCGTGGTGCCGAGGACCACCGCGCCCGCGGCCCGCAGCCGGGCCACCGCCGGGGCGTCCGTGTCCGGCAGGTACGCGTACGCGGGGCAGCCGGCGGTGGTCGGCAGCCCGGCCACGTCGATGTTGCCCTTGACCGCGAGCACCGTCCCGGCCAGCGGCAGCCGGTCACCGGCGGCCACCTTCGCGTCGACCGCGGCGGCGTCCGCCTCCGCCTCCGTCCGCGGGCGCAGGCCGATCCACACCTCGGGCCGGTCCACCCGCGCGATGCGCGCGTAGGCGGCCCGCACCCGCTCCACCGCCGTGATCACGCGGCCGCCTCCAGGTTCTGCGCGGGAGCGAGGACGACGAGGGCGGTTCCCGCCTCGACCTGGCTGCCCGGCCTGGTCAGGATCCGCACTACGACGCCGTCGGCGGGGGCCGGGACCCGGGACTCCATCTTCATCGCCTCCAGTACGAGGAGCGGTTGCCCGGCCGACACGCGGTCGCCGACCTCGACGCCGACCTGCCAGACGGAGGCGGCGAACTCGGCCTCGACCAGATGGCCGCCCTGGGGCACGTCGATGTCGGCGGCCGGCGGGGGCACCTCCGCGGCCGACTCGGCACGAGCGAACTCGCCCGCCGCCTCCCAGGCCGCTCGTTCCGCGTCGAACGCCGCACCCTGCCGGGCCCGGAAGGCGGCGATGGAGCCGGCGTTCTCGGCGAGGAAGCGCCGGTGGTCGGCGAGCGAGAAGGACCCCTCCTCGATCCGAGGGACGAACCGGCCGGAGACGATGTCCGCGCGCAGCTGGAGCAGTTCCTCCGCCTCGACCGGGTACCACCTGATCCGGTCGAAGAAGCGCAGCAGCCAGGGCCTGCCCGGCTCGAAGGCGCCGCGCTGCCGCCAGCCCGACCACACCTGGGTGGTGCGGCCGACGAACTGGTAGCCGCCGGGGCCCTCCATCCCGTAGACGCACAGGTAAGCGCCGCCGATGCCGACCGAGTTCTCCGCGGTCCAGGTACGGGCGGGGTTGTACTTCGTCGTCACCAGCCGGTGCCGCGGGTCCAGCGGCGTGGCCACCGGCGCGCCCAGGTATACGTCGCCTAGGCCCAGGACCAGGTACTCGGCGTCGAAGACGGTGCGGTACACCTCGTCCACCGTCTCCAGGCCGTTGACGCGGCGGATGAACTCGATGTTCCAGGGGCACCACGGGGCGTCGTCGCGCACGCCCGCCATGTACCGGGCGATGGCCTCGCGGGTCGCCGGATCGTCCCAGGACAGCGGCAGGTGGACGGTGCGGCTGGGCACGACCAGCTCGTCGGTGGCGGGCAGTTCCTCCTCCACGCGCCGGGCGATGCCGAGCAGTTCGTCCAGCGGCAGGACGCCGGGGTCCGTCCGCACCTGCAGGGAGCGGATGCCGGGGGTCAGGTCGGCGATCCCGTCCGGGCGCCGCGCCGCCAGCGCCTGCGCGAGCGCGTGGATCCGCATGCGCAGGGCCAGGTCGAGCTGCATCGGGCCGTACTCGATGAGGAGGTTGTCGTCGCCGCTGCGCCGGTACGTCACCGACGGGCGGGTCCCGGTCTCCGGCAGGCGGGCGAGGACGCCGCCGTCGACGACGGGCGGGCGGTCGGCCCGCGGGGCCGCCGACGGGTTCCGCCGCAGCCCGGCGGCCGCCTCGGTGGTGACGGGGATGAAGCGGACGGTGTCGCCGGGGCGGAGCTGCCCGAGTTTCCAGCGCTGTCCGGTCACGACCGTGGCCGGGCAGACGAAGCCGCCGAGCGAGGGCCCGTCGGGTCCGAGCAGGACGGGCATGTCGCCGGTGTAGTCGACGGCGCCGACGGAGTACGGGGTGTCGTGGATGTTGGACGGGTGCAGGCCGGCCTCGCCGCCGTCCGTCCGCGCCCACCGCGGCTTGGGGCCGACGAGGCGTACGCCGGTGCGCGCCGAGTTGAAGTGCACCTTCCAGTCCGCGTCGTAGAAGTCGCGGATGTCGTCCTCGGTGAAGAACTCGGGCGCGGCGTGCGGGCCTTCGACCGCGCCGATGGACCATGCGCCGCCGAAGGCCGGGCGCCGGTGCGGGGGAACGGCGCAGGCCGCCGCACGTCGTTCGCCGCCGTGCAGGACGTCGCCCGCGCGCAGGGCGCGGCCGCCGTGCCCGCCGAACCGGCCCAGGACGAAGGTGGCCGCGCTGCCCAGGAACTCCGGTACGTCCAGGCCGCCCGCGAACAGCACGTATGTGCGCAGGCCGTGCTCGTGGGGCGCCCCGACCGCCAGGGTCTGCCCGGCCCCGACGGTGACCGGCTCCCACTGCGGTACGGCGGTGCCGTCGACCGTCACCGGCGCGGGCGCGCCCGTGACGCAGACGGTCGTCGGGTGGGTGAACCGCAGGGACGGCCCGTGGAGGGTGCACTCGAGGCCGGGCGCGCCCTCGGCGTTGCCGAGCGCGGTGTTGCCGAGCCGGAACGAGAGGTCGTCCATCGGCCCGCACGGCGGGACGCCGACCTGCCAGTGGCCGGTGCGTCCCGGCCAGTCCTGGACGGTGGTCAGGGTGCCCGGCGCGACGACTTCGACGCGAGGCGTGGGGTCGCCGATCCCGGTGAGCGAGGCGGTGCTGTGGGTCGCCGCGCGCACGCCGGCGTCGTCCAGCGCGGCGCGCACCAGGCCGAGGTTGGTCTCGATGCCGTCGAGGCGGGTGGCGGCGAGCGCCGCGTCCAGCCGGTCGAGCGCCTCGGCGCGGTCGGCGCCGTACGCGACGACCTTGGCGAGCAGCGGGTCGTAGGAGGTGGTGACCTCGGTGCCGGTCTCCACCCAGGTGTCCACGCGGACCCCGGCGGGGAAGGCGACCCGGGTGAGCAGACCCGCGCTCGGGCGGTGGTCGCGGGAGGGGTCCTCGGCGTAGAGGCGGGCCTCCACGGCGTGGCCCTTCGGCGCCGGCGGCGTGGTGACGACGGCGGTGTCGCCCTGTGCGAGGCGCAGCATCCACTCCACGAGGTCGACGCCGTAGATCTCCTCGGTGACCGGGTGCTCCACCTGCAGGCGGGTGTTGACCTCCAGGAAGTACGCCTCCTCGCGTGCGGCGTCGTACACGAACTCCACCGTGCCGGCGGAGCGGTAGCGCACGGAGGCGCACAGATCGCGGGCGGCGGCGGTCAGCCGCTCGCGGACCCGGTCCGGGAGGTTCGGTGCCGGGGCTTCCTCCAGGACCTTCTGGTTGCGGCGCTGCAGCGAGCAGTCGCGGTCTCCGAAGGTGACGACACGGCCCTCGCCGTCGCCGAAGACCTGCACCTCGACGTGGCGGGCGGACTCCACGAGCCGTTCCAGGAAGACGCCGGCGGAGGAGAACGAGGCGGCGGCCACGCGCTGCACCCGCTCCCAGGCGTCGGCGAGGTCGCAGGCGTCGCGGCACGCCCGCATGCCGATGCCGCCGCCACCGCCGGTCGCCTTCAGCATCACCGGGTAGCCGATCTCCTCGGCCGCGGCGAGGGCCGCGTCCACGTCGGGCAGCAGCCCGGTGCCCGGGGCCAGCGGCACACCCGCCGCCTGAGCGGCCGCCCGCGCGGTGTGCTTGGCGCCGAACAGTTCGAGCTGTTCGGGCGTGGGGCCGGCGAAGACCAGGCCCGCCTCGGCGCAGCGGCGCGCGAAGCCGGCGTCCTCGGACAGGAAGCCGTAGCCGGGGTGGACGGCGCCCGCCCCGGTGTCCTTGGCCGCCCGCAGCACCAGGTCCGCGTCCAGGTAGGACTGTTTGGCGGGGGCCGGGCCGAGCCGTACGGCCTCGTCGGCCAGCCGGACGTGCTCCGCCCCCCGGTCCGGGTCGGAGTAGACCGCGACGGTGCGCAGGCCGAGCCGGCGGGCGGTGCGGATGACGCGGGAGGCGATCTCGCCGCGGTTGGCCACCAGCAGGGTGTCGAACGTCATGGCACTCAGCTCCCGTCCGGCTCGGAGACGGTCGCCCGCAGGGCGGTCGGGTCGAATCCGTTGCAGGGGTTGTTGATCTGCGGGCAGTTGGACAGCAGCACCAGGACGTCCGTCTCGGCCCGCAGCACGACCTTCAGGCCCGGGGCCGAGATGCCGTCGACGATGCCGAGGGTGCCGTCCGGCTCGACCGGCACGTTCATGTACCAGTTGACGTTGGACACCAGGTCGCGCTGGTCCAGGCCGTGCCTGGCGCCCTCCGCGAGGAAGTTCTCCACGCAGGCGTGCTGCGACCAGGTGTGGTGCCCGTAGCGGAGGGTGTTGGACTCCTTGGAGCAGGCGCCGCCGATGGTGTCGTGCCGCCCGCAGGTGTCCTCGACGACCGTCATCAGCGGCGTGTGCTCACCCGACAGCAGCACCGAGCCGGTGGTCAGGAAGATGCCGCCCTGGGCCTGGACGGTGTCGGGGGCGCTGTAGCGCACGGACGTGTCGTGCGCGTCGTAGACGAGGAAGTCCGCGGCCTGGTTGCCGTGCAGGTCGGTGATGGTCAGCAGCGAGCCCGCGCGGACGACGGCAGACCAGGCGGCGCGGGCGGGGACGGTCGCGTCGGTGACGACGCGTCCCGCGCGGGTGGGCGTGGTGGTCATCGGGTCTCCGTAAGTTGTTAGGCGGCCCGGGAGGGCCGGATGTGGCTGATCGGGTCTTGCCAGGTGTGGCTCCGAAGGAGTGGCCGTCCGGCTCTCCGGGGCGCCCTGGCTGCTGATTGAGATGTGCGCGCTTCGTGCGGTCGCTGATTACGGAGATGACAGCGGGGTGTTCCTCGGGCCGACGGCATGCTGTGCGGAACGAGGAGGGGCGAGTGAGCGAGCGACGGGAGCAGGTCTGGGCCGGTGTGGACGCCGGCAAGGGACACCACTGGGCAGCTGTGGTCGACGGCAGCGGCGCCACCCTGTGGTCGAAGAAGGTCGACAACGACGAGTCGGCGATCCTGACCGCGCTCGGCGAGATCCTGGACCTGGCGGACGAGGTTCGCTGGGCGGTGGACATCTCGGGAACAGCCTCCGCGCTGCTGCTGGCGCTTCTCGCCGCGCACGGCCAGCGGGCCGTCTACGTGCCCGGCCGCACAGTCAACCGCATGTCCGGCGCCTACCGGGGTGAGGCGAAGACCGACGCCCGCGACGCCTACGTCATCGCCGAGACCGCCCGTCACCGAGGCGACTTCGCCACGATCGAGGTGCCCGCCCAGCTGGCCGCCGATCTGGCTCTGCTGACCGCCCACCGATCGGATCTGGTGGCGGACCGGGTGAGGATGGTCAACCGGCTGCGTGACGTACTGACCGGTGTCTTCCCCGCCCTGGAGAGGGCCTTCGACTACTCGCACCACAAAGGCGCCCTGATCCTGCTGACCGGCTACCAGACCCCGGCGGCCATCCGCCGGCGCGGGCGGGCCCGGCTGACGGCCTGGCTGGCCAACCGCGGTGTCCGCGGCGCCGACACGGTCACGGCGACTGCCGTCGAGGCCGCCCAGGCCCAGCAGACCGCACTGCCCGGAGAAGACGTCGCCGCCCAGATCGTCGCCGACCTGGCGGCGCAGATCCTGGCCCTGGACGACCGGCTCAAGCGGATCGACAAGCAGATCCACGAGACGTTCCGCAGCCACCCGCAGGCCGAGGTCATCGAGTCCCTGCCCGGCATGGGCCCGATACTCGGGGCCGAGTTCGTCGTCGCCGCAGGTGACCTGTCGGCCTACACCGATGCCGGCCACCTTGCCTCCGCGGCCGGACTGGTGCCCGTCCCGCGTGACTCCGGACGCCGCACAGGCAACTTCCACCGGCCCAAGCGCTACAGCCGTCGCCTGCGACGGGTCTTCTACATGTCCGCGCAGACCAGCATGATGCGCGAGGGGCCGAACCGGGACTTCTACCTCAAGAAGCGCGGCGAGGGCTGCAAGCATGTCCAGGCCGTCATCGCCCTGGCCCGCCGACGGGCCAGCGTGTTGTGGGCTCTGCTGCGTGACGGACGGCTCTTCACCTCCACCCCACCGGTCACGCAGGCGGCTTGACTTCGTCATTGAGACTCCTTCGGGGATACCCCTGCTTTCGGGCCGGGGAGGAAACGAGGCTCCCGCGTAGCGGGGCAGGCAAAGGTGAATCGCCGACACGGCGATGCGGCGTCTATGGCCACCGCCCGACACCTACGGTTCACACGGAAGCTGATACTGTGTGAGCTATGGCGCAGCAGGTCAAGCGGGCGTTCAAGTACCGCTGTTACCCCACGAACGAGCAGGCAGTAGAGCTGTCCCGCACGTTCGGCTGCGTCCGCCTCGTGTACAACAAGGCGTTGGAGGAGCGCACTCGCGCCTGGTACGGCGAGCAGCGCCGCGTCTCCTATGTGCAGTCGTCGGCGGCGCTGACGGAGTGGAAGAAGACCGAGGAACTGGCCTTCCTGACAGAGGTGTCCTCCGTCCCTCTTCAGCAGGCCTTGCGTCACCTTCAGACCGCGTTCGCGCACTTCTTCGCCAAGCGAGCGAAGTACCCGCGCTACAAGAGCCGGAAGAAGTCCCGAGCGTCGGCCGAGTACACCCGCAGCGCCTTCAAGTGGCATGACGGGCGACTGACGCTGGCGAAGATGGCCCAGCCACTGGACATCCGCTGGTCGCGCCCGCTGCCCGAAGGCGTGGAGCCGACGACCGTGACAGTGTCCCGCGACGCGGCCGGACGCTGGTTCGTGTCCCTGCTGTGCGAGGACACCATCACCCCGGCCCCCGCCACCACTTCGGCCGTGGGCATCGACGCCGGAATAACCTCCCTGGTGACCCTGTCCACCGGGGAGAAGATCACCAACCCGAAGCACGAGCGCCGCGACCGCCTCCGGCTGGCCCGCGCGCAGCGGGAGCTGTCGCGGAAGGCAAAGGGCTCGGCCAACCGCGACAAGGCCCGGGTTAAGGTCGCTCGCATCCACGCGCGGATCGCCGACCGGCGCCGCGACTTCCTGCACAAGCTGTCGACTCGGCTCGTCCGTGAGAACCAAACGGTCGTGATCGAGGACCTGACCGTCCGCAACCTGCTGAAGAATCACTCGCTCGCGCGTGCCATCTCGGATGCGTCGTGGACGGAACTTCGCTCCATGCTGGAGTACAAGTGCGCCTGGTACGGGCGCGAACTCGTCGTGATCGACCGTTGGTTCCCGTCCAGCAAGCTGTGCGGGGTCTGCGGCACGGTCCGCGGGAAGCTGCCGCTGAACGTCCGCGAGTGGACGTGCGCCTGTGGCGCCGTGCATGACCGCGACGTGAACGCGGCACGCAACATCCTGGCCGCCGGGCTGGCGGCGTCTGCCTGTGGAGACGGTGTAAGACCTCAACGGGAGTCCTCCCGGACGGGGCGGTCGTCGGCGAAGCAGGAACCCCAGCGGGCGACCGCTGGAACTCCCCGCCTTTAGGCGGAGAAGGAAGTCAAGCGATCCCCCTGGCGGCGAGGTGCTCGGCGGTGTTGAGGAAGGCGCGGCGGCCCTCGGGCGTGGCGTTCCACAGTGCGTCGTGCGGGCCGGTCGGCCGGGCCCGGTACGCGAGGACCTCCAGGGGGCCGCAGACGTAGTCGGGGCGCGGGTCCAGCGGGTGCGGGACGTTGGCGATCAGCACGGTCAGCGGCTGCTCGGCGCGCAGCGTGACGGACCCGCCGGGGCCTGCGGAGCCGGTGAACGCGGTGGTGCCGTCCGCGTTGATCCGGACGCCTTGGAAGAAGGAGACGGACGGCGGGACGTCCCGTGGGCCGAGCCCGTTCTTGAGGGCGGCGAGCTTGAACAGTTCACGTCCGGCGGGGGAGGCCGACTGAGGGGACCCGTCGCCGTAGCGGGCGGTGTTGCGGGCCAGGGCGGAGGTGCCGGTGAGGGCGTCGTGCCGGCCGGAGGTGTCCGCGGTGACGGACGCGAGGACCCGGCCCTGGCCGGACAGGAGCAGGTGTCCCTCGCCGAGGTAGGCGTTCCAGAGCACCTTGAGTGTGTCGGCCGTGTTCAGCCGCTCCCACGGGCGGTCCGCGCTGTAGAGCAGGACGTGGGCGCACGCGTCGCCGGTGGGGTCGGTCAGCCGCAGCTCGGTGCCCCGCGCGAGGATCTTGTGGGTGTAGTTGCCGCCCGCCACGGTCTCGGCCCACACGAGGTCCTCACCGGTGATCCCCTCCGGCGGTGCCGGCCAGTCGCTCGCGGGGAGTACGGGCATGGTGGCGGACCTCGTGCCCTCCTGGGCGCGGGCATGGTCCCGGGCACCACGGGCCGACGCTGTCGTTGACGGTGTCGTCACGGCTGAACCTCCGGCTCGGCGCTATTTCTGTCGTGTGACAGAAATTAGGGGCGGGCCGAGTCCTGGCGGTTGCTCGTGCGTTTCCGGGCGGTAACCGCCGCCTCACCGCCGCCGATCGGCGCCCGGGCAGCCTGCGGCCCTGTGCGAGGATCACAAAGTGAGCCCGCCCACCAGCAGAAGAGTCGGCCGCCCCCGTGCCCAGGAGCGTCCCGCCAGTGGACTCCCGCCCCGCGAGGAGGTGCTGGCCGCCGCCGCCGAGCTGTTCACCGCGCACGGCTACACCGCGACTTCCACGCGCGCGGTCGCCGAGCGGGCCGGGCTGCGCCAGGCGTCGCTGTACCACTACTTCGACGGCAAGGAGGCGATCCTCGCCGCGCTGCTCGAAGGGACCGTCCGCCCCTCGCTGGAGATCGCGCGCGAGCTGGTGAGGCGTACCGGGACGGCCGCCGAGGCGCGGCTGTGGGCGCTGTGCCACTCCGACGTGCTGCTGCTGTGCGGCGGCCTGCACAACCCGGGGGCTCTCTACCTGCTCCCCGAGGCGCAGACGGAGCGCTTCGCCGTCTTCCAGCAGGTCCGGGCCGAACTGAAGGCCGCGTACGGGGAGTTGCTGACGGACACGGAGCCGGGCGCGGCCCTCGCCGCGGAGGAGCTCGCCCTGCGCACGGACCTCGTCTTCGGCCTCACCGAGAGCGTGATCCTCATCCGGCGCGCCGACCCCGCCCGCGATCCGCGGGCCCTCGCCGCGGCGACGGCCGACGCGGCACTGCGGGTCGCGGGCGTGCCGCAGCGCTCCCTGGCACGGCAGCGCCGCGAGGGGCAGCGGCTCCTCGCGGCGTGGCGGTGACGGCGCGCCCGGGGCGCGGGTCCGCTCAGACCGGTGCGGCCTCCGCCGCGTCCGTGCGGCCCGGCGCCCCGGCCGCCGCGGCGGCCGGGGCGCGGCGGCGGCACAGCACGCCGGCGGCGACCGTGGCGCCGAGGAACAGGACGGTGAACCACTGGAAGTACCAGTGGCCGCCCGCCGGGTCGTACACCCCGGCGCGGGGCCAGGAGAGATTGACCGTCATGAACAGCCCGTACCCGACCGCCAGGGCGTTGACCGGCAGACCCCAGCGGCCCAGGGAGAACAGCGGCCGGCCCAGCTCGTCGCGGCCGCCGGCGTCCGTCGCCGGCCACTGGCCCCTCAGCCGCCGGACCAGCATCGGCGCGGTGACCCCGGCGTAGGCGAGGTAGAGCATGGCGATGCACGTGGTGCCGATGGCCAGGAACGCCTCCGGGGAGGCGAGGTTGAGCAGGGTGAGCGCCGCGGCCAGGACGCCGACCGTCAGGGCGGGGGTGAACGGCATGCCCGTGCGCGGTGAGACTTTGGCGAGCCGTGCGGACAGCGGCAGCATCCCGTCGCGCGCCATGGAGAACAGCATCCGCGTGCCCGCGGTCTGGATGGCCAGCGTGGCCACGCAGATGGCGACCGCGACGTCCGCGAGCAGCGCCCTTCCCGCACCGCTGCCCAGACTGCTGGTGAGGACGTAGCCCAGTCCCTCGGTGGCCAGCCGGCCGTCCCCCAGGCTGGGCGCGGCCAGCACACCGCCGAGCAGCAGCAGGCCGCCCAGTACGCCTGCCGCGGCGAGGGCGCCGAGGATGGTGCGCGGAGCGGTCCGGCGGGGATTGCGGGTCTCCTCGCTCATCTCGCCCGCGCTGTCGAAGCCGATGAGGACGTAGGCCGCGGTGAACGAGCCCACCAGCAGCGCCGCCACCGGGCCGCCCTGGCCGCCGGTCCTCAGGGTCACGCCGGCACCGCGCTCGGCGTGGGTGAACAGCAGGACGACGATGAGGACCGCGCCGATGATCTCGGCCGTGACGCCGACGCGGTTGACGGCGGACATGACGCGGTTGTCGACGACGTTCACGACCGTGGTCAGCACCAGCAGAACGAGGGCCAGCAGGGCGGCGTTGGCCGCCCCGGTCGCCGTGGTGGGCGCCGGGTCGCCGCCGGCCAGCTGGAAACCGGACCAGATCGCGGGCAGTACGACCTGCAGCGCGAGCGCCGCCGCGGCGACCACGACCACCTGGCCGATCACCATGATCCAGCCCGTGAACCAGCCGAAGGCGGGGCCGCTCAGCCGGGTCGACCACTGGTAGACCGCCCCGGAGATGGGGTAGCGGGCGGCGAGTTCGGCGAAGCAGGCGGCCACGAGCAGCTGGCCGGCGAGCACGGCGGGCCAGGTCCACAGGAACAGCGGCCCGCCGAAGGAGTAGCCGAAGGCGAAGAACTGGAAGACCGTGGTCAGGACCGAGATGAAGGAGAAGCCGGCGGCGAAGGACGCGTACCGGCCCATCTGCCGCCGCAGTTCCTGGCGGTAGCCGAATACGGCGAGCGTGCCGTCGCCGGCGGCGCCGGCGGACGGTGGCGGTGGCGGTGGCGGTGCGGGATCGGTGGTCACGGTCATGGCGGTCCCCTGTCGCGGAGGCGTGATCCTGCGAGTTCCTGTCGTGCGACAGAAATTAGGGACGCCCCGTTTCCCCGGGGTGTCACGACCGTGTCCGCGCCGTTAGTGACCCCTCTCCGCGGCACCGTCGCCGGGGACGGGGCGGCACTCGACCATCGTGCTGCTGCGGCACGGCCCACCACTGGCCGTCAGGTTCGCCCCGCCCACCGGGGTCAAGGCCTGGACACCCAACGCGGTCCGCCTCGTCTGAGGGCGTAGCGCAGAACGGTCGCCGTTGACGGCTCCCTCGTCGTGACAAGGGTGTTGACGGGTCTCGGCGACACCCAAAGATCCGTGCCGCTCGAACTCCCGATCAGCACGATGATCTCTCCCCCAGCGTCGCCCACCGCCTCCTCGGACCGTTCCGCTTCGCGCTCGGCGGCATCCGCGTCCGCACCTACCCCGTCCGCTCATGGGCCGACAGCCTGTAACGGGAAGTCGGCATGCGGGCCACGTCGCCGACACACCCGGAGGCTCTTCTAGCCGATGCCGACCGGTGCTGTCCCGAAGACGCCGGAACCGGCAGGGCAGGGGCGAGCGGCATGGGACGACTGACGCTACGGACTGCGGGGTGTCCGCGCTGTGAGCAGCCAAATTTGAAGAGGCGGACATGGAGCAGATCGAGCAGGGGCTGAAGCGCGCGTTGCGCACCCGCCCCGTCCCCTCGAGCACCGAGGGCCGCCTGCGGTTTCTGCTGAAGGCGCACCGGGGCTCCACCTGGAGGGTCTCCGCCGTGCTGGGAGTGGCGCAGCGCACCGGGCAGCGGTGGGTGACGACGAAGCCCGGAGCGCGTCGTGGGCCCCCTGCGGGTGGCGGCGATCGAGGAAGCGGTCCTGGCGCGGTGGCAGCCCCGGGTACGAGCCCGCCTGCGTGTCCAGGCCGAGGCGGAAGGCTTCGTCCTCCATACCCGGGCGCGATTCGGGTTCGCGGCTCCGGCAGGGTCCCCGGACGCGATCCGCGAGTGCGGTTGGATCACCCAGCCCCTGCCGTGAGAGGTCGCCCGGGAGCTGTTCGCCGGCGGCCCTTCTTACGGTGCGGTGACATGCCCGGGCCGGCGGACGCGGCCCGCACGGTTCACCGGCCACTATGGTCCCGCAGCAGGAAGGCGTCGCTGCGGCACAGGGAAAGCGGCTGCCGCAGCGGCCCCGGTGCCCCGGGTCCACGCCCGGGGCACCGGCTGCACTACCGACCGCGCCTCGACGCCGGGCCGCAAGCGGCTGTCGCGGGCGCAGCCCGGCCGTCTCCGCAACGCGCAGCAGGTACGCGCGGTCACCTGGCGCGACGAGCAGCTCCTGGTCCTCGCCGGATACGAGCCGGGTGAAGCAGGCCGCAGCCCGCAGGAAGACGCCCGCCCAGGGGCAGTACGGGGAAGGCGGCGCAGCCGTCGGTGCAGCGGACGCGGTCGTGCAGAGCGAGCGTGGCCGCAGCATCGTCGTAGTCGCGGGGGCGGGCGGTGGCAAGTTGCTGAAGGGAGGCACCGACTCTCACCACCACCGACACCAACCCGAGAAATCGCACATCGAGGCAGTCGGCGGCCGCCTGGTTGACCTGACGCGACGTGATCCACGCGGCCGGGATCAGGTGTGCCCCTGGGACCTTGTGACGGCCATCGCGCCGACGTCCGAGGATCGAGCAGCAGCAGCTTGGGTTATCGCCGACGAGATCATGCTCGCGCGTACCGACTTGGACACCGAGGCCTACGAGCTGTGGTGTGAGGCCACTCTGGCGGACAAGAAGCTCGTAAGCGGGGACCGAGACCACGTCCTGTTGTATGCCGCTCCGGTCTTCGAGGCCAACGATCGCACCGGGGTGACGGGCTATATAGGTGAGTGGCTCTGGTATCTCTCCACGCGGGACCTCGTGCCCGAACCCGGGCGAAGCGTCGACTTCACGAAGCTCGACCCGCAGGACCTGGCTGCGGCGTCGTGACGGCCGCCCTCGAGGGTGGTCCGGCCTGGAGTCACCTCCCGTGGCTCTGGGCTGTACCGCCTTGTGCGTGAGGCTGAGCTGGCGGGCAGGATGGGCGGGCAGGGGCCGTACGGGACGTCCTCGCACAGGGCGTTCCGGTCCCGCCCTCTTCTGACCTGTGCACGCGTGCGGTGGCAGCACCTGGCTCGCTAGGCGGATGTTGCCGCGAGCGCGGCGTCGGCCGGTGCCGCCGGACCGTGCCAGTGTTGCAGCGCTTGGTGGAGCCCGTCGACGTGGTCGTGACCGGCGGTACGCAGCCAGGCGGTGTGCCCGTCCGGCCGCAGGAGGATGGCGTGGAGTTCGGGGTGGTCGGGGCATGTCGCTGTGACGATGTCCACGCGGTCTGCCCATCCTGCGGCCGACTCGCGGATGACGCTGCCTGCGGTCAGGTCGAGCAGCAGGCCGCGTCCCGAGGTGAGCAACTCGGCCAGGCGTGTGGGGCCGTCGCCTGTGGTCAGGGTGAGATCGGGCGCCAGGCGGCCCAGCCAGGGGTGGTCGGAGGCGGGGCGCATCTCGTAGCGGGTGTCCAGTGCGGTGATGGTCTCGACAAGGGCGCGGTTGCCTGCGGGGTGTCTGGCGATGCGGGTGAGGAGGTCGGTGATCGGAGCGAGCCGGTCGTCGGCGGCGCCGAGCAGCACCTGGGCCTGTGTGTTGGCCAGTAGATGCGCACCGGCGGTGTGGCGTTCGGCGTGGTAGCTCGCGAGCAGGTGGGCCGGCGCGGTGCCATGCACGGTGGCGGCGAGTTTCCAGCCGAGGTTGAACGCGTCGTCCAGGGCGACGTTGACGCCGATCGCCCCGGCCGGCGGGTGGATGTGCGCGGCGTCCCCGGCCAGGATGACCCTGCCTCGGACGTATTCGGGCGCCTGCCGGGCGGCGTTGCCGTACCGGGTCAGCCAGTGCGCGGCGCGCAGCTCGACGTGGTGGCCGAGCGCGTCGTCCACGGCGGTTTGGAGCAGGTCCAGGGTGACTGGGGTGTCCTTGTCGGCGGGGGGTTGCCGGTCGGTGGTGATGATCCGGACGTAGCCGGGGCGGGGGATGACGAACACGGTTCCGCCGGGGCCGGTGGTCGCGCCGAACGGCAATGCCTCGGGGTCGGCGAGCTCGACGTCGCCGAGCAGGAAGAAGCGGGTCGCCTCGGTACCGGGGAAGTCGATGCCGGCCTGTCTGCGGACGGTGCTGCGGCCGCCGTCGCAACCGACCAGGTACGCGGCCCGGATGCGGTACTCACCGTCGTCGGTGGACACGGTGGCGGTGACAGAGTCGGAGTCCTGTTCCAGGGCGCGCAGTTCGTGTCCGCGTCGGATGTCGGCTCCCAGGTCGAGGGCGTGCGCTTCGAGGATCTCCTCGACCCGGGTCTGCGGGATGCCCAGCGAGTACGGGTGGTCGGTGTGTGTGCCCGCGAGGGTGAGCGTCACGGGCAGGCCGGAGAACGCGGCGTGTGGCACTTGCCAGCCCTCGGCGATGAGCCTCTCGGCGAGGCCGCGTCGCGCCAGCAGGTCCAGGGCGCGGGCGTTGAGGTTGAATCCCCGGCAGTAGCCCGGCCGCTGCGCGTGGCGTTCGACCACAACCGTGTCGACGCCGGCGAACCGGAGCTCGCTGGCCAGCAGTAGCCCGGCAGGACCGGCTCCCACGATTAACACCTCGGTCATCGGGTGCTTCCTTTCCGGTTGGTGGGGGCGGTCCAGGTCCACCCTTGTTCGGTTCGCTCAACCTCGGGCCAGAACAGGCTGCCGTCGCGAATTTCGGCGATGGTCCGCCGCGTCCAGGCCAACTCGGCCTCCCAGGCGTGCAAGGCGCACTCGGTTTCGATCATGAACAGTCGTGGGACCTTGCCGGAGCCGACCGTGTCGGCCAGCACCGCGCTCGTCTCCTCGATCCGCTGGGTCAGATGCCCCGCCCGTTCGACCAGTGCCTCCGCCGCCCGGTCCGGACCGAGCGCGCCAAGGTAGGACACCGCAGCCATGAACTTCGGGTACTCCGCAACGGGCGTGCGCAGGAGTTCATCGATCCAGTGCACGAACTCGCTCCGGCCCATCTCGGTTGCCGCGTACACGGTTCTCTCCGGACGCCTGCCGTCGCGCTCCGTCTCCACCGGCTCGATCCAGCCGTGCCGGACCAGCGCCTCGACCGTGTCGTACAACGACCCGGAGTTCACCTTGAAGCTGCTGTCCTTATGCCGATCCCGCAGGGTGGACGCCATCTCGTACGGGTGCATCGGCTGTTCCTGCAGCAGGCCCAGCACGGCGAGCGCCAGAGTGTTGGAGATCTTCCGCTTCGCCATCTACATCACCGCTCTCTAATAGTAGGAACCGACTATATGACATCGACCGCAGGAGGCGCGCCTGCCGAAGCCTGACCAGCCACGCGGATATGGGATGGAGGCGGTGCCATGGATCCATCAGACTCTGGTCAGCGCCCCGTTCACCGACTTCACCTGGCAGCACATCAAGCGCACCGTCGCCCGGCGCGCACAGCGCGACCAGCACGAACACGACCCGGCGCTGGGCGCCCGGCCGCTGCGCCGCACGATCCAGCGCGAGATCGAGGACACGCTTTCGGAGAAGATCCTCTGCGGCGAGCTGCGCCCCGGCCACATCGTGGTCGTGGACACCGAGGGCGAGGGCGACACCGTCACCTTCACCTTCCGGGGTGAGGAGAAGTCGGCACTGCCGGACGTCCCGCCGATCGAGCAGGCCGCGGGCGGGGCCGGACCCAACCTGAGCAAGGACGCGTAAGCCTCCTGCGGTCGGACCGACGAGAGGGGCCGGTGCCTTCGGGCACCGGCCCCTCAGCGTTGTGCCAGGGTCACTACGGCGTGAGGGAAGAATGGCTCGAAGTCAGCCAGCCGGAGGAGCTTCCCAGGTCGGCTTGTGAGGGTCACCGAGCGCAGTCCCGGCAGGCGTGCCGCCAGGGCGGAGAGGTCCTCGATACCGTGTAGGGAGGAGACCATCAGTTCCTCGATGCCCGGGAACTCGGGCATCAGCGTGAGGGACTCGGGGAACTGACGGGCGATCAGACCGTCCATGTGCAGTCCGGTTAGGGCTGGTAGGCCGGCTACCGCCTGCCAGTCAGTGGCCGTGAGCGCTGCGGACAAGAACCCCAGAGCGAGCGTCCGCAGGCCCTGCCAATGCTGGAGTCCGCGCAGCCCTGTGGTGTTGGTGCTGTTGCGGCCCAGGGAGAGGAATTCCAGCGGTGCGTCGGTCGGCAGCGCCTCTGTGAGGTCGGTGCCGGGCAGTTCTAGATTCGCGGAGAGACTGGTCAGCGAACGCAAGGACCGCAGCCCGTTCACGTCGGCCATGCGGTCCAGAACGAGCAGGTCCAGCGGCAACGCGCCCAGGCACTCCAGGGAGGTCACGGGACCGCACCTGGTCAACCGCAGCTCGGTGAGAGAGACGAAGGGAAGCAGGCCCGTCAGATCGGAGACCTCGGGATTGTCCCGCAGATCGAGCGCTGTCACCGTCTCCGGCTCCGGTACGGCGGCCACGATGTCCTCGATGCGGTGCGGGCCGCGGACGGTGATGTCCGGCCAGCCGCTCATGCGGCACAGAGCCGCGAGTTGCCCGGATGACGTGCAGAGAAGACTGAGCCGTGTCCGATCGAGATGGTCCAGCACCTCGATCGCGTACTGCTCGGCGTCGAACCGCTCCCACGTCCCCACCACCTGTCGCCGCACGGTCAGGCCCGGATGGTCCCGGAACCGTCGCAGCACCGCCAGGGCCCCCTCCGGTTCCTCCTCCCCGAGGAGTGAGGCGGTGACCGTGACCCCGTGTGCCTCCTCGTCCGTGAGGTCCTCCGGGCCCGGCAGCAGCTCCAGCACCAGCGGGCCCGCCTCCGCCAGGGCCTTCGCGTCCCCCGGCGTCCGCGGCGGGATCAACTCGCCCGCCTGTGCCTCGACCATTGCCCGGACGCCCGGGTCCATGGCCGTCGCGTGTTCCAGGCAGGCCAGGGCCAGCAGGGTCAGGCGATGGGTGTCACGGGCCAGCAACTGCCGGAGGACCGACGCCCGTTCACGCGGTCTCGCGTGGGCCACCGCCATGCGGATGACGTCCTCCCACTGGGTGTCGTCGGCGTGGCTGACGAGGACGTCCAGATGGCCCTCCTCCACCGCGTAACGCGCGCCCAAGTAGTCCTGGAAGGTGCGGTGGACGAAGTCGACCACGCCCTCCGCCGGCTGTCGCAGCAGGCCGCTGCGCAGGAGCAGCGCCCGCAGTACCGTCGTCGCGTCCCCGGACGCCGACGCGATCGTGGGCAGGCAGCGCTCCACGATGCCCTCGGCCGTATCGAGGTCCATCTCCGTGCGGCCGCTCAGCACCAGCGCGTACGCCAGCCGCTGAAGCAGCTCCATCTGGGCCTCCTCGCCCAGTTCGGCGCCCATGCCCCGCTCCCGGTCCCGGCGGGCGAGCAGCATGGTGAGGGCGGCGTCGTACAACTCCTTGCGGCCGGTGGGGAGATAACCCCGGCGCTCGCGGTGCAGGGCGCAGATCAGGCCGCACATCAGGGGGTTGGTGGCCAGCCGGGCCAGGTCCCGCTTGGTGCGCAGGGAGTCCAGGAGCGGCTGTTCGTACTCCGGTGCCCGCGCGGCCTCGTGCCAGCGGTGCACGAACGTGGCCACCTCGGTGCGGCGCATCGGGGCCAGGGTCAGTTCCCGGAAGCCCTCATCGGCGAGCCAGTCGGGGCGTACGGCGGTCGGGCGGGAGGTCAGGAGGACGGCGTTGCCGGGGTAGGCCGCGAGCAGGGAGCGCAGCCAGTCGCGGGTGCGGTGGCGGTCGGCGGCCGGGATCTCGTCCAGGCCGTCGACCAGGATCAGGCCCCGGCCCGCGGCCAGGACGCGCTCGGCCCAGCCCTGGGGCGGGGTCAGCGGGCAGCCCACCGCCGCCAGGAAGCCGTCCGGCGCGGGCAGCGGGCCGGTGCGGATCAGGGTGCGCAGCGGCAGGACGTACGGAATGCGGCTCGCGTCACGGGCCGCGGTGACCGCCAGCCACTGCACCAGCGTCGTCTTGCCGGAGCCGGCGTCCCCGCGCAGCAGCACCCTGGAGCCGCCGGCCAGCGCCTCCTCGGCGGGCAGCCGCCCGGGCGTGGCGGGCGGGTGTCCACGGGGCTCCAGACCGGACGGCCGCTCGTCCTCGGTGGTCGCCTCCAGGCTCAGATAGGCGACTTCGAGCGGCCAGCGGTCGGGGAAGTCGCGCAGGTCGATGCCGTAGATGGTGATGTGGTCGTGGTGGTTGGCGAGGTAGGGGAGGTAGCGGCGTTCGAAGGCCGCGTCGCGGGCGTCGGGGCGCGGGGTGCGGGCGATCAGCTCGTCCGCTTTCGCTATGAGCTCCGCCTGCGCACGGCTCTGCTCCACCAGGGTGCGGGCTACGAAGGTCGACCGCCGGGTGAAGAACTCCAGGATGTGCAGGCAGGCCCACTCGGTAGCGGAGTCGAGGAAATGGCGGGCGTCCGTGGAGAGGGGCTGCGGGTTCAGAAAACCGGAGCGGTGGCGGAGCTGCCGGGCGAGTTCCGCGCTGCCCAGCCGTACGGCCTGTACGTCGTCCATCTCCAAGTCGCCGAGGGCGAGCAGGCGGCGGGCCAGGGCGTCGGCGACAGCCTCCTGTTCGTCGGCGGGGAACGGGGGCTCGCCCGGTGACTCCACCGCCTGGGTCACGATCCGTTCGGCGAGCCGGTGGACCTCTTTCTCGCCCAGCGTCCGCTTCTCGCCCCGGAACGACACCAGTGCCGACAGCCGTACCGGCCGGTCCACCAGATCCGCGCCCGGGCCGTCCTGGACGAACAGCTTCCGCACCAGCGGGCCGATCAAGCCGGAGACCAGCTTGCCGCCCAGTACGACCGGCTCCATCCGTCACCCCCGTCTGCGTACCGCGTACGGAAGGAGCCTAGCCAAGGGTGCGTCGTGAGCGTTACGACAACTGGCCGTCGGAGTCGGGCAGCTTGAAGGTCTTCTAGGCGTGACCGCCAGAGAGGTCCGTGGCGTTGGTGCCGATGTTGGCGATGATCGTGTAGCCGTCGTTCTCGAGTCGACGCGCTGGGCGGTCCTGTAGGCGGCGACGTCCTTGAAGAGGTCGCTCAGGCCGCGGACGTACACGGCCGGAGACCTCGTAGCCGTCGTGCTCGAGGTTGTACTCGTGGGCCAGAACAGGACGCCGGGGCGGGCGGTGACGAAGAAGAGGGAGACGCCGTGCTCCTGGGCGTATCGGGCGGCGTCCAGGACGGGCCGGTTGGCGGGCTGGGTGTAGCTGAAGCCGAAGTCGGTCTACAGCGTGGTGTTGTCTATGCCGAAGACGGTCGCCTGCTTCTCGCCGGGCCTGGCGGCGGCGTTGCGCTGCTTCCGGTAGGGTAGGGCCTGGTCTATGACGACCTGGCAGTCCTTCTGCCAAGTGGGCGTAGTCGACCTTCGCGGCGGTGATCGCGGCTACGGAGCAGGCCGACCTCCGCCTGGTCCACCGGCTGGCGGGGCGGGGCGTGTCGGGCGCCAGGAAGCGCCGACGTCCGGATCGGGGAACAGGGGCGCTCACGGAGCCTCCCGATCGTCGCGGTGACAGGTGACGGGATATCCGGGTGCCGGGTGGATGCGCGGCAACCGTAGTTGAGCCGAAGCTCAGGAGTTGTCACCAGCGGGACCGGCTGAGCTGGTGAATGGGGACGTTCGAGGCAGCCTGGTTGTCACCAACGAGGCATTCGACTTGTCACAGGCGCTCATTCAGCAGTCTTTCTGCCACCAGAAACGAAGATCGGGAGTCTGAGGTTCTCCACGACGCTTCGATAAGCTCATGGCCGCTACACGCGCTGGGTCGGGAAGGCTAGTCGAAGCCGCTGACGCCGGGTCCGTTTGGTCGCATCAGTGCAGGTGAGAAGACCTTTTCGTGCCGACGGACGTCGACGCGGGCAGATCCGGTCTGGATCTGGGCGACGGCTGGACGAGCCGGTGGGCGGTTTCGTGGCGGGCCGGCGGGGACGATGCGTCCTGCTCGGTGCACGATCTGGTACAGGAACCGGTGCTCACGAGCGACCCGATGCGGCACTTCACCTGGCGCCGGGACCAACGGCACCGTCCTGGCCTGCAGTTTCTGACCAGTACCGGCCGTCACCACGGCGCGGAGAGCCTGGAGGAGAGCCGGGTGCTGCTGGCCCTGGACTTCGCCGGCGACGTGGTCGACGTCGTCTCGCAACCGCTGAAGTTCTCCTTCGCGACCTGCGGGAAGCGCCGCTCCCACACCAACTGACTACCTCGCGGTGACCCGACGCGGCGTCTGGCTGATCGACGTACGCCCCGATCCCCTGATCAAGGGGTCGGACCGGGAGTCGTTCGCCGCAGCCGCCGAGGTCGCCGTCGCCTGCGGTTGGCGCTACGCGGTGGCCGCCCGCTGGCGCGAGCACACCTTCGCAGGGCTGGACGCGATAGCGTCGCGGCGCCGACTGAGGTCCGACCCGCTGAGGCTTCGGCCGGTGCTGCTTGCTGAGGTCGGGGGCGGGCGGAGGTTCGGTGAGCTCGCGGCGGCGACGGGCTGCGAGCCAGTCGCCCGGGCCCAGCTGCTGCACCTGCTGTGGTCGCGGCAGCTGGGCATCGACCTGGCCGGCCCGCTCCAGGACCGCTCGCTCGTGATCCCCGCTGGGGAGGCGGGCCGGTGACCGCGGCGGCGGTGCTGGACCTTTCCCCCGGCGCCGGGCTGGTGCTGGACGGGACGGAGTGGACGGTCGAGCGCCGCGAACCGCACCTGGGCCGGGTGCAGTTGGTCAAGGACGACGGCACCCGCGAGCGGGTGACGTTCCGGTTCCTGGCCAACCATCCGCAGTGTCGGCCGTCGTCGCGGACGTCGGCGGCGGGGGCCGACCGGGGGCCGCCAGCGCAAGGCGTCCGAGGATCTGAAAGCGGGCCGGCTGGAGCTGACCGAGCTGCGGATGGCCCACCTGCTGGAAGTGGCGACATACCGAACGCGTTCCTGACCGACAGAAACAATACGGAGCGGAGCGCCGTGCCGGGCGGGGAGCGCGGTGGCCGGTCACGGTGAGCGTCACGATGACGGCGTCGAGGTCGACCGGTTCCGGGGTGGTGGCGCTGTTCCCCAGGCGGGCCAGGGCGAGCAGGCCCTGCACCATGAGCAAGCCGAAGATCCGTTCACCGTCGCCGAACCCTGATCCCGGTGTCAGTGGGCGGCGTTACGCTCACTTTCCACAGCGACCAGGGGTGGGTAGGCATGGACGACGGCGCTTCAATCAACGTCAGCAGTCTCCTCAACGGGGACGACCCAATTGAGGACGCCAGCGAAGACCTGCTGCAGCGCTCCGGGCTCGCGGACGCCTTCGCGGCGGAAATCCGCAGGACCTCTGCGAAGCACGGCGCGGTTGTCGCGCTTACGGGAAAATGGGGCTCGGGCAAGACTTCTCTGCTGAACCTCACCGCGAGTGCCCTGGAATCGCTCGACGACGTCCAGGTCGTCAAGTTCAACCCGTGGTTCTTCTCCGGAACCGACCAGCTCATGCGGTTCTTCTTCGACGAGCTCGCTGGACAACTGCGCGACGAACGCGGGCTGAAGGACAGACTCAAAAGCGCGAGCCGCACAGTCGCCGAGCGCCTGGGCAGGTACTCGTCCGCTCTGTCTCCGCTGAAGTTCATCCCTGGCGCCGGGGCCGTTCTGGAAGGTGCAAGCGCCGTCGCCACCGGAGCGTCCAAGCTCCTGGGCGAGGAACAGGAGACCATCCACCAACAGCGCGCGGAGCTCACTGCACTCCTCGCCGCTCTGCCGGGGCGGATCGTGGTTTTCGTCGACGACATCGACCGCCTGTCACAGCAGGAGATCCGCGACCTTTTCCGGCTCGTGCGTTTGACGGGGTCGTTCCCGAACATCGTCTACGTGCTCTGCTTCGACCGTTCTGTAGTGGAGAGGGCGCTGACGGACGGGGCTGTCGAGGGATCCGCGTACCTCGAGAAGATCGTGAAGATCGCGATGGACGTGCCTCCGCTCCCCACGCAGGCGCTCTCGCCAGTCATCGGCCAAGGACTGGCCGAGGCGCTCGACGGGATCGACGTCGGACCGTTCGACGAGGCGCGGTGGCCGGATATGTTTGTGCAGGTCGTTCTTCCCCTGTTCTCCACCATCCGGGATGTGAAGCGGTACTTGGCGTCAGTGCCTCTGACCGTTCGCAGCCTGCGCGCAGAAGTGAGTCTCGTCGACGTTCTGGCTCTCGAGGCGCTCCGTGTCCGGTATCCCGCAGCGCATGACCTGCTGCCGGCTTCGGTGGATCTACTCACGGAAACCAGCTCGATCTATCAGCGCAACAACGGGCAGACTCCGCGCGAGAAGGCGTTCGTGGAGGACTTCACCCTTCTCCTGGACGGGCACGCCCAGTCGGTCATCCGTCTGCTGTTCCCCGCCGCCGAAAGGCTCTTCGGCGGCAGCAACTACGGCTCTGACTGGGTACCGGCCTGGGAACGGGACCGGCGCGTGGCCTGCGGAAGAGTGCTGGACTTCTACCTCCACCGGCAGCTTCCCGCTGGACGGGCACCCATTCGGTGCATCGAGAGCGTCGCAGGTGCGATCGGTGACGAGTCCGCCCTCACCGAGGCGCTGGGACAGGTGCCGGGCCCCATGCTGGACGATGTCCTCAAGCGTCTTGTCCCCTACCTCCGTGATGTGTCCGAGGAGCAGGTGCTGCCCACGGCCAAAGCGCTGATGTGTCAACTGCCGCGCATCCGCCTGGGATCTACTGGGATGCTGTCTCCGGGCGGTGAATGGGCTGTCTTGAGCCCAGTGAGAGCTCTGCTCCGTACGCTCGGCGAAGACGCGGTCGAGCCCATCGTCCGCAGCCTTTTCCACAGCATCACGAGCCTCCATGGAAGGGCTCTTCTGCTCAGTGTCGTCTCAGGCGGCTCGGACGACCGAGGGATGATCACGGAGGACGCCGCCCAGTCTCTCAGGGGGGATCTCTACTCCCAGCTTCACACGGCGCGTCCCGAGGACCTTGTCGGCGAAAGGATGCTGCTGCAAACGCTCCTCATGGCGACGGCAGGAACAGATGATCCTTCCCCCCTTGAGTCGCGGTCCGATCCCCGGGTCGTCGCGCGCCTGCTGGAAAGCGCGACGACGCCTGTGCACAGCCAGACAATGGGCAGCGTGGCGGTCCGGACGGAAAAGCGGCTCGCCTGGGATCCGCTGGTGAACGTGTTCGGGGGCACGACGCTTCTGGCGGAAGCCGTCGCGTCCGTGCGCCGGTCCCTCGACGACGGGACGATCGAGCCCAGCGAGGAACTGGCAGACGCTTTGGCCCTGTACGAGAAGTACTCGACAGGATGGCGGCCTGAGAGATTCTGACCTCACTCGCTCATGACCGGCGCACAGAAGTGACCGGCGCGCGGTTGGGTTTGTCGGGGCGGCCCGTACCAGGGCGCATGCGAGAAGGGCGGCCGTCGCCGGTGTCTGGCCGAGGGGCGTGATGTGGCGGGCGGGATCGTCCGCGGCGGCGGGCCCTTGTTGTCCGCGGCGTCGGAGGACGACAGCGCGCCCAGCCGGCACCGAGGGCGGTGCCGGTTGGGCGTGTCGGCGGGTGCGGGTGCGATGGTCCGGACGCTGCGACCTGGGATGAGGTGCTGTCGGAGGTGCTGCGGGTCACCGCCGGGCGGAAGATCCTCGCCTACAACGCGGAGTACGACAGGACGGTCATTGTGGGCGACTGCCTGCGGGTGGAGGCGGATCCGCAGCACCTGCGGGCGGCGGGGCAGCGGGGGTGCATCATGCGCCCGCGCTCCGACTAGGAGGGCATGCGCGGCTTCCTTCCGCTGAACGGCGGGCATCGTTCTCTTGGCGATACCTGCGCCGCGCTGAAGATGCTCCCGTCCCTGGCGTCGGCCCCGGAGTGGGTGCTGGAACGTCTGCAGGAGAAGGTCGGCGCCTGAGCTGGCTCGCTCTGACGGGCCCAACGCATGAGCCCGTCAGAGCAGTGGTTTGTCGCCGGCGCCCGTGCTGCCTACGACGGCAACTATCCGTACCTCACGTGAGGAGATGTTCGTCGGCCTCGACATATCCGAAGCCCTGGAGCATGCGTACGAGGGCACGGCGCAGCACTTGTCGGCGCTCGGTGTCCGCCAGCATCGGAGACACGGTGATCGTCACGGCCATCTCGGGCAGCGAGCTGCGGTCGGTCGGCCCAGCCTCGCTGAGATTGATCAAGGTGTCGAGGTTGGCCCGGGGCTGATCGTGTGGTCCCTCGGCACTCACACGCAGCTCAACGGTGGGTGGGCCGGCCCACCGCATGGTCGTGACATCACACGTGGCCGCGGGCAAGACGTCGGCTGCTGTCTCCCAGGCTGCTAGCAGGACGGATGCCATTTCCTCGAGTGTGAGTGTGGTCGACATATCCGGTGGGAGAACGCCAGTCCAGGCGGCGGTGTCCTGGATCGCCACCTCGGCGCAGGTCACGGTCGACGGCTGCAGGGCGCCAGGCAGGGCGGCCATGACCGCCCCGGTCAGGGCCGGGCGACCGTCCGGGGCGGCGATGGTTGCTGAATAGCTCACGGAGTCGATGGCGTTACGGTTCGGCCCCGGCTCCCAGTTCGCGGCGCGCAGATCCGCCTCTCCTGAGCGACAGCGTGGTAACCGCGCCGGCGAGCTGGCTAATGGGGAGTTTGGCCTTGAGGTCGCGGCGGCGCTCCGGAGTGACTGCCACTTCCTCAAGGGTGTCCCAGGGCAGCGTGATGACGGCACGCAGCCGTAGCTGAGGGGCGGGCTGGGCGGCGGTCCAGTTGGTGGCGGAGCGTGTTTGGTTGAAGTGGAGATTCACTTGGGGTTCCCACCGCCAACCGTGGTCGCCGTGGACCAGCCAGCCCTTGCCCCAGCTTCCGCCTTCGAGGGCGACGCGCTGTACGTCCGGGCCGAGCACGGTGGGCTCGGTCCCTGAGGCTGTGGGGTGTCCGACCGCGTTGAGGGGCTCGTCGTCCGCTGCTGGCCGCCCTGCCCTCACCAGGGCACTCCAGAGAGGTTCGCTTACGGCTATGGCCCGGTCGTTTCTCAGGGTGAGCACCCAGCCAGGACCACGTTCCTCGCTGGCCACAAAGTGCTGCACAGCGGTGGTGCCGGAGAGGTATGCGTCGGAGGCTGGCGCCTCAATTCCGGCTGACCGGAGCTGGTCGTACGCCACCCGCAGTTCGCGTTCGTACATCGGCAGGCCCTGGCCCACGCGCGGCTGCCGGTCGGCGGCATTGGGTGTTGCGGGGGGAGGGTCGACGGTTGCCAGCGTGGTGCCCCTGGGCGGGGATGTGGTTCCTTCCGGTGCGAGCAGCCGCTCGTTGAGGAGGCGCATTAGGGCGTCGTAGGTCTCGAAGAAGACGTTGCGCAGGGTCTGCAGTCGCAGCTCGCTCTCCCCGCGCTGGTGCTCGCCGAGGAAGAGTGTCCAGGCGTCTTCCTTCTCCCGTGCTGGCAGATCTTCGGACGCCTTGGCGTCAACGCGGTCGGCGAAGAGAAGGTCGATCATTGCTTCGCTGAGGTCCGTGGCGGCGCTGCTGCAGGCCGTTGCCGCATCGCGCAACGCGGGATCGATGAACTGGAGAGGGTCGTTGCGGAGGGCATCAGCCGCTTCGTGGACGAGCCTGTTGACTCGGCCGCTGACAACGAAGAAGTCCTGGGTGCGCAGCGTCTTGAGCCAGTCGGCGTATGGAGGCAGTACGTCCAAAATCCGCGCGGCCTTTGCGCCGTCGCCCCACGGCGTGGTCTGGGCAGCGGACGTGGAGGGATTCGAGGCGGCGGCGCCTGGGTCTGCCGGATCTGCCTGTTGCTGAACGTCCAGCAGGTGAGTGCGAAGAGCGACGTAGGCAGGGTCCCTGTGCGTCTTGGGCTTGATGATGCTGAAGTGGTCGCCCGGCAGCATGAAGACGTGGGGAAAGACCCCCTGAGCGGAGGCACGGACGACGACCTTGTCCTCCGATCCCCCGAAGACCCAGAAGGGGATGGGACATGAGGAGGCTCCGACGCCTTGGGCGTAGACGATCTGGTCGAGGACCGTACGTTGGGCGTCCTTCACGTGGGGGTTGAGCGGTGTCAGCGCGCGTACTTGAGGGTGTCCTGGCCACCATGCGCTCCGAAGCGGCAGCATGAAGTCGGAGCCGTCATTGGGGCAGGCGAACAGCATGACGCCTCGAATCTTGCTAAGTTGCTGCCCTTCCCCACTGTTGATCATCCGCGCGAGGTAGCGCTGAACGATCAGTCCACCTTGGCTGTGGGCGACTAGAACCAGGCGGTCGTGCCCTACCGCTTCGTAGTGCAAGAACGCCTTCAGCCGATCCGCGAGATCATTGTAGTCGGCGGTGCGACGGTCAGGGCGGAAACGCCGGAGTTTGGGTGAGGCGTAGCCGAATCGCCTCACCGTGACCGAAGCCAGCTCCTCGTCGGATTCAAGGAGCCGGGCGAGCGGGTCCCAGGTCTTCTCGGACGAGAAAAGCCCGTGGATGAACACCACTCCAAAGTTGGTGGTGCTTACGCCCACTGCGCCTCCATGACTTCCCTACAACGCTTCGTGCGTGGCTGATTGTTGCGTATCAGTGGGGCCGCTCGGCGTGGTGACCAAACTTTGTCGGGCAGCAAGTGGCGGGCCAGGCGGTGTAGAGAACTTGACCTGGCCCGCTGCGTAAGAGTTCGAGCGAGTGCTGTTTACCCGGTGCTGCGCCAGGACCGCAGTCGGTCGGCGATGTCGTAGACGGTGAGCCGTAGTGCACGGATGTCGGTGATCAGGTCCCGCCACGGTTCGTACGGGGCGTCCACAGTCTCTCCGGAGGCCTCGATGTAGGCCACGGCGACGCCGTAGGCGTAGAACTCGTTGCGCGCCGGCAGCGGCCTGATCAGCACGATCTGCTCCATGAGCGCCGCCGCTCGCCAGTAGGCGTCGGGTGAGCCCTCGTCCAAGGCCGGGGTATTCACGCGGTGACGGGCGACAGCGGCGACCAGGGCGGAGTAGTCCTGTACCGCGAGGTCCTTGCCGAGGAGTTCTTCCTGTCGGTCGAGGAGCCAGCGGATGTCGACGTGCAGTTCCAAGGTCAGGCCGCCCGGCGGGGGGCCAGGGCGGGAAGCCCGCCGAAGTCACGGTCGAAGGCCTCAGCGAAGCCCGGGCGCCGGATGGCGGCGCGGAAGGCGTCTGTGGCCGTGGACAGCTTGACCTGGTTCTCCTCCTCGACAGCCAGTTCCGCGAGGTAGGCGCGGACACTCATACCGCGGGCGGCTGCGAGGGCCGCGAACCGGTCGCGCGTCTCTGTATCGATCTTGACGGTCGTGTCAGCCATGCGGACAGTATACCTCATCGAATACCACGGCGAATACCTCTTCGGGAGTCCTCCCCTCTCCGAGTACTCCGCCGCTTGAGGAGACTCAGTAACTCCGTGCGCCGCTCCGCGTACGGACCGGGGCCGCCAGCCGGTGTCGCCGGCAACGCGGGCGCGAGGGGACGTCGAGGACGGTTAAGTCGGCGTTGTGGGCCACGGCCGCCGGCTCGGCTCTGCAGCCAATAAAGCTGAGGGCCATAAAATATCTGGAATCGCGTCCTGACCCGGCTCACGGACCCAGCACGGCGAGGAGGACAGACGGTCACCGTGCAGGAGCCGCGCTCCGCGGTGATCCGTCGGTGAACTTCCTTCCGCATCGTCTGCGGAGCGCTGTTGGGGGCACGACGCTGCTGGCCCCGATCCGGAGGCAGCCGGACACGAGTCCGTGCGGAAGACCACCGCACCGCGCACATCGGTCCGGGATCACCGGATCGGGGGGAGGTCCCCGAACTCCCGTGCCCTACCACAGGGCGGAGGGGTTGAGGTTGTGGCATGGGCTCGAAGCAGTGCGGGGAGGACCGGGGTGTCGGTGGTGGCCGAGACGGCAGCGGCCGTTCAAGAACTCGACGAGGACCAGCGCGCAGCGCTCGACGCCTGCGTGGTCGCGGCCCTGGCCTTGAGCAGCAGTGAGGGCGAGGCACAGGGGCGGATGCGGCTGCTGATGGAGTGCCATGGTCGCTACGTGCGCTCGTTCGGGGTCCTTGAGCAGGCACCGTCGTACGAGGTGTTCGCCCGTCGGCTCCGCGGAAGCCGGGTGGCCGACCTTCTGCCGGGACGGCCCCAGGGATCAGTGCTCGGCAAGCTGTGGCTGCTCGATGACGACGGCATGCCCAGCTCGGCGCTGCACCGGCTCGCGGTGGAGGCCTCTGAGCACGGCCACCAGGCCCCGGGGATCGGTGCCGACATCCGCCATCTGCACAGCCTGCTGCGGGCGGTAGGGATGTTGCCAGTGAGTACCGGGCTGTCGCGGATCTCCGGCGAGACCGTCCAGCACGCCGTCTTCCGCGCGCTGAGGGCCGCCGGCTTCGAGGCGTACACCCGGGGCCGGGAGGCGATGGTCCGCACGCCTGTCCTGACACGGCGCGTTTTGTCCCGGAACACCGCGTTGGTCGAGCTGGGTGCGTACACCGGTGTCTCCCCGACGCGGCAGTTCGGCGGCCTGTGGGCAGCGTGTCCGATGTGCAGATGGACGATGCGGGCCACCTACCGCCCCAACGGCGTGGTGGACGTCGAGTGCGAGGACGAGCGACACAGCCTGCTGGGCGCCCGGTACCGGGCCGAGCCGACTGCGGTGGAGGGCTGGCGCCTGACCCCGTGCGGCGAACTGCGCACTCTGCCGGAGCTGCTGCCCGTGGAGGGCTACGTGGCGTTGCCCTATGCCCTGTGGCTGTGGGTGACGCTCCCGGGCCTGCTGGAGGTCGAGCTGCGCGACCGGCTGGTCGCCTTGGGCGCGGAAGTGCGGCTGTGGCCGTTCGGCGACGCCTATGACCTGCATGTCACTCGTCCCGGCCGGTCCAGGGCGTGGCACGTCGACGTCAAGACCTGGGCCGACCCGCATGGGCTGGCCCAGAAGCTGCGCGAGGATCCCGAGGGGCCCGGCGCGCTGTGCTTTGTGGTGCCTGAGCACCTGCGGGGGTACCTGCCGCTGCTGCGCCGGGTGGTGCGCGACAGCGGGGCGCGGGTGCTGACCGATGCCGACCTGGTGGCGGAGGTGGAGGGGGCGTGAGCCGGACGCTTGCCGGGGCTCTGGCCTTGGCCGAGTACCTTCTTCCCGCCCGGTTCCGCGACGGGCGGCAGGTGGTGCGCGTCGCGGACGCCCATGTCCTGCTGAGCGGGCACGCGCCGCGTGCCGTGGCGGACTGGGAGCAGTGGTCGGAGGCGGACAAGCAGCGCCTCGGCGCGCTGTTGGGCACCCGCCATCGGGGGGAGGCGCTACTGCACCACGTCGAACGGGCCGTCTACGACGTCTTCCACACCCCCGACGCGGACGACCCGCTGCCCGCTCTCTACGCGCTCGGGTACAGCGAGCGGGGGCGGGCGCTTGAAGTGCTGCCGGCTCACGGGCAGGACCCTTCGGGCGTCGCCGAACGCATACTCGCGCCGACCAGGCGCCGGCGGCTGCTGCGGATCGCGAGCGGATCGGGCTGGTCGGCGCCGACATCGCGTGGACGGGTCCAGATCGCCTTCCCCGACGAGCAGGGGGAGTACAGGCCGCCTCGGGTCGTGACCGCACCGTCTGTGGAGTTGGTGGTGGACGCCGATGAGCTCGGCTGGCAGAGCCGGGACACCGACCAGGACATGAAGGGCCCGGCCTTCCGCGAGAAGCAGATCGCGCTGCTGCTGCGCGGAACCATCGGTGGCGGGCAGCGCCCCCTGGAACCCATCGTCCTGCCGCCGGGCCGGATGCACCTGCTGAGTGCACCCCCGGGCGTGGGCAAGAACGTCTTCGGCCGGGGGCTAGCGATCCAGCAGGCGGCCTTGGGCCGCACCACCGTGCTGGTGGTCAGCGACAACGGCGACGTCTACGGCGAGGCCTCCACCTTGCAGCAGGAGCTGCGGGCAGCGGGCGTCGAGGAGACGGCCACGCCGTTCATCGCGCCCAACAGCCGGTACAACTTCGCACTGCGCTCCGCCGCGAAGCTGGAGGGCACCGACGTGCCGCTGACGCAGGCCTCGGCGAGCATCGCCTTCCTCATCAACAACTCCGCCTACGGGTGCGCCGCACAGGCGCAGCTCGAGGGACGCGACACTTTTGAGGGCGGCAGGGAGCCGTGCACGGTCACGGCGTCGGATGCTTTCGGCCAGCCGGAGCGGGCGCTGTGCCCGTATGTGTCGTCCTGCGGGAAGTTCTCCCACGTCAAGGCCGCGACGACAGCCAGGATCATCGTAACCACCCACGCCTGCTTCCAGTCCGGGATGATCAAAGTTCCGGTGGAGGTCGACGGGGAGGTCCGCAACAGCATCAGCGTGCGGGAGTTCCTTCTGCGCCTGGGGTCCTATGTGGTCATCGACGAGGTCGACGCCTACCAGGCGCGGGGGTTCGACGACTGCGGCGTGCTGGAGCTCGCGTCCCGCTCCCGCCCAACCACGGTGCTGCGGCGCATTCGCGACAGCCTGCACCAGGCGCCGCCGCGGCTGGCGGTGGCCGTGCGCCGGCCCCTGACCCGGGCGGTGTTCCTGGCCGAGCAGCTGCTCGACCTGGTGGCCGGGGAGGAGGTCTGCACCGAGGTCGCCCAGGCGCGGGCCCTGGCCCGCGGGCAGGACCCGCGCCGGACGCGGCAGGTCCTGCAGGACCG
This sequence comes from Streptomyces sp. NPDC056580, assembly GCF_042793175.1. Classification (NCBI taxonomy): domain Bacteria; kingdom Bacillati; phylum Actinomycetota; class Actinomycetes; order Kitasatosporales; family Streptomycetaceae; genus Streptomyces; species Streptomyces sp. NPDC056580. The sequence continues at coordinate 76,010 of NZ_JBHTVE010000021.1, read as the reverse complement.
CAAGCGCTGGTATCAGCCCCATCAGTGGGACCGGCATCTGCTGGAGAACCTGATCGGGGTGGACTTTGACGCTGCGGCCACCGCCGAGCAGGCCGACCGGCTGCAGGCCTTGCTCCCGAGCGTGGCCACCCGGCCGAGCGACCGCCCTTCCTCCGCCATCCTGCCGGACCAGCTGCTGCCCGTCCCGGACGTGCTGGAGCGGATGCTCACGATCGACGAGGGCGGCGAGTGGCAGCTTGCCCCCCTCAAGGACGAACTACGGGAGATCATCTCCGCCGCGCTGCCCGCCTTCTGCGCCGCCGAGGGCGGAGCCGACGAAACACCCGCCGAGTCCACGGTGCCCGCGCAGCGCGGGCCCGACCAACCGGAGACGGATCGGGCGCCCACGCGCACCGAGGTCACAGCGGGTGTCCTGCATGCGCTGATCAGGAAAACGTGGCTGACGGCCATCGTCCACACGATGTTCGACCTGACGGACAGGGCCGGCGAACTCGCCGGGCACGGCATCGACGCGGCCTCCGAACTCGCCGACGCGATCGGCCACCAGGGCGCCGGCACCGTCGTCCCGTTCGGGCCGCTGGGACGCCAGCTGGGCGGGTTCCGCTTCGAGGGGCTGGACGATCCGGGTGCCCATGCGAGTTTGAAGATGGAGGTGCTGCGCGCCGACCCCCACACCGAGACGCAGTTCCTCGGCAGCATCGTCTCCCTCGCCCTGAGCGGCCGCCAGCGTACTGTCCTGGGCATGTCCGCCACCGGCTTCATGCCGGGCGCGGCACGCACCCACCTGCTCGCTCGCCCCGACTGGGCGATGCCCGACACCCTCCGCGATGGTCTGACCATCTTTAACAGCACCCCCGTCGCCGACGGAAAGCTGTTGGCCGTCGGCAGCACCCCCTACAGCGAACGCGACCAGCGGGTCATCTCACTGGCCGCTGGCTACGCACCGGGCCTGGTGCGCGACCTGGACCGGCTTGCCGCGGAGGCACGCACCCGGCATCGCGCGCGGGCCCTGATCACCGTCAACTCCTACCGGCAGGCCCGCCTGTTCGCCCAGACCCTGTACGACACCGCGCTCGCCCTCGGGCGGCGGCTGCGCATCTACGTCGCCGTCGCGGATACCCCCGACCTCTCTCTGCCGCCGGTCTGCGACGCGATCGGCCAGCTCACCCGCGACCGTTTCGCGGAGCTGGCGGACCTCGACGGCGAGGTGCTCGTCTCGCCGCTGCCGCGCACCGAGCGAGGCTTGAACGTGCTGACCGTGTTCGAGGGCGTCGCCGTGTCGGCCATCACCCTGATCGCCATGGGTGTGCGGCCGGTCATGCCGGCCGACGACCCGGCGGTGCTGGCGGCCAGTGTCGCCGCCCGGGCTTGGCGCGACACCGTGCCCGGCGACGACGCTGCCGCCGTCCTGGCCGGGGCCCGCGCGGCGGCCGACGCGCACCTGCGCCTGAACCTCCGCGCGCCCAAGCGCTTCTCCGCCCTGCCCGACGAGCTGAAGTACGAGCTCGTCGCCACCCTCCTCGGGCAGAGCGTCCAGTTGGCAGGCCGCGGACGCCGCGGGCAGACCCACGTCGAGCTCCACTTCATCGACGGCGCCTTCCACGACCCCACCTGGGGATCCGACCTGCCCACCCTGATCCGCGGGCTGCTCGAGCAGTCCCCGCAGGCCGACCTCGCCCAGCTCGGCGCTTCTTACGGCCACACCATCGAGGAAATCGCCGAGTACGCCCACGCCCAGCACCTGCTCCCCGCGCTGCGCGCGGGCTTTGACGCCTACCTGGGAGAGTACGCATGAGTCGCCCGCTCGACAGCGTCGCCCGCAAGCAGGCCCGCCTGCTGCAGTTCCGAACCGCTCCCTCCGACCTGGGCCAGGTAATCGCCTACCGGCCCGACACCCCTGTCATGGACCTGGCCATGGAGCTCTCGCGCGAGTACAAGCGCAACGTCGGCACCGGTCTGGACGTGCAGCCGCCCTACCGGGCGCTGGAGTGTGTCCTGCGCGCGGCGGCGGGCACCTGGGCGCGCTGGCAGTGGAACGACGGCTGCTACGAACTCCTGTGCGCGGCGCCCATCAGCGCCGAGGACCGGCGCGACGTGTTCCTCTACTGGGCCGAAGCCGTGGTCCCCGGCCCCGACGGCCGGCGCATCGGCGAACAGCTGGCCGAACTCCTCGCCCAGGCCGAGCCCCGCTCCGCCGTCCTGCCCCCGCCGCCGAGCGCCGGCAAGCGCTCGCGCGGCTGGTGGCCGGGCGAACTCGCCCGCTGGCGCCTGGCCGAGGAACTCGCCGCCCTCGAGTGGCCCCGCAACAACGGCGCCCCCGTCCGTTTCGCCCTGTGCACCGACGGCCGCCTGGCCGCGATCGGTCACGAACTGCCCGCCGAACCCGACCGCAAGGGCATCGTGCGCCACCTGCTGCCCCGCATCACCATCGGCACCGCCGCCAGCGGGCACTCCCGGCGCCACGCGCTGACCGTGAACGCCACCACCACTCTCCTCGCCACCTCCTGGAAGGGTGTCGCCACCGTCCTGCTGGCTAACCCCGACCAGCCGCTCGTCGTCGCCGCGGCCACCGACGGGCCGCCGTGGAAGCGCCGCCTGAACGTCCCCGCGGTCGCCGCCAGCCGCCGCCTGGCCGCCCTGCCCCGCCTGAGCGCGAACGTGCCGCCCTTCCCCGAACATCTCGCCGACGACGCCCTGGCCGATACCGCCCCGGGGCCGGTCTGGGCCGTCGCCCCGGCCAGCGTCCGTACCCCCGGCCTGGGCCGCGGACACGGCATGGAGTTCTTCCGCCGCGTCGAGGAGGCCATCGACACCCGGTGCGAGAAGTACAGCCACCGCAGCCCCGTGTTCATCGAGGTCCCCGGCATCAAGGTGCCGCCCACCGAGAGCGGCTCACGCGCCAGCGGACCGATCCCCCTCGAACGGATCCCCGCCGCCCTGGACGCCGCCGGCGTGGGCACCCTCCTCGTTCCCGTCCTGTGGAACACCGACGAGGTCCGTGCCCGGGTGAAGGCCGCGATCGCCGCCCAGTGGGGGTTCGGCGAGGACTGGAAGGCCGTCGAAGGCGTCGCCGAACCCGCCGTCGGCGGGCGCATCGAGGTCGTCTTCCTCCACGACAAGGCCAGTGCCCTCGGCCACGGACCGCGCACCAGCGCTGAACGCGAGCGGGACCTGGCGCAGATGCTCGCTCCCCACACCCGCGAGGACACGCTCGTCGCAGCGATCTGCGAGACCGACTGGGACCCCGAGCGCTGGTACCCGAGCGTCGAAGCACGCGAGAAGGCCGAGGCCGAGGACGGCAAGTGGCCCTCCAAGCAGGCTCTCGCGCGCCTCGCAGCGACCTCCCAGTACATCAAGCAGGCTCCGCCGCCGGTCCCCACCCACACCCGGGAGGGCAAGCCCTACAACGAGAAGTACCGCGCGAAGAAGGTCGCCTCCCGCCAGAGCGGTCTCGACAGCTCGACCGCGAACGTGCTGCGCGAGATCCTCAGCGGCGTCGGCGCCACCGACCACCGCCTCGGTGCCGCGTTCGGCAAACTGCCGCTCGAGAACTGGTGGCACATCGGCATCCACGTCCGCCGCCACGCCCAGCGCCGCACACCCGGCAAGCGCCGCACCACCGAACCGGCACCGATCACCGCAACCCTCACCGCCATGCGCCCCACCGGCGGAAAGGACGCCCCCTGGCAGGTCTGGGCCTACAGCCCCCAGGCCGGGCAGTGGCAGCCCCACAGCCCGGCCACCACTGCGCTGCACGCCATCGACCTCGCCTGGGACGTCAGCGGATACCGCGCCGCCGCGGACGAGACACTCCAGGCCCGCGCCGCCGCGGACATCGTCGAGCAGGCCCTCATCGCCACCCGCACCCAACTCCCCGCACCAGCCCCCGCGGTGCTCTACGTCGATGGCGACGCCACCGAGTACATCTGGGCGGGCCTCACCGACGAAGCCCTGGGCCAGGATCCACCTCCCGGCATGCCCCGGCCGGCGTCCTGGCTGCCCGGACACAGCCTCCCCCGCGCCCAACGCCCCCTAGCCACCGTCCGCGTCATCGGCGACCTGGAACGCATCGGCCGCCCCACCGGAGCCCACATGCGCACCAGCGGCGGCACCTGGCGCGCCACCGACACCACCAACAGCCTCTTCCAACTCGCCACCGACGACGGCGCCGTCACCTACCCCGACTTCCTGCTCGTCAACGTTCCCCGCACCTGGGCCGCTGGCCCCGCCGGCCGCTTCGGCAAGGACGAGACACGCTTCGACAGCCCCAGCCAGAGCAAGAACGGCTACGCCCACACCGCCACCCGGTTCACCGTCATCGCCCAGAGCCCCGACGCCGACTGCGACTCCATCGGAGCCATCGCCGCCGTCCTGACCAACCAGGGCATCACCTCCGACGTCCGCCAAAGCACCCCAACCCCCCTCCACCTCGCCCGCAGGATGGACTCCACCCACCCCTACTACCGCCGCACCGCGGAGAGCACCGAGGACGCCCCCGATGTCGCCGAAGACGGCAACACCGCGCAGGAGGAGACAACCAGCCTGTGAGCGCCGGCCAGCACCGACTCCCGCGACGGATGCCCGGGCGTGACGGCAACGCCGGTGATCACATTGGTGACGCAGTCCGTGAACCAAGTGATTCACGGCCTGCGGGCACGGCCGTCGACGTCGACCAGCACCGGGGGGGCTAGGTCAGCCAGTCGGTCCCAATCCGGTACGTGGCGGGCGGCGTGCCGGCCGCGGCGGAAGTGAGGCGAGGTGGGACCGTACCTGTCGGCTGAGCCGTGTTGCGCAGCGGGTGTCGCGTACGAGTGTGGCTAGGTTATGCCACACAGCCTGGCGAATGTCCCTAAGCGTCGTTCGGTGGTGGTCTGCAAGGGCCTGTTCCACGGCGGCGACATTGCCGGGCAGTGGCCGGGCGGAGCTGCGGTCGCCGAAGGGGTGGTCGGTTTCGGTCAGCAGCCGCTCGAGAGGGATGATCTGTAGCAGAGCGGTCTTGCGTGCAGCGGACGCGTTGACGGAGAAGTAGCAGCCCAGGCCGACAGCGCGGGCGGTCTGCGCCGGAGTGCCGAGCCACCAGTGGAGGACCATACCGGGAGCCGGGGACCGTTCCAGCTCGTCCAGCACCTGCTCGCAGGCGGCGTAGCTATGGATGCTGGTGATGCGCGGGTTATGAGCCAGGACGTCGAGAACAGCACGGAAGGTGGCCCGTTGACGGTCGAGCGGGACGCGGCTCTTGCCGTCGAGCCCGATCTCACTGACCAGCGGGGTGTGGTCAATCAGCTGAGTGAAGGTAGCGGGGTCGAAGCCTGTGTGGCTGCGGGCGAGTCCGGGGTGGACACCGACTCCCCAGATGATCCGGCTGTCGTGTCGCTGCACGGCTCGGGCCGCCTCGGTCAGGGAGCGGGTGGCGGCGAAGACGACGGCGCCCAAACCGGCAAGGTCGTCGACCGGAACGCTGGTGTCGATGTGTGCGTGCAGGTCCAGCGGTGGCAGTGCGCTCGTCCTCATGAGTACAGCAGCTCCAGTTCCGCAACGCCCCTCCGGCACAACTCGTAGGCCTGGCGGGTGGAGTAGTCGGAGGGCAGATTCAGGGTGGTGATGTCGGCTGGACGCAGGCCCCGGGCGAGGAAGGTGCGCAGTGAGGGTTCGACCGACTTGTCGGCCAGGTAGCCGCTGAGCTGTGCGTCGTGGCGGGTGTGGAGGTACTCGGTTGTGTCCTCAAGCTGGGCGGCGCGGAAGGAGGCGCGGCGCAGAAGGCAGCCGAAACACACGCCGCAGTGTGTGCGTACGGAGATGCGGTGGGTGCGGTGTCCGGTATGGGCACAGGAGTGGGTGCGACTGAGGAACCGGGCGGCCGGGCCGGTGCCGACGAGTTCGGCGGCCAGGGTGAACATCTCGCCTTTGGTGTGGGCGGTGAAAGGGTTGTGGATGACGGCGTGGGCTCCGGCGTCGTGGGCGATGGCGGCCAGGGTCTGCAGGAAGAGAGGGTGGGTGGTGCGGGTGGACACGGCGCCACGCTGGTCGGCGGTGAGCGGCACGTTGAGGGAGGCGAAGCCGTTCTCCGGGATCCACAGCGGCACCTTCTCCACTGCTGCGGTGGCCAGGCCCAGGGCGAGGAAGAGCAGGGAGCGGGTACGGGTGGAGTACTCGTTGCGCAGTTTCGCCCCGGTGGGCTGATGGCTTTTGCGGGAGAACCGCAGCGGCTGGTGGAACTGTGGGGGGCCGTCGATGAGGTGGGCGACGTCGTCGGCGACCGCGCGCTGGATCGGGGCGAGATTGGTGGCTCCGACGTGGGAGAGCAGCAGGTGCTGGTCTGGGCCGAGGTCGTGGCGGGAGTGCAGCGCGCCGATCGCCGAGTCGGCGCCGCCGCTGAGGAGGACCACGCGCCGTATCCCGGGATGGGGTGCGGCGTGAATGGCTTCTTGCGGGGTGGCGGCGTGGTGGAAGCGGATCGACCAGCGGTCTCCGGACAGGAAGCCCAGGAGGCCCTCGAGGCGTTCGCGTACTGCGTTCCAGCGGGCCGGGGCGTAGACGGGTACGTCCAGTTCGAGCGTGCGGCGGGTCCAGTTGGATCGGGCGGCGCCGCGAGGGGTGGTGCGGTCGGCGGCGTATACCAGGGCGGCGAGGCGGACCAGTTCGATGTTGGGTTCGGGGACGGCTCCCAGGGCTCCCAGGCGTGGTCCGAGGGTGGAGACGAAGGAGACGCCCGGGCCGGGTGGCCACCAGAAGATGGTGGTGTCGGCGGGTCCGGGGCGTGAGATGTCCGCGTCCAGGCGCAGGGTGTAGGCGGGCATCAGGGCTCCATCCAGATGGACCGCATCGCCTCGATGCCCTCTTCGACGGCTCGGGTGATCTCGGCGGTGCTGGGGCCGGTGATCGTGAGGGGGGCGCGGTCGACCAAGGCGCGTGCGGTTTCGCGGATTTGGCGTTCACCGTCGGCGGTGGCCCAGGCGGGGCGGGAGCCGTCGTTCATCTTCGCGGCGGCCTCGCTGAGGATCGCCTCGGAGATGGTCAGGGCCAGGGTTTCCCGGACGACTTCCTCGGGGGTCGGGGGTGTGCTGTCGGTGCCGGCCTCCAGGACCCATTGGGCCACTTCGCTGGCGACGAAGCGGCGTTCCTCGTCCTCGATGGTGCCGTCGGCGAGTGGCCCGCAGGCGGCCTCCACGATGCGACGGGTCCAGTCGATCGGGTCTTCGGCCGCAGCCTGCAGTTCCGCGTAGTCGAGGCCGAGTGCCTGCAGGGCCTGCTCGTTGCCGGTGCGGTAGGCGTAGGCCGCGGCCGCGGCGCGACCTGCCGTGCGGGAGGACTGGCTGGCGGAGCGCTGTGCCCCTCCCCCGGTACGGCCTTCTCCGGATCCGGCGGCGCCTCCTGCTCCGCCGCCGGGGCCGTCGGCGTGGCCGCGGGACGGCCTGAAGAGTGCGAGGGCGGGGGCCAGTTGGTCCGGATTGAGCTGCGGCACGGGTGTGCCGGGGCCGGCGCCGGTCAGGGCGTCGAGCCACTGGGTGACGTTGTGCTGCAGGTGTTTGCTGGCTTGTGTGCCGTTACCTGTGTAGGAGCCCTTGGTGCCCATCAGGGGCGGCTTCCTGTGCTCAGGGCGTGCTCCAGGGTGCGCTTGATTTGGGCCGGGTCGGCCGGGGCATGGGTCCTCCAGTACTCCAGCACGCTGCGGAAGGCGGGGGCGGCGGGCGGGAGGGCCAGGATGGCGGCCGGTTCCAGCTCGTCGGCTGGAATGGACTGCAGGAGCCGGGCGGCCCGCTCGGTGGTGGCCGGGTAGGCAGTGACGATACGGACCAGGCCGCGCACGGCTGCGCTCTGTTCGGTCGGGCGGTCCCGGCCCGCCCGACCGAGATACTCCACCAGGCTCTGGGCGTCGTCGTCACCGAGCGCTCTGATGTCGGCGTCGGTCACCCGGTGTTGGTCGAAGCGTGAGGTGGACAGCAGGTTGGCGGCGATGTCTCGCAGCCGTCCCGGAAGGCCGGCGTCGAGGAGCTGTTCGCCGGAGAACGCGGCTGCCAGATAGAGGTAGGGCGCCAGGTCCACAGAACCTAGGCCGGGGGAAAGTTTGGCCCATCGGACCAGTTCGTCCTCGAAGGTGGCTGACTCGTCCTCGTCCGGCGCCGGGTCCCGCTCCTCCTGCGAGGGGCCGTCGCGGTCGGGCGGGGCGCCGATGTCCTCAGCTTCCGGGGATGTGGGGGTGGGCCGGCCGGCGGCCGCCTCCAGTTTCGCGGTTTTAGAGCGCAGTTCGCCGCGGGCCAGCCATCCCAGGACGGTGGCGAAGGCGTCGGGCAGCAGCTTCTCCAGCACCATGAGCTTGGCCACGATGTCCGCCTCAAGGACGATGCCACGGTGGCCAGCGACGGACTGGCGCACCCGCAGGTCGTTGAGGAACCGCTTGATGCGGCGGGGGCTGCCTTGGAGCTTCTCGTAGAGGATGGGCGTCATCCGTGAGGCAAAGGCCAGTTCGGAAGAGATGTCGTTGCCGTTCACGGTCGTGGCCAGGTCGTCCAGCAGCCCCGTCTCCCGGCGTAGGCGTACGCAGGCCTCGATGTAGGGGGTGAGATCCTCGACAGGCAGGCGCTGGGAGAGCTGTAGCAGGACGAGAAATGCCTCGGTGTCGAAACGGCTCAGGGTGGGCAGCGGCACGGTGGTCTGCACGATCTTGTGCAGGTAGAGGCTGGCGGGTTCTTCGAAGTACCGCTCGTCTGTTCCCTGTCGCGTGCTGCCGGGGTCGGGGAAGCGGGCGCGCAGGGCATCGGCCACCCGGTGCTCGTCGGCGGCGACGACGAACGCCATTTTGGGCACCGCCAGGAACAGCCGGATGGTCTCGAGCGTGTCCACAACCGTTTCAGGCAGGCAGCGATCCAGGTCGTCGACAAGCACGACGACACGCTTGAGGTGGCTGAGTTCCGCAGATTCCATCAGCGTGCAGAATTCGCTGCGGAACTCCTCCAGCCCGCGAGACGGGGGGTCGGTGGCGTCGGCGTCCTGGTTGTTGGGTTCGGTGTTGATCAAGCTGGTGAGGTCGTCGACGGAGGGCAGCTGCAGGGTCAACGACGTCTTGGCCGCCACTTGCAGGGCCTTGGCCCAGTCGACCCGCTGCCGCAGCGTGGTCAGCATCGCCCGGGCGCGGCTGCGGACCTGCCCCGGCTGTTCCTTCCGGGCGAGTTCGGCAGCGACGGCGCTGAGCACCTCACCGATCAGGGTTTCCTTGGCGCCGACACCAGGGTCGTAGCGCCACGGGTCCGTGCTAATCACGAGCACGGCCGCATCGGCCTCAGGGGCCTGCGGAGCGAGCTCGTCCTCGATCAGGCGGAGCACCGTGGTCTTGCCGCTCCCCCAGGCGCCCGAGACCCCGACGGTCACCGGGTCGAGAGCATCATCGAGTACGGCCTGGACCACGGTCTTGGCCACCGCGTCGAACGACAGAAGATCCAGATGCGTCGGCTCGTCCGACCACAGTTGTGCAGACATATTGCTCGTGCCCCGCCCCGGGCCTGCGACCTTTCCGTCTCAGGCCCTCCCCACACCAGTACTGCGCATCAGGGTGTTTTCGAATACGCAGTGAACGCACATAGTAACTCTGATTTCATTTTCAACAACAGCAAGAAACACTTCTTCGGTGCAGCACACCCGGAGCGGCGACCGGGGCAGGCACCCGTTGGCACCACAGCCGTTGCCTGCGAGCCGGCCCGCACGGCACGGCAGACCCAGGCACAACCGCCTACGCCGCGTCGGTAGCCTCCCGCCCCACCGATCACCGGCGGCGCGGCGGCCGCCCGGATCGCCGGCGCACTCGGCACCCCGAACCCGAGCACGTACGGCGCGAGGGGCCGTCGCCCCGGGGCCGTCGACCTGTGCGGGCGGCGCTCTCGCCCGTCCTGTCAACTCTCCGGGGCGTACCAGGGCACCAGGCGCAGCAGGAGGGCGAGGGTGGTGCGGGTGGTGGCGGTGGGGGCGCCTAGCACGGCCGCCAGGACGGCCAGGAGGCGCGCCAGGTGGCTGGGGTGGGGCAGGCCGGCCGTGATGGCGCCGGTCAGGAGCACGGGGGTGAGGGCGGTGGCCGCCTGGGTGCGGACGCGGGTACGGGGGCGAGGGGTCATGGCCGGGCTGGCTCCTTGGAGTTGACGGTCTGCCGGTGCTGGTTGGCGACCAGTGAGCCGGAGACGGAACCCCGCAGAATGGCGGGCATGACACGAGGAGCTGCGAGCCCGGTGGATCAACGGGTGATCCGTGCACTTGCCGCGCGGGACCTGACAGTGACGGCAAGCCAGCTGGAGAGCTGGCGGCGGACGGGGCTGCTGCCCCGGCACCAGCGCCGGGGGCTCGGGTAGGGCCGGGGATCGACGTAACTGCAGAGAACATCTGCAAGACTCTCGAACCCGAGCTTGGAGAGAGGTGGTGGCGGTGAGTACCTACCGCGTCGTGGCACGTCGTACAGGTGATTGGTGGGCTCTTGAGGTACCCGACCTTCCCGGCGTCTTCAGCCAGGCCAAGCGGCTGGCCCAGGCCGATGAGGCCGCTCGGGAGGCCATCGCCGTGATGCTCGACGTAGAGCCGGAAGACGTCGCCGTCGAGATCGAAACGGTGCTGCCCAAGGAAGCCCAGGACGCGCTGACCGCTATGCGTCTGGCACAAGATGAAGCGCAACGCGCAGCCGAGCGTGAACGTCTCGCCATGCAGCGTGCCGCCGCCGTGCTGACAAAGGAGCTGAGCCAGCGAGACGCGGGCCGCTTCCTCGGCGTCTCATTCCAGCGGGTGCATCAGCTGCTGCAGTCGTACAAGTCGGCAGGGTCGAAGTCGGCAGACGTCCGCGGCTCCAAGACGGCGGAAAGCCAAAAGACCGCCAGCCGCTCAAAGACTGCAAATCGCCCTAAAGCGGCCGCTTAATTAGCTGCATGAGGAAGAGGCCGCCCAGGGTTGTCGGGTGGGCCCTTCCTCATGCTTGCGTCAGTTGTTTGTGGAGCCTCGGGGCATGCGCACGATCAGCTCGGTCTGGTCGGCGTTGTGACGTCCGGCGTAAATGTAGTCGGCAAGGACGGCGGCTTCGGGGATGGTGAACTTGCCGCGAAGGGTGCGTTGCAGGAGCACGTTGATGGCGCCCTGGCGGGACCATCCCCGCGCGGAGGACCTCACGGGACGCAAGGACCCACGCCCGCACAGGGACCATCCCCGCGGGCGCGGGGAGCACCTGGCCGCCGGCCACACCCTGCGGATGACCCTGGGACCATCCCCGCGGGCGCGGGGAGCACGCGTGGCGCGAGATCCAGCTCTGGGTCAACTCGGGACCATCCCCGCGGGCGCGGGGAGCACGGCGTCGCCCACGGCCACTCTGACCACCCGAAAGGACCATCCCCGCGGGCGCGGGGAGCACGTGATGGCGTACTGGAACGTCATGCCGGCCGGGGGACCATCCCCGCGGGCGCGGGGAGCACTCGGCGCCGCGCATGAAGCGGTCGTCGGTGAGGGGACCATCCCCGCGGGCGCGGGGAGCACTACAAGGTGCGAGCCTACGGAGACGTGTAGATGGGACCATCCCCGCGGGCGCGGGGAGCACCAGTGCGCACGAGCGCCGTAGCGGTCCTGAAAGGGACCATCCCCGCGGGCGCGGGGAGCACCATTTCATGAGCGTCGCTTGCCGCTTGTCGGCGGGACCATCCCCGCGGGCGCGGGGAGCACCCTTACCTTCATCACGATCCCGGTCTTCGAGGCGGGACCATCCCCGCGGGCGCGGGGAGCACACCAGGCGGCGGTAGGGGCGCCCGTTGCGCGGGGGACCATCCCCGCGGGCGCGGGGAGCACGTTTGTCGTCCATCACGTCTACGTCGTGCATCGGGACCATCCCCGCGGGCGCGGGGAGCACGTCCTTGGGAACTCGGCGCGCGTACACCGTGAGGGACCATCCCCGCGGGCGCGGGGAGCACTGCCCCGTTTCGTTCCCACGCAACGGAGTTTCGGGACCATCCCCGCGGGCGCGGGGAGCACTTGGAGCCGTACCGCCAGGCGATCTCACCGAAGGGACCATCCCCGCGGGCGCGGGGAGCACCCTGCGGCCACCAGGGCAGTGACGATCAGACCGGGACCATCCCCGCGGGCGCGGGGAGCACGCGGTCGCCTGCCCTTCCAGGGCGGCCGGGTAGGGACCATCCCCGCGGGCGCGGGGAGCACACCGCCTGGGCATCGGCGGCGAAGCTCACCGGAGGACCATCCCCGCGGGCGCGGGGAGCACACAACCCTACACACCAGTTGCCTCAGTCAACCGGGACCATCCCCGCGGGCGCGGGGAGCACCTCCCCACTCAAGCTCCCCTCCCCGGGCAGTGGGGACCATCCCCGCGGGCGCGGGGAGCACCCTTCGTGACCTGGGGTTTTGTCAGGGGGTCTGGCCGTTGCGAGACCGTTTCATTGATCCCGGCAAAACGTCGTAAAAGCAGCTAAGCGCGCTCATCTGCCGTACCGTCGTCGCTTGGACGAGTTGCTCCAGCCTTTGCGTGAGGCAGTGGTGGCTTTCGAGGGGCTTTGAGCGCTGGGGCGACGGATCAGGGTGAGTCCTTCTTGGTCTACCGGGTGCCAGGCGTGGTCGTGGGTGCGGAAGGTGAAGCCCTGCTCGTTGTTGGTCGTGTGGGCGAGGAGGGCGCGGCCTTGGCCGGCGTACTGCTGGACCTCGGCCCAGAGCAGGTCACGGATCCGTGCCGAGGGGTTGCCGATGAAGACGCCGGCGGAGATCTCGAGGAGCCAGCGGGTGAGGAAGCCCCTCAGGCCGGGCGGGCAGTTGGTGAGGACGATGACGGTCACCAGCTGATGTCCGTGTCGCTGTAGGTGTCGTTGTGGTCGGTTCCTTCGCCGTAGTTCCGGCCCGCGGGGACGGTGTGGCCGTCGCTGTGGAGGGTGACGACATCGTGGTCGTGGTTCATCGCCTCGGTCGGGGTGGTCTCTGGCAGCAGGAGGCGTTTGATGTCGTTGACGCAGCGGTCGAGCAGGGATGTTTCGTTGATGCGGTCGCGTAGGGCACGGCGGGTGCGCGAGCCGATGTCTTCGTCGGTTTCGGCGGCGTTGTCGAAGGCGAGTGGGATGCCTATCTCGGTCTTGTACAGGTCGGCGATGTCGAGGACGAAGGAGAGTTCGTGTCCGGAGTGGACGAATCCGAGGGCGGTGCTGCAGCCGAGGGAGGCGACGACGGCGTGGGCGATGCCGTACATGCACTGGGCGGCGGCGGTGATGGCCTGGTTGACCGGGTCACCGCTGGCGAAGTCGCCAGGGGCGTAGCGGCGGCCGCGCCAGGGGACGCCGGTCCGGGCGGACTGGGCCCGGTAGCAGTCCTTGACGCGGGTGCCTTCGTGGCCGAGGAGTTCTTTGCGGGTCAGGCCGGCGGGGTCCTCGTCGGGGAAGCGCAGCCGGTACATGGCGCGGGCGACGGCGAGGCGGCTGCGGACGTTGGCCCACTGCACGGCTTGTGCTTCGGCGAGCGCGGAGGAGCGGGTCAGGGCGCGGCCGCCGGCGTAGTAGCGCACTCCTTGTTCTCCCACCCAGCAGACGGCGGCGCCGGTTTCGCCGAGGACGCTCATCGCCTGGTGGGTGATGCGGGTGCCGGGGCCGTGGAGGGTGCCGATGGTCGCGGACGGGATGTGGGTGGTGCCGTCGGCGTCCTCGGCGGTGATGGCGTTGGCGTCGCGGTGGACGGTGCAGCGCTCGAGGTAGATGAAGGAGAGCCGTTCGCCGGTGCGGGTGAGTTGGCGTGGGGTGAGCGCGGGGCGCCGGGAGACTGTGGTCACCGGTTCACCTGGTCGGGGTGAGTGGTGCCAGGGTGAGCAGGCCGCAGCCGTAGGCCTTGGCCTTGCCGATCCCTTGGGTCAGGGCGCGGCGCAGCAGTTGCGGGTCGGTGATCTCCAGGCGGCCGTCGAAGGTGACGGTGACCAGGCTGACGGGTGCCCGGCGGCTGCCGTTGGGGCTGTGGTGCTTGTCGAAGGCGAGGGTGCGTTTGTCGCGGACGGTCAGTTCGTACCGGTCGCCGTGGTGGGGTTGCTTGTTGTGGGTGGTGCCGCCGGGGAGCAGCCGGTTGCCGTCTGCTTTTTCCAGGATGCGGAAGCCGCAGGCTTCCTGGCGTTTGAGGAGCCAGCCCATCTGGTGTGTCGGGGTGATGTGCGCGGTGCGTTTGGTGGGTTCGTCGTCTTTTCGGCGGGCGTGGTGGACGGGGTTGGCGGTGAGGCGGAAGGCCCATTGGTTCGCGGTGGTGAGCCGGTCGAGGAGTGGGCCGTAGGGGCGGCTTTGCCAGCCGGGTGCGGTGGGGTCGGCGGCTGCGGGCCAGCCGGCCTGTTCGACCAGGTGGGTGAGGTCGGGCCGGTCGGGGCTGACGATGTACAGCATGACTTCGGCGCGGGCGGTGTGGTCCAGTCGCCACAGCACGCGGGGCCCGTCCGTGAGGGGTGCGTCGGTGGGCAGCAGGGCCGGGAAGGACGACATGACGGCTGCGTGCATGGCCTGGGGTGAGGACAGCAGGCGGCGGGCGCCGGTGCGTGCGGTGTTCACGCGGAAGCGGGTGAGGTACATCAGGCGCTCTCTTCGTCCAGGGCGTCGAAGGGGTCGTGGCGGGGCAGGTGCCGGGCGGACGGGGTGGGGATGCGGACGCTGCAGGTGACGCGGGTGCGCAGCGCGTGGCGTCGGTGTTCGGCGGCGTAGCTGAGCGGCTGGTCGCGCAGGGTGTCCGCGCAGTGGTGCTCGTCGGGGTGCGCCTCGCGCAGCACGGTCAGTTCGACGTGGTCGTGGCTGCGGTGCTGTTTGCGGTACCAGGGGGAGGCCTGCCACGGCTCCGTGCGCAGGGCGTCGAGCAGGCCGCCGTCGGGGTGGAGGCCGAGTTCGACGGGGAGGGCGGGCGGGCAGGAGCGGCGGCCGAGGAACGGCGGATACACCGGGGCGCGCAGGCTTGCGTTCAGTTCGGTGAGCAGGGCCGGGTCGCCTTCGAGGGCGGCGACGAAGACGGCGTCGGCGAGGTAGAAGCGTTCGGACAGCGGCATGGATTTGCCGGTGACGCCGTGGTGGGCGGTGTGGAAGTCGCGTACGCGGGTGCCGGGCTGGTCGATGCGGACGCCGAAGTGCAGGGCGGCCAGCGCTGCCAGTTTGGTGTCGTCGCCGCGTTGGATGCCGGCGGCGGCGGCGAGCAGGCCGATGACGCCGCTCTTGGTGGGGGCGGACTCGGTGGTGCGGCGGGTGAAGCGGGCCGAGGCCCCCCAGGACTGCAGGGGGCCCGCGAGCCGGAGGGTCAGCACGCTCATGCGGGCTTCTCCAGGCGTTCGGCGACGGCCTGGCCGACGGCGGTGACGAGGTCGTTGATGGTGGGCGACTCGGTGCCGAGTCCGGCGAGCTTGTGGGTGTTGGGGCCGACGCGGAGCACCCAGGTGAGGGTGGAGGTGTCGTCGCCGTAGGCGCGCTCGATGTCGGTGATGTACTCGGCCAGGCGCTCGCACGCTTCGCGGACGTAGCCGCCCGTCTCGCCGCGCACCGGGTCCTCGAAGGCGGCGACGAAGCTGACGGGCCGGGTGGTGCGGAGCTTGACGATCACGGCGTCGGGCAGGGTGTGGTTGCCGAAGGTGTTGATCTTGCCGGTGGGCAGGGAGGCGATGAAGCCGTGGACGAAGGCTTCGACGGCCCGGCGGACCGGTTCGGTGCGCGGCTCGTCCTCGCGCAGGCCGTGTCCGAGGTTGGCGGCGAGCTGGTGCACGCCGAGGGCTGCGTAGCGGTAGAGGGTGGCCGAGTTGAAGTCGACGGTGCCGATCATGCCGGCTCCGGTCTCCTCGTCGGTGTTCCTGTCGTCGACGGCGGTGTAGTAGTCGGACTCGTTCTCCACGTGGTGGACGCTGAGGGCGTGGGCGACCTGGACGGCGGCGTCGACGTTGATGTCGGCGGCGTCGGCGACCATGCGGCCGAACAGGGCGATGTCGACGGAGTGGTGGGTGTCGGCGAGTTGCCTGGCCTTGTCCTTGTTCTTCTTGTCCTTCAGGTGTGCCGTGATGTCGGCGGCGCCGTCGACGGCGAGGCGGGCGAGGGCGTCGAGTTGGCGGCTGCTGAGGAACACCAGGTATTTGGACTGGGGTGCCGGCTCCGGCTCACCGTCCTTGGCGGCGCTCGCCTTGCGCTTGGGCACCTCGGTCTTCAAGCCGGCTGCCTTCACCGTCTCGTCCGCGATCCGCAGGGCGTCCTCGCCCGTGAGCGCGGGGTCGAGGTCGGTGATCCGGGCGGCGACCGCCTCCACGATCTTCTTGGTCCGCACGCCGAGCTCGCTGGGCTCGAGCAGGTGCTCGTCCTTGAAGTAGGTGCGGGTGGCCCGCTTCCACGCCTGGCTGGAGACGCGGGCGCGCGGCACTCCCCCGTACACCGCGGTCTTGGGGGCGCCGGTGTCGTCGCGGTTGAGGTTGCTGGGCGGGACGGTCTGCAGGGCGTGCACGTCGAGGAAGATGCGGTTCACGAGGCGTCCTTGTCGGTGTCCGTGGTGTCGGCGGTGTGAGTGGTGTCCGCGCTGTCGCGGTCGGCGGCCGGGTGAGGGGGGCTGGCGGGCTTGTCGTGCCAGGCGTGGAAGGAGCGGCCCCATTCCCTGCGGACGGTGTCCGCGCCGCCGGGCCGCTGCCAGGTGTAGAGCTGTCCGGCGAGCAGCGCGTGGTCGAGTCCGATGTCTTCGCGGCGCAGCAGGACGACGATGTCGCGCAGCCGCTGGGCGCAGGTCGCGAGGTCGGCGGCGGTGCCGGCGCGGACCAGGCGTTTGTGCACGGGGGTGTCGATCTCGCCGGGTTGCATCATCCGGCGCACAGCGGCGCCCAGGCCGCGGCGGCGGTCCGGCCGGTCGGCCTGGTACATGCCGGTGCGGCGGGACTGCTGGTGCAGTGCGTAGAGGGTGAGGGCGACGTGCAGGGCGTCCTCGGCTCTTGCCAGCTCCTGCTCGGTCAGGGGCCGGGCGCCGGCGGGGGTTTGGTGCAGGGGGCCGGTGTCGATCAGTGCCCACAGGTCGGGGAGTTGTCCGGCCGGCCGGCCGGCGCCGCGCCGGAGCCTGGCGAGGGAGGCGACCGCGTGGGACTGGTCGGCGAGATAGCCCCGCTGCAGGGCTGTGAGGTGGTCGGCGGCGAGCCGGGTCACCCGTTCGCGGGCGGTGACGGTGACGGGTGCGGAAGAGGTGGTCATGCGGGTGCCTTCGCAGTGGTGGGTGCCGGGCTTGCGTCCGTCGCCGGCCGTCTGTCGTCAGGGTCGGGGTGTCCCAGGCCTTTGTGGAGGGCGGCGCGGAACCACTTGCCGGCGAGGGAGGAGTTGAGCCACTCGGTGCCGTGCTTGAGCTGGACGGTCCGGCCCTGCCAGGCCGCGTTCCCGGCCGCGGCCATCAACTGGTCGCCGATACGGCCGGCGATGGCATACGCCTGCTGCTGCCAGGCGGTGCGCTGCGCGTAGGGGTCGTCGGTGCCGGCGAGACGGGCCAGCCAGGTGCGGTAGGGGGCCTCGAGGAGACCGTAGGCGAGATCACGCGCAGTGGAGCGGGGCCCGTCCGTCTCCGTGCCGGCCGCGCGGGCCAGGTTCGTGGCGAGGTCACCGAGCGCGTTGACCGCGAGGTCGGCGTCGGCGACGGCGGCAATGGCCTGCTCGGCGTAGCGCCGATCCTGCTGGTGCAGCAGGACGACGGCCATGGCCACGTGGTCGTCGACGATCTCGTCGATGACGGACTGCTGCGTGCCGTAACTCGCGCCGACGATCCGCGCCCGGATCAGGAAACCAGGCTCGAGTTCACCTTCCGTCACCAGGCGGGCCACCCACTCCAGGATTCCCGGCCGCAGGTAGTCGGCGGGCTCCGGCCCCTGACTGCTGCCGGCCTCGTTCGCGACCAGCGCGCCGATCCCGCGCCAGGCGGACCGCTCGGGCGCATGCTCGCGCGGCAGATAGACCGGGAGCGTTTTCAGCTTCTTCTCCTGGGCCCGGCTGCGACGCCAGGCGGTCATCGGCTCCCGATGCTGACGATCCCGGGGGGACAGCGGGTCGCCGTAGCCGAGGACGACGCCATACACGCCGCAGGCGTCGAAATGCAGGCGCAGGCGCCGCGTCTGCCACGTGTACAGATCGCGCACCCCCGTGGGGGCGCGTTCCGTGCCGCCCGGCCCGCAGGGAGGCCTGCGCCACGCCGGGGCGTCGGTGTCGTCGATCTGCAGGTTGGCGGTGTCGGCGGCCACCAGGTTCAGCAGCAGCGTCTCGCGCAGGGTGCGGCCCTCGACGAAGACGCCTCCGAAGTTGCCGACCCAGCCGACCCCGAGCGGGTAGACCTTGCCTCCCTTGGCCCGCGGGTCGCCCTCCACACCGGTCTTGATACCGGAGGTGTCATAGGCGTGCGCGTGCACGACCCAGCGGGCCGCCTCGGCGAAGGCGAGCCGCTCGACGGTCGGCATCCGGGCGGTGAAGAACGGCTCCCCGTTGGGGACATCGGCCACGACCCGGTTGAGCGAGAACACCTCCCCCTGCCCGGTACGCAGACCCGCGGTCTGGAAGAACGGCGCCCGAGGGTGCAGCAGGTCGAACCGGTCCCGGTGCTCCTCCAGATACGCCCCGACCGGCGCGAAGCAGTCGTCGTCCGTCCACAACTGCGCCCAGTCGTCGGTGTCCTGCGGCCCGTCGAGCGCGTCGTGCGCAACGGCAAGCAGCAGCCGCACCAGGGCGAACTCCTGAGTGGGCAGGTCACCGACCACACGCCGCAGGCCGTGGGCCTGCTCGAACACCTCGCGCAGCGACAACTCCCCCGGACTGCCGTCCAGTCGGAGCACGGGAATCCACGGTTGGGCGGTGAGGTCGAACGACAGCACACCACCGCTGCTGCTCTGCTCGGAATCAGGCACGGGTCACCTCAAGACCGTCACTCAGGCTGTACCGGAGGGCGAAGCCTGCCAGGTGGGTCTGACAGTGCTCGTCGAGCGGCAGGATCAGCTGGCCGGCGAGCCAGTGACTGTCCTTGGTCTGCCAGGCCTCGACATACAGTTCCTCGAGCTCGTCGAGGGCCCGGTCCATCACGTCGGGGACGCTGAACTGGATCGGCAGCCGCAGCCCGCAGCTCGCCGCGGTGCGGGCCGCGAGCGCGGTCGGCACCTGATCCGTGGGCAGGGGCAGCCCTGCCAGCACACGGCCCTTGCGGTCCGGCTTGAGCCACGGCAGCGTCGCCAGGCTGCCGTCGGCACGCCGCTGGACGACCACGACCTCCAAGCTCTCGCGGCTGTCGCGGACCTGGGCCCGCCCCTGGCGAGTGTCGTCCGCGTCCCCGACACCCGCGGCGACCCAGCCGAACAGCGGCCGGCCAGGCCGGGCCGCGGCATCCAGCCGGAACGTCGCGGCCCGCTCGGCCTGGTCCGCACGATGCTCCTCATGACGTGCCCGGGCGTCCTCGAGTGCCTGCGTCCAGCCGGCCGGGCCGTCCCACGTGTCGGTGTAGGCGCGCTGGACCAGGGGGCTGATGTCGGCCGGCAGCCCCACCGGCCGCTCCGAGCTGCTATTGAGGTGCTCCAGCAGCGCGGCAGCCGAACGCAGCAGCGCATACGCCCCGTACACGGCGACCGAGCCGGCAACCGGCCGCGGCACGGCGGCGTTCCAGTCGACGCCGGTGATCAGGCAGCGTGCCTGGCGCAGCCCCTCGGGCCGGTCGGTCTGCTCCGGGCCGCCGCGCAGGTGGCGGTGGAGGCGTCCCATGCGCTGCAGCAGGAGATCGACGGGGGCGAGGTCGGTGACGAGCAGGTCGAAGTCGACGTCCAGGGACTGCTCGGCGACCTGGCTGGCGACGACGATGTGCGCCCCTGCCGGCCGGTCGGCCTTGCCCGGAGGCCCGAAGCGGTTCAGCAGGGAGGCGTCCTTCGTAGCGCGGTCGACGTCGACGAAGCACGAGTGGGCGACGGTGACGTGTCCTTCCCCGAACCTCTGGCGCAGCACCGCCGCCGCCTCAAGGACACGGCGCACGGTGTTGCGCACGACCAGGACGCAGCCGCCCTGGGCGAGTTCCCTCTCGAGCCGGTCGGCCAGGACGTCCACGTCGTCATCGAGGCGCTCCACTGCGACCTGCGTGCCGCGGGCCGAAGCCGCAGGACGCCGCATGAGCGGCGCGCCGCCGGGCGTGACCGCCGTCAGCAGCGGATAGTCACCGGCCCGGCCGACAGCCTCGAAGGCGTCCGCGGCCGCACGCGTGGCGTCCTTGCCCGCATACGCCTCGGCGAGTTCCCTGCGCCGGCCGGCGGGCAGCGTCGCGGACAGCACCACCACCGGCACCCGGTAGGCGCCCAGCCAGGACAGCACCCGATCGAGATAGACGCTCATGTAGGTGTCGTAGGCGTGGGCCTCGTCGATGACGACGACCTTCCCGGCGATCGCCAGATGGCGCAGCGCCAGGTGCCGGCTCTTGAGCCCGGCGAACAGCAGTTGATCGATCGTGCCCGCGACGAACGACGACAGCATGGCCTTCTTCCGTCCCCGCAGCCAGGCGTGAGCGACGAGGTCGGCCCCGGCGACACGGCTCTGGCTCGAGGGCCGCCACTGCGCCCTGCCGTGGCCGTCCACGTCGACCGCGGCGATCCGCTGACCCCCGTTGCCCAGGAGACCGACGAAGTCGTCGTTGAGAGCAGCCTTGGAATGGGCGAGCAGCACCGAGTAGCGCGCCCCCGGCGGGGCCGGCAGACGGTCCAGCCAGTGCAGCAGGCGGGGGAACATCGCGTTTCCGGTGGCCATCGTCGGCAGGGCGAAGAACACGCCACCCGCACCCGAGCGCGCGGCGAGGATCTCCGCCGCGGCGAGCGCGGCCTCCGTCTTCCCCTCCCCCATCGGCGCCTCGATCACCATCAGCCCCGGCTCGTCCATCTCCCGCGCCAGTTCGGCAGCCGCCTCCTGCACCGGGCGGGCCTTCGATCCCGGCGGAAGGTCAAAGCGGGACGCGAACAACTCGTGCACGTCCGCGGTCGGTTCCTCGGCCCGCCAGGGGCCCGGCAGGTCCAGACCCGCCCAGGCCGCCGCGATACGCTCCGTCCCCGTGCGCGGCACGTCCTCGGGGAAGTAGGGGAAGAGGTCGCGATTGCTGGCGATCCAGTCGCAGACGATGACCAGCGCGGACAGCAGCACCTGCACCGGCTGCGAAAGCTTCACCGTCTTCCAGTCCGCCAGATCCTCACCGACGCCGAACTCCGCCGCGCAGGCGTCGAGCAGTTCGTCCTGCACCCGCTTCCACACCGTCCGGGCCGGCCCGTGCGCGCCCAGCAGGTCGGGGTGCCGGTCAAGTGCCTGGATCTGGCCGTGCTCGGGCGGCACCCCGTGATGCCCGCCCACCGCGACAGTGAACTGCCCGGTCTGCTTCACCGTCCACCCATGGCGCTCCTGAAGCCACTCCCCCAACAGCACCTGACCGGCCAGCCCGTGCGGCGCGAGCCTGCGGTCCGCACCCATCGCCTCCCGCGAGCGCATCTCCAACCCATGCCCGCGCATGACCTGCGCCAACTGCTCCACCTGACAGGCGAACGCGGGCGTCGCCTTCCCGATGTCGTGCACACCCGCCAGCCACACCACCAACCGGCGAGCAGCCACCAGCCCACCCGGCAGCGGATCAGCAATCAACCCCCGCACCGACAAAGGCAGCCACTCGTCCCACAACCGCCCCGCCACAGCCGCGCTGTCTTCCATATGCCGCCACAACGGCAGCCACCGCTCCCCCTCACGATCGTGCTTCGCCCACACACTCGACGCCGGCCCACCCAACCAGGCACGCAACCCCGAACCGGCCACCCTCTCCCCAGTCATGCCAGATGCATACAGGATGTAGATGACACGTGAAGCAGGTATGGAGAAAGTGAAAAGGATTAGCTGTCAGCGCTTGCAGTCGACCACACGCCACCACCAACGACGAGACTGCACCTGACCTACCCAGGAACTGTGGCCTGGAATACAACGTTTGCCGGAATCAGCGAAACTTGCCGAAACCACCACCTCGGCCCGATAGAACCGCAGGCCACACAGCCTGCTCCCCGCACACGCAGGGATGGTCCCGTCCGCGGCTCCACCTGGCAGTGCCTCACCTCCTGCTCCCCGCGCACGCGGGGATGGTCCCGGCTGGGCCGCCTACGCCGGGGTCGTATCACCCTGCTCCCCGCACCTGCGGGGATGGTCCCCAATGGCCGGGGTGAAAGTTGAAGCAGCCCGGCTGCTCCCCGCACCTGCGGGGATGGTCCCGGCTACCACGACAGCTACTTCTACGCGCTGGTCTGCTCCCCGCACCCGCGGGGATGGTCCCTTGGACTATCGAATGCGCTCGCATGAGACCGCCGACGTCAGTCGGCGTCGGCCGGACGGCGGGTTGTCCGTGCGCTTTTCCTCTGTCTGTGCGCTTTACCCCTGTCCGTCGTGCGCCTTGCGTGAGGCCGACCTGGTTGTCGATGTCGCCCGGGACAGCGCCGGACGGTGGCGACACCCTGTCCGTTCACACCGCGTGCGCACAGACGTCGACGTGGCGCAGGTACACCTGTTCGGCGAGTGACCCGAACCGACCGACGCCGGGGTCAGAGGCCAGGTCGTGCTCAGCAACCGCCTGGGCGGGTTGCCCGTGGCCGGCTCGCGGCCGAACGCTGTCGCCGTCGCCCTATCGAGCCGAGGTCGCGCGGTCGGAGGGGGTGGCGCGGATGCGGTCGATGAGTGCTTCCATGCCGGTCAGCCCGGCGTCCAGGCCGAGTTGCCGCATCCAGTTGTCGACCTGTTCGCGGCGCTCGGATTCCACCCGCAGGTTCAGGGCGGGGTTCGCCATGAAGATCCCGCCGTGTGATCCGCTCGAGTCTTCCGGCACTGGGGCCAGCCCGTCGGGATGCAGGAGAGCGGCTACGGCGTCGCCAGTGACGAGGTGCAGCTGCTGGGGCTGGGCAACGAGGACCTCTTCGACGTCGGCGAGGTCGGCAAGGGCAGCGACGACGGAGGGGGCGACGACCGTGCCGAGGATGCCTTCCAGGAGGCCACACAGGTCCGGCACAGGGTAGAAGTAGTCAAACTTGTGAGCACCAAGGGCTGCGGCGAACCTGTGCAGGCGGGAGATGACGTCGATCTGTACCTGGGCGACGCCTTGGTTGGCGGCGTAACCGTCGGGCAGTGCGACCGTCACCACGGCCTCAACCGGGAATCCCGCCGGTTCCTTGCTGCCGGCATGCCAGGCGAGTCGGGCCCTGCGGGACCGGTTGTGCCCGGCTCGGCGGAAGTGATGGAAGCCGTCGACTGCGCCGTGGCAGATGCCCAGCAGGGCGCGCGGCAGCGGCGAGTCGTTCAGTGCCTTCGCAAGCGTCGCGACGGTGCGTTCTGACAGGGGGCGCCATGCCGCTGCCTCGCCGATCGGCACGTTGATGCCTGTGCGGAAGATGAAGTCAGCAGTCGGGGACCCGTCGTTGTCCTGCGGAATCTGCGGGGACATGACGTGCTGCCCCATGGGGACGGCTTCAGCCAGGCGGTCCTCGCGTGCGAGGGCCAGGAGGCGGTCGCGGTCGGCTGAGGCGTTGCGGCCGCTCAGCCGGATCGGCGCCTTCATGTCCATCAGGAGCGGGCGAGGGGCAGTATTGGGATCGATCTTGATGACGATCACGCTCCGGCCGGAGCCGTCGTCGAGCGGCACCGTGAGGAACTTGGGCTCCCATGGCGGGTCGAACTTCTCGTAGCAGCCACTGACGATCTGGTCGAGCGCGCTCTGTGCGTCGACGCCTACGACCCGGTCTTCGCCGTCGGCGACGCGGTCGTTGACGCCGACCAAAATCATGCCGCCGTAGGTGTTGGCCATGGCGGCGATCGACTTCAACAGGCTGGAGGAGTACTCGCGCTTGAACTCCAGCGTCTGGCTCTCAACCTGATCCGGGCGCGCGGCCAGCGCCCGGATGCGTTCAATCGTCAAATCCGCCATCGAAGCAGCGAACAGTGGGGTAACCATCACAACATCATCCCTATCTTCCTCTCTCCCTGCTGCGAGTTATGCGGTGCGGACGTGACACATTTGCAGATGACCGCAGGACGTCTCATCCGGATCCGGGTCGGAGACGCGAGAGCCAGGTGCCGCCGGTCTTCTGCCCAGGCACGGCCTGGTGGTGGCCGTGGTGCTCTCGCACGACTGGCTCAACTTGCTCGGCTTGGCGTTCGGCGGTGATGGCGCGCTGCTTGCAGTCGTCGCACAGGTACGGGTGAGTTTCGCGTGGGGCGCCCCACCCGGCGGGCTCGATGGCCTTCCACCGTTCGTCGGTGAACCGGGTGCCGCAATCGGCGCGCACCGGACGGCGGGCCTCCCGCTCGCCCTTGTGCTGGACGGCGATGCGGCGCAGTTCCTCTTGGTGCTCCCGTTGGCGGGCGGCGTACTCGGCCGGCTTGCGGGCGTTGTGGGCTTCGCGGCGCGGATTGCCGATCGCCTCGAGGAGCGTCTGGTTGGGCAGCTGGCCGAAGCGCCGGAAGACCGCTTCGGCCGGGCCGCGCTCCTTCATGTACTTCATGCTGGTGACCAGGATGGGTAGCTTGCCGTCGTACATGTGGAAGCCGCCCCCATACCAGGTGCCCTTCCAGTGCCGCTCGGTGAGCTCGGCCAGCTCATCCTTCCAGACCTTGGGCGGGGGCTCACGGGACGCCCCAGGCGACAAGCTGGTCCGCTTCCAATCGCCGGCGGGTGTACAGGCGGCCGGGACCTCTTCAGGCGAGGGAGGGTGGACCTGCTCAGCGACCGCTCATGAGGAACAGGGCCGACGCCGGGTTGGCGAGGCTCGGGAACAGCTGCGCGCTATCGGCCGTCACTGTTCCCAGGGGGCTTTGTGCCCCTCGGGATCCAGTGCTGCGGCTGCACGAAGATCCCGTTCATTTCCCTTGGCTCGCTCGCGATCCCAGTAGGCGGTCCGCGCGGGGTCAGCATCAAGTGGCCGTCCCAGCATCTGATACATCTCAGTCCGTGCGCGAGCATGCTCATCGCTGGCCCGCGCCTCGACGGCGGCTCGGAGCTGGCGAGCAGCTTCAGCCTCCCCAATATGGTGCATATGGGCAAATGCCTGCGCGACGAAGGCCGCGCAGTCGTTCCAGCCCTTGCGTTCTGTCATCTGATAGGTGGCAATCACCGCAAAGAGCAGTAGTTCCTGAATTCCACCCTGATCGCCCCATACTTTTGGAGCGATTGCCTGCATGACGTAGGCGGCGCCGTAGTCCGCCCTCTCTCTCGGGTTGGGATCACGGCGGGCTTCGACCAGCAGGCCGTAAGCGTGTCCCTCTGGGTCCTCGAGACCAGCGAGCCACTCCTCTACATAGGCGCGGAGGTCTCGGCCAGCAACAACGTATTCGTGGTCGTCTGTCACGGGCACTTCCTGTTCGTCTAGTCCCTGTCTCCCTGTGCACACCGCACCGCCATTGTGGCGCTCACCACCGACAACACGGTCGTCCAAGATGTGTGGTCTCAGCGGCGGGTCGTGTACATGTGCAGGATGTCGCCCATGGACTCTTCCGTGCCGTCCGGGTTCTTCCGGATGCCGGGGGCCGTGTTGAAGCGCAGCGTGGGCCCGCGCTTGGTGAGCTGAACCCTGTCGAGTGCTGTGGGCCGGTCCGGGTGTCCGACGACGACCTGTTCGCAGCTGTCCGCGAGGTCCTGGTTGCAGCTGATCACTCGGCTGAGCTTGACCTCTTCGACGGATGTCCCTTGGCCGGGGATGAGTACGAGCTGGGCAGTGGGGCTGACCGGGAGCCTGATCTCGTGAGCACCCTCGAGGCCGAACCCTTCGTAAGCGTCACTCGGGGTTTCCGGGCGCCAGAGGACGAGGGGAGCGTCGGAGGTGAGGAAGATCGGCTTGCGGCTGGTCTCAAGTCGCCAGTGCCGAGCACGGAGATGCGGGATGCACACCTGGGCGGAGCTGAGCGTCAGGGTGACCGCGTCGTCGTGGGTGGGGTCGTTGCCGCCGTTCATCGCTCGCGTGCCGTGGTAGAAGTCCAAGGCACCCTGGGCTTCGGCTGCCCGTGGCGGGTGGCCGAGATGCACGCGGGTGAGGTACTCGGTTATCAGCTCCAGGTCGACCTCCCTGCCGTTCGCGTACGCGGTGATGTTGCGCCCAAAGAGCGCGACAGTGCGCTGCCTGGGCGTCCTGGTCATCTGCACAGTCAGGTAGAGGGAGAGCAGCTCGCGGTCGTCGGTACCGACGACCGGAGGCATTCCTGTCTCGTCTATTCGGCGCAGGGCGGCAAGCCCCTGTCCTTCCAGGCCGCTGAGCTCGTGCTCGATAGCCGTCGAGGGCATGCCGTTGTCGTCCGTGATCGTGTAGAAGCCAGTTTCGGCGGCGACGTTCTTGACGTTGGCAAGGTGCGTTTTTGGTGGGCACCGGCGCCTCACCCTGACCATGTCGCCTCGCCCGAACCGTGCCAGGTAGCTCTGAGGCACGTAGTGGTGAAGCTTCGGGTCTGACATCTCAGCCCCCGTCCGACTCATGACGGCGGGCTTTGTAAGCGTGGACTTCAGCAAGTAGGCCTTGAGTGGCTTGGAGTGCCTCATGTGGGCTGTGACGGGCCTGTGCCAGGTGATCCACTCGTTCGCGCACCGCGTCGTCGGTCATCGTGGACAGCCAATCGCTGATCGTCTCGCTCATGCCGCTTCCTAGCAGTGGGACAAGCATTTCAGCAAGGCCAGCGCGGGCGACCGCAGCCTGGAGCCGCTGTCCGCCTCGTTCTGCAGCGGACGCGGTCCCTGCATTTGGCAGTTCACTGCGAAGATCGTCGTGCCCAGCGGAGATGTCCAACTGTGGCGGTAACGGTGCAACATCGCGAGTCCCAGTAATGATGATCGGGATAGCCGTGGTGCGGACCCAGTCCTCCAGAAACTCCAGCTCCTTAACCGCGATGTTCCAGACGTCGGTGTGCGGACGCTGCAGCGACACCGTCGTCATGATGGAGAAGGGAATGTATCTATCACGCGGACCCGTCGCGATGATGTCGTTGATATGCAGTGGTCGTCCGCTGCCCGGCTGCGGTCGCCGCTCAAGGGGTTGGGGTACGGCAAGCTCGGCGTTCGGCGTATCGGGATACACCGCTCCAAGGCGGGCTGCCGCTACGGCCGGTCGCCGGTGTTTCGCCAGGTTGGTGTACTCGACCAGGATCTTGAGCGGGTGTTGGTCGGGAGTCTGACGTTGGAAAGGCTGCAAGGCCCGGATGCGTTGGGCAAGGGGAGCGTTGGGCTGCAGCGGTGTAAGTCCCCGCCTGTGTTTGTGGGTGAGCCACGATTCGAAGTCGGAGGGGCTGGTACTGGCAGGCATTTCCAAGCTTCGTGATTCCTGAGCCGTCAGGGGCCGTGGGAGGAGGTGCTCTACCTCGGCGTACACGGCGTGCTCGAGCGCAGCACGCAGCTGAGTGAGCGCGTCCGCGACCAAGCGGGGGATCGCTTCAGGCAACGGCGCAATCGCAACCACGACCGCGTGCATGTGATCGCCGTCAACGACGTTTCTGAGAGTGAGGGGCTCTTGGGCGGTGTAGTCGTGCACCATCCGTATGACGCGGTCGAGCGTTTGATCGACATGAGCCAAGGTCGCCGCAACGTGCAGCTGGTGGTCTGGCAACCAAGCGTAGTCCGCAGGAGTGCGGCTCATAGCTGAATACCTAACTAATCGTGCGTGGAGCGGGGCTGCGTCGACGCTGGCAGGCAGCGCTAGACAAGGTCTTCCAGCCGGGCGAGAAGACCGGCGGCGGCGACGGCCGCGACGGCGTCGGCCCGGGTCCAGGTGAAATTCTCGGTCGTACCGGCGTCGTCGTGCGGGGCTCCGCTGAAGAGGGCGTAGGCGGTCTGGGTGAGCACCGCCCAGCGTTCGTCCTGGTCCCGGTCGCCAGCCCTCTTCTTCATCGCCTGGTCGTGGAGCTTCCTGCTGTTGCAGGCATCGCGTACGGGATCGAGGGCTGCTCGTGCGAGGGCTACGGCGTGCTCGTAGCGCTGGTCGCGGATCGCGGCCTTGGCCTCGCGGATGCGACGAGCGGCGGTGGCCCGGGTCTCCACGGTGGTGAGGGGGAGGAGGACGTCGACGAAGGCGCCAGCGTCGAGCTGGATGAGGGCATTGCTCCACGTCGCGTGCGGGATGCGGATGATCTCTTGGCTTCGGGCGACGGGCCAGTGCTTCGCTTCGGCCAGGGCGGTCAGGGTGAGGTCGGCGCGCAGGGGCAGGTCGGCACCCGCGCGCGTCTTCTCCAGGCCGCGCAGCTGCCGGTCCGTCACGGTCGTTTCCAGCGTGAGGTGATTCTTGTACGGCTTCAGCGCGACGGGTCCCGTGGGGGCGTGGAGGGGGCCGATGTAGCTGGCGGGGTTGGGCATGTCGTGTACCGAGAGGCTGCCGGAGACGAGGAAGAGAGCGTCCACGGTGTAGTTGCCGCGGGCGGTCACCTCGAAGGTCAGGGCGAGACGGTGGACGTCCCAGCCGGGGGTGAAGGTCACGTCGTGCTGCGCCTGGACGTCGACGCTGTAGTCATTCACACCGAAGGGAAAGTCGGTCATCATTCCTCGCCTGGTTGAGCCCTTGCCCGATGTTCGCAGGCCAGTCGGCGGTAGGGCATCGGTTTTCGCGGGGTCATGGCGGCGTGAGCCGACGTTGGCGCCGGGACGGGTCTCAGTCGACGGTCAGCCCGCCACGGAGGCAGGCGGTGGCTGAACGGTCGGCTGAGTCCCGCCTGTTGAGAGCCGACCCGCACGCGGACCGCGGCCGGGCCCAGCCGGCGTCACCTGGTTGGGGCGGGAGAAGGCCCCTCGCGCGCTCTGCGCCTCACGTCGTATCCGCTCGGCGTCGCACGATGGCTTAGGCCCAAACGCCCTCATAGGCGGGTGAAACGCGGATAGAGTCCCCCTGCATTTGCTCGACTTCAAGGGGGTCCCTTTTGCGTGCTCGTCTTGCCGCCTCAGCCATGGCTATCGCCGTCGCGGGCGTCTTCTTCAGCGCACCGGCCGCGTCCGCGGCGACGCTGCCGTCCACCAACACCGCGCACCACTGTGTCCACCACACCACCGGGGCGTGCGGCTGGACGCATAACAAGAAGCCCGCGAACAAGTACGAGACCGCGAAGTGCAAGGACGACTCGCTGTCCTACTCGCGGCACTCCCAGGGCACCTGCTCCCGCCACCACGGCGTCCGCTACTGGTTCAAGTAACCCGCCACAGCACCCCAGGGGCCTGCTCCAGATGCCGGAGCAGGCCCCTGGGGTGCGTGACCCGGTCACAGGAGCGCCGGGCAGGGTTGCGCACGCCCGCTCGGACGAAAGGGGGCTCCCGTCCCGGCTCGGGGGTAACACGGAACGGGAGCCCTACGTCCATCTTCCTCGCCGTGCGGCCGACCGCACGGCCAGCACGCGGGCCGGCAGACTGCAGCGGTACCCCTACCGATCGTCCCCGCGCACTGGGCGCTTTCCGGTGGCCCAGCGGGTCCACGGCGGCGCGAGCCCGGCCCACGCCGGGCCCTGAGCACCCACTCCCGTACCCCAAGCGCACATCTCGCGCACCAACCGCGTCCCCGACAGGTACCGGCGCCGTGCATGAGCGGGGGCTACCACGCGCTCCGTTTCTCTACCACCAGTAGAGGAGAGCGGTAGAGTAAGAAACATGGCAGCAGACGAGACGAGCATCAAGGTGAGCACGGCCGCGCGGGACCGGCTCGCCCAGCTGGCGGCCGAGCACGGCACCACCATCCGCAGCCTGGTCGAGGACCTCGCGCAGAGCACGCCCACACAGGCCGAGTACGCCGAGCGAGCCGAGATGGCCCGCGCCGAGCTCGCCTCCGCTCTTGGTAGCGCGCCGAGCCCGGAGGCCGAGGCCAAGGCCCGGGCGCTGCTGGAGCGCCTGGGCGGCGCCGCGCACGGTCCGCGGGCGGCCGCGTAGTGGCGCCGATCGCGGTCGTCCTGGACCACACGACCGCGGGGGCGCTGTTCGACCCGAAGGATCCGTTCAACGAGGCGGTCGCCGCGTTCTACGTGCAGGCTTCCGGCGGTCTCGGGCATCTGTACGCGCCGGTGCTGTCGCTGACGGCTGGGGACGCCGAGCGGCCCGGGCTGCTCGGCTACATCAAGGGGCTGCGGTTCATCCGGATCGAGGCCTTCGACACCGACGCCGCGGTCACCGCCACCGAACTCCTGCGCTTCGGGCACTCCTGGGCCGCCGTCCACGCCATCCACGCCGCCCGCCCCTCCCCCACCCACCCCACCGGCCGGTACCTCCTCACCCTCACCCCCAAGGCCTACGCCGACACCGGCGTCCAAGCCGTCCACCCCGACCAGTAACCCGCCAGCAGCCCGGCCACAGAAGACGGCCATGTGCGCTGCACCGGTCCTCCCCTGGGGAGACGGGATCAGCCACCCTGGTCGGGAGCGTGTGCCGGGGGTCATGTCCGTGGGCTGCCAGCGGCCGGGAGGGGGGTAGGTGCGGCGGCCATCGGGCTCCCGGGCCGATCTGGTGGGTGACGGCGTCGGCTGCTCTGTGCGGGCCGGGGAGCTGGAGGAGCGGCCCAAGACGAGGCTGGACGCGCCGGAGGCCGGGACGGTCTGGGAGCCGGGCGAGGAAGCGTGGGAGGCGAAGCTCGCCGCCCTCTGTGGCCAACCTCAAACGGCCCTGGGCAAGGACCAGGAGCGGGCCCCGGTCGCGCGACGCAGCTGACGGAGATCGATCCGGACTGGGACTGTCCGTGGCCGCTGGACTGGCAACTCCCGTCCCCGTCCCCGTCGCCGGCGAGACGGGCGGCGTGCTGTCCGGCATCGCCCCCGGCGTTCTCATGGACGGCGATGACATCGGACGATGGCTTCAACGACAGGAACAGCCAGCCACCTGGAGCCAGCTGTCCACCGAGCAGCAGGAGCGGTTGACCGTGTTGAGCGTCAAGCCGCTTGAGGCGCCGTCTGCCGCCACGGCGGCCGAGCGTGTGGCGGTGGGTGGAACGGGAAGGGACGGGCCGGTCGGTGCCGCGCGGTCGGCGGCGAGGCGGAACCGGTGACGGTGAAGCTGGGTGTGTGGTGGTGCTCACGGATTCTGCGGACCACGGCGCCCGACGCGGCTGTTCGCCGGTGGGCCGCGATGGTGCTCCGGCCCGGCCGACCGTGACCGGCCGAGCCGGGCTTATGTCAGCGGCGCCGCTGGTCGGCCCGCAGTTCGAAGTCGCCGTAGCTGTTGTCGACCGGGTTGACCGTGACGCCCGGGGCGACGATCTCGTCGATGGCGTCGAGGACGTCCGAGGACAAGGTGATGTCGGCGGCGGGCAGGAACGTCTCCAGTTGCTCCATAGTGCGCGGTCCGATGATCGCCGAGGTGACACCGGGGTGGTTGATGACGAAGGCGACGGCGAGTTCGATCAGGGAGAGGCCGGCCTTCTCCGCCAGGACGGTGAGCTGTTCGACGGCGTCGAGCTTGCGCTGGTTGGCGGGGGTGCTGATGTCGAAGCGGGCCTGGGGGCGGGCGGCCGAGGCCGGTCCCTCGGAGGCGTTCTTGCGGTAGCGGCCCGAGAGCCAGCCGCCGGCGAGTGGGCTGTAGGTGAGGGTGCCCATGCCGTGGCGGCGCACAGTCGGCAGCACGTCTTCCTCGATGCCGCGGACCAGAATCGAGTAGGGCGGCTGCTCGGTGACGAAGCGCTCCAGGTTCCGCTCGCGAGAGGTCCACTGGGCTTCGACGATCTGCGAGCCGGAGTAGGAAGAGGAGCCGATGTAGTGGACCTTGCCCTGGCGGACGAGGTCGGTGAGGGCGCCGAGGGTCTCGGAGACGTCTGTGTCGGGGCTGGGCCGGTGGACCTGGTAGAGGTCGATGTGGTCGGTGCCGAGCCGCCGCAGGGAGTTCTCGACCGCGCGGATGATCCAGCGGCGCGAACCGCCCCGGTGGTTGGGGTCGTTGGGGTCCATGGGCATGAAGAACTTGGTGGCCAGGAAGACGTCCTCGCGACGGCCCTTCAGCGCCTTACCGACGATCTCCTCCGAGACGCCGGCAGAGTAGACGTCCGCGGTGTCGACGAAGTTGATACCGGCGTCGAGGGCGCGGTGGATGATCCGGATGGAGTCGGTCTCGTCCTCGTTGCCCCAGGGGCCGAACATCATCGCACCCAGGCACAGCGGGCTGACCTGGACGCCGGTACGGCCCAGCGGTCGGTACTGCATGGAGTGGTTCTCCTCTTTCGTGTGTGGGGTCAGTCGTTGCCGAAGGGCACGACCGTGCCGGTGGTCGTCCAGCTCGCGAGCAGGTTCAGGGCCTGCTGTTCTGGTGAGTCCGGCTCGGGTGTGTAGAAGTTGAGGCGCAGGCCGGGGTCGGAGGGCAGCTCCATCGCCTCGTAGGGCAAGGCGAGATCGCCGACGAGCGGGTGGTGGAGGTTCTTCACGCCGGAGCGGTGGAACTTCACGTCGTGCCGTGCCCACCTGCGGGCGAAGTCGCTGCTGCGGGTGGTCAGTTCGCCGATCAGGTCGGTGAGGGCCTTGTCGTGTGGCGCGCGGCCCGTTTCGGTGCGCAGGAAGGCGACGGCATCGTCGGCGCCCTTGTCCCAGTCGACCCAGAAGTCCTGGCTGGCGGGGTCGAGGAAGAGGAAGCGGGCGCTGTTGACCGGACCGCGCTGCGCGAACAGCGGTGAGTCGAACAGCGGCGCGTACAGCGCCCGGCCCAGGGTGTTGGCGGCCATGATGTCGAAGCGGGCGTTGCGGACGAACGCCGGCACGCCGGTCATCGAGTCGAGCAGCCGCAGGATCGTCGGCCGGACGCGTGAGGAGGTCACCGCCGGCCGCCGGCTGGACGGGCTGGCGGCGCGGGCCAGATCGTAGAGGTGGGTGCGTTCGGCCTCGTTGAGCTGCAGGGCGTGAGCGAGGGCTTCGAGGACCGAGTCCGAGGCGCCGGCGAGGTTGCCGCGCTCCAGGCGGACGTAGTAGTCCACGCTCATGCCTGCCAGCAGGGCGACCTCTTCGCGCCGCAGCCCCGTGACACGGCGGTTTCCGCCGTAGACCGGCAGCCCGGCCTGCTCGGGGGTGATCCTGGCCCGCCGGGTGCTGAGGAACTCCCGCACCTCGGCGGCCACGTCCTTCTTGGTGTGGTCGGTCATGCTCATTTCCTGGTGTGGGTGCCCGGCTGGGACCGGGTGCCGGACGACTGTGACCGGACTGCGCGCACAGCCGCTGTCGCTGCTGCTCATGGCGGCCGACCTGGATCCCACTGTCTTCGACCTGTGTCGTCTCCTGCCCGACGTACCCCCGGCCGACCTCAGGCCCCCAGCCCCGTGAGCACCCCCAGTGCAGGGCTCTTCCCGGCCTTGGGGGGATAGCTGGTCGACGGGCACCGGTGGGGATGCGAGCGGCCCGTCAGACGTGCAGATCAAGGCCATGGCCGCACGGCGGTCGTGCCCCTGCTCGAGGGCGGGTAAGGCGGCGGGCATCAGCGTGATCACCGCCCAGGTGATCACACTCGCCGGGTCGCTGTACCCGGGACGTACAGGCCCCAGCCGGCGTCGCCGGCAGTGAGCCAGCTCTCCGGCCCACCGCCCGAGGCGGTCGACAGCCCACGGACACCGAGCGGGCCGCCCACGAATCGAACGATCACAGCAGTACCTCCCTCAATCACTAGCGGGGCTCTCCCGCCCTCACCCCTGACAGCACCGGAGCGCTCGGGGGAAGGGATCCGGTGTGACCTGGACGCCGCCGGAACCCATGCTGAGCGCTCCCCTGCCCGGGCCCGAGCTGCGGCCGGGCTGGGCGGCGGAGCCGAAGTGGGATGGCTTCCGGGCCCTGGTGTCGGTCGACGCAGGCCGGGTGGTGCTGCGCTCCAGGCGCGGCACCGAGATGCTTCCGGCGTTCCCGGAGATTGGGGCCGGTGCCTCGCGGCTGCCGGACGCGACCGCGCTGGACGGAGAGCTGGTCGTATGGGACGCCGCGGGACGGCTGGCCTTCGAGCAGCTGCAGAGCCGGCTTCAGCGGCGCGGCGCCGGGGCGGGCAGGGCGGCTTACGAGTGGCCGGCCCACTTCGTCGCGTTCGATCTGCTGCGACTGTCCGGGACCGACACGACCGGATGGCCGTACCGGCGGCGCAGGGCCGCGCTCGAGTCCGTGTTCACCGCGCGCCGACTGTCGGCCCCGTGGGTGCTGTGCCCGTCGACCACCGACCCCGACACCGTGCGCGAGTGGCTGACGTGGGCGTCGGTCGGAATAGAGGGCGTGCTGTTCAAACGGCTGGACAGCGTGTACGAGCCCGCGGTGCGCGGTTGGCGGAAGTACAAGGTGCGCGAGACCACCGAGGCGATCGTCAGCGCGGCCACCGGCACACTCGCCGCTCCGCGCACTCTGCTGCTCGGCAGGTTCGACGACCGCGGCCGCCTTCAGTACGTCGGCCGCACCACCACTCCCACCCTGAGGGCGAGCAGCACGGTCACCGGGCTACTCACCCCGGCGCGGCGCGGTCATCCATGGACGGGCTGGTCGTTCTCCGCCGGGTGGGGCAGCCGGGAAACACTGGACACCACGCTGGTGGAACCGGAGCTTGTGGCGGAAGTCGGCGTCGACGTCGCCCGCGACGCCTCCGGCCGCTGGCGCCACCCCGCACGCTGGCACCGTGCCCGCCCCGACCTCTCCCCCACCGAAGTTCCCCAGTTCGAAAGCTGACCCACATGGCCGTTGCGCTCCGCGGGCGAGCCGGACAACGGTGCTATCCCGGCCGATCTCCGCACTTTGTCGGGCATCTGGGGAACTTGGTTGCGTGATGTCGCCTGCCGCTACGCCTGGAGTTGTGGCGATGCCCGGACTGTCAGCGATTCCACTCAAAGAACACCTGCAGCTAAGGACGAAGCACGCGATCTTCGTTGATCAGTTCGATCTGTTCGAGAATGATTGCATTCATCTGTACTCGAGCAGCCCTGGCAAGCTCCAGGGCCTCCAGGGTCTCCTCGCGCACTGGGATCTCCTCACCCATTGAACGCCGTAGGACATCGGCACGGAGTGCCTCCGTCGCGTCGCGTAAGCGGCCCAGAATTTGAGAGGCAGCGGCGTCTGTTGACCCGTCAGCACCGACTGAAGATGCGGCAAGTGCGGCTATGCCGCGCGGTTCTGAACTTTCTGGCGGGTGGTGCAGGGTGTTGCCGTCCCGTGCAT
Source organism: Streptomyces sp. NPDC056580 (assembly GCF_042793175.1). Lineage (NCBI taxonomy): Bacteria > Bacillati > Actinomycetota > Actinomycetes > Kitasatosporales > Streptomycetaceae > Streptomyces > Streptomyces sp. NPDC056580. The sequence continues at coordinate 40,938 of NZ_JBHTVE010000021.1, read as the reverse complement.
ACCGGGGCTATGGTTGCCGGTCATCGATCTTGAGCTTGGCTCCGGTGTCGGAGACGAAGACGACCAGGAGCCTGGCTGGCTTAGTGTGGCTGGCGTTCTCAGTGAGGACATGGTGGGCACCGGGCTGCTCGACCCAGTTCTCGCCCTGGTGGTAGGTGATCACTGGCTTGTCGTCGAGCTTGCTGCGCACGGTGCCTTCCAGGACGTAGGCGTAGACGAACGCCTGGCCGTGCCGGTGCGGCAGCGCGCTCGCGTTGGGCGGGAAGGCGACGAGCGCTGAGGTGAACGTCTTGCCTTTCACATTCGCAAGGGCCTGCTGGAGCAGCGGCGTGAAGGTCTCGACAGGGCGCGTCGATGACATGGCAGCAGGCGATGCCGCGGCGGCGGTCGTCCCCTTGGTGTGGGTGGGCTGGTCCGAGGTTGAGCAGGCCGTGGCCGCAGTCAGCGTGGCAATGCCCAGGAGGCCGACGGCGATGCGCATTCCGATCACGATGGGTCTCCTGTTCAGTCTTCCGTGACGCGGATGATCGTCTTGCCTGGGGTGGGCTTGCCGGGAGCGAAGGCGGAGGGTGCTTCGGCGAGCGGCCGAACGGCACCGACGAACGGCTTGAGCCGGCCGTCCCTGAGCCGCGCGGCAAGGTCGGCGAGCCGAGCACGATCGGGTTCGACGACGAAGAAGACCGCCCGACCCTCCCTGGGCCGGACCTTGGGCGGCATGACGATGGTGACCAGCGTGCCACCGGGGCGGACCAGAGCGGCCGAGCGGTCGAGAGTGTCACCGCCGATGACATCGAACACGACGTCGACCTCACCGACGTCCTCCAGCCTGTCGGTCTGCAGGTCGACGAAGGCGTCGACGCCGAGGGCGAGTGCCCTGTCCCGGCCGGAGGCCCGACCGGTGCCGATGACGCGGGCGCCGGCCTCGCGGGCGAGCTGTACCGCGATCGAGCCGACGCCGCCCGCGGCGCCATGGATCAGGACGGTTTGGCCCGTGGCGAGGCGGCCGTGGTCGAACAGACCCTGCCAGGCGGTCAGCCCGGAGATCGGCAGTGCGGCGGCCACGGTGTGGTCGATGTCCGCCGGCAGCGGGGTGAGGTTGCGGGCCTCCACCGCGGTGTACTCGGCGAGCGTGCCGTTACGTGCCCAGTCGGCCAGGCCGAACACCCGCTGTCCGATACTCAGGCCGGTGGTGCCGAATCCCAGCTCGGCGACGACACCGGACAGCTCGTGCCCGGGCACGCTCGGCGTCCGGTCCCGGCCGGCGCGATCGGTCCACGTGGCGGGCCAGTCCAGCTCGCCAGGGGTGAAGCCGGCGGCGTGCACCCGGACGATGACGTCGTTCTCAGCCGCATGGGGGTAGGGCATGTCGGTCAGGGACATCCCGGCAAGGCCGGCGTCACGATCTCGCACAGTGATGGCTTGCATGTAGGTCCTTACTGCATAGGGGCCCCCCGAGCGCACAGCGCTTGCGCGCACGCTCGTCGCGGCTGCAGGTGGATGTATGCCGTGACGCTTGATCGATCTCACCTGCTCTGGCGTCTTCCTTACGGCGCCCGTTGGACGTTCTCATCAGGAAGACGAGGTGGCCCCTTCGGGTGTGACAGCTCAGATGCGCACGAGTTTGTCGGGATTGAGGACCCTGCGGTACGCGGTGATCAGCCCATCGGTGATCTGGACCGTGTCGACGGAGTAGACCCGGCCCTCCCGATGGAACACGAGAGCGAGCTCACCGCCGACCTCGGCGAGGTCGATGCGGTCCGGGCACCACTGCCGCCCTACGCGCACCATGACCTCGGCGACGCGCTCGCCGCCGTGAATGGGCTTGTGTGCCGCCGAGACCTTGCCGCCGCCGTCGGTGACGTAGACGGCGTCCGGGTGCAGGAGCCTGACCAGGCCGGCCAGGTCCCCGGCCTCGTAGGCGGCGCGGAAGACCACGAGGACGCGTTCGCGCTCGGCCTTCGACGCCTGAGGCGTGGACTGCTTCGCCTTGGCCACCCGCCGTCGTGCCCGCGAGGCCAGCTGCCGGGCTGCCGGCACGGAGACATCCAGCGCTTCGGCGATCCGGCCGAACTCAAGACCGAAGACATCGTGCAGGACGAAGGCCACTCGCTCCGGCGGGCTCAGCTCTTCCATGATCAGGAGCATGGCCGAGCTGACGGACTCGTCGACGAGTACCGGTTGCGACGCGTCCGGCCCTGTCAGCAGCGGCTCCGGCAGCCAGGGCCCGACATACGTCTCCCGACGGAAGCGGGCGCTCTTGAGGATGTCGTACGACCGTCGCGCGGCCACCGTCACCAGCCAGGCCCGCAGATCACTGATGTCCTGCAGATCCGCTCCGGCCGCCCGCACCCACACGTCCTGGGTGACGTCCTCGGCGTCAGCCACAGTCCCTAGCAGCCGGTAGGCGGCGCCGAAGACCGCGGGCCGGTGCCTCTCCCATTCGGATCCGAGTGGATCCTGCTGCCTGCACCGTCCGGGCCCGTGCCCGTCACCCGTGTGGATCGCAACCTCCTGGATGCAACGTAGCCATTTCGATCTCAGGAGCTTCATAGACGGCTCCGGAGAAGCGAGCCGACCTGCTCCGACACGGCAGCCGTAAGTCCTGACCAAGCTGTTTTGGTGGATGTGTCGGCGTAGGACGTGCGGTGGTCAGCAGCGGGAGCGTTCGCTGCGAGGTCCGCTTTCCCCGCCCGTGCGTACCGGATGGCCGGTGCGCCTGTGAGCACCTGATCGTCCGGGGTGCAGGGCCGCGTCCAAGGACAGCGCCCTGACGAAGCCGACGTACAGATTGGTCGCTCAGCGATCCGACCGTCGGCAGGACGCGAAGCAGACCCACGACCTACACGGCGAAGATCACTGTCAGCACGGTGACCGGCGGGCACCAACGCTCCCGATACAACGGATGGATGCGCTTGCCGTGGCCATCAGCACCACATGGGCGCAGACCAGCAGGGCGAAGGCCGCACCTCGTCTGAGACGACGCCCGTCGCGAGGGCCACTCATACGTTTCATGTCGTCGCCTGTCATGGCACCCCGGTCAGCTCGGCCAGGGTGCGCCCATGATGCGCTCGACCGTGGTGGTGCGCTGGAAACCGGGAAGGAAATGCTCCAGCACGTCCGCATTGACCGTTCCGTTCGTGGTCTCCGGGCGGTGCTTGAGCCCCTCGACGTAGACCTGCAAGAACTCGTTTTTGAAGTCGCCCCGCGGATGGACGGCGGTGATCTCGTCCACCTGGCTGTTATCCAGCTCGCTGAGGCCCAGGCCGAGCACGTCGGTCAGGACCCCCAGGTTCGTCATGGCGATCTCCGGGCCCATCCGCCCGGGAATCTCCGGGGTCGTGTGCAGCGCGATCGCCGTCCACACCACGTCGGAAGGGAGTAGGTCTGAGAACAACGGACCGCCCAGACCGATAGCCATATGAGTTGACGGCCATCGTCTGGCGACTGCGCTGACCGCGGTACCCAATCGGACGGTAGCGCCGAGAGCCGGTTCGCCGCGAGCGCCGCCTAAAATCCGCCCGCGACAAAAGCCCCCGAGGAGTTGATCATGCTAGAGCGATGCGCCGAAAAAGAACGCGCGAAGCTCGCGGGCCTGGCCGGCGAGGAGTACAACGCACGGTGGGCGCGTTGGCGTAAGGCATCCGAGGCCGCCCAGGCGGCCATCACCGCGCACGCCGAGGCGTCCAGGGAGAGTCTCTACGAGCTGGAGTAGGCCTTCAAGAAGGCGGTCCGGCATGCCCCGCAGGATCCAGCCGAGTAGCCCACTGCCAGAAGCTAGCTTCATGGGTCCAGGCCTTGAGTACGTCGCCGGTATTCTTGCTCATCAATCGGTCGATAGATGAGCGGATGCTTCTATCGATGCCTGCCTCCGCCAGTAGGCGAGTTGGTCCTTCGTTCTCCGGGTATTGCGATGATTGGGGCCGTCCTGTTGCTGCCGGTGGACCAGTAGTGCGGCCAGATCCTCCGCAGCCCCGGCCGCGTCTCCAGCCTTGCCCCGCCTATTGGCCATCCAGTAAGCAAGCTCGTTCTGCGCACGCAAGTTGTCTGGATGGTCGGGCCCCTGGATCCGCTGCCGGTCGGTGAGCAGTTCGGTCAGGGTCTCCACGGCTCTGGCCACGTCTCCAGCCTCTCCCTGCCACCGAGCCAGTCCTAGGCGGGCATCCAGGGTGTCTGAATGGTCGGGCCCCTGGATCCGCAGATGGTCGGTGAGTAGTTCGGCCATGGCCTCGGCGGCCCCAGCCGCGTCTCCGGCCTCTCCTCGCCAGTGGGCCAGCCAATAGCGAGCATCAAGGATGTCTGAATGGTCCGGGCCTTGGATACGCATCCGGTCGGTGAGTAGTTCGGCCATGGCCTCGGCAGCCCCGGCCGCGTCTCCGGCCTCTCCTCGCCAGTGGGCCAGCCAATCGCGGGCAACCAAGGTGTCTGGATGGTCCGGGCCTTGGGTGCGCATCCGGTCGGTGAGTAGTTCGGCGAATGCCTCGGCGGCTCCAGCCGCGTCTCCAGCCTCTCCCCGCCATAGAGCAAGATCTGTGCGAGCGCTGAGAGTGTCTGAATGGTCTGATCCTTGGATACGCAGTTGATCGGTGACGAGCTCAGTGAGGGCCTCCACGGCTCCGGCCGCGTCCCCCGCTCGCCCGCGCCACTTTGCCAAGCAGGTCCGATCGTTCAGAGTCCAGGGGTGGTCTGGGCCGAGAGTCCGGATCCGGTCTGGCAGGAGCTCGGCCAATTCTTGCGCAGCTCCGGTGGCATCCCCCGCCCGCCCGCGCCAGTCCGCAATGGTGTGGCGGGTTGCCAGAGTGTATGAATGGTCTGGTCCTTGGATGCGCAGTTGGTCGGAAAGCAGCTCAGTGAGGGCCTCCACGGCTCCGGCCGCGTCTCCAGTTGCTCCCCTGACTCTGGCCAACCAGTAGCGGGCATCCAAGGTGCCTGGATGGTCGGGCCCGTGCACCCGCAGGTAGTCCATGAGCAGTGCGTCTAGGGCCTTGGCAGCCCCTGCCGCATCTCCAGCCCTCTCCTGCCACCTAGCAAGCATGGTGCGAGTGCTGAGCGTGTCGGAATGATCTGGGCCTAGCTTCTGCAGCCGATCGGTCAGTAGTTCGCCTAGTACCTCTACCGCCCCGCGTGCATCGCCAGCCTGACCTAGGTTCTTGGCAAGGTGGTCCCGAGCATCAAGGGTGTCAGGGTGATCCGGACCTAGAGATGCCCGAGTCTTGCTCACCAAATCCTGAAAATAGTTTGCCGCAGCGGTGAACTGACCTGCTTCGCTCAAGCTAGCGCCTGCGTGCATCAGAAGATGGTGGGACTTGCCGCCACTGAACAGGGCGTCTCCAGCGCAGTGGATGACGGCTTGCGCATTGACTCTCAGGTTCTGAGCCAGCGGAGTATACGCAAGCTTGCCCTCGGGCCAGTCCGCAAGTAGGGCGTCACCGGCGGCACGGGCAGTCGTGCCCTGGTCCTGAGGACTGAGAGCATCGCGAGTGGCACGTTGGATCAGTTGGTGAACGCGCACTGATTGGTGTGGACGGTCGGGATCGTGGTCGATAAGGCTCAGACGGTGCAGGGCGCGGAGCGCGCCCCACGCGTCAACCTCCGTCACTTCGTCCGTGGCGCTCTGGTCGGCTATGGCCCGAGCCCGATGCACGGCAAGGAAGGCCCGGGCGGGGCCACTGGTCAGGACGCTCTGGGGAAAGCCGTTCGGGTCCAGCATGGCCATGAGTTGAAGCATGGGGCGGGCGAGGCCGGCGGGGTTGAGATTGTCAGCGCGTTCGACTGACAGCGACCAGGTAGCGCCCACGGGGGTGTTCTGGTCGTCTGGCAGCGTCCCGGGCTCGGGCAGCATGCTGGCGAGGCTGGTGGCGCGGTCGGCGAGCCGGCGGCGGTAGCTGGGGCACTGCCGGTTAGTACACCGCGAGCAGCCGACGGGAATGTCGGCATCGAGGATGTAGGCAGCAGCCTGCGAGAGGGCCAGCGGTAGGTATCCGAGGTCCTGGGCCAGCGCGCGGAGCTCGTCCGGGTCATCGTGCCGTCCGTGTTCGGCAAGGAAGTCAACCAGATACGCGACTGCCTGATCCGGAGTGAATACCCCGAGGGCGACCCGAAGTCCAGGTAGAGCGGCATCGCGGCGCCGCGTGGTGACCACCGTGCGGCCGTACGGATTCTTCGCCGGCCACAGCCCGTTCACGTCAGCGGGGTCTTCCACATCGTCCAGTACGACCAGCCACCGGCACACGGGCTGGGATCCTGGCGGCTTAGGTTCAAGCCATCTCAGGAACGCCTGTGCGGATCGCTCGGGGTCGCCAGGCTCTAGGGCGAGGAGTTCTTCGGCAGCCTGAGCGAAGGCGGAGACGATGGCGGGGCGGCTGCTAGCGCTGACCCAGACCAGCACATCCAATTCGTCCCCGGTCCACGCCTGCCGCGCGTAGTGGGCGGCGAGTTGGGTCTTGCCGACGCCGCCGGTTCCGCGTAGCACCTGGCACAGCACCGCGGTGCCGCTGTTGGTCACCGCGGCCCGCAGTTGGTCGGTCTCGTCTCGTCTCTGGAAGGCCTCAGCTTCGCGGGGAAGGACACCGACCTGGTGCGGCCATGGAACCGGCTCCCGCCCATGCACGTGCACAGTCGTGATGTCGCCGCTGTGATATCCGCTGATCGATACTCCTGCTGGCCCGGACGTCGCTTTACCTGTGTCCCGAACCTCGATACCCCGCCGTCCGGCCATGCCGCCCCCCTGCTGCCACGGACTACTTCTCGCTGTACCCGCTGATGGCGTCGCCATCTCCGGTCGCTTCGGCGTCACCTGTTCGCTCCACGGTGACGGAGCGCCCAGATCCGCTCCCTCGATAACCCGTGACCGCATTGCCCTCGCCCGCTGTCTTGGCGGTACTGGTTTCGCGAACGACAATGGCCGATTGGCTGGCGCCAGGCAGCGCTGCCCAGATTCCGATGCCCACCGCTGCCACACCTGCGAGAGCGGAGGCCACCGTAGCAATCCGGCTCGCTGTCTCCCACTGCGAGACGGCGAACATCCACCCCAGGACAGCGACCACCACGCACGTAACGACCAACACCACCCGCTTCAACGTCATCTCGTCATCGTCGCTCAGGCTGACTCGCGATGGGAGTGCTTTGACCGAGCCCCTCATCCTCCGATGCGCGGGGCCAGGCACAGTGACGGCAGTGAGTGAGGCGGGCACTCTGTCGAAGTTGACCTCGCCGTACGGGCGCGCGTGGGACCAGAACAGCGGGGTCAGGCCGCGCCGGTCGGTGGGTGTGAGGAGGTCGGCCCCTCCCTGTAACTGATCACGGCCGCACGTTGAGGGTGGCGACCAGGACGGTCGCCTGCACCCTCGGCGGCGGCCGGAGCCGTTGCGCATCAGGGTGAGGGCGCAGGGTGCACCTGCACCCAGCATCCGGCACCGACCGGCGGGGTGAGGCGGTAGGGGGAGGACGCGCCGAGCTTGTCCATCGCCGCCTGCAGCTCCGGAACACTCCCGCGTCCCTCCGCCTCGCCGGCTACGACAACATCGCCGCCGGCCTGCGCAAACACAGCCGCGACGCCACGCGACCCCTAACGACCCCCGACATCACCTGATCCGATCCGACAGCACTTTTGAACGACGCTGCCCCAGACTGGCACGATCCAGCCATGGGAAACATCTACGACTACTACGCGGCCACCGACGACCCACAAGCCCTCGCCCTGTTCGAAGACGACAGCATGGCCGACCCATTCGGCACGACTGGCCTCAAAGGGGCAGACCCCTACCTAATCCTCCTCACCGTCGAAGCCCACCTGACAGGAGTATCCGAGGAGCAAGTGGAAGCCGACCCCCGCTTCTGCGAACTGCTCAACGACCCCGAGCACGACGGACCCTGGCTCGTCGCGCTCACAGACACCCTCCGCGACGCCCTAGTAGCGGCCACCCCGGAGCGCCTGCTGGAAACCGCCACCGCATGGACCCACACGGAAGACGGTGGCGGGGAGGACCCAAGGCTCATGGCCGACTTCTTGGAACGCCTCGGCCAACTAGCCCGCGACGCCGGGCCACAACGACACCTGTACTGCGGCATGCACCTGTAGGGAGCCGCACATTGGAAACAGGTTGGGCGGCATCAAGCACCGCCACGGCGATCAGGGACTCGACGCCTCCTGATCACCCGGAGATTGCGCGTGCCTCCGTTCGATCCTGGTCCACGAACTCAAGAACCACACCAGCTATCTGAACCAATACCAAACCAGACAGATCCTCTGAACGACACCGCCCTGCCCCGGCGAGACGGGCGTCCAGGTCAGGTGGCGCCTGCTGATATAGCCCGACCCAGCCGGCGGGTTCCGTCTTACACGGCCGTCCCGCTTGCTGCGGACGTGAGCTCACGGAACTGACCGTCGCCAGTTCCCTGCCGCCATAATGGGTGCATGTCCTTCAGCCCAGAGCACCTCGCCTCCTCGCCGAGCGACCTCTCGGGTGCGGTCGCCGAGGACTTCGCGCTGTACCGGGAGAAGTTCCGGCTGCGTCTGCCGGAGTCGTTGGAGGAGCTGCGCGGCCCGATCGAGGGGGTCGTGGAGCTGCCGCTGCACGTGGCTTGGTCGGGGATGACCGTCTACGACCTGGGCAAGCCTCGTCAGCGCATGGGCCTGTACCGGACTGTTCTGCATGAGGGCCTGCGCGACGATCTGGAGCGATTTCTTAACCGGGATCTTCTTCTGCAGATGTGGCCGGTGCTGCGCACCCTCGTCGGTCGCACGGTGCGCTCGGTGTGGGGAGAGGTGTTCCCGCAGCTCGCTGCCCGCAGCCGGTCAGCGGCGTGATGGAGATGCCGGAGCTGCACACGCGGCTCCTGGCGGATGTGATCGCGCTCGGATCGCAGTATCCGCTGGTTCTCACCGGCGGCTACGCCGTACGAGCGCACCGTCTCGTGAACCGCCCGAGCCAGGATCTTGATGTCGCAACCGAGAACCCGGCGCCCATGGTCGACATCGCGGCCACGCTCCGCGCCGGTCTGGAGGCCCGCGGCTGGAAGGTGCACGCGCTGGAGACGGCTCCGCTGTCCGCCCGCTTCACCGTGACCGACCGTGATCCGCCCGAAACAGCTCGACGACGCCGCCACCACCCTGGTCTGCCTGGGCTTCTGCGGCGGCGGCACCGGGCCCTACCACCCGTGGGCCGAGGTCGTCGCACCGGACGTGGACCTCGCGCTGGTCTGCTACCCCGGCCGCGACGGCCGCTTCATGGAGGACTTCGCCACCACCTGGGACGAGCTCGCCGAGGACGCCACCCGCACCGTCGTCTCCGCCGTCGGAGACCACCCCTACGTCCTGTTCGGCCACAGCATGGGCGGTTGGATGGCCTTCGACGTCGCCACCCGGCTGGAGGCCCGGAACAGCTCCGTCCCCGACGCCCTGGTGGTGTCCTCGTGCAACGCCCCGGCCCGCGGCCTCACCCCGCGCGACATGTTCCCGGCCCGCCAGGACACCGACGAGGACCTGATGACCTGGATGCGCACCCACGGGTTGGTCGCCGAACACGTGCTCGGCGACCCAGACCTGCTGGAGATGGCGGTGGAGATCATGCGCGCCGACATCGCCGTGCGCGACACCTTCCACCACAACGGCGCCCTGGGGCGTCACCATGCCGGTGCAGTTCCTCGCCGGCGCCGACGACGTGGTGATCGAGGCCGACGCGCCCGCCCAGTGGAAGGAGCTGGCCCTCGGCTCCTACCGGCACGACCAGTTGCCCGGCGGGCACTTCTACACCCCCGAGGTGTGGCGGACCCTGCCCACCCGGATCAGTGCGATCAACCCGTAGAACGACCCAGGAAGGCTCCGGGAGTACCCAGCCCATGACCGATCAGTTCACCGTGAAGGCCACCTACGGCCAGGTCTTCGCGGTCGCCCAGTTCCGTGCCGTCTTCGCCGGCCGGCTGCTCGGCGTCATGTCCGACACCCTGCGGGCCGTGGCACTCGCGGTGTTGGTGTACGACCGGACCGGCTCGCCGCTGCTCACCGCGGTGACGATGACCATCAACTTCCTGCCGCAGGCCGCCGGCGGCCTGTTCCTCGCCGCGATGGCGGACCGGTTCACCCCGCGCACCCTTATCAGCACCGGCTACGCCCTCCAGTGCGCGGTCGGGCTGCTGCTCGCGTTCGGGCACCTCCCGGTCGCCGCCAGCCTGGTCCTGGTCGCCGGCGTGGCCTGCCTGACCCCGGTCACCACCGGGGCCACGGCCAGGGTCCTCGCGGAAGCACTCACCGGCGACACCTACGTCCTCGGGCGCTCGCTGTCCTACATCGTCGCGGTCTCCGCGCAGATGGTGGGCATGGCTGCCGGCGGGACGCTGGTGGTCTGGCTGGGCGTGGAGCGCACGATGCTGGTCACCGCCGGGGCGCACCTGGTCGCCGCGGCGACCAGCCGGCTGTTCCTGTCGCCCGCCCGGGCGCCCCGCGCGAGCGCGCCGGTGACGGGCGGCGGGTCGATCGTGCGCCGGACCCTGCGGGGCAACGCGGCGCTGGTCGCCAGCCCCGGCGTGCTCAAGCTGATCATGGTGCAGTGCCTGCCCGCCGCCTACCTGGCCGCGGCGGGCAGCCTGCTCATCCCGTACAGCGCGCACCGCGGGTTCAGCCCCCAGCAGACCGCCGTCCTGCTGGCCGCCACCTCGGTCGGCATGCTGATCGGCGACGTCGTCATCGGCCGGGCGTTCGCGCCCGCCACCCGGGAATGGCTGGTCCTGCCGCTGCTGCTGGTGATGGGCACCCCCTCGCTCACGCTCGCCCTGGACCTGCCCTATCCGGCGGTCGCCGCCGCCTACGTCGTCACCGGCACCGGCTCCGCCTACCTGCTCGGCCTGCAGCGGCGCTTCCTGGAAGCCGTTCCCGTCGAACTCCAAGGCCAGGGCTTCGCGTTGCTGAACACCACCACCATGAGCATCCAGGGCGTCGGCCCCCTGGTGTTCGGCGTGTTCGCCGAGTTCGTGCCGGTCGGCGTCGCGATCGCGCTGACCGGAGTGGGCAGCGTGGCCACCACCCTGCTGCTGCGCGAAGCGGCCCGACCGAGGCTGGTTTCGGCCGAGGCCGCCTGAGCACCCGCGACGCGGCGAAGGGAGAACAGCAGTCCGCCGACCGCTACGAATGGATTTGACTATGGAGGCTCGGTCGATCGTTCCGCGTCGCTACCTCAACGTGCTGGTGGACCTGTCGGCCGTCGCGCACAACACACGCGTCGTCCGACAAGCCGTCAGCCGGCCCGCCACCGCCGTGATGGCCGTCGTCAAGGCCGACGCCTACGGGCACGCGATCGACATCGCCCGCGCGGCGCTCGACGCCGGGGCGACCTGGCTCGGCGTGTGCACCGCGAGGGGCCCGTGTGGCTCCCCCTTTTCGCGCTCTGACGTGGGAAGAGTCGACCATGCAGCGGGACCAGTCCAGCCGGGAGACTGCGTTCAGTTCGGCCAGCAGGACCTCATGGAGCCGTTGCCACACGCCGGCCTCGTTCCAGTACCGCAGACGTCGCCAGCAGGTCATGCCCGAGCCGAAGCCCAACTCCTTCGGGAGGTACTCCAACTGGATGCCGGGGACGATCGACTGCGGATGAACTCCGACATGGGCCACGGCTCCAGCGGCGGTGCCGGCGCGTTCGAGAGCGCCCGCTGGTCGGCGCCAGAACGTCGGACGGCGCAGGAACGTCTTCCGCCACCGGATCTGCCCGAATAAAGAGCGGGGCCCAGTCTCACTGGTCCCCGCTCTCTCCTGCTTGCGGTCACCAGTACATGACCGACGCGTTCGCAGAACCCCACGTGGAGTACATCCGGACGCGCAGGACATATCGGCGCCCCTTGAAGAGTTTGACCTCGAAGCGGCCGTTGCGGTCCTCGCCGCTGTCGTCCTCGCCGGTGACGTAGCGCAGGTTCTCGTCATCGGCCTGCTCAAAGAGGACCATCTTCACGTCGGCGTCTCCGAACGTGCCGAACTGGTACTTCTGGCTTTTCTCCGGGATGACCTCGTAGTCGGCCTGTTCTCCTGAAGCGAGGGTAAGGACCGACGACTCGAACGGCTTCAGCTCGTCCATGTGAGGGGCCAGCGGCGGATACCACGAGCGCGCGTACTCCCTGTCCTGCTCAGACAGTTTGAGCGGAGAAGGAATGCCGTTCCGGTATTCCTCCGGCCGATTGATCAGACCGGGTCCGAAGCCATATTCCATGATGGACTGCACGTCCCAGCGCGAACCGGTCACCTGGTCCGTGGAGAGTTTGCGGATGATGTTGTTGTAGGTTGTCTCATGGGGCCAGAAATTGGGCGGGCCTGCCATGTAGTTGTAGACGTTGTCTACGTTCCATTCGATGCCGGCGAACGGATTCTGGTGCTCATGGCAGTAGCCGATCGCATGCCCTATCTCGTGCCGGACCGTGGCCTTGCCGTAGGGCGAGGTCGGGTCCCAGCCGAAGTTCATCGTGGCCTCTTCGACGCCGATGCCGAGACAGTCCGTGCCGACGTATGACCAGGATCCGTCATCGGCAAAAGTGATCCGGATCTCCGATTCCGCAGGGTTGTCCTCGGGGCGGAACCTCAGTCCGATGCCAAGGCCTTCCCACTCCTCGAAACCGTTGTGGACCTCGGTCAACCACGCTTTTGCCGCGCCGTCGTCGGCACCGTTGAGGAAGCTGTACCGCAACTGGGTGCCGTTCACCCACTTCGAGTGCATGGCCAGTATCGCCCTGGTCCGCGGAAGGCTGAGGTCCGAGGGCAGTGTGGGGATTCTCTCCGGGGGCTGGGCGCAGTACCGCAGAGCTTCCTTTTCCTGTTGAGCGGTCATGGTGATGCTCCTGACTTCGTGCACGTGGCGGGCTCAGATGTCCACGTTCACGCCACCGGGATAGGCGTACTGGTCGTGCGGACGCATCGTCACCGTCTTCCACGCTCCGGTTGAGCCGATCTGAAGGCAGGAGTCGAATGGGTACAGATAGGTGTAGACGGGCCCGTAGCGGCCCTCCCACTTGTAGCCGTCGTCGGACTCGGCGTACCAGTAGAAGAACTGCTGATTGTTGGGTGCGAGGAGGATTCGCTCGTAGGGCTTGATGCGCCACCAGCCCATGGTCCGGTAGTTTCCATACTGCCCGCATCTCTGCGGATCCCAGTACATTCCCACCACCTGGATCGTCGAGGAATGACTATTGCGGACATACGGCATGATCATGCTCCTCGCTGCTGAGACGCCTCTATGTGCTTGCGCCACCGCTCTACGAGAGTGGTCTGCGGCACTTCTTCCGCCGACACGATGGGAGGTGGCTGTGCCTCTGCAACTTTGGCGTCACCGGCCGCCTGCACCTCGGCTTCATGGAGCGTCGAGTCGAGCCCACTCCTGACGTCTTCTTCTGGTGCCTCCTGGAGCAGTTCGACAGCAGGCTCGAAACTCTGGAGCGGTGCAGGAAAACCCGTCGGTTGATTGTTGGACATAGCGAATCACCCCATCGCTTTCTACTGATGGCGGGATTCCCAGGACATGCCTGGGCGGTGAGCGATTGACCATTGAAGGGCCTGCTTGGTCTCGCTTATGATCTTGGAGTGCTCGACGGGTGATTGTTGACTACAGTCGGCGAATCCCGGTCGAACCGATGCCCCTGCATTCGATGCTGCGCTAGCTTTGGCCGTCGTGCATCTCGGAAACCGCCTTCACCCCAGCGATGTTCATCGGTTGACGGCTAAACGGACCAGGCAAGATGCCTGCTGTGACCAGAAGTCTGCGTGGATCGCGGTGAAGGCGCCTTGGAGCGGGCTTAGGGCTTGCCGGGAAACAAGTCGTGGCATCCGGCTCTGAGTCTGGTATGGGGAGACCGGAGGGGATCGAGGCCGTCCTGGCTGCGAAGTTCCAGGTGTTGTTGCCGCACCTGGACGAGCGTCAGCGTCGGCTGGCCATAGGGGCGGAAGCGCGGTCGCTGGGGCATGGCGGGATCAGGCTCGTTGCTGCTGCGGCCGGGGTTCGGGAGGGCACGGTATCGCGCGGAGTGGCTGAACTAGAGTTTGGACAGGCCCCGTTGGGGCGAGTCCGTCGTCCTGGCGGGGGCCGGAAGAAAGCGACCGAGCTGGATGCGGGGCTGCGGCCAGCGCTGCTTGCGTTGGTCGAACCCGACGAGCGGGGGCGATCCGATGTCGCCGCTGCGCTGGACGACGAAGTCGACCCGGAAGCTGGCAGCGGCGCTGACCCGGCAGGGCCACCGGGTCTTGCCAAGAAGGACAGCACCACACCGGCCGAAGAAACGGACCAGTGGCCATCGGTAGCCGGATCCTGGAAATACGTCGCCACCATCGTCATCGGTATGGCCGCCCTGGCCTGGGCCATGTGGGGCGCCCTTGTCAACGTCCCACGCTGGTACATCCTGCTCTTCGGCACACTGCTGGTCTTCGGCGGCGTGACGCTCCGTGTCGCCTACAAGCTCCGCCGGAACCGCCCCGCCTCCAGGTGATGCGTTCGCCAGATCGACCGCCACCACCCGGGCCGAGCAGCTCGCCGGGATTGACGAGGACTGGAACTGCCCCTGGGCGCTGGACTGGCAGCGCCACCAGCCCCACCAGCGCCACCTCGCAGACCTCGCCGCCGACGAGCCGGACGGCCGGCTCCCCGACATTGCACCCGGCGTCCTCCTCGACGGCGACGACCTCGGACGATGGCTCCAGCAGCAGCGCAAGCCGGCCACGTGGAAGCAGCTCTCCACCGAGCAGCAGCAACGGCTCTCCAAGCTGGGTGTGACGCCGGTGGAGGCGCCCTCCCCGGCCTCCGCCGCCACGAGCGCGACGAAGGGCCCGGGCAAGGCCAGGAGCAAGGCTCAGGCGGCGTTCCAGCGCGGTTCGGCGGCCTTCACGCAGTGGGTCGAACGGGAAGGCCGGCGGCCCGTACCCCCGGACGGTGGTGGAGATCTTGCCCGACGGGACGGAGGCCAAGCTCGGCATCTGGTACAGCAACATCAAGACCCGGCGCGACAAACTCAACGCCGAACAACGCGACGCACTCCGAGAACTCGGCATCGCATGGGCCTAGCCGCCTGGGCGCCCGGGCCGCGCCTCTGCAATCCGGCAAAACCGCTACGCGGAGGGACTATCCGTGGCCGGGGACGGAACCGCTTCCGTCGTGGGCGCTGAAACCTGCCCGGTGGAGATGCGCGCCTGTCGCCAGGGCAGGAGCAGCGCGCTCGCCATGCAGAGCAGGCCGGCGATGAGCAGTGCGCCGCGGACTCCCGCCGCAGCGGCGATGAGGCCGCCGGCGATCATGAAGGCGGCCTGGCACGTCTTCGCGCCGACCGACCAGGAGATGCCGACGCGGGACATGAACGCGTCCGGCGTGGCCTCCATGCGATACGTGGTGAACGACGGATTGAAGACCCCGGCGGAGAAGAGCAGGCCGAAGTCGGCAGCCACGATGACGAACACGCCCAGAGCACCGGACGGCGTCAACGGCACCAGGATCGTCCAGAGCGTGCGTGCGGCACCGGACAGCAGCAGAATCCGGCGCTGTCCGAATCGCCGGGTGAGCAGTGGGGTCAGGCGTGAGCCCAGCACGCCGCCCAGGCACGGCAGCCCCAGGGCGAGTCCGTACTGCCACGGTGCCAGACCGAGGTCATCCAGCATGAGCACCGCCATCAGCGGCGATGCCATCATGACGGACCCGCCGAAGAGCAGAGCGTTGAAGAACAGCGGCCGCAGTACCGGGTGGTGGAGGAGGTAGTGCCAGCCGGCGGCGATGTCCCGGCCCAGGTGAGAGGTGGCGGCGCGTGCCGGTGGCACGGGTTCGGGCTGCCTGATGCGGCCGATGCCCAGGGCCGAGGCGAGGAAGGACAGGGCGTCGACCACCAGCGTGGCGGCCGCGCCCAGCGCCCCGACCAGGAGCCCGCCGACAGGCGGGCCGGCGCTGACACTGATCCAGTTGGTGGTCTCGAACACACTGTTGGCACGCAAGCGATGCTCGGGCAGGACCAGTGCCTTGAGGTGCGCGCCGCTTGCCGCGTCGAACGCGACGGACGCCGCCGTCTGGAGAATGCCGACGACACACAGCTGGGCGAAGGTGAGCCGGCCGAAAGCCATGGCGACGGGAATGCTCGCCAGCACCGCGCAGCGGGCCAGATCGGCGGTAATCATGACCGGCCGCTTGTACTGGTGCTCGATCCGCACACCGAGCGGCAGAGCGATTACCGCGCTCGCCACGGCAGACATCGCGGCCAGCAGGGACACCTGGAACGCCGAGGAATCCAGCACCAGCAGAGCAACCAGCGGCAACGCCCCCATGCCGACGGCGCTCCCCGCCGCGCTGACCGCGTAGGCGCCCCACAACCGTCGGAAGTCCCGCCCCAGCGTGACCCGCTGTCCCAACCGAACCCTCCCCAGGGTGCGAAGGCGCTCAACGTAGCGACGGCGCCCACCCACCACCCCGCGATCAAGCCACCACCGGACGCACCACAGAGCCGAGAGAAGGAAGACGTTATCAGCTGGGCGGGGTGTACCAGGGCACCAGGCGTAGCAGGAGGTCGAGGGTGGTGCGGGTGGTGGCGGTGGGGGCGAAGGCCGCGGCGAGGGCGAGCATGGCAGTGAGAACCCCCAGCACGGCCGCGAAGACGGCCAGGAGGCGCACCAGGTGGCCGGGGTGGTACAGGCCGGCCGTGATGGTGTGGAACGTCGCGTATTCCCCAGGGCTGAGTTCACGTAATACCCCAGGTCGGGACGCGCCGTAGCATGGCCGGGAAGCAGGCACCGACTATGGGAACAAGGGCATTCCGGTGGTCCGTGACAGTCCGGCAGCATCGCCGGAGCGGATCGAAGAGATTGACGAGGTCATCGATCGCATCACCCGCTGGGCGAAGAATCGCGAAGACGTCGTCGGTCTGCTCCTGGTCGGCTCTTGCGCCCGCGACGCTGCCCGACCCGACTCCGACGTCGACCTCGTCCTGCTCACCACCGACGAATCCCGTTATCTCAACAGCGACACCTGGGCCACCGAGCTCGGGCTGGGCCAGCTGATCCGTGCCCAGTCGTGGGGAGCGATCACAGAGCGACGCTATTCCACGGCCTCCGGCCTAGAAGTCGAGATGGGCATCGGCTCGCCTAGCTGGGCAAAGGTAGACCCCGTCGATCATGGAACACATCGCGTCGTTACTGATGGTGCCCGCCCGCTTCACGACCCAGCAGGCGCCCTCGCCGTCCTCCTCGCCGCGTGCTAGGCGATTGCTCTGTCGGGCTTGCCGACGGGGTTCTTCGGGCGCCTGTTCGGACGATAGCTAGGGCCGTTCAACCGGCCGCAAAGGTGGGCGAACCGGTCAAGCGCGGACACGCTCGCACTTCTCCGCGGCCAACTCCATGAACAGCCGCTGGCGCCGGCGAGGTCCTCCGTCACGGTGAACGCCGTCCGCAGCGCGACAACGAGGTTGCCCAGGTAGCTGTACCGCCGCGTCGCCGAGGACGGCCGGGGCGATCCGTGTCTTCTTCCGCCCGTCGTCTGACCGCCGTCGTCGACGTGGCCGCTGCGGTAGTGAGTTCCTCACGGCACAGTTGGCGGCGCGTTCGATTGGCGGCCTTGTGGCCGGCGTCGGCGGAGAAGCTCTTGCGTCCGTCGGGCCGGGCGTCCGGGCAGGGCCGGTAGATCAGCCGCGAGGGTTCGCCGGGTTTGTAGCAGGCCAGGGCGGCCACCGATAAGCGGCGGCGGGAGCGGCCCCGCACGCGGATCACCGGGGTGTGGCCGCGGCGGGACCAGGTGCGGGTGGTCGGCGGCGTCATCGAGAATCCGGCCTCGTCCTCGAAGACGAGCCAGGCGTCGAGCGCCGCCACGGTCCTTCCACGCTCGGCCAGGTCTCCTTCACCCAGCCGGCCACAAGGTTCTCGTCCCGCTCGATCGCCCGCCGGGCGGGGACCTGGCAGCTCCATCCGTGCCGCTTGAGCAGGGCGGCCACCCCTTGCACGGTGTAGCTCTTGCGGAACCGTCGCCCGATCAGCGTCTTGATCCGCGACAAGGTCTAGGTCTGGTCCGGCCAGCCGTGTGCCACCGGTCCCCTGGCCAGCTCCCGGTCGAGCACGGCGAACAGTTCGTCACCGAGCAGCGGCAGCGATGCCGGTCCCTTGGAGGCCAGGGCCCTGGACCCGTTCTGCGACCAGGCCCTGCGCCACCGCTGAACCGATCGGACGCTGACCCGCAGGTCGTGCGCGATGACCGCGCTCTCGTCGCCCAGGGCGAACCGCGCAGCCGCCTCCACCCTCAACTTTTCGCGGAAGGCCCGCCGTTCGTCGGTCAGTCCGCCCCCTTGCGCATACCTCATGCAGTCGGCATACCGCAGGGATCATGAGACGTCAGCCCCTACGACACCACGCTTTGAAGGTCAGTAGGTGTTCGGGGCCCGTACCCGGGCGACGCCCGATGTCGGTGGGCGGTTTACGAACAGCCGGGAGCTACGACGAGGGATTTTATATCGGCTGCACTTACCGTGGTAACGTCACCGTTTGGTCGTTTGATACGCAGCTGCGCGGGTGTTGCGGTGTTAATAAGCGTTCCGCACACTCCGCCACCCCCGACCCGGGTGACTTGAACCGCAAGTCCTCGCGGCCAGAGCACATTACAGCCCACAATCACCATGAGGGAAACCAGGGACAGCAGAGAAAGACGGACTGCAGTGCGGAGTCGTTGTGCCGCCTTTTCGACGATGGTTCGCTGGTTGACGTACCAGCGTTCCAGTGCCTCATCGTTGCTGATATCGACCACCGTCGGCCACCCGTAGGCTGCGCGGTTGGCCAGAATGATGGCTCCGGCAGCAGCGAGCACGGCCATACATCCAGCTCCAGCGACCGTATACAGTGCTGTGTTGGGTAGGCCCGAGAAACTATTTTTGCCGGCGACGAGTCCTGCCAGCCCGAAGAGTCCGATCAATGCGGTGATCGCCGCAATCCATTTCTCCGACGCAGAGCGAATATGCGTTTCGTCGTTTGCCATCGCCTTCCGTGCCGCCTGGGCAGCCTCCAGCATCGAATCGTCCAAGGCGGCACACACGGGTTGTCCATCGCTATCGGGACTGAGCCTGATGGTGACCAGCCACCACCTTCCGCAGCTCTGCCAGTGACTGGGTGGCTCTGCTCCGTCGGTATGGCTAAGATCGCAGGCGCATTCACACACCACGGTTAGCCGGTCCTTCTTCGGCAGGGCTCGTCCTGCTGCGCCAGACTGCCCCGTGGCCAGAGCCGTTTGCTCTACTTTTTGGCGAGTTGGGTGTCCGCAGCCCGGGCATGGTCCTGCAACAGCCGCGACGATGTCTTCAACGCGATCCACTTCCCAGTCGACGAGTTGCTCATCCGTCACGATGTGCTTGCCTGGTAGATAGGGCACGTCTGTCATGAGTGAGAGCCTGGGGCGGCGCCGTTCTGTCAGGCAACCGCTACTCGGCCAGCTGGTCGAGCGAATGGGTCTCTATGAGGTGCCAGCGTGCCGCGGCACCAGGGAGGCAACCATGTGCGATGCCAGCGCCGCTTACTCCACAGTAGTCGGGCCACGGTGGGCAATGAAACAAATGCTAGAAGTATGGGAGCGACTGAATGCGCCACGCACATTCGAAGTGAGCCGTCCCATTCCTATCGAATTCGGGCACATGAGCGAAGACGTCGACCGCATATTCGGCAATCCGGACGTACCAGAGGTCGCTGTTACTTTCCATCAGCAAAACTTGGGTGTCCATATCACGGCAGCCCTGCAGGCAGAGTTGACAGCGGGTAACAGGCAACAGGCAATTCCGGCGCTTCCGCAACTCATGTGGGAGCCCGGATACCCCTTCAGCGCGGCCATCAAAATCAAAAGCAACCATGATCTTCCCGAAAAGCGCCCCCACCGTCCCTGGATCAAGGGTCTCAACAAGCGGGCTCCTGAGGAGCGAAAGCCGGCGCTTCGTTGGAATAACGTTTTTCCACCTACGGCCAGGACGAGTAATCTCGAGTTCGAACCGAAGAAACTTCAGTGGCTCGTCAGGAGTACTTCGGACCTTCCCGTTGACGGGAAGGCCAGTGGATCACGCGTCGCGGTGCTGGACACCGGACTACTTGACCATGAGGCTGACATGATCGATTTCGTTGGCTGCGACAGGAAGGGTCCGGTGACCGCGCCGTCGGACGACCTGCACGGTCATGGAACCGCAGTCGCTCACGCAATCCGAGCCGTGAACAGTAATGCGGACATTCGTCCCATCCGGGTACTGAACCGACGCTGCGAAGGGCATTCTTACGAGGTGATCTCCGCTCTGATCTGGGCTCTGTTCTCCGGAAAGTATGACCTGATCAATGCCAGCCTTTCGAGTCCGGTGTCAGGCTCGTGCGACTCCGCCCTAGGCAGGAGCATCGACTACGTGCTGGCATGCGGTCGCGAAACACGAGGCACCCTACCGGTTCTTGTCGCTGCAGCGGGCAACAACAAGGACAAACCAAGCGGCTATCCGGCTCGACTCCACGGTGCCATTGTTGCCCTTGCTTTGGACGGAAACTCGCAGCACGCGGAATATAATTCCACGCCCCCGCCTGGGTCAATCAGCGCAATGGCCTACGGGGGAGAGGAGTCCGACCCGCTGGGCGATCTGACGCACCTACAGATACCGAACGGCCCCACCGGTGCCGAGGCAAAAATCTGGGGCACCTCTTTCGCAGCCGCTGCCGTCTCAGGCGCGTACCTCCAGTGAGAGTCTCGTCGGCACGTCGATTCCGGCGAGTTTGAGGAGTGCGGCGCAACGGTCGAGGGTGAGGCCGGCGGTGTCGCCTTGGGGGTCGGGGCCGCCGGTGAACACGGCGGTGCCGTAGTAGTGCTGGTGGAGGGGGCGGTGATGGCGTAGAGCTCGCCACCGACGCACCAGGCGGCCGACTCCCCGACATCGCACCCGGCGTCCACCTCGACGGCGACGACCTCGGACGATGGCTCCAACAGCAGAAACGGCCCAGCACCTGGAAGCAGCTCTCCCGAACAGCAGCAACGGCTGACCCAGCTGAGCGTGACACCGGAGGAGACGCCGTCCCCCGCCCCAGCCGCCACGAGCACGGAAAGGCCCAGGGAAGGCCGGGAGCAAGGCACGGGCGGCCTTCCAACGCGGACTCGCCGCCCTGGCACAGTGGGTCGAACGCGAAGGAAGGCGGCCCGTACCCCGCAGCACCATGGTGGTGGAGAGCCGGTGCCGGTCCGACTAAGGGCTGTCCCGCAATTGATCTCTGGGACGGGGGATGCCCAGGTCCGGGCCGGGGTGGGACGGGCTACGCGGCCTGGAGCAGGTTGTGCAGGCGTGCTACGCCGAGCAGGGCGGTGTGGACGCCGTCGCCCTTCAGGCGGCAGTCGCGCAGGATCTTCACGGCCACCTTGTCGAACGTCCTGGGGCTGCAGCGGCGTGATCAACTTCAAAAGGCTTGTGAATCATGCAGGTTGATAGGTTCAGTTCGACTTGAGTGATCACGACTGAGGGAGTGGAACGTGACCGGTGTGACCAACCTGCGTCAGACGCTGCGGGACATTGAGGTCTTCGCCGGCGAGCTTCCCGGGTTCGACCCATCGATTACACCGGACACACCGGTCGAGCTGTTCACCGAGTGGTTGCTCAAGGCGTTGAGCGCTGGGGTGAAGGAGCCGCATGCCATGACGCTGTCCACGGCGGACGCCAGCGGTGATCCGACCGCCCGCGTACTCATCCTCAAAGACGTGAGCCCCCAGGGCTGGCAGTTCGCCTCGGACGCAAGCAGCCTCAAGGGCCGCGAGCTCGCTGCCCGCCCCTATGCGGCGCTGACCTTCTACTGGGCACCGCTCGCCCGACAGGTCCGGGTGCGCGGACCGGTTGTGCGAGAGACCCCTGAACTGTGCGCTGCGGACTTCCTCGCCCGCGGTGCTGGGGCACGGGCGGAAGCCCTGCTCGGTCGGCAATCGCAACCGCTCGCGGACCTGGCCGAGAGGGATGCGCAAGTGGAGGCATCGCTCACGCGGATCAAGAGTCAGCCGGACCTCGTGGCGCCAGCTTGGACGCTGTACTCAGTGCGCCCGGAGTCGGTGGAGTTCTGGCAGGGCGACAAGCAGCGCCGCCACACCCGGCTCGTCTACCTGTCTTCACCAGACGGGTGGACCAAGCAACTGCTGTGGCCTTAATTCCACCTGATCCACAAGTGTTGACAATTGCTCCTCCTGAAGCGGTGATCTGCCCTAAAGGGTGTTGCACAAGGCTGTGATCAAGCAGCCTGAAGCGGGCTGCCGGGCTCGTCGGTTCATGCGGCGAGGGCGAGGTTGTGCATGCGGGCCACCGCCTGGACTGCGTGATGGAGGCCGTCGCCGCGCTGCCGGCAGTCGCGGAGGATCTTGTAATTCTTCATCCGCGAGAAGACGTGCTCGACGCGTGCGCGGACCTTGCGGTGGGCGGCGTTGTCCTCTTCTTCGCCCTTCAGCAGTGCCCGTCCCGGGCGTTTGCGATGCGGGATGATCAGGCCGGTGTTGATGTAGACGCCGTCGCCGAGCACGGTCACGCCCTGGCAGTGCTCGGCCAGACCGGAGCCCCGCCATGCCCTGGCATCGGCGGTGTTGCCGGGTACCGGCCGGGCCGCCGCCACTACGAGGCGGGTCTCCGCGTCCACGATGACCTGCACATTTGCCGAGAACCGGTAGTTTCGGGAGGAGGCGCCTACACCGCGGTCGCGAACCGGGACGAGGGTGCCGTCCACGATCCAGACCCGATCCGGGGCGTCGGCTGCGCGGGTAACCGGCTCGAGCGCCAGCAGCGGTCCCAGCCGCTGGATCACACGGCATACGGTGGACGAGGAGACACCGAAGAGCGGGCCCAGCTGCCGCATGGTCAAGTTTGTGCGGTAGTACACCGCGACCATCAGGACCCGCTCGGCCAGCGGCAACGACCACGGCCGGCCCCGCAGGGTGCCGTTGCCGCCCCGCTCCCGCACCACCTTCAAGAGACCCGAAAACTGCGTCATCCGCAGCCCCGTGAACGTCTCCACCCACACCCGTTCAGCACGTAACACCGCGGCCATACCTAGGAGATGCCCAGCTCACAGCCTTGTGCAACACCCTTTACTGATCTTTTCTTTAGTTCGGTGGGGTTGGTGGGTGGATGGTCAGGCCTGTGTGGGTGAGGAAGGACCAGGGCGGCTGCCGGTTGTGTGTGACGCGGTGGATGCCTTGTTCGGTGGCATCGGCGACGTCGGCGAGGTGGTCGCCGGCGAGGTTGGCGAGTTCGCGCTTCTTGAGTGACAACCACAGCAGTTCCACTGGATTGAGCTCGGGCGCGTAAGCGGGTAATCGTTCCAGGGTCAGCCAGTCCTGTTCGTCGACCCAGGCACGCATGGCCCGGCTCCAGTGGGCGGACAGTCCGTCCCAGACCAGTACCACCCGCTCTCCTTGGTAGAACACCTTGAGTTGTTCCAGGACCTCGATGAGGGCGGTGGTGTCGTAGCTGCCGGGCTTGAGATGGAAGCACAGGCGTGGTCCGCGGTCGGGGTCGGTGGCGTGGTAGCCGAGAGCCGCGGCCATCGAGGCGCGTTTCCAGTTCAGCCGATGCCGCAGGAGCGGGGTGCGGCCGCGGGGCGCGTAAGTGCGGCGGACCTGGGGCAGCAAAGAGACACCTGATTCGTCGAGGAAGACGATCCAGGCACGTGTGTTCACCGCCCTTTTTTGATGCGCGGCCATTCGTGCGAGATCCACCGGGCGATCTCGGACTCGTCCCGTTCCACCGCCCGACGCTCGGGGCGCTGCAGACTCCATCCCAGCCGGCCCGTCAGCAGGCGCCAGATCGACGCCCGGGACAATGACACCCCCGTAACCCGCTCGACGACCAAGCCGACACGCTCCAGTGTCCACAGATCGGCCTCGAACCCATGGACCTGGGCCCCTTGCGCCAGCGCCGTCCGCACCTGCTCGACCTGGGCGTCACCCAGCTTGGGCGGACGACCGGTGGCCGGACGCCGACGCAAGGCATCAGTACCGCCCTCCTCCCAAACCCGTCTCCACCGCCGCACGCTCTCAGCACTGACTCCCAGCATCCGCGCGATCTCAGCACTCGTGCGTCCTTGCCCAAACAACTCAGCCGCTCGTACGCGCCGGGCCTCGGCCAACTGCGGCCGCGTCAACGGAGGAACGACAGATCTGGACGCAACACGCGAAGACGTGAAAGACACAACATTAGGGTCCCACCAACAAGCCCACCACACCCACAGAACAAACGAGAAAGTCAGTAAGGGCTTCGGCCTCGTCGAGCGGGGTCAGTGTGGCGGTGACGGGCTGGATCCGGATGGGGTGGCGGGCGTGGTCGGGGATGTCGGTGAAGTCGCCGAAGCCGGTAACGACCGGGACCAGGGCCGGCGTCGGCGTCCTGGGGAAGGGGGCGACGGCGGTGAGGGTCGCGGTCAGCTGCAGCGCACTGTCCACCCGCAGCCGACGGGCCAGTTCCCAGGCGACGGTGGTCAGGTCGCGGCAGCAGCCGCCGATGAAGTCCTCGGACACCGCGACGCCCGTATCGGGCAAGTCATCGGCGGCGAGGTTGCGCGCGGCGTTCCGGGAGACGCTGGCGGCCAGCAGCACGGTCCCGTCGTGGTGCAGTTCGGCGTGGACCTCGCGGGCGCCGGACAGCAGAAGGGTGCTGAGGACCCAGCGACGCAGGCCCGGCCGGGGGTTGCCGGTGACGGGCTCCAGGCTGGCCAGGGGGCCGGGCCTCATCGGATCACGGCCCCGGCGGCGGGCGGCCTGGGCGACGGCGGTGGTCTCTTCGCGGGTCAGGCGGGGGGCGGTGCGCGGCAGCGGGCGCTCGGGGCGGGCCAGGGCGAAGAAGTAGGCGGCCGGTTCGTTCTGCTGGGCGGCCACGGTCTCCTGAGCGTGGGCGAGCAGGTGGTGTGCTTCGTCTTCGGCGCGCTGGGCGCGGGTGAAGCGGTCGCGGTAGGCGCGTTCGAGTTGGTGTTCGGTCATCCAGGCGGTGTGGTCGCGGTCGCGGTAGGGGGCGACGGCGGCCTGCTGGTCCTTGTCCTTGGCGGCGGTGCCGTAGACGAGGTGGGGTGCCATGGGGCTGGCCGGGACATCGGCCACCAGTACGCTGGTGGCGCCGTCGGCCGACGTGAGGACCGTGAAGGTGAGGTCGGGCAGGTAGGGGTGGACGTGGTTGCGGACCCACTGGGCGTACTGCTCGATATTCGCCTTCTCCGGGTCGATGCCGACCAGCTCGCACGTGGTGTCCCGCACGCCGAAGATGATCAGGCCGCCGCGGGTGTTGGCCATCGCGGCGACATCCTTGGCCAGTTCGTTCCAGCGGCCCTCGATCGGGGGCCGCGGGAGCTGTTCCTTCCAGTCCAGGTCGTCGGACTCCGCCAGCCGGTCGGCAGCAGCCTTGGCGACCATGTCGAAGTCCAGGGGACCGGGCGCAGCCCCGAGGTGCTCATGCAGTCGTGTCCAGGAACGGGCCATGCCCGGCACCTTAGGGCGTGGCCGGCGACCCGGCCCCGTTAGTGTCGCCGGGCCGTCCATGTCTGAGTCCGACGAGCCGGGGCGGAGGGGTAGCGTGCAGCCTCAAGCTGTTCGCGGAGCGGGGGCTTCTGGCCGTGGAGGGTCGAGCCGGGCGATGAGGATGCGGCCGACCCGCTGGAGTTCCTCGTCGTGCTCGATGCTCTGGAACCTGCCGCCGCGCCGGGGCTGGGCCAGTTGCTCGCGGAGCAGGGGCAGGGCGGGTGCCGCGAGGGGGCCCATGCGGTCCAGGCAGGCCACGACGTGGTTGGACGTCGCGGGGTTCTTGGCCATGGCCTGCAGCAGGGCGTCCAGGACGGCCGCCGCCTCCGTCTCGCCACTGATCTCCCAGAGTGCGGCCGCGCAATGCACCCGGACCCATTCGTAGTCGTGCGTCAGAAGGTCCCGCAGGCGCGGCAGTGCGGCGGCGGCGGGCGGGCCTATCTCGCCGAGCAGGTCAGCCGCGTCGCTGATCCGGAAGGTGATGCGGTCGTCGAGGAGATCGAGCAGGAGCGGCATGACCTCGGCCAGGTCACTGCCGACGGCCCACAGCGCGGCGACGGCGGCAGGCCGTACATGCGCGTCGGTGGCGGTGGTCAGCGATCGGATCGTGTCCTTGGCGCCGGCCGCGGCTGGGCCGAACGCCCGCAGTGCCTTCAGGGCTGATTTCGTGACGCGGTGCTGCTCATGACGCATCGCGGCGCCGAGCGTGTCCACGACCTCCGGAACCGCGGCCGGATCGCCCAGCGCGGCCAGGGCGGAGAGGATCGCGTTGGCGCTCATCTCGGTCCACTGCTGGGAGAGGTCGATCCGGCGCAGTTGATCACAGAGCCGTGGCACCAACTGGTCCGCTGCCTGCGGCAGATGCCCTGCGACCTGGATCGCACGCCATGCGTCGATGTCGCTGTCCAGCGCGGCCAGCAGACTCGGCAGCGCTCGCCTGTCGCCGAGGCGTGCCAGGGCCCGGACGGCTTCCTGGTGGGTTCTGCGCAGCGGCGTCTGCGGTGCGGCCCATACGTGTGGGCCGTGCGCCGCGCGGTGGGTGTCGATGTGCGCGGCGAGGGCCTCCCGGGCTGGGGCGGCGATCGGGTGGCAGGAGGCCAGGACGGTCGCGGCCTCGGCGGCGACCTCCTGGTCGGCCGTGGTGAGCTGGTCGGCGACCAGCATCAGGAGCCGGGTGTGGTCCCCGCGCCAGGTGCGCATCAGCTCCCCGCTCATGCGGACCGCGTCAAGGCGCGAGCCGGGGTCGGGGCTGCTCAACTGCTCCGCCAGCACCGTGGTGCGCCCGGCCACCCGGGCGCCCAGGGCGTCGTGGAACGTCCGCAGCAGGGCCGTGGTCGGTGCGTACACGCGCGTGTGCCGGTCGAGATCCTCGAAGGCGGCGACGATCTGTGGCGCAACGCCGTCCGTGGGTGCCGCCGGGCGGCTCGGGCCCGATGCAATGGGCCGCACGGGTAGGGCACGGGCGGTCTCGCGCAGCAAGCCGACGGCGGCCGGTACGACGCCCTCGCCGATCTCGTCGGGCGCACAGCGGGCCCGCTGGACAAGGGCGCCGAGCCGGGTCGCCGGACCCTGGACCGGGTCGGCGGCGAGATCAGCGAGCCAGTCCCTCACCTGCTGCGACGCGGTCGGCAGGCGCAGTGCCAGGGTGGCCGCCGCCTCCACGATCCGAAGCCGCGCCGCGATACCTTTCTCGGCGGCCAGCCGCCCGCGCAGCATGGCGATGGCTCGGTCGGCGTCGTCGAGGAAGAGCCCGAGCCCGGCAATCGCGGCCAGGCGAACGTCCGGGTCGGGATCGAAGGCGAGTTCGGCGAACTGCGCACCCCGCTCGCGCAGGAAGGCAACGGCCTGCGCGCAGCCCGTCGGGGGGTAGTACTCGATCTCGGTGCCGTCGTCCTCAAAGCCCCGGTCGAGGGACTCCCGGCCTATGCTGACCATCAGCGCGACGACGGCGGCCCGATCGGGCGTGGCGCTGTCGTTGGCCAACTCGAACAGGAAGGGCAGGCTGGCTGCCGTGGGCGGGTAGACACTGCCCTGGTGGTGGACCGCGCTGTAGAAGCGGTCGAGGGCCTTGCGGCGTTCCTCGGCGTCCGGGGAGCGCAGCGCCGTGAGCAGCGCCGGTACCTCCTCGGCCGAGCCGTACGCGTGCTCCATCGACGCCCAGTCGATGTCATGAAGTCCGTCGAACATGATCAGAACCATGCCAGGCGGCACTGACAAGGCCTGCGTGCTCATGCCCGCCCACGGTAGAGCGTCTACACCAGGACGGCCGGCACGGCGTCCTCGGCCGTCCAGTCCCCCTCGAACAGGGCGGCGATCAGGCGTACGTGGTGGTCGGGGAGCTGGCGAGCGCGGTGCTTGGTGCGGGCCTTGGCCAGCCAGGCGCCGATCCGGACGCTCTCGCCGTCGACGCGGATGCTCTCGCGGGCGGCGGGGACGCGGCCCTCGCGGTGCAGGAAGAGCTCCAGCAGTTGCACGGTCTGCTCGAAGGTACGGCGGGTACGGCGGACGGAGGCGAGCGGATTCGCCTCGGGGGTGAGGCCCAGGGCGGTCATCAGCTGCTGCTGGCCATCGGCGAGGGCTTGCCAGGCGGTGAGCTGGCGGGCCAGCCAGGAACCGATCTTCACGCCGCCGAGCTGGGTGTCGCGGGTGAGGATGGCGGGGTCGGCGCCGCCTGCGAGGTGGGCGCGCAGCAGGTGGTATTTGCGGTGCCAGTCCGCACCGTGCGGCAGGCGCCAGTCGGGGGCGAGGGCGGTGAGGGCCTCCACACGGGCGGGGTCGAGTTCGTGTCTGGTGGCAAGGTGGCGTTGTTCGGCCAGCCAGGCGCCGACCGGGGTGGTCGCGGGAGCGGCGAGGTGACCGTGCACCCGGTGGTAGTCGGCGGCCGCGGCGAGACGGGAGCGCCAGGCGGCGTCGTGCTTATCCCAGATCATGCCCAGCGCGTCGAGCTCGGCAATCCAGTCGGCGTCGGCATCGGCGTCGAGGCGGCCGGCTTTCGCCGCGTCGCGCATGGTGGTGATGAAGGTGCCGAGCCGGTATCCGGTGGGGTCGGTGTAGTCGGCGGGGACGTCGAGGTGGCCGTGCTCGTCGCGGTAGGAGCGGGCGGCGGCGAGGCCGAGGCGGCGGGAGCGGGAGACGGCCGGGTCGCGGGGGTCGAAGGAGACCAGGTCCATCGCCTGGGCGATGCGTTCGGGGTGGACGGTGAAGTCGAAGTGCCAGCGCCGGGCGATGACGTCGCTGGTCTCGCGTGGGAGGCGGTTGGCCTTGTCGGGGAGGCGTTCGAGGATGCGGTGGTCGTGGCTGGCCAGCGCGCAGGCGATCGCCCACACCGGCTCGTACGCGCTGCCCAGGATGTTCTCGCCGTCGGCGCCCGGCGGGATGTAGACGGGGACGACGAGGCTGGCGGTCTTGCCGGAGACGTCTAGGCGCAGGGCGCGGCCGAGGGCCTGGACGCAGCGGACGACGCTGCGGGTGGGGTCGGCGAAGACGATCGCGTCGACGGAGGGGATGTCAACGCCTTCGGCGATCAGCTTCGAGTTGGCGAGGATCGCGATGTCGGCGGCGGCGAAGGAAGCGAAGATGCCGGCGCGCTGGGCGGGGGTGTGCTCGCCGTGGGCGAAGAAGAGCTCCGGGTCGATCTCGGGCGCGAGTCCGGGGTCGGTCTTGGCCAGCAGGCGCAGGGTGTGCGGGAGTTCGCGGGCGAAACGGCGGGCGTCGGAGACCAGATGGAAGTAGACCAGCACCTTCTTCAGGTTGTGCTCGGTCATGGCGCGCAGGACCGCCAGGTGCAGGGCGGTGGTGCGCAGCGCACCGTCGTCACTCGTCTCCCGAGCGGCGGTGCCCGTGGGCGTGGTACCGGGGGCGGGCAGGTTCAGGCGGCGGCGCAGGTCGGTGTCGGTGAGGGTGGGCACCACGATCCGGTAATCGGCAGCGCGGCCATCCGCCACGGCCCTCGCGAGGGGGTATTCGACCACCTTCTTGCCGTACACCTGTTCGTTGTCCATCGAGTTGGCGAACGCGTCCACCTGCTCCCCCTGCGGGCGGCGGCGGCGTGGGCGGGTGAGGTCGGCGGACTCCGCCAGCTCCGGCGCGGCGAAAATCCTCGGCGTGGCGGTCATGTAGAGGCGGCGGTCGGCGCGGATCCGCTTCGCGTCGTTGACGATCGCCCACTTCTTGTCGGCCCGGCCCGCGATCCGGTGCGCTTCGTCCATGACCGCCAGGTCGAACGGCGGGACGTCGTATCCGGTGTTCTGGGTCTGTTCGATCTTGTTCAGGGAGTCGTAGGTGCAGATCACCGTCAACGCACGGATGTAGGCGGGCCCCTCCCCCACTACCGACATCGCCGCTGCCAGCGCGAGCGGGTCGCTGGTCGAGCCAACGCGCGCGGCAACGAGGTCATCGCGGCCGGCGGCGTCTAGAGAGGAGACGATCACCATCACCATGGGCTCGTCGTGGCCGTCGCGGCGCCAGGCCAGTGCGGTCTGCGCGGCCAGGTCGAGGGTGGGCACCACGAACAGGAGTCGACGGCGAGACGGAGCCTGTGCCGGTGAAACTGGGGGTGTGGGTATCGAACACTCGCGCAAGGCGAGACAAGCTCTCCCAGGAGCAACTGGCCGCACTGCGGGAACTGGGCATGGAGTGGGCGTAGGGGTGTCGCTACCTTCGATCAGAGATCCGCAGGTACTGGCCGTGCAAGAGGAGTCCCCTCTTTGAGGAACTGGCCTACTTGATCCATCCGGTCTGAGAAGCCCACCGGTGCATGGTCAGCGAGGAGGTCAAGGTGATCCGCTGGCCATCCGGTGGGGTTCCCCTTGAGCAGTACCAACCGTTGATCGAACGCATAGTTAGCACGCTCGATGCGTTGGACCAGCGAGAGCGCATGCTCAAGGGCTTGCTCAGTGCCGCCTACGGCTTGGACGAGTACGGAACGCTCTGGGGTGTTCACGCGGACGGTTGGGCGGACTTTGGCGCCTCTGGGGAGCTCGATGGTTGGCCGCCTGTCGTAGGCGAAACGGGCTCCATCGAGGAACTGATAGAACTGACGTACTGGATCAACCAGGCCGGGGACGCGGGGCGACGTTCCTCCCAAGGCGGCGCTCAGCCTCCCGTCGCTCCTCGTCGGCTACTAAACCGCTCGACACCGACGCCGTCCACACCGGGGACTGCTGGGCGGCGGCCAAGAGCGGCCGGAGCCGCCCGGCCACCCGGGCCCAAGCCGTGGACGCCCTGGGGCAGAACATCCCGCCGTGCATGCACTGCCGGCCGGACACGGCACTGGGCGTGCTCTACTGACCAGGACACCCCCTGCGACGTCAGCCGCCTGCCGGGGCGTCCCTCCTTGCGGTGACATTCTTGCGCGGACCGGCGACCAGGGCGTGCGATGCACGGTCGAGAGGGCCCCGCCAGTGAGTCAGCGTCGCTTTCCGAGGCTGGGCAGCCCGCCTGGAACTGTGCGCACGCTGGTCGAGGGCTCATCCGCGACAGGCCGTGTCGGCTGTTGTGGTGGGGTTGACACCGACCTCAACGGTGGGAGTTGAGGCGGTTCCCCGCGCCGACGATTCGTCACGACGCTGTCTGATGCTGGGCAAACAGCGATCTTCCCAGGAAGCTGGTGAGAGTACAGACGACCGGTCCTCGTGTTGACTTTAGTGATGGCGCCGCAGTTGACGCACTCGTGCTTGACCGCGTCTGGATTACGCATGCCGCCCCTCCCCGCTGCCAAGCCCGGGGGTGGGGCCACGGCATCACCGCACTGCTGCCGTGGCCCACCCCCGCTGGGCTAGAAGTTCATCGGACCGGAATGCCGCGGCGAGGATCGCGGAGCTGCCCGAGCAAGACTGCGAGTTCCGCCGGTGTTGTAGACCAGCTCCACCCCGACGGCGGTGACCTCGCACAGGTGCCTGGCCGGCTGGCAGGGCCTGCCTGCGGCGGCTCACTCCGCTCCCTCCGTCGGTGTAGCGGCGGGAGCGGAGTGGCGGGCTTTGACCACCTCGTCCCAGGCAGCACTGTCGCGGTCGGGGGCGGCGCGCAGGGCCTTGGCGCGGGCTCGGTCGGCGGCGAGGTTCTGGTGGATGAAATCGGGCACAAGGTCGCCGCCGCGTTCACTCTCGCGGAGCATCCGCTCCTGCAGGTCGGCGCTGAGGTCCCACAGGTCGGCCTCCGCCTTCAGATCAGGCACCAGTTGGTCCCTCCGGATGCGGTCGGCGGCACTGTTGACTCGCAGCACCATCTCGATGGTGGAGTGCCGGGGCAGGCCTGCGCTGACGGGGTGTTCCTGGTCGGCCCGGCCGTCGTGCTGGCGCAGCCACTGATCCAGGAGGCGGGCGGTCTTCTCCGCGCTGCCGTTTGCAGGGGCGGCGCTGCCTGGGGCGTAGCGGGCGCCGTAGGGAATTCGCCTGTCGTCGGGGGTGCCGTCGGGGTGCAGCCGTTCGGGCTTGTCGAGCGGCTCGCGCCACGCCTTGACGTGTTCGGCGAACCGGGTGTGGGCGGACTGACGGGTCGTGCCCAGGGCTTCGCCGATCTCCTCCCAGCTGGCGCCGCGCTCGCGCTCGTAGATGACGGCTCGACGCTGGGCTGCCTCGGCGAGACGCATCAACTCGGCGGCCTCGCGTACGAAGTCGCCCGGCGCAATAGTGTCGGAGGAGTCGCCTTCGGTGCCGATGCGGTTAAGCGAAGACTCGGCGAGTTCGCGGTAGGCGTCGGAGAGCATGAGGCGTGCGAGCGCCGCCGGGGTGTACGGGTGCGGCGGCTCGGGAGTCGGATCGGCGAGCGGGCTCATCTCATTCATGCCGTCACCATAGGGCTGACGCGATATCGCTGTCAGTCTCGCGATGACAAATATTATGTGTCAGCCCGAAACTGACAGATTGGGATTGTCGCCTAGGGTTGACGGCTCGACTTTGTCTCATAGAGGTTGACTCAGACCCGTTGTCAGGCAGGAAGTGACGACCGGAGCGCTCTCCTGAACGCACAGGATAATTACGGTTATCCTGTGCTTAGACGCCCTCGGCCGGTACGCGAACGCCCCGGCCGGGTGGCCGGGGCGTCAGGGGAGGGAGTCGCAGTGGATCAGCCGAGCAGGGCGGCCAGGACCCCCATCACGCTCAGCGCGCCGGTGAAGGCGCCGCCGGCGGCGAACACCTGGACGGGGGCGGCTCCTGCCGGGGCGGTGCCGCCTCCCGCGGTCGCGAGGGTCGGCGCGTTCACGGTGTACGCGAACACCGCGGCAGCCGCCGCGCATAGCACCCCGAAGACGGTCCAGGCGATCCGGACCGCACCCGGCCTGCCGTCCGGCAGCCCCAGCGTGCTCATCACGGCGGCGACGTCGAGGGCGAAGGCCACCACGGTCGCGCCCGCCGCGGCCCAGCACCGACCGACCGTCGGTGCGGACTGGGCGGCCACCCGGAAGGCCGCGAAGGCGAGCACCATGGCGACTACGGTGCCGCTCGCCACAAGTGCGGACTGGAGACTCGACATGGGACTTCCCCTCCCGGTGCGGTCCATGGGATCGGCTTCGGGTACGCCGAAGCACGGCCACCGAGGGGGCCGACGCCGCCCCGATGCATGTTCCGCAGTCTATGAAAGAATGAAACAATCGGCCAATGTGCGAGGTGAGCGGTGATGGCGGCAGGGCGGCCGGCGCGAACGGAAGATCTCCCGGCGGACGGCGGCGACCCTCCGGTGCGGCGGCGGCGGTCGGTGGGCCGGCCGCCGGGACCCCTGGACGTGAGCGCGCCCCGCGACGCGCAGGACTTGGTCATGCGGTTGCGCGCCCTGCGGGAGGACTCGGGGCTGACGCTGCGGCAACTCTCCAGCCGTACCGGACTCAGCCCCGCCACCCTGTCCCGCACCCTGAACGCGACCACGCCGCCCTCGGAGACGACCCTGAACGCCTTCCTGGAGGCGCTGGGCGTTTCTCCCGACCAACGCAGCAGCTGGCTGGCGGCCCTCCACCGGGTCCGATCCGCAACCCCGGCCGACAGCGGCTGGGTCGACGACCAACTGCCCGTGGCCATGGCCGAGCTGCATGAGCGGGCCGGCGCCCAGAGCCTGCGAGGGATCCAAGAGCGACTCGCCAAGTCGGGCCAGTTCGTGGGGGTGTCGACGCTCCACCGCCTGCTGCGCGACCCGCTGAGCAATCCGGAGCGCGCCCTGACGGTGGCCGAGCTGCTGGCCGATCAGCTCAAGCCGCACGAACGCAGACGCGCCGAGACGACCGTTCTCGCCCCCCTCCGGACTCTGCGGCACTCCTCCACGCACCGCTCACCGACCCGTCACAGAAGCGAGGCAGCAGGAACCGGGTGGGACAGCGCCAACGGCAGCGGGTTCACCCGCGTGCCGCCGCAGGACCTTGACGCCGAGCAGTCCGTCCTGGGCGGCATGCTGCTCTCTAAGGACGCCATCACCCACGTCACCAAGGTCCTCAAGGAGGGGCGCGACTTCTACCGGCCCGCGCACGAGACGATCTACCAGGCCATCCTCGACCTTTACACGCGTGACGAGCCGGCCGACCCCATTTCCGTCGGCGCCGAACTCGAAGGGCGCGGTGACCTCGACCGCGTCGGCGGTGCGCGGTACCTGTACACGCTCGTCCAGGTAGTGCCCACCGCTGCCAATGCCGACTACTACGCGGAGATCGTCCATGAGAAGGCCGTCTGCCGCCGCCTCATCGAGGCCAGCGCCAGCATCGCGCAGATGGCGTACACCAGTGACCTTCCGCTGGACGCCATGATCCGCGCGGCCCATGACGCCATCAGCGCCGCCGCGCAGCCCGGGCA
Organism: Streptomyces sp. NPDC056580; assembly: GCF_042793175.1. NCBI lineage: Bacteria > Bacillati > Actinomycetota > Actinomycetes > Kitasatosporales > Streptomycetaceae > Streptomyces > Streptomyces sp. NPDC056580. Next base: position 6,707 of record NZ_JBHTVE010000021.1, on the reverse strand, counting down.
GGCCGACACCCCGGAGGCGCCGCGGTGACCACCACGGTGGACCACCGGCGCCGCGGGGCACTGACCACCCAGCGCCGCGACCCACGCGATCACTGGCCGGAACATGCGCGGAAGCTGTACGACTTCCTCGTCACTATCTACGGCGAGGACGATCCGCTGCCCACCCTGGCCGCGGGCTGGGTCGCGCATCAGCGCAGCACGAACACCCAGAAGACGTACGCGCGCGGCTTCAAGGTGTTCGAGGAGTTCGCCCGGGACCACGGCGTGCACCCGATGCGCGTGACGTTCATGCTGGCCGACACCTTTTCGCAGTACCTGGAGGTCACCCCCACCTGGCAGCGGATCAAGGGCGGCCGGCGCGGCGAGATGGCCCGCACCGGCACGCCGTACTCGGACGCCTCCCGTGCCAACGCCCTGTCGGCGGCGTCCTCCTTCTTCGGCTACCTGGACACCGTCAGCGACGAGCCGGTGCGCAACCCCTTCACCGCGGTGCGCCGGCCGGTGATCGACCCCAACTACTCGGCGACCGAGGGGCTGACCGAGGCGGAGACCGTGCGGCTGCTGCTCGCCGCCCGCGACCTGCACCAGCCCGCGGCGTACCGGCCGCGGGCGTACGCCCTGCTTTTGATGATCTACACCGTGTGCCTGCGGATCGACTCCGTGCTCGCCGCCGACGTCGAGGACCTCGGCTACGACCGCGGCCACCACGTCCTCAACGCCCGCATCAAGGGCGGGGCGCGGAAGAAGAAGGCGATCCCGCCGCACACCTGGGACGCCCTGCAGGACCACCTCGGTGGCCGGACCAGCGGGCCGCTGTTCACCACCGCCTCCGGCGGCCGGCTTGACGAGCCCGCCGTGTGGCGGCTGGTCCGCTCCCTCGCCCGTCGGGCCGGGCTGCCGCAGGCCGACTCCATCCACCCGCACGTGATGAAGCACAACGCCATCACGCACGCCCTGGCCAAGCCCCACGCCCGGATCGACCGGGTGCAGGAGTGGGCCGACCACAAGGACGCCCGCACCACCGGCCGGTACAACCGGCGGCGCGGTCTGCTCGACGACAGCCCCGGCTACGACCTCGCCGCTGGCCTGGCCTACGCACTCGACCCAGTGGGGACGGACCGGGGCGCCGAGGAAGGCTCGGGGTGACCGTGAGGACGACGAAGACGGACGACACCGCGATGACTCAGCTCAGCAGCGGCTTACCAGGGCGATGACCACGTACGTGCCGGTGACGGCCGCCGCCGCGAACGCCGTCCGCCTGGGCTGGCTCAGCCCAGGACCCGGAAGGCCGCCGACGGGCGCCGCGGGGGCGAGCCGCTCGCCCACCCGGTGACGCGGTTCCTGGCCAACCACGCCTGACGTGCCGTCCCTAGACGTTCCGGCTCGAGGCGTGCCTGCGGGTGCCCTCCCGGACCGTGGCCGACCTGCTCGCCGACGCGCTCGCCCTGGACGACGCCGAGCGGGCCCGGCTGCTCGAGGTCTCCGTCACCGACGCCGGCCGCGACTGGCCCGGCCGGAAGGCTGCCTGAGCCTGACTACCAACAAAGGCCGGAGGAGCCACTAGACAGCCCTCCCGCGGCGCCGAGGGACCCATCGACGGCTGCGGGGGGTGGGAGGCGCCAGAGCAGGGCGCAGGGCTGCTTGGAACGCATCCACGGCCTGCGTCATCCGTTCATCGTCTCCGTGGTTGTCCACGGCTGCTGTGAACACCGCGTTCGCCGCGTCGGCGAGCCCGGGCTCCCCCCGCCACATGAGCGGCGCGACGGCTGCCCCGAGCCGACTCAGCGGCGCGGTCAGTCCTGCCGCCGACACCGCGGTCTCCTGCTCCCAGCGGTCCACGATCCGCCACGCTTCCTTGAAGAGGGCGGGAAGGCCGGATGTCATCCCACCCGGCGCGCCAAGGGCAGCGGCCCCTCCCTTGCTCAGCGCACCCAGGAAGACCCGGGCCTTAGCACCCCCGCCTGCAAAGAGCTGATCGTGCATGTCCCCCGCGACCTTGAGCGCAAGGACGGCAGCCAGCAGTTCATTGGCCTGAGCCTCGAGGGCGGCGCGGTCTGCGGCGGCATCCTTACGCTCTTCCGCCCTCCGGGTCCGCCGACTGTTCTCCCAGCCACCGATGAACACCAGGGCGACGGCACCGGCAGCGCTGAGCGCCGTCTTGAGTAGTTCGCTGTCCACAAGGACCACGACACGACCGCGGCCCGGAAGGTTCCCGCCTGACCCGTGCTGTGCTCCCGGCCCGAGAGCGAGCTAGCAGAAGCGGGGCCCCGGGCTCGATCACTGGGCCGGAGCCGCGCCGGCGAGTTGTTTGTCGCCGCCCGCGCGGGTGACCCGGTCGCTGTCACCACTGAAAGGACATGCGATGAGCGCGCAGTTCCCCGAGATGGACGACGAACCTCGACGTGAGAAGGCGGGGGAATTGCCCGACGACGATGTCGTCGGGATTCTCCTGCGGCAGCATGCCCGCATCAGGGCTTTGTTCGGAGAGGTACGAGGGGCTGAGGGGGCCCACAAGCAGGATGTCTTCAACGAGCTACGGGCGCTGCTGGCCGTCCATGAGACGGCCGAAGAGATGATCGTGCGTCCTGCCGCGAAGGACACCGCGGGCGAGGACGAGGCCCACGCCCGTAACGCGGAGGAACGTGAGGCGAACAAGGTGCTCGCCGAGTTGGAGAAGATGGATCTCTCCAGTCAGGAGTTCGACGTTCAGTTCGCGCAGTTCCAGCAGGATGTGCTTGCCCACGCCGGACACGAGGAGGCGATGGAGTTCCCGGCACTGGAATCCGGTTGCACCCCGGAGCAGCGGCAGACCATGGGCAGGCGCCTGCTGACGGCCGAAAAGGCGGCTCCCACACACCCGCACCCCACCGCTGCCGGTTCGCCCGTGCTGCAGTGGACGCTGGGCCCTTTCGCCTCCTTGCTGGACCGGGCCCGCGACGCGCTCGGCACGAATCCGTGATCCTTCCGGGAGGCGCGACCATGCCGGCGAGCGTCAGGGACGGACACCTGGACAGTCGGTCGGTCAGAACAGCGTGCTTGCGCGGCAGGACCGAGATCACGCGGAGACCGACCGCCCTATGACCCGTCACCGCAGCGTTATCGGTCGGGAACACATCTCAGCAAGAACTCGCCGTGGTGTGGGCATGACGTGCAGGGGAGTCGATGCGCGTGGTGACGTACGGGCCGGAACATCGTGTGCGCATGCCAGCGCTGCGGGCCAGCTGGCTGACACAGACTTTCCTGCACTGGGCATACGCTCCAGAACTCATCCAACGCCTGCTGCCCGACGGGCTTACAGTCGACACCTATGACGGGCACGCCTGGGTGGGTCTCACACCGTTCGTCATGGCCGACGTTCGCCCTTCCGGCTCCCCTGTGGCGCTGACCGCCTTTCCGGAGACCAATCTGCGCACCTACGTGCGTGGACCGGGCGGCCTGGAAGGATTGTGGTTCCTGTCGATCGAGGTGGCCAGCCCGGTGATGCTGGCGGCTCGCGCCATCGGGGTGCCGTACCACCTCGGGCGACTGCGGCTAGCGCGCAGCGGTGAAAGCGTGACGTACACCGGATCGAGGTGGGGCGGTGGATCGGCTTACCGCATCACCGTACGTCCGGGCCCGCCGATCCGCCCTACACGCCGGGATGTGTGGCTTGCGTCACGATGGCGGGCGTTCACGCACAGAGCGGGCGCTTTGTGGGAGACGCCCGCCGAGCACGAGCCCTGGCCGCTGCGCGCGGCCCATCTCGGCGACCTCGCCGAGAGCGTGACCCGGGCGGCAGGGCTGTCCACGCCCGACGAGGAGCCGCTGGTGCACTTCTCCGACGGGGTGCACAAGGTGCGCCTCGGTCTCTCACGGCCGGTGCGGCCGCAGTCAAGGAGGCAGGGGTAAACCCCATCTGGGTGGCCCGGTCACAAGGGCTGTTCAACCTCCGGGAAGCCGGTCTCCCGCAGGTGGGCCTGGAGCCAGCGAGCCGAACGGGTCACGTTCCGCTCGTGTGCCGGGTCGGCGGACACCGACGGGATGCGCACCCAGGCGGCCAGATCATCCTGCAGCGCGCCGACGCGGTCGTGCAGATACTGTAACCGCGGACGGCGGGGTCGGGTTTCTGCATCACATGTTTCCTTCGCTGCCGACGGGTGGGGCGGTGTGAGCTAGCACCGGCGGGAACAGCACCGCAAGGCGGTCCCGCAGCGCCTTGCGGAGGTCATCCAGTCCCTCACCCGTGCGGGCGGACACGACGACGGCGCCCGGGTGGAGCTGTCGCAATGTGGTCATCTGCTCAGGCTCCGCGAGGTCCGCTTGCCCGAGCCGATGCTGTGGGGCCGGCCGCGGCGGCCGGGGTGATCTGCCGGCGCAGGTCCAGGTGGCAGCAGCCGTACACCGGCTGGGCCCCGGTGAAGAAGACGACGGGCCGGAAGGTCGCCGAGAAGGCCATCGCCGGGACCACCTCGAAGAAGGCGTCCGCGAAGAAGACGTCCGCCGAGCCGGCGAAGGAGACCGCCGCGAAGAAGGCGTCGACCGAGGAGGTCCCGGCCCAGCAGACCGCCTCCGCGCAGGCGCCGGCGGGAAGGGCCGCGGCCAGGGAGAAATCGGGGCCGCCGCTGTGGCAGCTCATCCTGGACATCCTGCGCAAGACCCCAGGACAGCCGTACGTGCCCGCGAGGTCCACGACCAGCTCGCGCAGGACCACCCCAGTCGGAGGACATCCGCCCAGACGGTGCGCAACAACCTGCAGACCCTCGTCCAGAAGGGCCTCGCCGAGAAGACGCGCCAGCAGGGAAACGTGATGTACACCGCCTACGCAGACGCCGGCGCAAATGCGACGCCCGCCGCGGACGGCACCGCTGACGGGGAGGTCGGGCAGGATCCCGAGAAGGTTCCGGCGGAGGTCTGATCTCGGCTGCGCCCGCCCGGGCACCGCGACGGCCGGCGGGCCGAGCGCCGCAGGTGCCCGGGCACCAACACGGCGCGCGACGATTGCCCCCAGCGCCAGACCGGCGGTCACGTCGCTCAGCTCGGCGCGTACTCCCAGGACAGCGGCGGCTTGCACGTAGACCGCCGCGGCGATGGCCAGCGCGGCGAAGGCGTTTCCGGGGGTGCCGCCCCGTCCGCCGGCGGTCACTGGCTGTCGGAGGTACGCGGACGCGGGGGGGTGCCCCTATGGGTTTCGTCAACCTGTTGGGGCGGGTTGGGGTTTGTAGAAGGTTCCGTCGCGGAGCATCGCGAAGAGCACGTCGGCTCGGCGTCTTGCGAGGCAGAGGAGGGCTTGGGTGTGGTGTTTGCCCTGGCTGATCTTCTTGTCGTAGTAGGCCCGGGAGACCGGGTCGGCCAGGGCCGCGAACGCGGAGAGGAAGAAGGCTCGCTTGAGCTGCTTGTTTCCGCGCCTGGAGGGTTGTTCGCCTCGGATCGAGGTGCCCGAACTGCGGGTCGTCGGGGCGAGGCCGGCATAGGCAGCGAGGTGGGCGGCGGACGGGAAGCTGGATCCGTCGCCGACGTCGATGAGGATGCGTGCTCCGGTCCTGACGCCGATCCCCGGCATGGACGTCAGGACCTTGGAAAGAGGGTGGGACTCCAGCAGTTCCTCGATCCTCGTGGCGAGGAGCTTCCGCTGGTCAAGCACTGCTTGGAGCGATCCGGCGAGGCTGGGAACGATCAGTGCGGCCGCGTCCGTGCCCGGGACGACGACGGTCTGTTCGTCCAGTGCGGTGAAGATGTCCTCGACGAGCCGTTCGGCCATCCGCGGTGCCTTCGGACGTATCAACGCAACGAGCCGCCGGCGTCCGGCTTTGCGGATCTAGGCCGGGGAGCCGAACTGGTCGAGGAGCTTGAGCACTGCCGGGTGTTGGACGCGCGGGCCCAGGACCCGTTCCAGCGACGGGTGGATCTGCGTGAGCAGGCCCCGCAGGCGGTTGCTGATGCGGGTGGCCTCCCCGGCCAGGTCGTCGTCGAAGCCGACGATCATCTCCAGCTCGGCGATGGTCTCGTCCTCGAGGTCGACCGAGCGGAGCGTGTGAGGCATGACGCGGGCCGCGTCCGCGATGACGAACGCGTCTCGGGCATCTGTTTTGGCCTCGCCGGGATAGAGGTCGGCGATCCGCCTCATCGTCAGGCCGGGCAGGTAGGCGACCGGGCAGCCCATGTCGCGGGCCACCGCCAGCGGCAGAGCCCCGATCGAGGCCGGCTGGTCGACAACCACGAACACGGTCCCGTGCTTGGCCTGCAGTTTGCCGAAGACCTCGCGGAGCTTCGGCTCGCTGTTGGGCAGCCGCTTGTCGAAGGCCTTCTTCCCGGCCGGGGTGACGGCGGTGGCGTGATGTTCGCCCTTGCCGACGTCCAGGCCGAGGAAGGCACCGATGTCACTGACGTCGATCACGTGCGTCCTTCGGTCGTCCTCGCCCGGCTGTCCCACGGCACCGATCGCCACATCCACATTACGAAGAGCCTCCCGACCTGCGAAGAAGCCGGTGGTCATGCCCCTAATTAGCGGTCTGTCGATGCCTTCGGAGCCGGTGACACCACCCCCCAAGACATGCGATCGACAGGGGGAGAAAGTCATGCCCACTCCGAAGGCCGGGCGCCCCATTGCGGGGCCACCAAGAAGGTAATGGGGGGGGTGACGAACGCCGGGTGGCTCAGTACGCGGAGTTGACGTTGTCGATGGAGCCGTAGCGGTGGGCGGCGTAGTTGGCGGCGGCGGTGATGTTGGC
>NZ_JBHTVE010000020.1:0-121065 GCF_042793175.1 Streptomyces sp. NPDC056580 | reverse complement strand
CAGCGTGATCTCCACAGCAGAAGGCCCAGGATGCGACATGGCAACAGGGTAGTAACTAACCCTCAGGATTTCTGGCGCATCACACTAGTGCTGTGACCGGATTGGTTCGCCGGGTCCCGGTTGAGGATGTGCCGCCGCAGCGCCAGGCCGCGGCGGGCCGGTTGGGCCTACGGGCTGGGCGCCCTCTTGTGCCGTTGATCGACGACCAGTACAACGGGAGCGTGATCGACCCTTTCGCGCCATCCCCGGACGGCCAATTCGTGCAGGCGCCCGCGCCTGTCCCTGCGGGCAGGAGGCGGTGGACGAAGGAGTCTGCCGGAGGCATGTTGGCTGGTTTGGCGGCTTTCTGGGGCGCTCAGGTGCTGGTCTTCGGACACGTCAGCCAGGTGTTTCCCCTGTACGAGCACACAGTCACCGGACTGACGGGCCTCCTTGCCGCAGCGGCTGCCTATCCGCTCGCTACGCGGTGGCTCGAACGCCTGCCCTCGTCGGACCCATCCAAGCGGTAGGCAGTAGCGCGGCGGCACGGCAACGGGCCCGGCGACCGACCGAGTTCCGCCGCGACGGCCCGCGTGATCTTGAGCTGCTTGAGCAGGGGCCCCGGCTGACGAACCGCTCCAGCTAGTGCTCTGACCGAGTAGGTTCGCCGGGTTGATGGTGAGGACGGTTGGACGTGCGGCGACGACCCTTCCGACCGCTGGAGGCGCGGTGGCTGAGTCTGCCCGTGTGCGCAGACTGGCCGACCAGGAGGGGCAGCGGCTGCAGCAGATCGTGCGCCGGGGCAGCACGAGTTCGGTGCGGTACCGGCGGGCGAGGACTCGCCCAGCCGGTGCAGGCCGACGAGGACACCGTCCGCGACCTCATCCACCGGTTCAACGAGATCGGCCTGGTCTGCCTGGACCCTCCGTGGGCGGGCGGCCGTCCCCGCCTACTCAGTCGTGACGACGAGGATTTCGTCATCCAGACGGCCACCACCCGCCCGACCAAGCTCGGCCAGCCCTTCACCCGCTGGTCGCTGCGCAAATCGTTTTCCTGCTCCAGCAGCTTGATCCGCCGACGCGCTTGCCGAAGCTCTGCGCTCTCCTGGCTGGTCGTTCCGGGCTTGGTCCCGTTGTCGATGTCCGCGCGACGCGTCCACTTCCACAACGTCATCGGATGGACTCCGAAATCGGTGGCCATCTGCTCGACCGTCACACCCGGCCCGCGGTTCCTCGCGACACGCACGACGTCCTGACGGAACTCCTCCGGATAAGACTCGGGCACAGCGACATCCTTCCCACCCACCCCACAGGGCACGCCAAGTCCCGCGCCTGCGTGGCTGCGGTCTGACCTGTGCCCGGGTGCCATCGTCGGACGCTGCCGCATGCCGCCGTCCGGGCTCGTTGATGTCAGCGTTGGATCTCAGCAAAACAGCCGCGGCAGCTGGGTGACGGCCATGCCAAGCAGCTGACGGCCCCGAGACGGCCCCAACAAAGCATCAAGCCCCCACCGACGGAGAAGCCGTTTGTGGGGGCTTGATCAGTGCGTGATACCTCTGTCTACCGCACGTCTACGTAGTCCCCGGCGGTCTTGACCGTCGCGGTCGTGCTGGTGCCGGAGAAGTAGTAGCGCCAGTAGCCGTCGCTGGCAGCTGTCGCGGTGGTCTTCAGGATGCCGGTGCTGTTGGTGTACGCGGTTTTGACCGTCGTGTAGGTGTCTGTTCCCGCCTTGCGGAACTGCAGCTTGACCGGCTGATTGGTGTAGCCACGGTAGTCGTGGGTCTCCCAGTTGGCGCGGGTCAGTTTGCCAGTGACGGTGATGGTCTTGCCCTTGGCGACCGGCTCCGGCGAAGCGTTGACGCTGAGCTTCGAGTAGCGCTGGATGTTCGTGTACTTGTAGGCATCTAGGGAGATGCCGCCGTTGCCCTTGTCGAAGGCGTCGACGCCGACCTTCCACTGCCCGGCCCAAGAGTTCTTCTGCAGGTCGCGGGGGTTGAGGGTAAAGGGGACGACGCAGGTCTTCGTCGTGGTGTCGACGGCTGTGCACGTAGGACGGCCGAACGGCACCGTCATGTCCGTGTCTTCTTCCTTGGGGCCGCCGTGCCACACGAACACGCGGGCCGTATCGATGCCGTCCGGATCGGTGGCGGTCACCGAAGCCGAGAAGGTGACCGTGTTGGAGATGCCGGCCACAATGGGCTTGCCACCGTTGACCGTGACGCTGGTGATCGTTGTGTCGCCGCCCCACGACTCGTCGGCCTGAGCCGTTGGAGCGCTTGCGACGGTGAGTGCCAGGGCGCCGGAGAGAGCGGCACCTATGGCGATTGAGCGCATTTAGTCCCCAGGAAAATCAGGCCTGCCGGTCGAGCCCCCGCCGCAGGCACCACGATAGATAGCGGCAGCGTACTGCGTTCACGCCAACTTGCCTGATTGTCCACCTGCATGTCAGTCACCACACCCAGCGCGACCAACCTCGCGGAGGACCGGACCACCTGCACGACGCCCCGGGGCACACCGCAGACCGCAAGCGCACAAGGGCCAAGCCTCAAGGGAGGCAGGTCCCGAGACGCCATCGTGCCTGCCACCCACGCCGTACGCACAGGTGGCAGGCGTGATCGCGAAGACTACTTCTTCTTGCCCTGGGTCTTGCCGTGGATCTTGGTGAGCTGGGTTTTTGCTGGTCAGGGGCGGTGGGCTCGTGCACCTGGTGGTCGTCGTTGGTCGTCATTTGTCACTGTTGAGCGGCCTCGGACGGCCCAGAGACGGCCCAGCCGGGGGCCCTCGGGCTTCGTCATCTCGCTTTGTCAGTGGGGGCGGCTACTGTGCATCCGCCAACGAGGGCCACACCCTGGGGAGGGGCTTTGGGAGCCAAGACGGGCTTTCTGGTGTACGCCGACGGTGAGGTACCGGAACTGCTGCGAGAAGCGGGCACAGCGGACCTCGCACGCACGGCCGGCATGATGCGGCTGCTCTACCCGGGCTGGGAGATGGAGGAGAGCGAGGGCTCGACTCTCTGGGACGGCGTGTACCCCCCGGAGGGGACGGCGTACGCGGCGAGCTGGCCCGGCGTCGAGGTCATCGGCGACCAGAGGGTGATGATCGACTTTCCTTCCCAGCTCCCGGAATACCTCGTAGCGTCGAGCGCCGGCCGGCGGCTCGTGCTGCACGCCATGCACAGCGTCGTGGACTGGCTCGCTTTCGCCGTGTGGGAGGACGGCCGACTCGTCCGCTCTTTGAGCCTGTCCCCGGACAGCGGCATCATCGAGAACATCGGCGAACCACTCTCCTTTGAACTGCCCTACTGGGCCGGAGACCGCCCGGCCGACGTCATCCCCTGGCCGGACGAGGACGAAGAGCCGTACCGACTGCCGTTCCACCCCTTGGAACTGGGCGAAGACGCACTGCGCGCGCTCTGCGGCTTCGTACTGGAGGGCCACCCCGAGCCGGACGACATCGACACGGATAGCATCCGACTGCACGGCTTCCGGGTCCGGGACCCACACGGCCCTGATCCCGCGGAGCGGGAAGCGGCGCTGCAGAAGGCCGTGGACGCCATGGGCCCACCGCGCTTCTTCTCTCTGGGCCCTGACGGCTCGCCCGTCGAGCGCGATGGCCTCTAGCTCCGGACTTCTTCGTCCCCAAGCAAGTTGATTGGGCGCTCAGCCTGCCTCTACCGGCTGGTGCCGTTGACCGCCGGCCGAGCGAGCGCAGCGAGCCTTGAGTCTGGTGTCTCCCCCGCAGAAGTCGCACGCCGAGCAGGCCACGGCATCGCTGTCGTCTTCAGCTTCTACGCGAAGGCGATTCACCGCAGCCAACAGCGCGCGAACGAGCAGATCCAGTGTGTCCTTGAAGGTGCTGAGGAGTAGCAAGCCCACCTGCTGAGGAGAGGTGACGCCTCCGCCTCTCATTTAGACGGTGTCCTATGTGGTGAGGCGGAGGAGTCGCTTGTAGCAGCACAGAGCGGCGGCGAGGCCGAGAAGGGCCAGGTAGTTGCGGGGATCGTGTTCGTAGCGGGGGCTGAGTCGGCGGTAGCCGGACAGCCGTGAGATCGTCCGCTCGATCACCCAACGACGGCGGCCCAGGCGTTCGCTGGACTCGATGCCTTTACGGGCGATGCGTACGCCGATGCGTTTGCCGCGTAACCATTTCCGCAGGTGGTGGATGTCGTAGGCCTTGTCGGCGTGCAGGCGCTGAGGCTTGAAGTGGCGGCCGCGGTGGGGGTCGTGTCTCGTTTGGTGACCCTCGACCATGGGCTTCAGCGCTTCGCTGTCGTGGGTGTTGCCGGCCGAGACGCCGACGACCAGGGGCAGTCCGTTCGCGTCCGACAGGACGTGCATCTTGGAACCCGGCTTACCTCGGTCCACGGGGCTCGGGCCTGTGAGTTCTATCTGCATCAGCGTGACGTCACCTTCGCGGCCTTCTGCCAGGGCCCCTTCGAGGAGTCCGACCGCTACCGCCGCTTCATGGGCTGGGACATGCCCTGGTACTCCGTGCCCGCCGAGTCGCGTGAACGGCTCCTGGCCGGCCGCCATTTCGGGATGAAGGCGTGCTACCTCCGAGACGGGGACCGGGTCCACGAGACGTACTGGACCACCGGCCGCGGCGTCGAACCCATGGCCCCGTCCTACGGCATTCTCGACATGACCGTCCGCGGGCGGCAGGAGACCTGGGAGGACTCCCCACCGGGCTGGCCTCAGCCGTACGGGACCCTCGGCCAGCAGTTCCGCAAGGACGGACGGCCGACCCCGCAATGGGGGCTCGACGCAGGCCATGACGACGACCTCCACGGCGGACAGCGCAGCACGGACCGCTCAGGCTGCTGCTTCTGAACCTTCTGAAGGGCGCGCAGCAGTCCAAGAAGGCAGGACCGGGTCTCTGACCTGCGACCGTTGGTCGTCGTTGAGCACCCTCCGACGGCCCCGAGACGGCCCCGGAATGGTCGTCGGGCGTTACTGGAGCGGTCATGGAAGTGATCTCACTATGGTGTGACGATGCCACCGCAGATGAAGCTGACGGCGATAACACTCGACTGCCCTGACCCTGAGGCGCTGGCCGCGTTCTATCGGCAGGCCACCGGGCTTGAGCTCCACGCCGAGTCCAACGGTGACTTCGCTGGACTCAGTGGCGACGACGGGCTCTTCATCGGTTTCCAACGGGTCGATGATTATCAGGTTCCGCGCTGGCCTGATCAGACCGTGCCGCAACAACTCCACCTCGACTTCGCAGTCGACGACCTCGACGAGGCTGAGGCTCTGTTGTTGGAGTTGGGCGCGGCTAAGCCTGAGCATCAACCGGGTGGCGACAGGTGGCGGGTGCTCACAGACCCGGCCGGTCATCCCTTCTGCCTGACCACGCGAACGATCTAGGTGTCCACGCGGTCGGCGTAGCGACCTTGGCCAGGAGTTTCAATGGGCGAGTCAAGCGTGTGCGACCAGTAGCCGACGAAGCGAAGCGCTAGATCTCTGACCTGCGGCCGTGTAATCGATCAACGCTGCGACCTGCGACCTAGATGTGGTTGTCAGCGTTGGTCGTCGTTGAGCGCCCTCATACGGCCCCGAGACGGCCCGAGTCCGACAGCTTGTCCCAGGTGACAGGGCTGAACTGGACAGGTCCAGTCCCGATGGGTAGACAAGCATGCGAAGCTCCGGGCGGACAGGTTGATCTTGGTCGACAACTCGTCTACCAGGAGCTTCACTTCGTCATGCACACGGTGCCCGCTGCCGCACGACCTGCACCGACCTGGGCAAAGGGCGGAGGCGCCGCACCCGCCTTCAGAGCGCAGGCAGTGGAAGCGCCACCCGTGGCCCGAGGCCGAACTCCTCGGCCTCGTCGGTACTGACGACCGCAATGGTTCCTGCAGGGACCCCGGGCAGCGTGGCCACGCGGGACGCCACCGCGAGAAGATCCCACTGACTGGTTCCGGTGATGAAGAAGACGTAGACGTCCCCGTCCTCCTCGCCCTCATCGAAGACTTCCGCGTCACCTTGGTCTTCGAGATCAGACAGGAAGTCCTCGACCTCGTCGATCCAGGGAAACGGGTAGGCGCCATCTGGCAGGTCGGGCGTCGGCAGCAACGGCACGTGGATCTCAACAACCATGGTGGGCACGATGGCATCTTGCCCCTAGAGCCTCCGCCCGGCTCAACCGGGGGCGAGCCGCGTGAGCAGCCCTGCTGAGGTTGAAAAGGGCTCAGTGCGGCTGCGGACCAAGGTGACGAAGGGTGCCGGCAGCCGGGCCGCCGGGCTGGCGATGGTTTTCAAGCTGGTCGAGTCAGCCCAGGCCCGCTGGCGACCTGTGAACGCACCCCACCTCGTCGCTCTGGTCCGTGCCGGGGCGCGCTTCGAACGCGGCCACCTCGTCGAACGCCCCGAGACCCTCTCGGCGTGAGCAGCCTCAGCCGATCCGCAGAAGCCGGGAGGATCTAGGCACTCGTGCGCCGTATGTGCAGGTGGCCATCGCGGGGGAAGGAGGGCGGTGCCGCGGGCAGGATGGTGTCGAAGTCGTAGCGGCTCTTGTGCGCGACCCGGCACGATGCCAGGTTGTCCACCTGGTGCAGGAGTTCGAGACGCTCCAGCCCGTCGGCTTGGAAGGTGTCGAAGGCCCAGCTGGTGAGTGCCTCCAGAGCGCGGGAGGCCACTCCCCGCCCGCGAGCGTGCGCCGCGGTCCAGTAGCCCACTTCGGCCGCCGGTTTGCCGGAGGCGACTTCCTTGAGGACCACGTTGCCCACCAACTGTTCACGAACTGAACCGAGTTGTGCCTCAAGGACGGCGAAGCCGAACCGGTTCCCCGCTGCCCAGCCCTGCTGCTGAGCCTGCACCCAGCGTGCCCCGTCGGCATCGTTGTCCACGACAGAGTTCGCCCACTGGCGCAGTGCGGGATCCCGGCTCACCTCGACCAATGCGGCAGTGTCCTCCATGCGCCAGGGGCGAAGAACGAGAGCGGGAGAGACCGGCGACGCGGCCACCTGAAGTACGACAGGGGTACTCATCAACCGATCATATGCGGCGGCGTTTCCACCCGACGCCAGCCGTGTCCGCCCTATGCTGCCTTGCGACCGCCCCGTCATTGCTGTGTCCGGACGCGCAGAGCCTGGACGGACCAATCGAACACTGGAGCCAGACTCTCCGGGGCCGGCCAGCCGTTGACCACTGCGAGCAGCTGGAGGTATCGCTCCCTGCGTGGGTCGTTCACGCTCTCCAGCCGAGTCGCCAGCCGACGGCGAAGCTCGACGTCGTCGGGGCGGCCGAGGAGGTGCGCGTAGTGCCTTGTGAACTCCGCGACGATCGGATCAGCCTGAGACGAGGCCGGGTCGATGCCCGCGGTCAGGGCCGGGCCGGCCTGGTCACGGACGACTGCGGCGATGTCGCGGCGCGGGCCCATCATGTCGCTTCGGGCCTGCTCGGCTGCCTGGTCCTCGGCCATCCGCCGCACGACGGCGCGGAAATCCGGCTCCAGGGACATTTCGGCCAGCTCCACCCACGCCTGGACCTGCTCTGCCTCCGGGTTGTCGGGCAACTCGGGGGTCATCGAGCGCATGACCCCCGCGAATGCGGGGGCGGCGTAAAGACCGCCGAAGACGGCGTCGAGGAAGTCGTCGATCAGACGTCTGCGTTCGTCCTCGGAAAGCTGGGCCAGCCGGTGCATGAGTTCCGTCTCCTCAGGTGTGGACCCGCGCTCGGCCACCGCCGTCAGCACCGCGCGCCGCAGGCGCAGGACGCGGATCTGCACTGCCAGTGCTTCGGCGTGCGCCGCGGCGACCTCAGGAAGCGAGAGCTCGCGGTCCACGACCTTGCGGATCGTGGGAAGGTCCAGTCCCAGCTCGCGCAGGATCCGCACGAGGTCCAGGCGTGCGACGGCGTCGATGCTGTAGAGGCGGTAGCCGGCCGGGTTGCGGTCCGTCGGCGCCACGATTCCGCGATCGGAGTAGAACCGAATGGTCTTGACCGTGAGACCGGTCCGTCGAGCGAGCTCGCCGATCGAGTAGAGCGTGTCGCCGTCCATGTCCCCACCTTTGTGTCTCCCCCTACTGGAGACTCAAGTCCCTTCGCCTGCCAGCAGGCAACCACTCCTCATCCACAAGTCTTGACAATTCCTCCCGCGCAGCGGGTGCACGGCGGCCCAAGGAGGTTGCTCGAGGGCGCACGCTTCTCAACTGTGTTGGCGGGGTGGTGAGGCTCGTGCAGGGTCGTTCACCTGTGTTCATGGCTAACCGGGTGCCGGGACGAGCCTCGCTCACGGCCCGGTCTACACGACTCTGTACGGGGCTGAATGAGACGGGAACTGAGACGGCCCGGTCTGTGGCTGAGCCGTCTCGTGAGCTGAGTGCTCTTCTGATCCGTAGTCACGGATGGAACCGCCACCGGCCTTCAGAAATGACATCCACCTCGTCTTCCCTGACTCGAACGGCCGTCTCGTCGTCGATGAAGTAGATCGGGAAGTCCGCCCGCGCAGCGATGCGATCAGCCCAGGCGTCGTCT
This sequence comes from Streptomyces sp. NPDC056580, assembly GCF_042793175.1. NCBI lineage: Bacteria > Bacillati > Actinomycetota > Actinomycetes > Kitasatosporales > Streptomycetaceae > Streptomyces > Streptomyces sp. NPDC056580. Next base: position 112,610 of record NZ_JBHTVE010000020.1, on the reverse strand, counting down.
CGATCGGGGAAATCCGGCGAGTACAGGTGAGGCTTGAGATACCAGTCGAAGAGGCCGAACGGCGGCTCCACGGTTGCCGCGCCGAGCACGTGGAGGTCGGTGGTGTCCCCGATGACGTCGGCAGAGTGTTCGGTGAGAGCACGGCTGAAGATCATTGATCCGGCGCTGAACCCCACATAGACCCGGCTCTCCAGCGCCTCCAGGAAGCCGTCGGCCAGGCCGTTGCCGGTGATGCTGCGCGCGAGGTGGTAATGGCTGCCGCCCCCAACATAGATGACGTCGGCGTGGAGCAGCCGGTCGAGCACCATCTGCCGGGGCAGTCCATTCAGCTCCAGGACGTCGAACTCCCGCCAGCCGAGGCCGTGCAGCCGGTTCGTGTCCGCGAGGAACCACCCATGATCCCCGGACTCGGCGACTGATGCCGTGGGAATGTACACGACGTTCGCCGATCCGAACGGCCTACCCAGCATGTCCCGCAATGCATCCCGCAGCGTCTCGTTACGCAGGCCACTCGCCGTCAACAGAAAGTTCATCCAGCGAGCCAAACACGACTCACGGGGCCCGCGCAACGAATCTAGGATCCAACACCGTCTTGGCATGGCCGCATCAGGAATAGGCACTGAACGGCACCCCACAGGGGTGTAGATGTCACCCGCTGATGTCACAGGCTCCGCCGGAACCTGCGCCCCTCTGACCCGTAGCTCTATGTGGATCTGTCAGCGACAGTCATTCCGGTCGCTTCACGGCCCGGGACAGACGCTAACGGTCGGGGCCGGCCGTTGAGGTTGCGGTACTTCGTTGCTGTACGCCAACCCAAGAGACGGCTCGTGTGCGAGCAGGTCTACTCTCCTCAGATGGACGACGCCCCTTGCTTTTGCCTCCTCTGCGCCCCAACGGAATGGGGCGGACCCGTGTGGGAGGAGCGCGACAGCCGCATAGCCAAGAGTGTCGCGGACTTTGGCTGGCACGTCATGGGCGTGGCCGGCGGTGACGCCCCCGGCGATTGGGGCTACTCGATCGGCCTCTGGCACACACTGCGTAGTCCCGAGGTGAGCGTGTTCGGCCTGCCATCGCAGACCGCGATGCGCGTGGCGAACGCCGCTGGGGCAGCGATACGGGAAGGCAACCCACTCGAGCCGGACCAGCGCCGGGGAGACGTCCTCAACGGCTACGACGTGGCCGTCCGGCCCGTGCATCCCAGTTGGTACCACGACTTCTTCGGCGCAGGAATCGACTTCTACCAGACCCCGCCACTGCCAATCACACAGCTGTTCTGGCCCGACAAGGCCGGGCGGTTCCCTTGGGAAGAGGGAGCGGACGAGCGCTGCCGTACGGGACAACCACTGCTCTGGATTCCCAAAGACGAGACGATTGGGCCGTGGACTGAAATCACGTGAGGTCAGTGGGCGGGATCTCGATGACCCTGTCAAGGTGACGGGTGCCGTCCCACAGCGGGGACGGCGCCCGTACGAGGTCAAGGCTTTGAGATCCGGCCCCATCCTTATCAGGTCGATCACAGGGGTCGGCCACGTCGACCAACTGGCCCTGTGCTTCGACCGATCGTTCACTCAGCGTTGCCGCTCCAGGGTGAGGACAGCCTTGGCGATTGACGTCATGCGGTTCGGACTGCTTCGGGATCTGCGGAAGATCCACCAGGCCTTCAGGCGGGCGACGCCGCGTTCGACGGGTGCCCTTGCCACAGCCAGGGCGCGGTTGACGGTCTTCTCGGTGAGGGTGAGTTCCTGCAGGGGCCTGCGTTTGATGCCCGTGGTCAGCCAGGGGCCGCCGCCCTGGTAGACGAGATCGGCCAGGATGGGGACGCCCGGGCGCTCACAGATGCGGATGATCCTGTGGGTGCGGGCGGCGGTCAGATCGTGAGTGCGGCCCGGCAGCGCGGGTGAGAGCCACAGCAGCCGGCCATCCGGATCGGTGACCACCTGCAGGTTCACTCCGTGCCGGCGGTGCTTGTGGGAGTAGTCCGCGCGTGAGTCGCCGACCCGGTCGCACTCGGCCAGGGCGCCGTCCAGCAAGGCGAAGTCGGGGTCGGTCTCGCGCAAGACCTTCAACAGGCCCGGTGCACGCGCGGCGAGCAGGTGGATGACCGCGCTGGTGTAGGCGTGGGCGGTGGACTCGCTGATCCCGAACCCAACAGCGATCTTCGCCAAGGTGGTGTGTTCACGCAGATACACCAGTGCCACCATCGCTCGCTGGGACGGGCGGAGCTTGCAGCGCCGGTCACCCTCGCGGGTGACGACGAGCATGGTCACCCATTCCACGAGCGCATGCGGCAGGTCGAGTGCGGCAGGATAGACGACCAACGAGGCCCCCGAGCAGCGTGGTTGAGACGTCAGACATCTCGATCAACAGCCCGGGGGCCTCGCTCGTTGCGGCCCGCGGACCGTCACCTGATCGGTGGCCATCTCGAAGAAGCTCACTGAGGTCCGGCCTCGTCCGCTGCGGTTCGCGCGTGTTGGTGTCAGCTACTGGTGTCAGCCGCCGCACGCACGTCACTCTAAAGGGTGTTGCACAAGGCTGTGATCAAGCAGCCTGAAGCGGGCTGCCGGGCTCGTCGGTTCATGCGGCGAGGGCGAGGTTGTGCATGCGGGCCACCGCCTGGACTGCGTGATGGAGGCCGTCGCCGCGCTGCCGGCAGTCGCGGAGGATCTTGTAATTCTTCATCCGGGAGAAGACGTGCTCGACGCGTGCGCGGACCTTGCGGTGGGCGGCGTTGTCCTCTTCTTCGCCCTTCAGCAGTGCCCGTCCCGGGCGTTTGCGATGCGGGATGATCAGGCCGGTGTTGATGTAGGCGCCGTCGCCGAGCACGGTCACGCCCTGGCAGTGCTCGGCCAGGCCGGAGCCCCGCCATGCCCTGGCATCGGCGGTGTTGCCGGGTACCGGCCGGGCCGCCGCCACTACGAGGCGGGTCTCCGCGTCCACGATGACCTCGATCCGGAGCGTCGGCCGAAACGCTGGACCGTCGAGCGGACCTACGGCTGGCTCATGCTCCACCGCAGGCTCGCCCGTGACTACGAAACCCTTCCCGAACGCTCCGAAGCCATGATCCACCTCGCCATGACCGACCTCATGGCCCGCCGCCTCACCAGCGAGAACACCATCTCCTGGCGCGACCCGACACCACCGGACCAAGCCCGCGTCACGGGATGAAACACCGGGATAAAACGACCTCTAAGAGGTCGTTTTCCTCTTGAGTGTGGTGCTCTGAGTTGCTTTGTTCTGCCTGTCGGCGTGCTGCTGGTGTGGCTGCGGTGGCACTTCTGCGTGGTGGAGCTGGTGGTATCACGGCTGGGGCGCAAGTCCACTTGCGCCTGTCTCATTCCATGACGCCAGGGTGTGTTCCGTGCTTCGACACGGCATGACGCACGCCTGGGCGCACGCCCCCGGCCGGCAGTACGCCCAGGTCATGACGGAACGACGTGCGTATCCGAGTGACCTGTCCGATGCCCGGTGGGAGCTGATTGAGCCGGTGCTTGCGGCCTGGCGGTTCGAGCGCCGCGGCCGGGCCCTCGACTTCGGCAGGCCGCCTGAGCATGACCTGCGCGAGATCATGAATGCAATCCTCTACGTGGACCGCACAGGCGTGCAGTGGCGCTACCTGCCGCACGATTTCCCGCACTGGAACACGGTCTACGGCTACTTCGCCAAGTGGCAGCAGGAGGGCGTGTTCGCCCAGCTTAACGGCCTGCTCAGACGGCTCTTACGGCAAAAGGAAGGCCGGGACACCGAGCCGTCGGCCTGCGTGATCGATGCGCAAAGCGTCAAGACGTCCACCAGCGTGCACGCCGCAAGCCAGGGCATCGACGCCGGCAAGAAGATCGTCGGCCGCAAGCGGAGCATCGTCACCGACACCCTCGGCCTCCTGCTGGCCGTCCTGGTCACCGCTGCCAGCGTCCAGGACTCCGCCGCAGGCCAGAGACTCCTCGACCAGACAGCCGCAGCCCATCCCACGATCCGCAAGGTCTGGGTCGACGGCGGCTACCGCAAACACTTCCTCGAATACGCCGCCACCCTCGGGATCGACCTCGAAATTGTCCAACGCGCCCCCGGGACCAGGGGTTTTACACCAGTTAAGAAACGCTGGACCGTCGAGCGGACCTACGGCTGGCTCATGCTCCACCGCCGCCTCGCCCGCGACTACGAAACGCTCCCCGAACGCTCCGAAGCCATGATCCACCTCGCCATGACCGACCTCATGGCCCGCCGCCTCACCGGTGAGAACACCATCTCCTGGCGCGACCCGACACCACCGGAACAAGCCCGCATCACGGGATAAAACACCGGGATAAAACGACCTCTAAGACACGTCGTCCAGACCTTGCAACGCGCTGATCTGGCTTGAGGCCCGACTCCCCCTTCGTGGAACCGGTCCGCGTGGGTCGGCGTCCTTCCATGAGTCCGCAAGATCGGCTTCACTGAAGGACGCATCCATGCCCGGTACGGCCGCCCGCTACCTCTATCTCACCCGTCACGGCGAGGCATCCCCGGACGAGAGCGAACTGACGGATGCGGGCCGCCGCCAAGCCGCCCTGCTGGGGGAGCGGCTGCGTGGGGTTCCGCTGGCGGCGATCCACCACGGGCCACTCGCCCGTGCCGAACAGACCGCCCGGCTGGTCGGCGAACGGCTCGACGGCGTCCGCGTGCAGCTCTCCGAAGCGGCTGGCGACTACATCCCGTACCTGCCAGCACGTGAGGAGCTGCCGCCCGAGACAGCTGACGCCATGATCGGGTTCCTGGACCAGTTCCCAGCCCAGGAGCGCGAGGACGGACCCCGGCTCGTGGCGGCAGCGTTCGAGGAGTTCACCGGACCTGTCATCGGCGACGAGCCGCGCCACGAACTCGTCGTCACCCACAACTTCCTCGTCGGTTGGCTCGTCCGAGCCGCCCTCGACGCGCCCAAGTGGCGCTGGATGGGCATCAACCATGCCAACGCGGCACTGACCGTCATCCGCTACGCACCCCGCCGCCCCCCGGCGATTCTCCTCTTCAACGACACCGGCCACCTCCCCGCCGAACTCCGCTGGACCGGCTTCCCGCAGGAGCTCCACATCTGAGGCCGTAGGTGCGGTCGGTGTTGATCCATAGGAAGACGGATCCGATCCTGTCGTCAAACGATGGCGCCCTCAAGTGATCAACGCACCACCTTCGGATGATCACGTGATCGTGGAGGCACAGGTGCGTCGCCGCCGAGCCGCTCGACGACCGGTAGCGGGAGCAGCCCCGGACCCGGGCGTCCCCTCCCCGCCAGCCCCTTCAACGCGCACAATGGCGAGACGCGCGGCCGGCGGGCGGCTGGCAATGAAGCCGCCCACCGATGCTGTGTGGTGAAGACTCAGCGAGCCTGTGACCTGTGACGCCAGCCGAGGAGGTGCGCGGGGAGCGTCTCGCGGTGCTCCAGGCCGCGCTGCTGGACACGATGGCCGCGCATGGTCTGACGCGGTGCGTCACCTTCCACCACCGCACGATCGAGGCGCGGGCATTCGCCGAAGGGCTCGGTCGGGCAGCGAAGCGGTTGCACGCCGAGGATCCCGGCCGCCACCCGAGCGGTATAGGCCTCCTGGCTGAGCCCGAGCACGCCAACTGGAAAGCCGGACACCAGACCGCGGTCGCCGGCGGCCCTTCTTACGGTGCGGTGACGTGCCCGGGCCGGCGGACGCGGCCCGCACGGTTCACCGGCCACTATGGTCCCGCGGCAGGAAGGCGTCGCTGCGGCACAGGGAAAGCGGCTGCCGCAGCGGCCCCGGTGCCCCGGGTCCACCCCGAGGCACCGGCGCCCTCGAACGCGACATCCGAACCTGGGTCACCGACTGGAACGAACACCCCAGACCGTTCATCTGGATGAAGACAGCCGACGAGATCCTCGATAAAGTTTCCGCCTACTGTCAACGAATCTCTGACTCAGGTCACTAGGTCCCCTCGATCACCGCTGGCGCGTCTGCTGGGCGTTGAACCGCTGGAAGTTCGCCTGGCCGTCATCTCCAAGCCGCACTCGATGCCATACCGCGCTCGCTGTGACCTAGTCCACTTAAGCGCCCCCCTCGACCGGACCTTAGAGAGGACGCACGTTGGGACGCATGCGCAAGCGCGGGCTCATCACGCTCGTCACCGTCGGCCTTGCCACTTCCGTTCTGCCCACCGCCACCGCATCGGCGGCCGGCAACCCCCTCACGCTCGCCGTGTTCGGAGACTCGCCGTACGGCAGGTCGGCGTACGCGCCCGCGGGCCAGACCGCCGACACCTCGCAGTTCCAGAAGACCCCGGCGTTCATCGGCACGATCAACAGCGACCCCACGGTCAGCGACGTCATCCAGGTGGGCGACATCCACTCGGGCAAGGAGTTCTGCACCGCGGACTACGACGCCTCGATCGCGTCCGCGTGGCAGAGCTTCAACAAACCGCTCGTCTACACGCCGGGCGACAACGAGTGGGCCGACTGCCACAAGGCGTCGAGCCTCACCTCACCCGGCCAGGGCGGTGGCTTCTATGACCCGGCCACCGGGTCGATCAACTACATCGGCACGAGCGGTGTGTCCACCAACCCCGCGGACTGCGTCAGCTACCGCTGCGGCAACCCACTCGACAACCTCGCGAAGGTCCGCCAGGACTTCTTCGCGCGGCCCGGCCACACCCTGGGCAGCGGCGCACTGAACGTGGTCTCGCAGGCCACCGCCTACGACCCGAGCCACCCGGGCGACGCCCAGTATGCCGAGAACGTGATGTGGGCACAGAACGACATCGTCTTCGTGACCATCAACGTGCCCGGCGGCTCGAACAATGACGCCGACCCCTGGTACAAGGTGCCGACCACGACTCAGGCGCAGACCGACGAACGGACCAACCGGACGGCCGCCGATGTCCGATGGCTCGATGCCGCCTTCGCCGCTGCCCAGGGCCGCCACGCCAAGGCAGTGGTCATCTCGGCGCAGGCCGACATGTGGGATCTCGACGGCAAGACCAAGGACCACCTGACCAACTACGAGCCGATCATCAGCGAAACAGCAGCGAAGACCGTCGAGTTCAGCCGTCCGGTACTGATGCTCAACGGCGACTCGCACCTGTACCGCTCGGACAACCCGCTGTCCCCCACGGCGCCATGCACCGGTGAGACGGACCCGGCCACCGGCGCCGGCGTGTGCGCCCACGACCCGGGCAACAACGCGTGGAATGAGCACCCCCACTACAACGTTCCGAACTTCCACCGCATCGTCGTCCACGGCAGCACCACGCCGCTGGAGTGGCTCAAACTGACCGCAGACCCCAACGCCAACCACCCCGTCACCGACACCACGTACGGCCCCTTCAGCTGGCAACGGATGCCACAGCCGCAGCTGTGACCTGTGAACACGCATTCCCGCACCGCCGCACCACAGGACTACGGCAACCCGCCGCGGCGGCCGCCCTCGTGGCAGCCGCCGCTCCGGCGGACTCGAATTCGGCGCAGCGCGCCCACAACTTGGTGGGCTCTGGCGCGATCCGCCGTAGGTGAGGAAGAGCCATGATGGCGGCACGGCTTCAGACAGGTGCCATTGATGTCTGTTGGGCTGGTCAATCGGCCGTAGACGGCTGCTGACCTTCACCTGCGGCCGTTGAGGTTGCTGTACTCCTCTGCTGTACAGCTTGGTCGGCTTTGCGAGCACGAGCGAGGTTGTTGCGGCTGACCAGGGTGTCGGGGTGGGCATGTCGAGCACATCGAGCCGTCCCTCCGGTCCGGGCTGCGGGGCGACGTGCAGCGACTGCGGGCCCGTCCCCGGGTCGATCTCCAGGATCCGCTCCCCGGCCGCGGTTGCAGTAGGGCGTCCATCCGGTCGGCTGTCAGGAACGGCAACGGCAGGTCGAGGAGGCCGCGTTGGGCGCACGGATAGGGCGCCGTGTCGCCCAGCCACCAGGCGGCGGCCGACGCGGCGTCGACGCCGGCGACGACCGCCCAGCGGGTTTGGGCGGGGATCGGGGCGACGGAGGCGGTGGTGATGCGGTGCAGGGTGTTCTCGAGTGGATCGATTGGACCGTGGCATGTGGCTGGGCGGTCGGCGTCACGCGTGCCGGCTCAGCGCCCGCAGCGCCAGCCGGCCGCACAGCGCGGCGAGCGGCAGCTCGGCGCCGAGCGCCATGGCGACCGCGGTGGCGAAGTCGCCGCCCGGGGCTGCGGTCGTGGTGTCGAACCAGGCGTCCACCACAAGCAGCGTCGCGGTCGCGGCGGCTGGCAGGGCGTGCCGGCGGTCGCCGCGGGCGGCGAGGAGGCCGGTGGCGATCAGGCCAAGCGCCTCCAGCGCGTCGAGCCCAACCCAGGCGACCGGCCAGTGCGCCGCGGTCGCGGTGGCCGGCAGGCCGGTGGCCAGCACGCACAGCCACGGCAGCAGGGCGAGCCCGCAGGCGACCAGCAGCCACCCGGCCCGCCGCATGCCCCGCGCCGGCCGCGGCTGCTCCGCCTCTTCACGGAGCGGGATGACCTCGGCGCGGTCGAATCCCTCGGCACCGGCCAATTCGTCCTTGCATGACACCAGTTGACGCATCGTCTTCCCCCGTTCCCCGCCGGCTCTCCCCTTCACGTGCTCCACCCTCCGCCGCACACCAGGGCGCCGTCAGTCACGCAGGGTTCCGACCCGGGGTGGAGAAAAGTGCACCCCCGAACCGGGCGGGAGCGTCATCGCACGGGGATGGCCTGCGGCTTTACCGTTTGACGTATGCAACTCACCACGCGGCTGCAGCTGGTACTGGGCCGGCCGTTCCGCAGGGCGGGACACCGGACCGCGCTCGTCGCCGCCGGCCTGCCGCTCCACCTCGCCGTGGTGCCCCTGTGGCTCTGGCTGATCGGCACGATGGCGGCGTTGGTGCCGGTCGTGACTCCGCTGCCCGTGCTGCTCACACTCGTGGCGCTGCCCGTGCTGCTCACGCTCGTGGTGACACCCCTGCTGACCGTCGGGCAGCGGCGACGCTACCGGGCGCTCGTCGGCAAAGACCTCCCGCGCCCCGCCGTACCCGGGCCCGGACGCAACTGGAAGACGGCGGTACGTCGGCTGACCGGCCGGGCCTTGTGGCGGCAGGTCTGCTACCACGCCGTGGCGGGTCCGCTGCTCGCCGTCCTAGACCTCGCCGTCCTCGCCGTCTGGGCCGCCGCTCTCGTGGCCGCCTCCATCTACGTGTGGATCTGGGCGCTGCCCCCGCAGTGGCGGGTCACCGACCTCGGGTACACCACGCAGGCCGCGTACATTACCGCCGGCGGCCTCGCCCTGCTGTTCCTCGGGCCCCGGCTGACCGGCGCTCTGGTACGGCTGGAGACCCGGGCGGCCGAGGTCCTACTCGGCCCCAGCCGCACGGAGAAGCTGGCCCGCCGGGTCGCCGACCTCACCGAGAGCCGGGCCGGCGTGCTCGACGCCGCCGACGCCGAGCGGCGGCGGATCGAGCGCGACCTGCACGACGGCGCACAGCAGCGCCTCGTCTCACTCGCCGTCAACCTGGGCCTGGCCAGGTCCACCCTCGGCGACCTGCCGGAGGACACCCGCAAGGTGATCGAAGAGGCGCACCGCGAGGCGAAGGAGGCCATCGCCGAGCTGAACAACCTGGTGCGCGGCCTGCATCCGGCCGTCCTTGAGGACCGCGGCCTCGACGCCGCGCTGTCCGGGCTCGCCGCCCGCCTCCCGATCCCGGTGTGTGTGGCGGTGAACCTGCCGCAGCGCCCCTCACCCACGGTCGAGGCCATCGCGTACTTCGTGGTCTCCGAAGCCCTGACGAACGTGTTCAAACACGCCCAGGCGACCCGGGCGGACGTGACCGTGGAGCGGATCGGGGAGACACTGCTCGTGGTCGTCGCGGACGATGGCGCGGGCGGCGCGGATCTCGCGGCGGCCGGCGGTGGCACCGGGCTCGCCGGGCTCGCCAAGCGCGTCGCGTCCGTCGACGGCACGTTCTCCTGCCGCAGCCCCGCCGGGGGCCCGACCGTCATCACCGTGGAGCTGCCGTGCGCGCCGTGATCGCCGAGGATTCCCTCTTGCTGCGCATCGGCGTGGTCAAGGTGCTGGAGGCGGCCGGCTTCGAGATGCGCGCGCAAGTCGCCGACGCAGAAGGGCTGCTGGCAGCCGTCGAGGAGCACCGGCCCGACATCGCCGTGGTCGACGTGCGCATGCCGCCCGGCTTCACCGACGAGGGAGTGCGCGCCGCGCTGGTGATCCGCCGCCAGTACCCGCGTACCGCCGTGCTCCTGCTGTCGCAGTACGTGGAGGAGCGATACGCCGCCGATCTGCTCGCCGCTAACACCTCGGGCGTCGGCTATCTGCTCAAGCAACGGGTCGCCGACGTCGAGGAGTTCGCCGAGGCAGTACGCCGGGTGGCGGCGGGCGGCACCGCGCTCGACCCGCAGGTCGTCGCGCAGCTGCTGGTGCGCCGACACAGCGATCCACTCGACCGGCTGACACCGCGCGAGCGGGAGGTGCTGGAGCTGATGGCGGGCGGCCGGTCCAACTCCGGCATCGCCGCCGAGCTGGTCGTGAGCCAGAGCGCGGTCGCCAAGCACATCAACAGCATCTTCACCAAGCTCCAGCTGCCCAAGGCCGACGCCGACCACCGCCGCGTCCTAGCGGTGCTGCGCTTCCTGGGCGTTGCGACCGCATAGTGCGCGGCGCGGCGGGTCAGTGGCGGCTGGTGACGCCGGTGCCGGGGAGGCCGGCCAGGGGGGCTCGGGGACGGCGGAGAAGCCGACGGGGTCGACGCTGAGGTGGATGATCCAGTGGTCGGGGCCGGTGACCTTGACGACGTCACCGGTGGACACGGAACGCACATCGGCGGGCCAGGACTGCCCCGTGGTCGTCGACGCCCTGGCGGAAGGCGGTCACGGCCGGGGCGTCGGAGACGGAGGCGGGGGCCGGGGCGCCGTCGGGGGGTGGGGGCGCTTTCGGGGGTGGTGATGCGGGCGGTTGCGGGGGTCGGCCGCCGGTCTCACCGGCACCGGCGCCCGAGGCTACTCGCAGAACACCAGCGGCGTGCCCGGAGCCGCCGAAGCGGACGACAGGTTCGCGGGTTCGACGTATCTGGTCGACCTCACGAAGGACGGCAGGGCGGAGGTGACGGTCGGTGTTCCGGGCGAGAACGCGGACGGACAGCTGTGGGTGGCCCGGGGAGCCACGATCGCGTCACGGTCGAGCACGTGGCCCGGATCGCGGTCCGCAACCCCGCGCTGGTGCCGATCGCCCGCTACTACGGCACGGTCGTCAGGTCGTGCATGCCGGCCGACCCGGCCTCGAAGGGTGGGACGGAGGCGACGGTCCGGATCGCGAAGCGAGACCTGGTCCCCACCGCAGTCAACCTTCGCCCCGACTACGGCGACTTCGCCGAACTCCAGGAGGCCTGCGCGGACTTCATGGCCGAAGTGAACGGCCGCATCCACCGCGAGACCCGCCGGATCCCGGCCGAGCTCCTGGCCGAGGAACGGCTGCGGCTGCACCCGGTGCCGGCCAAGCGCCGAACTCGGCCGGCATCTTCCGCCACTGCCCGCCCGTCCTGAACCGCCAGATCACACCCTCGAACTGCTGCCGGAGCCGCTCGGGATACGGGCCGTACCCGCCTATCGGCAGGTACGGCTCGATGAACTCCCGCTCCACATAGTCAGTTGCTCCCGCGTCATGGGCGACGATCTGCGGCTGATACCCATGCCGCTCGCGTCGAAGTCGCCCGACAGCACCAGCACTGCCGGGCACCCCTCCGCCTTGACCCTCGCCTTCACCTTTGCGTCTCATCAGGCGCCCGCATGGACGTGTGCGGCCCACACCGACGGCAGGTTCGGATACCTCGCCCTGAGCTGCCTGACCGTGCGATGGACCGCCGCCGCCGCGCACAACGCACCAGATCGGTCCGCGATCAACTCGCCGTAGAGCTGCTGGCTGAAGGCTGGCGCCACCACATCGTCGACGCGCCAGAGCGTGCCGACCACCTGAGAAAAGCCGGCTATCTGAAAAGCCGCCAACGGGTGGATCGCCTCGTCGGACAGGCGCACAGTGGTGCGGGCCGTGTCACAGGCTGACAGGAACGCGAACTCCGCGTCCCGCAGACGCAGCCGGGAAAGGTCCAGCACCCGAAGCGGCGCGCGGTCGTGGTCATGTAGCGCGAGGTGGCTGTCCGAAGGGTTGTCCGGGTCGCTGTACCCGTGACAGGCGAAGTGCGCCCAGCCACTGGCCGGCAAGGCGTCGAGAACGGCGTCACGAGTCGCGTCCGCGCCGACCAGGACCGTGGCGCTGGGTATGAGAGCGGCCAGGTGGTCGGCTTCGGCCTGGGCGCCGGGCAGGTCCGGGGCATCCGGAGTGTGGGGCATCGCGACCACCAGCAGCCGCGGCTCGTTCCGGTCGTCGCGGCGGCCCGCGCGGGCGTGACCCAGGGCGCGGATCGTCGGCGTCGTCGAGGAGACGACGCGGTCGAGGAGCACAGGTCCGCCGTCGCGGTGGTGGCCCGCCGCGTGCAGGGGGAGCAGGCTGAGCGGCCCGACCGGGGCCCACCAGATCCTTGGCCATGGACCATTCGGCGCCGGTTCCGCCGTCAGCCCCAGTTCGCCGAGCACAGGGCCTGCGATGGTGTCCCACAGCCACTCGAGCGTGTCATGGATCGCCTGCTCGGCGGCTAGCCGCCTCTCCGTGAACGCGGTGTGCAGAGCGCGTACGCGGTGGCTCACGGTCTCTTCGCTCAGCCGGTCCAGCGCGTGTGACCGGACCCCGTCCGGAGTGATGATCAGCGCGTCACACCGGTGTTGGCTGACGTTGACGTACACGATCGGGCCCTCGTGTGCCTGCGCGGTGAGGTCGGTGAGCAGCGGGGGCCGTAGGAAACGCTCCATCCCGGGCAGCGCGCGGATCCGGTCGGTGACCGCGTCGAGTTCGTCGGCGAGGGCCACGCGGTCGCTCGTGGTGTCGGTTTCGAACTGCGCCGTGAGCGTTCGGAAGCGATCGGCCAGCTCGGGTGCCCGCTCGCGCAGGTCGGAAAGATCGTCGCGGCTGTCGAGTGCCTGGGCGGCGAGCACGCAGCGTCCGGATTCGAGCAGGGTCACCGCGCTCACCTCGTCGCCGACGGCCAGTGCGCACGCGGCCGCGTCGGCGGCGACCCCGGCGAACCGGCCGAGCCAGTACTGGGCGTCCTCGCGGCCCAGGCGGCGCCCGGCGAGCCGGGGCAGCAGCCGGACCGCGGCGGCGTACCCTTCAGCGGCCACGTCGAACTGCCCTGCCTCGGCGGCCAGAGCGCCCCACCGGTCCGCCGCTTCCGCCCGGCTCTCCGCCGGCGATCCGGCAGACGCCGCGGCCTCCTGGTAGCAGCCGAGTGCTTCGGTCAGCGCGTCACCGTCGCCGAGGTGCCGGAAACCGAGCGCCAGGACGTTGGCGACGCGGGTCAGTAAATCCGCTCGGGAATAGGCGTCCTGCTCGTGCCTTTGCGCCGCACTCCGGGCCAGGCCGACCGCCTCGGCGAGGACCTGCGGATCCGGCGGCTCCTGTTGCGCGGCGGCGGGTGCGACGGGGTTCGTGCACCAGACGCCGAGTGCGGCGGCCAGGCTCGCGGTGTACCTGGGCCAGTGCGGGCTGGCATGCGGAGTCGCGGCCACGGACGCGCGACGCGCGGCGATCGCGTCCCGCAACGCGTTCCGGTCGCCGAACTTCTCGTACGCCATCGTCAGCACACCGCCGAGATTGGCCAGCCGCACTGCCCGGTGCGGGTCGTCGTCCGCCGTGACATCCGAGGCCGCGCGGTGCGCGTCGATCGCCTCGTCGAGCACGCTCGCCTCACCCGTCCTGGTGAATAAGTCGGACAGTATGGCGCCAAGGTTGGAGAGCCGCTGGGCCTGCCCGGCGACCAGGCTCGCACCGAGGTGGACGGACTCCCTCGCGCGGTCAACCGCCTCCGACAGCATCTGCAGTTCGCCGGTCACCCGGTACCGGGTGTGCAGCATGACGGCGAGGATCCCGAGCGAACGCGGGTGGCCACCCTGCCTGGCGGTGGCCTCGGCGGCACGGCGAGCGACGTCGATGGCGTCCATCACATGGGCCAGGTCTCCGGTCGCGTGAAACAACGCGTTCAGGTTGACGGCGAGGTTGCCCATGAACTGAACGCGCAGCGGATGGCCCGCCGACGTGCATGCGACCGCCTCCCGCTCGATGATGACGGCCTCCGCGAGCGCGGCGTGGTCCCCGAACGCTTCACCCCGGGTGGCCAGCGCCGTGGCGAAGTGGTCCAGCCGCACGCCGCGGCGGGGGTGCCCGGCAGGAGTGGCCGCCGCCGCCGAACGTCCGAGCTCGATCGCCCGCTCGAGCAGTGCCGAGTCCCGGGTCTGCTCGAACTCAGCGGCGTACCGTCCGCACGCTTCGGCTTCGGTGTCGGCGCGTTCCCAGCCACTGTTCGATTTCGGGCGCTCGCCGGTGAGCGCGGCCCATTCTCGTTCCGTGGTCGTCAGCTCGACGAGGTTCTGCGAGTGCCGCGGATCGGTGACCGGGGTGTGAGCCACCAGGGTCTGCCGGACCCGAAGCAGTTCGGCCAGATCATCCCGCGCTCCGCGAGCCCGGTAGCGGTCGTGGAGAAGGTACGCGAGGATCCTCAACCGGTCGAGCACGTCGGACGACCCGGCCGGCGTGAGCTCCACCGCTCGCCGCGCGGCGTCGACGGCTTCCTCCACGACACCGGTCTCCCCGGTCTCATGGGACCTGTCGCGCAGGATGACGGCGAGGAAGTGCAGACTCCTGGCGGTGGTCACGTCATCGGGGGAGCACTGGGCGGCGGCACGCGCGTACTTGGCGGCCTCCGCCAGGTGGGCAAGGTCCTTCGTCACGGTGAACGCCGTCCGCAGCGCGACAACGAGGTTGCCCAGGTAGTACGCCTTCTTCGTGGCCGGTGCCTCGTCGACGGCCGTCCGGCTCCAGTAGAGCGCGTCGGTCAGGGTGCCACGGTCCTGGTTCTGCTGGAACGCGGTGTGCAGCAGCATGCCGATGTTGTTGGCGTAGTTGGCCGAATCATCCGGGCTTTCGTACGCACGTACATAAGCCTCCATGACTTTGCGGACGGCTTCCCGCAGGAACTCGAAGTCTCCGGTCTGGTGGTAGCGGGTCTGCAGCAGGCCTCCGAGATTGGACAGGACGGAACAGCGCTCGGCCACGTCCTCGGCAGCCAGCAAGGCATGGCCGAGGTCGATCGCTTTCTCGACCGACGCGGGATCCGCGCTGTGCCGGGCCACCCGGAACGCCTCCCAGAACCGCTCGGCCAGAGCGTTCGCGGGCCCGCCGCCCACGCGTCAGTCCTCGTTGCCGTTCGAGGTGCCGGCTGGGCCGCCGGGCGCCTCGTCCGGCTCGGCGACCGTGCGTTTCGGGGTGTAGCCGCGTTCCGCGGCCTCCTGCAGCAGCGCCGCCTCTTCGGGCGTGAGCTCGGGTTCGTGCGAGCGTTCGGGTTCGTGCGCCATCATCGCTCCTCCTCCGGCACGGCCGCCGGTTCTCCGGCTTCGACGAACTCCAGCACGTCGAAGTCTTCCGCCCGCAGCCGCAGGCCCGCCGTCCCGTGCACGCGCGCGCCGAACGCCCCATCGGCACCCATCACGCGCGCCGATTCGAGGTACAGCTCGGCCGGGTGGGGGTACGAGGAGGCGTACGACCGGTTGCCGTACCAGCCGCCCGCCCAGTTGCCGTCCTTGAGCCGCACGCGCACGAAGCACGGTTCGCGGTCGCGGAACGCGTGGTCCCAGGCGCTGGGCGTGCGTAGGAACCGAGCCTTGCGCCGTTGCCGATCCACCAGGGAAACGGTGACCGCCGCCACGGCCGGCACGACGAGGAACAGCACCAAGGCGACGAAGCCGACCAGTCGCGGCCGCTCTACGAAGCCATCCCAGCCGCTGTCGGCGCCTCGAGCCAGGCGAACCAGCGCTGGCCCCGCCACCACTGCATACAGGGCGTCCAGCGCGATTGACGCGACGATCGCCCGCAGTACCCGCTCCCCCAGATCACGCTCACCGGGCACCGGCCCACGGCGGCGTTCCCGGACGAACTGATAGGTGACCCCGGGCAGCACCAGAAAGACGAGTAGAGCGAGCTGCAAGACGGTCGCAGGCGCCTGCACTCACCACCCCCATGGCTCACGGACTCCGCTCGATCAGGCTACTGGCTTGAGTCTCCGCGGTCGGCAGAACAGCCCTTTCCGCGGCTACTGGGAGGCAGTTGGCCGGCCTCGGCGACGCCGCGTTCGCTGCGCAGCCTGCGGATCTCACCGTATGCGGTCTCTAGCCGTCGGGTGAGTTCGCTGTTCTCGGCCCGCAGATACTTGATGCGCGCGAGCGCGATCTCAGACGTCGCTGGATGGAGGTGGCCGATGGGGATTGCGAGCCGGTCCGCTGGTAGGAGGGCTGCCGGTTCTGCGACTGTCGGATGGCCGTGAGTTGCACTGAACGATTTACAGTCCCTGGTCAGGGGGTGAGGTCGAGAACGCGGACCGGCTGGCCTTGCCACCGCTCAGAGGCTGTGGTAGCGATGACCGCCCCGTCGGGGCGGTCCGGGGTGGGCTGAGCGGCATGCTGGGCGTGCGCGGTGGCCCAGGTCTTCTGCGCGGCCACGCCTTCGGTACAGCTTCCGTCTGTACCGAAGGCCGGTCAGTGCATGGCGTTGGCGAGGGCGTTCGGGTGTGCGCGGGTGGTCTACAACGACGCGCTCAGGGCCCGGGAGACCGCCCGCAGCCAGGGGCTGGCGTTCCCGAAGACCGGGGATCTGTCGAAGACGCTCATCACTGACGCCAAGCAGACGCCCGAGCGGTCGTGGCTCGGCGAGGTGTCGGCGGTCGTCCTCCAGCAGGCCCTGCGCGAAAGGGCAAGCGTCCGCGTATGGGCGCGCCCCGGTACAAGTCCCGCAAGGACCCCCGGCAGGCCGTCCGGTTCACCGCGAACGCCCGCTGGTCGATCACGGCGGGCGGGAAGCTGCGCCTGCCGAGGATCGGCGATCTCAAGGTGAAGTGGTCGCGGACGCTGCCCTCGACGCCGTCCACGGTGACGGTAGTCAAGGACTCGGCGGGCCGGTACTTCGCGAGCTTCGTCGTGCAGACCGGCCCGGAGGAAATCCTGTCGGAGACGACGCCCGAGCTGGGCGTCGACCTCGGGCTCGGGCACTTCGCGGTCCTCTCGGACGGTACGAAGATCGACAGCCCGCGGTTCCTGCGCCGGGCCGAGAGGCGCCTGAAGAAGGGCTTTGGAGGAGTTACGCCCGGAGGGCGCTCCCGCGGGGGCGCCCTCCGGGCGTAACTCCTCCAAAGCCCAGGGGGCGGGTAGTGCGGCCGCGGATGGCTACTGACCCTGCACCTACCACGGCGCTCTGGGCGACTCGTACACCGAGTCCTACCCGCCCGTCAGCATCTGAGCCGGAGAAGCACCACACGGACAGGAACCCATCGCCGGTGCGATGATCACCGCGGGGTCCGAACGAACCCGGCCGGGTGCGGGGGCTCCGTGACCGCCCGGGGAAACTCCCCTCCTTACGACAGGAGTTCGCAGTGAGCAGTGTCCACCACGACGTCAGCCTCCTCCCCCCGCCCCGGGTCGAGGAGGTCAGCGAGAACGTCTTCGCCTACATACAGCCCGACGGCAGCTGGTGGATCAACAACACCGGATTCCTCGTGGGGCGGCGCGGCGTGATCAGCGTTGACGCCTGTTCGACCGTGCGGCGCACGCGGGCCTACCTGGACGCGATCGGCACCGTCACGTCGCAGCCGGTACGGACCCTCATCAACACCCACCACCACGGCGACCACACCTTCGGCAACCACCTGTTCGACGGCGCCACCATCGTCGGCCACGAGGCGACCCGGACGAGCGTCCTGCAGTGGGGCGAGCCGGGCGCGGCGGCCGCGTTCTGGACAGACGTCGAGTGGGGCGACGTCACGATCGAACCGCCCTTCCTCACCTACACGGAGGGCGTCACGGTGTGGTCCGACGACCTGCGCGCCGAGGTGCGCCACGTCGGCACGCCCGCCCACACCACCAACGACTCCATCGTCTGGCTGCCCGAACGGGGGATCCTGTTCAGCGGTGACCTGCTGTTCAACGGCGGCACGCCCTTCCTCCTGCAGGGCTCCGTGGCCGGCGCCGTGAAGGTGCTGGAGGAGGTGGTGAAGCCGTTGGGCGCGACGACCATCGTCCCCGGCCACGGCGGGGTCACCGGTCCCGAGCTGGTCGACGAGGTGCTCGGCTACCTGCGGTTCGTGCAGCGCACCGCCCGGGCGGGCCGCGACGCCGGGCTGACGCCCCTGGAGACCGCCCGCGAGACCGACCTGGGCGAGTACGCCGGGCTGCTCGACGCCGAGCGCATCGTCGGCAACCTGCACCGGGCGTACGCGGAGCTGGAGGACGGCCCGCTCGGCCGGACCATCGACGCCGCGGCCGCCCTCGGCGACATGGTCGCCTACAACGGCGGACGCCCCCTCACCTGCCTGGCCTGAGGAGCGGGCCGCGGCCCGGCGCCGCTGACCGGGGGCGGTCGAACAGGCGGATCCGTGAGGGGCACAGAGTCCGCGGCGGATCGAGCAGGCCTCTCCTTCCCCGCAGCCGGTCCTGTGGACGCGCTGGGCGGCGTCCAGGGCGTCACCTGCCGGAGCTGAGCCAGTGGTGCAGGGCCGCGTGCACGCTGTCGGGCAGCGCGCTGAGCTCCTCGATCACTTCACGGTCTCCTGGCCAGGGAGCGATCCCGGCAGCGGTCAGCACTGCGTACAGGTTCAGGCGCCGCAGGTCGCGAGGATCGACGCGGCAGGCGATGCGGTCCGCGGACTTGGGCGGCGCCAGCAGGAAGTCCTCCGCCGGGACGTCGTGCCGCGCTCGGTCGGTCGATGCGGTGGTGGTCTGCATGATTTCGCTCCGTTCTGCCTAGGCTTCGTTCGCACGCCCGGCACCCATGGCGCCGGGTGTGCTGTGCACTTGGTTCGCTACCGGTCCTGACCCTCTTGCGCGGCCGCCGTCTATCGGCGCCGACGCATCGTCTCTCGCAGGTCAGGACAGGCCCCCAGCGTTGTGCCGGCATCGGGCACGAAAGCGGAAACGCGCACAGGCTCTCCCTGCGGGGTATCGGCGCAATCCTCCCGCGGCCACAGGCCGTGAGCAGGGCTTACGCGAAGGCGGTGACGGCCGGTCGGCCGCACACCCCACCCTCCCCACCGACACGCCTGGTACGCGCAGTACACGAGCGTTGTTACGTATCACCCATAATCTCGTGACTCTTACCTGCATGCTGCATCAACACATGGAATCCACCCTTTGATGCCCCGTCAAGCCGTACCACCGCCGCGAACGTCGCTCCGCAGCCCCACCCCGCCACCCGGCCGCCACCCGAAAGTGAGTGACAACCATCCGCACCCGGCGAGGCGGCGACAGCCTGGGACGGGCGGCGTGAACCGGGGCACGTGCGCCCTGCCTTGAGTGAGGCGTCGACACGGGTCTACGGGGAGACCTTGATCCGGTCCAAGCTGGGCGCGCACTTGACGGCCCGTGTCGCCCCAGCCGGCTTCGGCCCGGCTGCGGTCGAGTTCTCCGCCGTCGATCACGGCGTCGACCATGAGGGTGGCGACGGTGCCGGGGCAGACGGCGTTGATGCGGACGCCGCGGGAGCCGTATTCGAGGGCGGCGCTCTTGGTCAGGCCGATCACGCCGTGCTTGGTGGCGTGGTAAGCGGTGCGGCCGGGGTTGCCGACGAGGCCGCCCAGAGAGGAGCAGTTGACGATGGTCCCGCTGCCCTGGTCGCGCTTGTGGCGCAGTTCGTGCTTCATGCTCGCCCAGATGTCGCGAAGGTTGATGCTCTGGACTCGGTCGAACTGCTCGGCGCTCTCGTCGGCGGCGTCGGTGGGCGGGGCCATTGACGCCGGCGTTGTCGTAGGCCATGTCGGGGCGGCCGTAGCTCTCCACGGTGCGGTCGACGGCGGCGGCGACCTGGTCCTTGGTGGTCCCCGCGGATCGTCAGTCGCCGGAGTGCGGCGCGAGGGTCCGGGGTGTGGCCGCCCATGAGGCGAGCAGGCGAAGGCCCTGGTCTGCGACGTCGCCGACGACCTTCCCGTTGATCGTCATGCTGGTCATCTTCCTATCTGCGGGCGCTACGCGACCAGCCCGGACTGACCCGCAGCCCTCCGAGCGCCTCGGACACGCTGCAGATCGGGCCTACAGATCTCCCTCGCACCCAGCGACGGAAGGCGGTGTGACCTCGATGATCACGGCCGTGCCGACAACCGGCCTGCCCTCGTGCATGGTGATCACGTCGCCAGGCTGGACATGGCGCCACTGTTCGGGGCTGAGTGGTGCCAGACGGACCGTCGCACTTTCTCCCGGTGCCAGGCCGGGCGCGCCCTCCACCCACAGTCGCGCGACGTTCACTGCCTGCCCGCCATCGGGCGCCTGGTTGCCGACATCCCAGAGCGGCCGAAGCTGCCCCTGGCCGGCGAAGGCGGTTCGACGTCCGCCCTCCTCCGTGCTCAGCAGGCTCAGCCTGGCCCGGAGGGTGCCATGCTGCATCTCCCAGGCCCGCCACTCGCACCAGTCGGCGCTGTGCTCCAGCATCATCTGGCGCGCTGCGTCCTCGAGTAGGGACCAGAATCGCAAGGAAACCGGCTGCTCGTCCGCGATCTCCATCAGGAGGTCGAGGACAAGCTCCCACTCCTGGTGCCGTTGACAGTCGCGCACGTCGTCAACCGTCACGCCGTTTTCAGCCCGAGCGCCCTCGGGGAGTTGATCAGTCGCTCGCCGAAGGAGCGTGAAGGCATCGTCCATGAGCTGCATTTTCCAAGGCCCCAGCGACGTCCTCGTCTGGCACCCTTGCAAGAACCGGCTCGGCGACACGCCCGGGAGGCCGTCGGTCCTCAGGAAATTCGGCCGCTACTCTCAGCGGCCTATCGGCGGACAGACGGCCCCAGGCGGTCAGCATGCCAAGTTGGCCTAAGACCAGCTCGGCACCCTCGGCTTGGCCCTCGACTGTGTTGTCCTACAGCCTCGACATCGACGCCGCCGTCAAACCAGCTTGCCGCCGACGGCTTCCCCGTCACCGACGAACTGCTCGCCCGGCTCCCCCGCTCCAGTACGACCACAACCAGCTGATCAGAGGGCCGCCACCGCTTTCGTCAGCTGCTTCGCGGCGGTCGAAGCCGCTACGTGGCAGGTGTGTTTGCACCGATCACGCCCTCACCCGGCTTGTGGTGCGCCGTAGGAGAACTTGTACCCGGCGAAGTCGGCGACGTGGACGTACCCGATGCGCTGGTAGAGGGCGTTGCTGGTGGGGTTGTCCGGGTCCGTGAACAGGACGACGTCCGTCGCGCCCGCGGCCAGCGCTGCCCGACTCGCCTCGACCGTCACGGCGCCCGCGTAGCCGCGGCCCCGGAGGTGGGCCGGGGTGTAGACGGGGTCGATCCGGAGCATGCCGCCGATGACCGAGGTCGCGGCCGCCATCGAGACGGGGGTGCCGTCCGGGGTCTCCCAGAAGGTGAAGTGCCGGTCGCCGAAGCGCGAGTCGTCCCAGGAGCCGGCGTCGATCAGGTCGATGGAGGACTGCTCCCCGACGTCGACGCAGAACTCGCGGCACCAGCGCACGACGTGTTCGCGGTCCGTCCCGCCCGTGAGACGGCCCCGGCCCTCCGGGTGCGGGTGCGTCGGGGTGAGTGTGCCGAGACGGTAGAGATGCGTCCGCCAGAAGAGTGCTGGCGCCGCGCCCGTGTGCCGTTGCCAGGAGCCGGCGAATGCGGTGGCGGTCTCGTGGTCCGCGATGACGTTGGCGGGCCGGTGGCCGAGGACGGCCAGGTGGGCGGCGAGGGCGTCGGTCTGCTCGACAGAGAGGGGGGTGAGGCCGAGACGTCCACGCGAAGTGAGATAGAAGACCGCGTGGACCTCACCTCCGGACTCCAGTCGACCGAAGACGGCGGTTACGGGTCCGTGTGCGTCCGGCCTGCGTATCCGCAGTTTCTCGATGTCCGTCAGCGGCGTGTTGTGCAGGGCGGGGCGCGAGCGCAGGAAGTTCCCGGCTCGGACGAGGAAGTCGTCGACGTCTTGGGTGAGGTGCCAGTCATCCGGAAGCATGCTTCATGATCCCGGCTCTCCCCCACTCGCGGAGCACTTGCTCGATGCCTTTCAGCCACGTGACGTAGAGCTCGCGCAGATAGGCGGCATGGGGAGCCCCGGCATGGTTACGGGATCCCGCTCGGCAGGGAGAACGCCTTCCACCGCCTCGCCCGCTGCCACGAGCGCCGCGCGACCGTCATCCACGCCTTCTTCGACCTCGCCGACACCGTCATCGCCGTCCGTAGCCTGATCCGCCGGGTCTGGACGACCCACGGTGGGACGACCGCCCGAACCGCTGCCCATGAGGGCGCACCTGTCCGCGCGGCCTCCTTGCGCTGCTGCCGAGCACGCTTCGGTCCGAGGAGGACCGCCGCTGTGGGAATACGCTTCTTGGGGCGTGCGAGTCAGTGCCGTCGCCTGGGATCCCAGCGCCCCTCACCAGGGCACGGGCGTTCCGTCCCAGGAGAAGAAGCCACCGGTGGGGCCGTCATCTGGCAGCAGGGCCAGGCGGGCGGCTCCCTGGGCGGCCTCGGCCGGGTCGTCGCCGGCAGCGGCGGCCAGGGGGTTGAGGTCGGTGGCCCGCACGCCGGGGGCGAGCGCGTTGACCTTGAAGCCGTCCTCGGCCAGCGTCTGGGCGTAAAGGACGGTGAGGGCGTTGAGGGCGGCCTTGGACGACCGGTAGGCGGCGGCGCCACCGCTTCCCGGGATGAACTGGGGGTTGGGGTTCGTGCTCCAGGTCAGCGATGCGGTGCCGCTGGAGATGTTGACGATGCGCGGATGCGGGGACCGGCGCAGGGCGGGCAGGAAGGCATTGGTCACCGCCACCACGCCGAAGACGTTGGTCTCGTATGTGCGCCGGAACTCCTCGACGCCAGTGTCGGCCGGCGGGGCGAGTGACGGTGAGATCCCGGCGTTGTTGACCAGCACGTCCAGACGGTCCACCTGGGTCGCGGCCCGTGCGATGCCGTCAAGGTCTGTCACGTCGAGCACCAGCAGGCGGGCACCTGCGCCGATCTCCTCGACGGCTCGCTGTCCGAGCCCGCGGTCGCGAGAGCCCACGTACACGGTGAGGCCCTCGGCGGCGAGGAGCCGGGCGATGTGCTTGCCGATGCCCTTGTTGGCACCGGTGACAAGAGCTGTGCGATCGTTCATGGCAACTACCGTTCCCTGGCTGTGGGCGCCCTGCCAGGGACAACCTGTACCAGGCAGTGGGAGGAAGCGGCATGGCACGGCAGGAGCTGGCCCGCTTCCTGCGGGACCGCCGGGCGGGCCTGCGTCCACACGAGATCGGCCTGACGGCGACGGGCACCGATCGCCGGACACCGGGCCTGCGCCGCGAAGAGGTGGCGGAACTCGCCCACATGTCGGTCGACTACTACACGCGGCTGGAGCAGGCCCGGGGCCCGCGGCCGTCCACTCGGATCCTGGACGCGTTGTCCCAGGCACTACGGCTCACGCCGGCCGAGCGCAGCCACCTGTTCCGCCTGGCGGGATCGAGCGCGCCGCCCGGCATCAGCGCCGTGCGGTGGGTACGCCCCCATGTGGCCCGGATGCTGGAGCGGTTGCCGGAGACCGGTGCCATCGTCACTGACGCGGCGTACGGCGTCGTCGCCTGGAACCCCCTGGCCCAGGCGCTGCTCGGCGGCGATCTCGGAGGCGGGAGGACGAACCTGGCCCGGCGCCGCTTCCTTGGCCAGGGGCGGATGTACGAGAGCTCCAGCGCTGAGGAGTTCGGGCACATTGTGGTGGCGCGGCTGCGACGGGCCGCCGACCGCTACCCGCATGACCCGCAGCTGATCGCTCTGCTGGCCGAACTGCACGCCGGCAGCGGGGAGTTCCGACAGATATGGCAAACGCGTCCGGTCCACGCCCCCGGGCACCGCACCAAGATCCTCGATCACCCGGAGACCGGCACGCTGCGGTTGAACTGTGACGTCCTGCTCGTGCCCGAGGATGACCAGGAAGTCGTCCTGATCACGGCCGACCCCGGATCACCTGCCGCGCGGACCCTGCACAGGCTGGCCAGGCCGGCGACCTGAAACATAGGACTGGCACAGGTCTCGCCAGTGGTTACAGAGTGTCGCACCTACATGATCACTGGGGCCTGTGCCCACCTACTTCCACGCCGCCTGTCTGCGCGGGCTCGTAGCTGCCCTCGATCAGCCGCAGGCTCCTGTCGTCAAACGATCGCTTGCCGACGGGCGGCCGACGCGTCCGATGATCGGGTGACATGACACCGGCGTCAGCTCGGCTCGCGAGAGTGCCCAGAAGTTCAGACCGCCCCGCGCTCACGCGGCTTCTCCTGCGGCCCGGCCCGGCGTGTGCTGGACGCCGGGCTGCTGGGTGTGCGGTGGCGAGGCCGTCACCGTCAGGGGCGTACATGCCGTGCCGAGCGGGCCGTCTTCGGTCATCGAGCCGGCGATGGCTGGACTTGGTCGAAGAGGGCGAGGGCTTCGGCGGGATCCGGGCTCACGAGGCGTTCCAGACCGGCCGTCGTGATCTTCGCCCACTTGCCGGCCCGTGCCCACATCTGCTCCTCGAAGGCGCGGACGGCCTCGTCCAGAGCTTCAGGGCCGGTGGCGGTGGCGATGGACTCGGCAAGTTCGGCGCCTTCCAGCATCGCGAGGTTCGCGCCCGCTCCCAGAGGGGGCATCAGATGGGCGGCGTCACCCAGGAGTGTCACCCCGGGGACGTGGGTCCAGGTGTGGGACACGGGCAGGACGTAGAGGGGGCGGTGGACGAAAGCGGTGGCGTGGCGAAGGAGGTCGAGGACGGGAGCGGCCCAGCCGTCGAAAAGGGCCAGGAGGCTCGATCGCACGGCCTCGCCGTCGGCCAGGCCCAGGTCCGTGTGCCAGTCCAGCGGGGCGCGGAACTGGGCGTACACCTTGACGTGGCCGCCGCTGTTGCGCTGGGCGACGAGAGCTCGGTTCACGCCGTAGGCAGCCATGGAGCCATCGCCGATCAGCCGGGCGAGGTCGGGGTGGCGGGTGTCGACGTCGTCGAGGGAGGTTTCGACGTAGGTGACGCCGGTGTAGTGCGGCGTCACCGAGGTGACTGCCGGGCGTGTCCGGGACCAGGCGCCGTCCGCGCCGATCACGAGGTCGAACGTCTCCTGTCGCCCGTCCGCGAAATGGACCAGCACGCCATCCCGGGTCCCCGGCACCACCTGCGTCACGCTCCGGCCCCACTGGACGTCGAGAGGGCCGAGTAGCAGGTCCCGGAGTTGCCCGCGGTCGATCTCGGGGTTGGCACGGTCACCTGGGCGGGGTCGCCAGTCGCGCAGGACGGTCCCGGCCGTGTCCAGGATGCGCATGGCCTGCCCTTCGGGACGGGACAGCGCCTGGAACTCCGCCAGCAGCCCCGCCTTGTCCAGCGCGAGCTGGCCCAGCCCTTCGTGCAGGTCCAGCGTGCCGCCCGGGGGGCGGGCGTCGGGGGCGGGATCGCGTTCGATGACAGCGGCGGGGTAGCCGTGACGGTACAGCACACGGGCGAAGGTAAGGCCGGCAGGGCCGGCGCCGACTACGGCGATACGGTGTCTCATATCAATACACTGTATTTTCGCAATACGATGCATCGCAACAGAACGGTGTGACACATGACCGTGTGGGACCGGCCGGAGCCGCCGGCTCGCCCCGTGCCGCTCGACCGGGCGCGGATCGTCGCCGCCGCCATCACGCTGGCTGACGCGGGCGGGCTGGAGGCAGTGTCGTTGCGCAAGGTCGCCGCCCGGCTGAATGCCGGCCCCATGAGGCTGTACGGATACATCTCCACCAAGGAAGAGCTGCTCGACCTCATGGTGGACGAGGTCCAGGCCGAGATCCTCCCCGAGGAGTGCCCCAGTGACTGGCGGGAGGCGCTGCGCAACCTCGCCATCGGCACCAGGCGGACCGCTCTCCGGCACGAATGGCTGGCCGACCTGCTCGGCGGCCGCCCGACCCTGGGCCCGAACGGCCTCGCCGTAGCCGAAGCCACGCTGGCCGCCCTCGACGACCTCGCTGACATCGACACCGTCATGCGCGCCATGGAGACCGTCAGCTCCTACTTCACCGGCGCGATCAGGCGGGAGATCGCGAACCTGCGGGCCGAGCGCGCCACAGGCCTGTCCAAGCACGACTGGCAGCGCGCCTCCGGCCCGTATCTGACGAGGATGCTGGCCACGGGCCGCTTCCCGGCACTGACCAAGGCCGTGTACGACGGCACAGACGTGGACGCCGAGGCGTCCTTCGAGACCGGCCTGGACTGGGTCCTCGACGCCGTGGCCGTCAAACTCACCACGCCGCCGGCGTGACACCTCGCTCTTGGTCCGACCGTCTCCCAGTTGGCGGCGGAGGCGGGCGAGCTCCGCGGCCTGGTGTTGGCCGTGTTCGCCGACCGCGCTCTGGCTGACGTGGTCACCCAGTCGACGGACACTGCGGTTGCCCGGTTCGTCGTGACCCGGGCTCGGGGAACCCGCACGGCACATCCCCGGCGCCTGAGAGACGATCGAGCAATCGTCAAGACCTGTGGACGGGAGCCGCACCGACCCAGCGGCGATAGGCGTCCACGTCGACATTGCTACCGCACACGATGGTGACCACGTGTCGGCCGGCGAAGCGGGCGCGGTCCTCGAGGATCGCCGCGATGCCGAGCGCGGCCGACGGTTCGACGACCAGGCCGGCGTGGTCGAGGAGCATCCGCATACCGGCGATGATCGACGCCTCCTGGACCAGGACGGCGTCGTCGGCGACCAGGAGGAGGTCGTCCAGGACGGCCGGGATGGGACATCGGCCGGCGACGCCGTCAGCGATGGTGTCGGTGGAGTCGGTGGTGACGACGCGCCGCTGGCGCCACGAGTGCGTCATCGCCGGTGCGCCCAGCGGCTGGACGCAGATCACCTCGACTCCGGGCGCCATGGCCTTCACCACATGACCCACGCCGGTGGCCAGCGCCCCGCCCCCGAGAGCGATCAGGACGGTGTCGAAAGACGGCGCGGTGTCCACCAGTTCCAGGCCGATGGTCGCCGCGCCCTCGCAGGTCTCGATGTCCAGGCTGTCTTCGACCAGCCTGATGCCGTCGCAGCGGGCGATGGCCGCTGCCCGCTCGCGCGCCATCTCGTGGTCGCCGTCCACCAGTTCCAGCCTGGCGTCCAATGCGCGGATGCGATCAAGCTTGGCCGCAGTCGCGAAGCGGGATGCCACGACGGTGACGTCGAGCCCCCGGCCGCGACCGGACCAGGCGAGGGCTTGGCCGAGGTTGCCCGCGCTGGCGCAGACCACGGCTCGCGGGCCACGGTCGGCGAGCAGGCTCGCGACTACCTCGGTGCCACGGGCCTTGAAGCTACGGACCGGGTTCGCCGTTTCGAGTTTGATGCTCACCTTGCACCCGGAACCGGGCTCCAGCGCCTCGCAGCGGTACAGCGGGGTGTCGAGAAAAATCGGGTCGACCACCCGGCGAGCCGCCCGGATCCGAGCAGTGTCGAGGCGCGTCTCCTGCATGACACAGCAGCGTAGGGCCGCTGGCGCCGTTCCATGAGCAGTTGAGCGGTAGACCGGTTGGCGTGTAGTCAGCCAGCAGCGTCTTCTTGGCGCTCAGGCCGGGGTGGAGGCCGTTCTCGAAGCGGGCGCCCGCACTGACCCGAGGGACCGGGCGGGCGCCGGTGATCGCCCGCCAGCGGGCTTTTGCTGCGGTTGGGCCGGATGGCGGCCACGCACGCGCGTGAGTGCGACTGAGCGGGGAACCTGCGGTGAGGCACCTTCAGCAGACCCCGAACAGCGGGAGCGGAGACGATGGCCACCACAATGGACGAGGCCCGCGCCGGCACGGCGCAGCCGACGAGTATTCAGTTGCCGGGCGTCGTGCTCGGGGTGGGACTCGGCGGCTTCGTCGACGGCATCCTGCTCCACCAGCTGCTGCAGTGGCACCACATGCTCACCAGCACCAACCACGACCACATCGGGTTGAAGTACTACAACCCGAAGACGGTGTCCGGGCTGGAGATGAACACCGTATGGGACGGCATCTTCCACGCCGTGTGCTGGATCGCCGTCCTGACGGGCCTGGCCATCCTGTACTCCCGGGTCACACACAACCGGCGGGCGGTGTGGACCTCACGGGTCCTGTGGGGCTGGATGCTGACCGGGTGGGGCCTGTTCAACCTGGTCGAGGGCCTCCTGGACCACCAGATCCTGGGCATCCACCACGTCCACGGCGGCCCCTACCAGGCATGGTGGGACGCCGGATTCCTGGTCCTGGGCGGCCTGCTCCTGGCCGGCGGCTACCTGCTCCAGCGCAGCGGACAGCCTTTCGACCCAGGCGCCCCGGCCGGACGGAACAAGGGGCGGCGAGCCTGATGGACCACGACATGCCGGCGCACGGGCATGTCGCGGGCAGCAGCGTCCTGGAGTGGCTGCTGCCCACGCTCGCCCTGCTGGCCGCCGCCGGCACCTACCTGCTCCTGGCCCGCCGCGCCCAGCACCGCAACCCGGTCCTGGGCTGGAGCCGGTGGCGGACGGCCGGCTTCCTGAGCGGTGTCCTCCTGCTCGGCACCGCGCTGCTGCCGCCCGTGGCGCCCTTCGCACACGAGGACTTCCGCGGCCACATGGCCCAGCACATGCTCATCGGCATGTACGCGCCCCTCGCGCTCGTCCTGGCCGCCCCCGTCACCCTCCTGCTGCGCACCCTCCCCTCAGCCCGGGGCAGGCGGCTGACCACCGTGCTGCACAGCCCGCCCGTCCGGCTGATCGCCCATCCAGCGGTCGCACTGGCGATCTCCACGGGCAGCCTCGCGGCCCTCTACTTCACACCCCTGTACAACGCGACCATGAACACTCCGGCGGCCCACTGGCTGCTGCACGCACACTTCCTGCTGTCCGGGTGCCTTTTCGCCTACGTCATCGCCGGCCCCGACCCCGCTCCCTCCCGGCCGACCGTGCGCGCTCGGCTGGTCTACCTCGGCGTCGCGATCGCGGCCCACGCGGTCATCGCCCAGATGATGTACGGCGGATTCTGGGTCGACATCCACGCCCCCATCCCCCAGGTCCAGGCAGGCGCGGAGATCATGTACTACGGCGGCGACATCGCCGAACTGCTCCTGGCCGCCGCCCTTGTCGCCACCTGGCGCCCCGAACCCCGCCGGGCAGCCACCGACGAGCCTGCCCGGGAAGTGACGGCACCTGCCTGAGCGCATCCACCGGAGTGCCGCCGGCCGAGGAAACGTCCCCGGAAGCTGGTCACGGGTGCGCGTTGCCCGGCGTGAGCAGGCCGGCCAGCCCTGAGATGGCCTCGGGAGACGGCTTGGAGTAGCGGCGGACGTTCTCCGGCGGGCCGGTGCCGGGGGTGTCAGGAGAGCCAGTCAGCGTAGCGGGTGGGGGCGAGCTGGGCGTTCTCGTCGGTGAGGACGTCACCCTTGACGAGGGCGAACATGCCGGCGGTGGGGTCAGTGACAACGGTGCGGCTGTCGCCCTTGTGGGTCAAGGTGATCCGGCCCACCTCGTCCAGGGTGAAGACCTCCGGGCCGGCGATGTCACGGATGCCGTTCAGGGGGGCGCCGGTGGCTACCTCCGCCACCGCGGCGGCCACGTCCTTGGAGGCGATGGGCTGGATGGGTGTGGCGGGCAGCCGAACGGTGTCGGCGTCGGCGGTCCACGACAGAACCGCGTCCATGAAATCCATGAACTGCGTGGCTCGGACGATCGAGTAGGGGATCGGCCCGGCCTCGAGGATCTTCTCCTGGAGCGCTTTGGCCCGGTAGTAGTCCAGCTCCGGCACCTGGTCCACGCCGACGATCGAGAGGATGACGAAGTGGCCGACTCCGCCTTTGTCGGACGCGGCCAGAAGGTTGTCCATCGAGGTCTGGAAGAAGGCGAGGGAGGCCTCGTCGAAGGTCGGGGAGTTCGCCAGGTTGACGACGACGTCCGCTCCCGCCACCGCCTCGTCCAGTCCTCTGCCACTGAGGATGTCCACCCCGGTGGACTTCGAGTGCGGTACTGCTTCGTGCCCGGCGGCGGTGAGGTTCTTGACGACCTGCGACCCGATCAGTCCGGTACCGCCGATGACCGCGATCTTCATAATGCACCTTTCGCCAAATTCACCTGCTTAACATGACATATAGCTCACTGTGTGAGTACATCATGAATTGGCCTGCTGATCGGCCAAGAGAGGCATGGAAGAGAACCGAGGTCGGCTTCGCGGGTCCGATGAACGCCACCGGTTCGGATCTGTGCCGGCAGTCGCCGACGGCAAGAGCGGCGGCGAGTGGCTCAGCGGAGGACGGACAGCGTCCGGGTCGCGGCCGCTGACCGACGCGGCAGCTCGACACGGCCCGGGGACTTACTGATCGTTTCGATATGAGCTGGTGGACCGCTTGGCGTCGGGATGGGCCGTAGGTGAGCCGCCACGAGTGGTCACCGACCGCTGGCTGACCGTCCCACCGCGGTCTGCGCGTCGGCTGCCGCGAGCACGGTGTCGGCCAGTTCTGCGGCGGACTGTGCGCCACCCGCGTCGATGCGGTTCAGACCCAGCCTGTCGATGGCATCGACCATGAGTGTCTGATAGCGCTCAGTGCGGGCCAGGAACTTGTCCATCAGGACTTGTTCCTCGTCCGCGGCTGCTTCATAGCAGCCCGCCGCGTGAACGCGGGCGCGTACTACGGAGTGGTCGGTGGTGAGCCACACGGCGGCCGTGCGCGGGACCTGCAGCCCTGCGACGCGTACGGGCCAGAGTGCCGACCCCTCCAGAACCAGGCCCCTCCTGCCTCGGTCCTCGGTCGCATGGGTCGTGATCAGTTCTTCGATGCGGGGCCACAGTCGTTCGTAGTGGCCGAGAACAGACGTGATCAGTTCGTCAACCGTAAGTGATCTGTAGTGCTCGGCGACGTGCGCCGGCACCTCCCACTCCGAGGTTCTCCAGGGTCGCCCAGGGTGCCGGGCCAGCCTGTCGGTGCTCAGGCACTCGAACCCGAGCTTCTCCGCCACCACTTGGGCAATGGTCGACTTTCCGACGTTCGACGTCCCGCCGATCAGAACCACCCGTACATCACGCACGCCAACGACCCTACTGATGCTTCCGGGACGGTGCCTGCAGTCGGCGTGGACAAGTGATGCAGCATGCGAGTCAGTCGAAGAGGGCAACGAGTCCTCTCACCCAGATCGCGAGGGTCCACGGCATGGGCCGGTCGGAGACGCCCGTGATGTCGGGGGCGACCGCGGCAAGCGTCCTTCTTCCTGATGTCCGCACCGGCGCAGCGTTCGTGTGGCACGTCCACGGCCGCCAGGCCCACGCGCACGCTCACGCCCTCACCGTCGGCTCTCCCAGTCCCGCAGCCATTGTTCGAACTCGGCGGCGACGATGCGCTCGTCATGCACGCCGGCTGCGTCGTCGGAGGCCAGCCAGACGATGGGTGGGCCCATCACCGCTGGATCCAGGAACCCTTGGCCCTCGGTGGCAACGTCCTGGGGCAGCATCCCGGTGAGCGTCGCGCCTCCGGGCAGCAGCAGGTTGACGGTGACGCCCGTGCCCCGCAGGTCGGCCGCCATGATGCGGGACATCGCCTCGCTGCCGGCACGCGACGGCCCGTAGGGAACGAAGCCGGCGCGTCGCATGGTCGAGTGGTTGATCGAGATGTTGACGATGCGGCCACCGCCGGATGCCAGCATCCGTGGCGTGATCTCGCGGGCGACCAGGAAGTAGCCGGTCAGGTTGGTGTCGATCACCGCGCGGAAGGCGTCGGGTGGTACCTCCCAGAAGCCCTGCGGCTGCGTCATGAAGCGTGGGTTGACCGTGCGCATGCCGATGCCGGCGTTGTTCACCAGCATGTCGATGCCGCCGAGCCGCGACCACGCTCGGTCGACGGCCCTGGCCACCGACGACTCGTCGCGCACGTCCATTTCGACGCCGGTCGCCCCCGGCAGTCCCGCGGCGACGGCCTCCGCACGCTCGCCGGACCGCCCGGTCAGCGCGACGGAGGCCCCCGTCGCGGCCAGGGCGGAGGCCATGGCGAGCCCGAGTCCGCTCGTCCCGCCTGTCACCAGCACCTTCATCGGATCACCTCTGTCCTGAGAACCGGCCTGGCCGGGTCAGTGGTCACGCTCACCGCCGCGGTCACGGTCACCGATCGCGACCGTGGTCCTCGGTGGCAGGGCGTACCCGTGGGCGGAAGTCCGTGACCGGAACTCTA
This sequence comes from Streptomyces sp. NPDC056580, assembly GCF_042793175.1. NCBI lineage: Bacteria > Bacillati > Actinomycetota > Actinomycetes > Kitasatosporales > Streptomycetaceae > Streptomyces > Streptomyces sp. NPDC056580. The sequence continues at coordinate 80,433 of NZ_JBHTVE010000020.1, read as the reverse complement.
GGGATTGAGCGCGCTCGAAGTCAGGACGCGGCGGCTGTCGTGGCCCGTCCGGGTGACATACCGAGGTCGTACCGGTGCCGCCTCTCGCGGCCGTCCGGGTGACGTGGCCCGCACGCGCCTCAGCACTCCCCCGTCGGTCCGTGCCCTCACCACACGCTGGCTCACGCCCTCGCGGCTGCCCCGAGGGCATCCGTCACGCCGGTACGCGGACGCTCCCAGGGCTGAGCCCGCACGGCTGCCGCGCCGCGTGCCCGGCCGGCCGGCCGGCCCGCCGAAGTCCCAGGCGACGAGGATGCGGCACGACGTCCCGGGTCGGGGCATCACACGGCGCCCACGGCCCGGGCGGAGGTTACGCGGCGAGGCGCTCGGCGAGCGTTCTCCTTGTTGGCCGCGTCGTCGAAGGCACGCGCGGGACGCGTCGTAGAGGGGGACCAATGCGGACATGGCCGGGTTGCGGGGGTTGCTGGGAGTCAGCGAGCCGGTCAGCAACACCGCAGGTACGCGCCCAGCCCAGTGCTGGTGGATCCGCGTATCGTCGGCGACCTGGTCGGGGTGGTGGTCCGGGACTCCAAGCCGGTGCCGCCGGTGGCGCGGCCCGCTGGTCCGGACGGCCACGGAATCGCCGGCCAGGCCGACGTACGGCTCAGAAACCTCCTCCCAGGCCTTGACCGGGCGTCCGATCCCGCGGCTCTCCGCCAGTCGGTCACGGCCGTCGCCAGAGGTGGCCGGTTGACATATTCCGGACCGGTGTGAGGCTGAAGGAGACACGGTTCCGCCGTCGCGTCACGTAGAGCCTGACGATGCCGCCCACCGGATCCAGTCACCCACCGGCTCGCGGCGGCGACGGACTGACCCGACCCAAGCTTTGTAGGGGGACAGCTCCCCGGACGCGAAGTGAGGCGATCGAATGGACCGGGTTCCCGAGGTGGCCGTGGTAGGAGCCGGCATCGTCGGCCTCTGCACCGCCTACGCACTGGCCGAACGCGGAACGGCGGCGCGGGTCTACGAAAGCGGCGTTCCAGGTCACGGACAGTCCGGTGGCCAGTCCCGCATCTTCCGCCACGCGCACGACGACGCTCGGCTGGTCGAATTCACCCGGCAGGGCCGCGCCGTCTGGGAGGAGTGGGCCGACCGGTGGGGCACCGAACTGATCTCCCAGGACGGAGTGGTCGCCCTGGGCGGTCCCGTTCCTGGGAGACTGCGCATCCTGCAGGAGGCGGGCGGCATACCGGTCCGGACCGTGGGCAGCGCCGAGCTTCACAGCCGTATGCCGCTGCTCGCCGACTACAGCGGTCCCGCGATGCTCGACGAGGACGGCGGCGCCATCCGCACCCGTGTCGCGATCGAGAGCCTGGCCGACGCGCTGGGTGACGCGGTGGTCACCGACGAGGTCATCTCGCTGCATCCGACGGGCCACGGCACGGTGGAAGTGCTCAGCTCCGTCGGCCGCGAAGAGTACGCAACGGCCGTGGTGTGCGCGGGCATGAGCACCGCGCGGCTGGCACGCAACGTGGGGCTCTCGCTCCCCGTGGAGCCGGCAGCCCACGTCCGCCTCACCTTCCAGGTCAGGGGAGCGCCCCCGGAACGGGTCGCCTGCCTGCAGGACAGCAGCGGCGATTTCGGCGAGGTCGGCGTCTACGCAGCCCCCTACCCCGGCAACAGCCGATACGCGGTGGGCCTCAGCCAAACGGTCGACGTACGGGAGGACGGCAGCTTCGCGGACCCCGATGCGCTGGCGGCGCTCAACGACCGCGCCCGCGCCTACGTCTCCCGCGCCATGCCCGGGCTGGACCCCGAGCCCGTCGAGTACCTGCACTGCTGGGTGACAAGCCTGCCATGGAGCGAAGACGGCATGGCGGTCTGGGAAGCCGAAAGAATCTTCTTCACCGCCGGGCACAACCTGTTCAAGCAGGCACCCCGACTGGGACGGGCATTGGCCGGCGCGGCCACGTCCGAAGAACTCGAGGAGAACCTGCGTCCAGCGGCGGCACTCGGCCGGCCCCGCTGAACGCCCCCTGGGTGACGTCGTTGCGGTCCGGGTGCTCGTCACGGGTGCCGCAGGCCTGCTGCCTGCGGCACCCTGGCGTTTCCCTGTGACGAGCCTGTTCCGGGATCCCGCGTCACCCGCCGGGTTGGAAGACGGCGCGTACGCATCCGTCGAGCTTCTCCTTGAAGAGGTGGTATCCCTTGGGCCCGTCGTCGAGGGACATGACGTGGGTGGCCAGGTGGGCTGTCTTCAGCTCGCCCCTTTCCATGCGCTCCAGGAGCATGGGGATGTAGCGGTGGCCGTGCTGCTGGGCGCTGCGCAGGGTCAGGCCCTTGTTCATCACCGCGCCCAGCGGGAACTTGTCGACGAAGCCCGCGAAGACGCCGAGGATGAATACGCTGCCGCCCTTGCGGCATGCCTGGATGGCCTGGCGTACGGCGGCGGACCGGTCGGTCTGCAGGCGCAGCTGCTGTTTGGTCTGGTCGTAGAGCTGCTGGGCTCCGGAACTGTGGGCTTCCATGCCGACGGCCTCGATACACACGTCCGGGCCGCGGCCGCCGCTCATCTCGCGCAGCTCGGCGTCGATGTCGGTCTGCTCGTAGTTCAGGGTCTCTGCGCCGACGTGCCGGCGGGTCATTTCCAGACGGTACTCGAAGCGGTCGATGGAGATGACCCGATCGGCGCCCAGCAGTAGCGCTGCCCGCGCGGCCATCTGGCCGACCGCTCCGCACCCCCACACGGCGACCACGTCGCCCGGCTTCACCCCGCCGAGGTCGGCACCCATCCACCCGGTGGGCGCCGAGTCGGACGCGAACAGCGCCGTGGTGTCGTCCAGGGCGTCCGGCACCGGGAAGGCCCCTTGGTCCGCGAACGGGACGCGAATGTACTCGGCATGGCTGCCGGCGAAGCCGCCCAGGGCATGGGAGTAGCCGTAGCAGCCACCTGGGGCGGAACCCCAGAGGTGCTCGGTGATGCCGGGATTGGTGTTGCCGTTGTCGCAGAGGGAGAAGAGGCCCTGTCTGCAGTACCAGCAGCGGCCGCAGGAGATGAACGAGCAGACCACCACGCGGTCGCCCGCCTTGTGCCGCTTCACCCGCGGTCCGGTCTCGACGACCTCGCCGATGAATTCGTGGCCGAGGATGTCGCCGGCCCGCATGAACGGGATGTACCCGCCCAGCAGGTGCAGGTCCGAGCCGCAGGTCACGGTCTGCGACACCTTGATGATCGCGTCCTGCTCGTTGCGCATCTCGGGGTCGGGTGTCTGCTCGACGGACAGGTCGTTGGTGCCCTGCCAGGTCAGTGCCTTCACAGCCGTCCCTCCCCCTGAGCCTCTTCGATCATCTTGTCCAGCGGGCGTCCGGTGACCGTGGGTCGGTTGGTCGACGGGCGGTCGGGGAGGAGGATCTCTCCCGTCTCGACCAGCGCCTTGGCGTGCCGCAGCGCGGTCCGCAGTTCATGGACCGCGTCGTGTCCGGTCACCGGCTCGGCGGTGCCGTGCGACCCGGCATGCTCCTTGTCGTGCAGCCGGCAGGCCAGTTCCGTCCCGCGTTCCCCGGGGGCGGGGCGCAGCTGGGTGTCGATGGCGTCGCCGAGTCGGGAGAGCGGCTCCGGCAGTTTTCCGCCGGGCGCCACCTCCTCGGCGGACGCGCACACTGTCATCACGTGCCACCGTGGCTCGGTCTCCCCGGCGTGGGAGGCTCTTGACCGGATGGCTTCGCCGGCGCGGCGGGCCGCTGAGACCGCGGCGCCCAGGGCCTCGGTTCCCATGCTGACCACGGTGGAGACCGCGCCGCCTGCTGTGGGCTTCGTCATGGCTTCTTCGTTCCTTTCTGAACGGCGATGTCCCAGGCCGCCCGTGGTCACACGGGTCCGCGGAGTGTCCTGCAGGCGCTTGGGACGCAGCTCTCGCTGCCCAGCTCGGCACCGGAGAGCGGTGCTTCCGCCGCCGGCCCGCCAGGCGGAGCTTCGGCGCTCCGACGGCGTACCGGGCGGGTTTCCGTCGGCCTCCGACGCGAAACAACCACGCGCCGATCGATCAGGTCGCGCGGTGTCCCGGGCCACGAGGGGCGCGCCGTCGTCGACGGGCCTGTGCCAGGCGTCGTCGGGCCTGTGCCAGGCGTCATCGGGTGTGTACCAGGCGTCGTCGGGCGTGTACCAGGCGATGTCGCCCGGGACCGGGCGCCTGGCGCTGTTGCGGGGCAGGTGGGCGACAGCGGGGGGCATAGGGGTGCTTCGCCATGAAGGGCTCATCGATCACTCCCTCACGGCCGGGGCTCGACCACCCCGGGCGTCGGGTGGGAGGTCCTCATGGCACGGTTCACCCTGGCCGTCCGCGCGCCCAGCGGGCGGGTAGTGGCCGCACTCCGCTCGGCTGGGCAGACGGCTGCCCCGCCGCCTGGCGGGCGCCAGGCGGCGGGGCAGGGAACAGGGCAGGAGGGGGCCAGGTGTCGATCTCGCCGCGCTCGGCATGAGCGCCGCGGCCGGACCACCTGCCCCGTCGTCAGGTCATGAGACGGCCCTCCCGCAACGCCCTCGGGGTCACCCCGGGGAAGGTACGCCGTGACGCACACGCCACGTCCCGGTATGTCTCCGTCTCCGCGCGGACGCCTTCTCTCTCCCACGCCTCGCGGTCCCGTAGGTACCGTGGGCGGTGGGCGACGATCCCGACGGTATGCGCGCGTCCGTCGGTGAGGCGCCATCTCACGGACCCTGTTACGTGAGGGGTGCAAGCGTCGATGAACGCCTGTGCGGCCGTGCGGAGTTCGCCGTACCAGCGCCCTTCCAGGGCCTCGCGCACCCAGATCTGCTCGATGTGCAACTTCTCGCGCACGGTCTCCGCGGTGAGGGTCGCGTGCTCCAAGTGCCTCGACGTACGCAGCAGGAGCCAGGCGGCCGGCATCTCGCGGACCTCCAGCACCTTCTGCCCGCCCTCCAGGTGCTCCAGCCCGCTGTAGCGGCCGAGGCCGTGGGCTCCCACCCGTGTGTTGAGTTCGCCGATGAGGTCGTGCAGCGGCAGCCGGCGGCCGTCGAGGACGACCGGGATACCGCTCTCGAGGCCGATCTCGATGATCTCGTCGGACCCGGGGGGCCGTCGCCCTCCGGGAACACTCCAGCGGTAGAGGTGTTCGGGCACCGCGTGGTCCTCGGGATCGTCGAGGACACCGGACTCGAACTCCCGGCACCACAGGTTGGCGTCGCCGCTGACGGTCCGGCCGCTGAGGTGGCCGACTCCCGCCGCGGCGAGTTCCGCGATCTTGCGTTCCCGGTCCACCGGGCACAGGTCGTAGGGGCTGCCGTAGTGGCCGGACCAGCCCAGGAGCCCCATCGCCCCGTTGAGGCGGCGCAGCGAGTTCTGTGAGCGGTTCGCCGTGTGCAGGACGGCGCGGGCATTGAGTTCGCCGGCGAGCCGGAGTGCGATCCGCGCGATCAGCGGTCGGCTGAGCGTGGAACTCACCGGGTGTGCGTCCAGGTAGACGGCCTGCGCGGCGATGGCGGGAGCGACGAACTCCGTGGCGAAGGCCTCCCTGGCGTCCACCGTGTGCGTGATGGCACCCAGCGTCTCGGCGGTCGCACGTGCGCCGTCGTCGCCTTCCTCGCCGCCGAGGGCGACGCTGAGGGCGTGCACCTCGGCGAAGCCCGACTGCCTTAGGCGATGCAGGAGATAGGTGCTGTCGAGTCCCCCGCTGAAGAGGGTGACGACTGGGCGGTGCGGGTCAAGGGTGCCGAGGTCGTGGAAGGACCGGATCAGCCGGCCGCGGTGCGGCCCCTGCTCGCGCCGGGCCTCGGGAACGGGGACGGTGAGCCCGTTCATGCGTACATGACCGGGGACATCGTGGTGGCCGTGTTGCCACCGAAGCTGATCACTGCGCCGCTGCCCGCGGGCTGGGCTCGCACGTGGGAGCCGGCGAGCCCTCGGTGCGTGAGGTAGACGCCCCAGTTGCCGACGAGTTCGGTCGTCTCCCCGGTCCGCGGGTCCACCACGTACTCCGGACAGGGCACGACGCGCCGCTGGACGACCCCGCCGCGAGAACGACGGTCACGCAGCAGCTCCGTCCATTCGCGTGGTCCGCACTCCCACCCGGCTACGACACCGTTGCCGGCGAAGTCGGCGGCCGGTTTCACGATCAGGTCGGCGCGGTGCTCACGGCAGTAGTCCAGCGCGTCGACGTCCTGTCCCTCCACTAGCGCGCGGTCCTCGGTCAGCAGATGTGTCCAGGGCAGAAGCCGGTCGACCAGGAGTTGTTCGTGCCGGGCGAGGAGTCCACGGCTCCGGGCCGCCGACAGCAGGGCGAAGGTGCCCTTGTTGGAGTAGAGATAGTGCTCCGGCGGGGTGAACAGGACCACGGCGCCACGCTCGTGGAGGCTGAGGAGTTCGTGGACCTTGTTCAGCGCGTCCTGGTCACGGGATATCTGGTCGGGCGAGAAGAAGCGCAGCACCACGTCGACGCGCTCGCCGCGCACCCGGACCCGGCCGTCGCGGGTGCTCACCTCGCCGAGTTCGGCCGGCAGCACCCGCAGACCGAGGGCGAGCAGCATCTCCTCGATCGCTGCGAAGACCAGCGGATACCGGGCGAACGTGCCGTCGGCCTCGACGAGGGCCACGGTCGGGTCGCCGAGGACGCCGGCGGCTTCGGCCGCCTCCCGCACCGACGCGACCAGTTCGGCCCCCTGGTCGCCGTGGCGCAGGTCGTGCCGGTCGGCGAAGTGGGCGAACTCCTCGTCCCGCAGCAGGGCCCGGGACATCTCGGCGAGGTCGATACCGCCCAGTTGGCTGCCGATGTTGAGTTCGAGAAGGGTGAAGGAGTCGCCGTCCCGATAGAGGTCGGCGCGGGCGTGCAAGGGCGGGCGGTGGTCGTCGACGCGCCGCATGAGCGCTGCCTCGGCCGGTGGGATGTTGAGCGCCTCGGCGTACCGCCCGACATCTCCGTCGTACATACGCTCGGGAACCGAGGTCAACAGGTCGTAGAGGGCGGCGAGGTCGCGTGCGAGGTCCTGCAGGACACTCTCGCGGGCGAAGAAGGGCCGGGAGGTGAGTCTGCCGTCGTAGGCGGCCCGGAAGCGGGGCGGCAGGTCGAGACGGTCGACGACCGAGCGCAGCGCACCGTGCTCGGCGCGGCACCGCTCCAGGTAGTCGTGGGTCGGGTCATGCATCGCTTGGGTCCTTTCCGTGAAGGCCGCCGTCGAGCGTGCGCAAGGTCCGAACGGCCGAGAAACGGATGATTAGCCAGCTCGGGCCGAGAAGGGCTGCTCCCGCCCAGAGGGCGCTGCGCACCCCGGCACCCTGGGCGAGCAGGCCGCCCAGAGCGGCACCGACGGTGAGCGATCCGGTGAGCAGGAAGCGGAAGGTGGCGTTCATCCGGCCGAGCAGCCGGTCGGGGGTGACGCGCTGACGGAAACTGGCCTTGATGACGGTGTTGACGCCGACCCGGAAGGTGACCGCGATCCAGGCCACGGCGGTCACCCACAGCAGCGGTCCGCGGTCCACGAGCGGCACCAGCGCCACCGCAGGCATGGCCGCCAGTCCCACGAGCCACAGCGCCCGCCCCTGACCGAGCCGCTCTCCGAGCGCGCGCGCCGCCGTGGAGCCGGCGAAGACCCCGACGCCGCCCGCGGCGAGATACGCGCCCAGGGCGCCCTCCGACAAGTGCAGATCGCGCAGGAAGAGGACCGGCAGCAGGGTGAAGCACATCTGTGCGCCCGCGTTGATGCAGGCGCCCTCCAACAGGGCGGGGCGCAGGACCGGGTGGCCGAGGACGTAGCGCAGTCCCTCTCCGACCTCGCGCAGCAGGGTGGTTCCGGCGGGACGCGGCCGGCCGTCGACTCGCGCGGGGATGCCGCGGAGGCAGGCGGCCGACCACAAGTAGCTGGCGATGTCGAGGAGGAGCGCGACCGGAGCGGTGAGCGTCTGCACCAGAACACCGCCCGCAGTGAGGCCGGCCACCTCGCTCGTGGCGTACATGCCGCTCAGCGCGCCGTTGGCCCGCAGCAGGCGATCCCGGCCGAGGAGCCCGGGCAGGAGGCTCAGGGACGAGACGTCGAAGAAGACGGTGGCAACCCCGGTGCACACCACCACCGCGTACAGCTGCCACAGCGCGAGTACGCCGAGCCAGGCGGCCACGGGCACCCAGGCGAGAAGCGCCGCGCGGACGAGGTCCGCGACGATCATGACGCGTCGTCTGCGCCACCGGTCCACCCAGGCACCCGCGGGAAGACCGACGACGAGGAAGGCCGCCGTGCTGAGCGCGCCCAGGCCGCCGACCGCGGCGGGTCCGGCGTCCAACGTCGTCACGGCGAGGACCGGCACTGCGAGGGCGGTGACCTGGGTGCCGGTCTGGCTGACCGCGGCGGCCAGGAACAGCCGGCGAAAGCCCCGGTCGCCGAAGGGCGACGGCTCACGTCCGCCGTCGGGTGCGGCCGGGCGGGCCGGTGCGGCGGCCGACGCGGCCTTCTCGTCGGCCGTCATGACGCGAGCTGCTCGGGAGTGACGCGGACCCAGCCCGCGACCATACCCGTGCGATCCCCCGCACCGGGCACGAACAGGCCCTGATCCAGCGCTTCGACCAGCGCCCTGGTGTGACGCTCACTGCGGTCCACCCACAGGCGTACGCCGCGGTCGGCGTCACAGTGCGCGAGCAGCTCCCAGTCACTGGGTGAGTCGCCGGCCACCAGCAAGGGGCGACGCACTCGGTCGACGCGGGCCCGCACCACCGCCGGTTTACCCGCGTACCAGGTGACGGGTTCACGGATGGCCAGTGTGCCCGTCAGGTTGCCGGTGTCCCCGGGCACGGGGGCGAGGCGGGCGCCGTGCACCGCCGCAAGCGGCAGAGCGAAGCCGTACCGCGGATCGCACAGCACCATGCGCGCGACCACGCCCAGCGCACCGGTCACGACGTGGACGCCCAGCCCCGCTTCGCGCAGGCTCCGCACGAGACGCCGCTGCGCGGGATGGATCACGGGCGGGTCCACGTGCTCGACGGTGCTGCGCCCGTCGACGCGGACCAGATAGGGCACGGGTCCCGACCGGCGCATCAGCCGGTCGACCTGCTCCTTGAGCAGGTCGACGGGCAAGTGGGCGAAAACCCGTGTCATCCAGCGGTATGCGGCGTCGATTCCCACTCGCCCGGGCAGCGTCCGCGCATGGGCGTAGAGACTGCCGTCCTCGGCCGGCTCGAAAGCGCGCAGGGCCGGGTCGAGGCGCCTGACGCTCAGGACGCCCTCCGCTTCCAGCAGGGCGAGGAGCGCCTCGCACAGGTCGTGACGCCACAGGGTGTTGTCCGCGTCCAGGACGGCGAAGTCGCCGGGACGGGCCGATGCCAGAACTCGCGCGGCCAGTCCGTCGAGGCCGTCCTCGTCCAGTTCGCGCAAGAGCGTGCCGTGGCCGGTCATGTCCGCGCCTCCGTCCAGTCGGTGCGGAAGGAGCCGGGGCGGTCGACCCGACCGTGGGGGTTGCCGCCGAGACGGCTGCGCAGGGCCTGCACGACCGCCCCGGACGATCGGGCGGTGCGGGCGCCGTCGAGGTACGCGAGGACGGAGGCCGTACAGGGGACGGCGACACCCCGGACGACCGCGTCCGCGACGAACGCGCGCCAGCCGCCGGTGTGGCGGGCCGTCTCACGGACCACCTCGGGTGCGCCGAGCACCTGGCCGTCACGGGTCGCGGCCGTCCGGTGCACGAGGTCGAGCGACGACGACCGGATGCAGGCGGCCCGCCAGCTGTGCAGGACGGCGGTCGGGTGGGCGGTGCCCCGCCGCTCGACAGCCGCGGCGAGCTGACGGTGTGCCTGCGCGTGCACGACGAGGAGCGAGGCGGCGAGCGCGTGCCGCCCCACGCGGAGCGCGTCACGGGCCGGGAGGACGCTGCGGTGGTGAGGGGCGGGGTGGGCGGTCGCGGCGGCGCGCAGCTGCCGGTCGCTGGAGAGGTACCAGGCCGAGGACGCCTCGCTGAAGGCCGTCGACGCGACCTCCAGGTCCAGTGCGCCGATCGCTGCGCGCCGGCCGCTGCCGTGCTGGACGGCCCGGTCGTCGACGACGTCCAGGAAGGGTGCGCCCGTCTCCTCGTCGACGCGTGCCAGCGCGTCGACCGCGGTCTGCACGACGTAGGAGCGCAACTCCTGGTTCCAGCGGTCGAGTTCGGCCGCAAGGTCGGCTGGTGCGAGTCCGGTGGCCACGCGCAGCCAGGTCACCGTCTCGGCGACGAGCTGCATCTGGGCGTACTCGACGCCGTTGTGGATCGTCTTGACGTAGTGTCCGGCGCCGGCCGCCCCTGCGTACACACAGCACGGTTCACCGTCCACACGGGCCGCGACGGCTTCGAGCAGGGGACGGACCGCCGCGTAGACCTCGGGATCACCGCCGAGTGTGGCGCTCAGCCCCCGGCGGGCGCCGTCCACACCGCTGGCCACGCCGGCGCCGAGCAGTCCGAGGTCCCGCTGGGCGAAGGCGGCCTGGCGCCGCTCGGTGTCCTCGTGTGGGGAGTTGCCCCCGTCGACCACGGTGTCTCCGGAGTCGAGCAGTCGGCGCAGCCCGGCCAGGACTTCGCCGGTACCGGTGGGTGCGACCAGCACGACGACGGTACGGGGCCGGGGCAGGGAGGCGACCAGTGCGGCGAGGCTGTCGGCACCGGTGGCCGCATCGGGTCGCGTCACCGAGGCGAGCACCTCGTCGGTGCGGCCCCGGGTGCGGTTGTGGAGGGTGACGCAGTGCCCGGTGTCCACAAGGTTCAGCGCCAGGTTCGCCCCCATCGGCCCGAGCCCGACCACGCCCACGTGTCGCGGGCCCATCGACGTCGTCACCTCGTACGGCTCCTTCTTCTCGGACTCTTCGAGTTCTTCGCTTCCGCGGATGTCAGGCGTCGAGCCGGATCTCGGCGCCGTCGCCGTTCCACCGGGTGTGGTAGGTGCCGGACCGGTCCACTCGCCGGTAGGCGTGGGCGCCCATGGCGTCCCGCTGCGCCTGCACCACGGCCGTGGCCATGCGGGTGGTGCGCAGTTGGTCGAGGTGGGTCAGCACGGACGCGAGCGCAGGGACGGGAACCCCGGTGGCGAAGGCGTCGAGGACCACCCGGCGCAGGGCCGCCGTGCCGGTGCGGAGGATGGGGGCCAGTGGTTCGGCCGCCAGCAGGTGCGGCGTGTCGGGCCGGGCGGCAAGGGTGTCGGCGATCTGGTCGAGGAGGCGCCCTCGGATGACACAGCCGGCCCGCCAGAGCCCGGTGAGCCGGACGAGGTCGGTGGCCCGGCCGCGGGCGGCGTCGGCGGCGCGGACGACGTCGAGTCCCTGTGCGTAGGCGACGGCCGTCGCGGCGAGCAGCGCGTCGTGCAGGTCGGCCTCGGCCGGCTCCGCGCCGGACCGGGCACGGGTCACCCGGAGCGGACCGAGCGCGCCGCGTACGGCGGCCCGTCCTTTCCGGTCCCGGGAGAGCGAGCGGGCGAACACCGCCTGGGTGAGGGGTGCCGCCGGGACGCCGAGGTCCAGGGCCGCCTGGGCGGCCCAGCGGCCGGTTCCGAGCTGGTCGGCCCCATCGTCGACCACGTCGAGGAAGGGCGCGCCGGTGACGGGGTCGACGCGGGCGACGGCCGCCGCGGTGAGGGCGACGAGGTACGACTCGAGGAGGCCCTCGTTCCAGCGGGCGAGCAGCTCCGCGAGCCCGGCGTGGCCCCTGTCCGTCCGCCGCAGCACGAGGTCGCAGGTCTCGGCGAGGGCCTGCATCACCGCGTACTCGATGCCGTTGTGGACGGTCTTCGCGAAGTGCCCGGCCCCGCCGGGACCGACTCTGGCGCAGCACACCGCGGCGCCGGCCCTCGCGGCCACGGATTCCAGGAGCGGCCTGACGACCTCCCAGGCCTGCTCGGTGCCGCCCGCCATGATGCTCGGCCCCCGCAGGGCGCCTTCCTCGCCGCCCGAGACGCCCGCTCCGACGAGGTGGAGGCCACGGCTTCGCAGGGCAGCCGCACGCCGTTCGGTGTCGTCGGCGTGCGCGTTGCCGCAGTCGACGAGGACGTCGCCGGGTTCCAGTACGTCGGTGAGGGCGTCGATCGCCGCGTCGGTGGCCGCGCCGGCCGGGACGAGCAGCAGCACCCGGCGGGGCCGGGTGAGCCGTGCGGCCAGCTCGCCCACGGTGCCGGTGAGCAGCAGGCGGCCTTCGTGGCCGTGTCGGCCGAGCAGGGCGGCGCCCTTCGCGGGGAGCCGGTCGTGGACCGCCACCCGGTGTCCGTGGCGTGCGAGATTGCGTGCCAGGTTGGCACCCATCACGCCGAGGCCGACGACGGCCACGTCGGCCGGCGGTCCGCCTCCGTCGGGGGTGTTCATGTCCTGTTCCTCCTCCAGGAGTCGGCGGCCGGTGTGAGCCCGGCGTGGGTCATACGGCGGTGGCGGGGCCGCGCAGAAGGCGCAGCAGATCAGCGACGATCCGCTCCGGAGGCGGCGCCGCGTGGAGCGTGGCGCCCCTCTCTCCGGGCGCCAGCGGTTCGAGGTCGGCGAACTGGGAGTCGGTCAGCGAGGCCGGGAAGAAGTGCCCCGACCGGTCGGCCAGGCGGGCCCTGATCAGGTCGGGGTCCGCCGTGAGATGGGCGAAGAACACGTGCGGGGAGACGGCGAGGACGTCCCGGTAGGCCTTCTTGAGGGCGGAGCAGCACACCACTTGCCTGCCTCCGCGCTCCAGGGTCCCCTCGATGTGGGCGGCCAGGGCGCGCAGCCAGGGCGCCCGGTCACCGTCGTCGAGCGGGTGGCCCGCGCGCATCTTCTCGACGTTGTGCGGCGGATGCAGCCAGTCGCCGTCGCAGAAGTCAGCGTCGAGTTCGGCGGCCAGCAGGCGTCCCACCGTGGTCTTGCCCACGCCTCCCACGCCGGTCACCACCACGACACGCGGGGGTGGGCGGCCGGTGCTCACCATGCCTGGCGTCCTCTCTGTCAGTAGATGCGGGCGAGCAGCCCGCCGTCGACGGGGATGTCGATCCCGCTGAGGTAGCGGGCGTCGTCACTCGCGAGGAAGAGGGCGACCCCCGCCACGTCGTCGGGCGTCGCGAACCTGCGCAGCGGGTAGCGCTCGGTGACGCGGGCGCGTGCCGCCACGGGGTCGTCCTGGTAGGCGAAGAACTCCTCCAGCAGTTCGGTCTCGACGTCGCCGGGACAGATGGTGTTGCAGCGGATGTCGTCGGGACCGTGTGCCGCGGCCACCGAGCGGCACAGCGCACGCAGCGCGCCCTTGGTGGCCCCGTATGCGGCCAGGTCCGGGTCTCCGGTGATGCCGAGCAGGGAGGAGGTGATGACGATCGAGCCGCCTCCCGACTCGCGCAGCAGAGGCAGCGCGTGCCGGATGCCGAGTGCGACACCGCGGACGTTGACCGCGTACATCTCGTCCCAGTCCCGCGGAGTCGTGGTCTCCAGGCCGCCCATCGTCTGTACGGCGGCGTTGGCGTGCAGGACGTCGAGGCGGCCGAGTGACCGTGCGGCGTCCGTGACGCGTGCGTTGTCCTCGTCGCGGGAGACGTCCGCGGTCACGGCGACGGCTCTGCCGCCGGCCGCGGTGATGGCGTCCACCGTCGTGTGCAGGGACTGCGCCGAACGGTCGACGCACACCACGTGCGCCCCCTCGGCGGCGAAGCGGGCGGCCACGGCCCGGCCGATACCACGGGCCGCGCCGGTGACGACCGCCACCTTGCCCTGGAGTTTCATCGCGGGCCCTTCTCGGCGGGGGTCACAGGTACAGGGGGTGGAGGCGTCCGCTGCGGGCGATGTTCACCCGTGCCTCCTCACTGCTGCGCAGGAAGGCCGCGGACAGGACGCCGTTGACGGCGGCGAGGGCCAGGTCGTGCCCCCTCGTCTCGCCGGAGCCCGTCTCGATCTCGGGAGTGGAGCAGTACTCCTGCACGAGCCATCCCTCCCGGTGGGCGAGGTCCACGGCGCTGTCCCATGCGGCTGGATCGCGGATCTCGCGGCCGACGACCACTCCCCGGCCCCGCGTGTCCAGGGGCTTCTTGAGCACGTAGTCGGCCGGCGTGCGCCGGATGGCGGTGACGAGGTCGGAGGTCAGCCGGGCCACGTTGCGCGACCAGGGCACCGCCGGCGCGAGCAGGGCCAGGTCGTCCTTGTCGAAGAGGTCGTGGAAGGCCGGGTCGGAGAGCACCGCGAGGCACAGCTTGTTGTCGCCGACCCAGCGTCCCAGCTGCCGGTTCTGCACGAACAGGTCACCGGCCCGTACGGCCTCCACGAACTCCCGCGCGTCGCCGCGCATCGCGCAGAACTCCTGCAGCCCGACCTTGAGATAGGCGTGGCGCAGGGGTACTCCCCGTACCACGGCACCCTCCGCGGCGGTTCGGACCTCGCGCGGATCGGCCTCCAGGGTGCGCACCCCGAGCTCCTCGAACGCCGCGCGGATCAGATCGAGTTCGAGTCGGTTGCCGCCCTCGTGACGCAGCAGGGCCACGGTGGCCGGGGTCTCGCCGGTCTCCTCGCGGGCCACCCGCAGGAACCACCGCCCCATCCACAACGGATCCTCGCCGTCGAGGGGTTCGGGGAGCCGTTCTCCCCAGGTGGTGAGGTGGTGGCGCCACCGGCGGGCGGCGAGGCCCGCGACGACCAGCGCCCCCGGGCAGTTGGCGTTGGTCTCCAGGACGCGCAGCGAACCGTCCGGCTGGGGCAGCGCGTCGACCCGCATGAAGTGCACGCGGGTGTCAGCCGGGTGGGGTCGGGCGCGGAGGTCGGCGCGCAGCGCGGGCGGCATCGACAGGACGGACTGCAGCCGGTGATCGGTCGGGTAGGCGCCGACGACGGTCTCGATGGCTCGGTGGTAGGCGGCGACGAACCGGGCCAGGTCCTCGCGGCGGCCGGGCTCGACGGCCAGCGGCCGGCCGTAGGGCACGTGGCGGTCCGCGGTGAACAGGTAGGCCCGGTCGAGGTCGCTCTGGACGAGCCTCCCGTCTGGCGCGTCCAGCACCGGTGCGGTGCGCCGGTCGAATTCGGTGTCCAGGAGCGGCCAGGAACGTGCGGGTGCGGTCGGCCCGGGCCGTGGCGCGATGCGGTCGAGTGTGTCCTTCACGGATCCCCCAGGTGGGTCGGTGTGTCGTGGTGCGGGTCGGCGGCCGGGAGGGTCACCCCGGGATGTTCTGTGTCAGGGCGCCGGGCTCGTGGAGCTGGACGTCGACCGCGAACTCCTCCTTCTCGAGGCGGTTGCGCACCTCTGGATGGCTGCGGAAGAGGGAGGCCTCGACGCGATCGCGCAGGCGGCGGGCGGCGCCGGCGGCCAGGGACTTCTTCAGCTCCAGGTCGAGCCGTACGACGGGACCGCTCCGGTCGTCTTCCAGGTGGATGTTGAACTTCGGTGCGCCGTAGTCGGTGAACCGGGTGACGTGACTGTGCTCAAGCAGGTCACGTACGTGGAAGGCAGCTTCGGGGATGTCCACGGCGTCGATGAAGTGTCCGGTGGACAAAAGCAGTTCACCGTCCGGAACGGGCACCGTCAGGGTGTTCTTCAGCCGTCCGACAGGCCGGTAGCCGCGTGCCCCCACCACGTCGCAGATGTCGCCGACCTGGACCAGGTCGCCGCTGTCGTACCGGACGAGCACCTGGCGCAGAGCGGTCGGGTAGAGGTGGGTGAGGACGAGCCTTCCCACCTCGCCCGCGCCGACGGCGCGTGCCGGATCCCGGGGGTCCACCACCTCCTCGACGACGATCGGGGCGAAGTGGTGGGCACCGCAGTGCAGACACTCGTTGGCGTACCCCTGGTGGAACTCGGTCAGGCCGTACTCCTGGACGAGCTCCGCGCCGAACGCCTCCTTGAACAGCGCGCGCCAGCGCACCGAGGTGAAGAAGCCCGCGGCGACGACGCGTCGCACTGAGGCCTCCTCGGCGAGGTTCCAGCCGTGTTCGAGCGCGTACATGGTCAGCAGCCGCACCTTGCGGTAGGTGCCGCGCAGTTCGGACACGCGCAGGGAGGGGTCGCCCGGCCCGTGGGTGGTGAGGACGTCGCGGGCGACGTGGAAGTGCGACTCGTTGTAGAGGGGGAAGTTGAGCATCCGCAGCGGGCCGCGGCGGGGCTCGATGTACCGGATGCCGTGCTCGTCCTCCATGATGATGTAGCGGGCGTCGCCGGGCCGCGCGTCCCACGAATATCCGTAGCCCATGCGCGGGTACCACCAGTCGCGGAACGCCGTCAGATGCGGGTACTCGGCGAACGAGCGGTGGATCATCTTGGGTGAGGTGGAGGCGGGCGCGGTCCTGGTGAACGCCTGGGTACTGGTGCCACCGCTGCACACCACGAAGTCGGTCCCGACAGCTTCGCTGAGCACGGGGTGCCGGTACGCGGCGATGCGGGCGGAGGGCAGCAGCGGATAGGCGGCGAGGTCGGCGAGCGCTTCGGGCTCGGGCAGGCCGGCGAAGGCCTCCCGGTAGTAGGGCACGGTGTCGCGGCAGTACCGCAGGGTCATTCGCAGCGCTTCGAGGCGGAAGCGTTCGAGGTCGTCGTCGGCGGTGCCGAGCAACTCACGGAACCAGCATGCCGGGTCGGTCGGCACGGTCGTTCGGGGCATGGTGGCTCTCCTCGTGTGGGCGGGGCAGCGCGGCACTGGCGGGTTCGCCGGGCGCCAGGGTCAGCGCCATGTCACCGATCCGGACGGACAACGCGGGTCCCCGCGCCAGGGTGAGGCGGACCTGGCGCTGGTCCACCTCGACGGTGAGCTGCCTGCCCCGTATCCCGATGCGCAGGGTGAGGCCGCTCCAGTGCGCGGGCAGGTGCGGGTCGAGCCGGAGCAGGCCGTCGTCGTCCGCGGTGAGGCCCAGCATTCCCTCGGCCAGGATCTGCCAGGCTCCCGCGTAGGCCGACAGATGCAGTCCGTTCCGGTAGGCGGTGCGCGGCTGGTGATCGAGGTCGTACCGGGCGGAGCGCAGCAGGAAGCGGCGGGCGTCGGCTGTCCTGCCGAGGCGGGCGGCGACCACACCGTGGGGTGCGAAGCTCAGGGACGACGCGTGGGCGGTGCGCGGCTCGTAGAAGTCCAGGATCGCCGCGGCTGTCTCAGGGGTGAAGAGGCCGGGCAGCAGGTGGGCGAGGAGGACGACGTCGGCTTGCTTGACGGCCCGTGTCGGCAGCGGTTGCCCGCTCGCCGCCTGGGCGCGCTCGTCGGGCAGCAGGCGGGGCGCGGGCGAACCCGGGTCGGTGCGCGGAGCACAGTCGGGCAGGTCGAAGTAGCCCTCGTGCTGGGCGGGCGGGCCGGTGGCGGGGACGGGCACGTGGACGGTGGAGGCGAGTTCGCGCCAGCGGGCGAGGCGGGCCTCGTCGACGCCGGCCCGGACCCTGGCGTCGGCCGCGGCCACCGGATCGGTCCGCCGGGCGTGCGCGTCCAGGCGCAACGCCTGACTAAGGTTCTCGCGCAGCATGGCGTTGGTGAAGAGGTTGTGGTCGACGTGCGGGTGGTACTCGTCGGGCCCCGTCACCGAGCGGGCTCCGCAGGGTCGGCCGGGCTCGTGCCGCTCCAGCACGCTGGCCGCGAACTCGGCGGTGGACAGGAGGAGTTCCAGACCCTCGTCGAGCAGATGGCGCTCGTCACCGGTGACGCGGTGGTGGCGGACGACGGCGTGGGCGACATCCGCGGAGATGTGTACGGCCTCGCGTACGTTCCACTGGTCGCTCCCCCCGCCGTGCGCGTCGCGCACGTGATGGGGTCCGGCGTCCTGGCCGAGGTCGTCGGCGGCGACCGGGAAGCGTGCCCCGGTGTGCCCGGTGGCCGCGGCGAACTCCCGCGCCGCCGGCAGGGTGGCGTGGCGGAAGGCGAGGTGGGCGCGGGCGACCGCGGGCTCCGTCCAGGTCCAGAAGGCGTCCTTGTGGAGCTCGGTGTCGAAGAACGTGGCACCGGAGTGGTACGGGCCGGACAGGCCTCGTGCGGGACTGAGGCGGGGCCCGTCGACGGGCAGTTCCTGCTGCATGAGGTGGAACAGAGCGAAGCGGACGCCCTGTTGGGCCGTCTCGTCGCCCGCCACGACGATGTCGTGGCGCCGCCAGCGGCGCTCCCACTCGTCCCGGTGCGCGGCCAGCAGTGCCTCGGGGTCGGTGCCTGGTTCGTCCAGCGGGTCGGAACCGGGTCCGGGCACGGACCACAGCAGGTCGAATCGGAGGGCGCGGTGTCCCGGCGGCAGGACCAGGATCTCCCCCGCGCGGCCGGGCGAGTCCAGCGGGCGGCGCTCGCACTTCGGGTACACCGTCAGTCTGCTGCGCAGGCGGAAGGTGCGGCCGGTGCCGCGCAGCGCGCAGTCGAGGTGCAGGTGGTCGCCTTCGCGCCGGGTGCCGCGCATCTCGACGTGGTAGGTGCGCAGGTGCGGCAGGACGCCGCCCAGGTAGGGGTTGCCAGTGTTGTTGTCCCAGAAGACCTCCAGGGTGGCCTCGGGCGCCTCGGACAGCGGTGTCAGGTATCCGGTCAGGACGCCGAGCCGGCTGTGCACGGCATGCAGGTGGCAGACGGTCTCCAGCTCCCAGCGGGCGCCGTCCCGCGCCGTCAGCTCCCGCTGCTGGACGACGACGCCCTGCCGCATGTCGAGTACCGTGCGCAGACCTGCCGTGCGCAGCGGCTCGCCGCCCCGGCGGACGGCCAGGCCGTGCGGGTGGGGCAGATTGACCAGTTCGCGGGTGACGTCGAGGCCGGTGTCGTAGAGGCCGGTGACGTGGAAGCCCGGTTCGGCCTGGCCGTCCGACGGGTCAGGCCGGGAGCGCACGCCTTGGCGGCCGTTGGCCAAGTGTGTGAGGGCGTCGCACAGGGAACGCTCGTCGGCGGGCGGATCGGTGATCTCCACCAGCCAGGGCGGTGCGCTGAGCGTGAGCGCGCGAGGGTGACCGGCGCCCTCTGGTGGGGTACGGGTCATGCCGGCCGCCCGGCGGACAGACGGCCCTGGTGCCGCTTCATCCAGCGCACGTTGTGAAGCCGCTCGTCGGTGAGGGGGTTCGGGATACGGCCGTCGAGGATCGCCGCGGCGACCTCGCGGCAGGCGTCGTCGACCGTTCGCCGAGGGGTGATGCCCAGGGTCTCGGTGAGACGGCGGGAGGTCAGGCGGTACGAACGGAGATCGTCCGACCTCGTGGTGGTGACGGCGACGGGGGCGCCGGTGAGCGCCTCGGCGCAGCCGGCGACGCGGTCCGCGATGGCAGCGACGGGCAGGTTCTCGTGGCCCACGTTGAGCGGCGCGGCGTTCAGCGGTCCGAGCCGTTCGTCGAGCACGAGGCGCGCATAGACCGAAACCAGGTCCTCGACGTGGATGTTGGGCCGGTACTGCCGGCCGCCGAACACGGTGACCTCGCCCTTTGCCACGGCCTGTGCGGTCAGCAGGTTCACCGTGAGGTCCAGGCGCTGGCGCGGGGAGACTCCGCAGACGGTGGCGGCGCGTACGGCGACGGTCTCGAACCCGTCGGTGGTGAGCGGGAACAGCCGTTCCTCGCCCTTCGCCTTGTAGCGGTTGTAGTCGGTGACGGGCACCAGCGGGTGACTCTCGTCGACCTCGGGGGCCTCGCTGATGCCGTAGACGCTGGCGGAGGAGGCGTAGACGAACCGGCGGGCGCCCGTCTCCCGCGGCAGCCGCATCACATGTTCGAGGCATTCGTGGTTGACGGATGTCCCGAGTTCGGGGTCGAGGTCGAAGCTGGGGTCGTTGGCGACCGCGGCCAGGTGCACGACGACGTCGACGCCGTCGAGGGCGTCGCGGTACCGGTCGGCGTCGCGGATGTCGCCGAGCACGTTCTCCAGCCGTGCGTCGTGGACGTCCGCGAGCCCGTCGCCGAAGACCCGGGTGTCCAGGACCCGGACGCGGCTGCCGCTCGCCAGCAGACGACGGGTGAGCACCGAGCCGATGTAGCCGGCGCCGCCGGTGACGAGGACGAACGGGGGGCGAGGAGTGTTCGTCATGCCGAGGACGCCTCCGAGTGAGTGGTGGGGCGGCGCACCGGCCGCGCGGGGTCGACGGGAGCGCAGGTCGTCTCGTCGAGCGAGGTGACGGCGGTCCGTCCCGCGGGAGCGGGCGGCAGTGCGCCGGAGCGATCGATCAGGACGGCGCGCATGCCGAGGGCGACGGCGGCTTCGACGCCGTGCGGCGCGTCGTCCACGACGACGCAGCCCGCCGGATACCCGTCCCACGCCTCGACGACCCGCAGCAGCGCCTCGCCTCGCGGTACGCCCCCGCGGTGGCCGTGGTCGCCGAGGCTGCGGTCGAGGCGTGGGACGAGCCAGGGCGCGTACGGTTCGCCGGCGACGCAGCGGCGCAGCAGCTCGCCCGCGTTGCGAGACGCCGTGCAGAACGCGAGTGGCGTGCGGTGTGCCGCGGCCCCTGCGAGGAAGCGCCGGGCGTCGGGGAAGAGCCTGGTGGTGTGCATCAGGTGCCGGAAAAGCCGCTGCTTGTGGTCGGCGAGGCCTTCGACCAGGTCGGGGCTCGGTGTCATGCCCGCGATCCGCAGGGCGGCGTCGGCCCCGGTCAGCCGGTCGCGGCCGGCGACGCGCCGCTGGTAGGCGCGCGAGGTGAGGCGGGCCGCCCGCTCCTCGGGAAGGTCACCGAGCTCCCGCAGGGCCTGGCGCCAGGCGGCCAGATGGGGCGTGTCGAGGAGGGTGCCGTCGATGTCGAGGACGACCAGGCCGTCGGCGTCCGGGACGAGTGGGAGCACTGTCATCGTCCCTCCGCTCCGAGCAGCATGCGGGCCGCGCGTGTCGAGGAGTCGCTCACGCGGTCGTCGGTGAGCACGTACTCGCCGCCCACGTCGGCGAGTGCCGCGAGTTCCGCGTCGAGACGCGGATCGGCCGCGTTCCGGTAGTCGGCGCCTTTGAAGTAGAGGTCGGGGCGCAGTTCGCGGATGACGGTCACTGCGGTGGGAGCGTCGCTGAGGACGACGTAGTCGACCATGCCGAGGGCCGCGACCACGGACGTACGCGCCCGGTCGCCGAAGACGGGGCGGCCCACGCCCTTGTCGATGTGGCGTGCTGCGGTGACGGAGACCATCAGGACGTCTGCCTGGGCCGCCGCCTGGGTGAGGTAGTGCACGTGACCGTGGTGGAGGATGTCGAAGCATCCGTGGCACAGACCCACGGTCGCCCCGGTCTGCGCCAGGTGGTCGCGGATCCTGCGGCCCAGCGGCACGGTGAGGACCTTGCCCGTCCTAGCCATGCCACTCACCACCCCCGCGCTCGGCGAGGTCCTTCATGTGCTCCCCCTCGTAGGTTTTCGGTGTGTCGACGGTCCGTGTGCGGGTGGGCGTGTCGCCCCCCCGGCGCGTAGGCATCAGAGGGACTCCTCGATCCGCCGGACGACGTAGCGGATCTGGTCCTCGCCGAGCAGCGGGTGCAGTGGCAGCGAGAGGATTTCCTCGGCCTGCTGCTCGGTGACCGGGAGCGCGCCGCCGGCCACGTCCACGCTTCCGTCGAGGGCGGCCGGCTGACGGTGCACGGGCACCGGGTAGTGCACGGCCGTCTCGATGCCCGCGGTGCGCAGGCGCGCGCGGAGTGCGTCGCGGTTTGCCACGCGGATCACGTAACGGTGGTACACGTGTCCGTCGTCGCCGGCCGGGGTGGTCAACGGCAGCCCGGACAGTTCCTCGTCGTAGAGGCGGGCGAGGTCGCGTCTGCGCCGTGTCCACTCCTCGATGTGATCGAGTTTCAGGTTCAGCAGGCGCGCCTGCAGCGCGTCGAGGCGGGAGTTCTCGCCCCACCGCACGGCGGTGTCCCGGTCCCGCAGGCCGTGGCTGCGCAGCAGCCGTATCTCGGCGGCGAGGTCGGGGTCGTCGGTCACCACGACTCCGGCGTCTCCGCAGGCTCCGAGGTTCTTCAGCGGGTGCAGACTGAAGCAGCCCGCGGCGCCGAACGTCCCGACCGGGACGCCGCCCACCGCGGCGAGCACGGCCTGCGCACAGTCCTCGATGAGCGTCAGACCACGTGCCGCGCACAGTTCGCGCAGCGCGTGGACGGCCGCGGGCAGGCCCCGTAGGTGTACGGCGACCACCATCGTCGTCTCCGGTGTGATCGCCTTCTCGACGGCGGTGACGTCGATGTTCTCGTCACCGCGGACATCGACCAGTACGGGTCGCACGCCCTCCGTGACCATCGCGCCGACCGTCGCCAGGAAGGTGTTGGCGACGGTGATGCCTGTTCCCCGGCGGTCGAGGCCCAGCGCCCGGATGGTCAGCTTCAGCGCATCGGTGCCGGAGCCCACGGCGACCGCGTGCGCCGCGCCGTGCAGCCGGGCGAACCGGGTCTCGAACTCGGTGACGTCGTCGCCGCCGATGAACCGGCCGGAGGCGAGGCCTTGGGCAAGCGGTGTGGCGAAGGCCGCGAGCAGCCGGCCGTTCTCGGCGTCCACGTGCGCGAACGGCACGCGGAGATCAGACATGGCTGCCCCCGGCAGCCGATCGGTGTGCGGGACGCACGGTGCGTGCGAGGGTGACGGAAGTGCTGCGGTGCATGACGCTTTCCCCCTGCGAGTGTCGACGCCGTGGTCACGGGCGTCGGCCCGGGTCGTCGATCAGTCGGTCTCGTTCTCGATGTGGTGGGCGGTCGTCCGGGCCGTCCGGACCGGTGCCTGCGCCGGTGCCGCTCGGAGGTCGGCGCCGGTGGCCCGTCTCGGCCGACGGCGGCCGGTGGCGCTGACGGCGTCTGCGGCGCCGGCGTGTGCCTGCGGGCTCCGGCCCGTGCCGGCGCCTGGCCGGGCGCTGTGGCGGCCTTGCTGTCTCACTCCACTCCCCCGTGACGTGCAGGCGCTTCGAACGATCGTGCTCAGGGTCCGGGAGTGGGGCAACGAATTCGATGCTGCTCGAAACGTCCCCCGGTTGGCCGGCGTTCCGGGGACCCGTGCGGGACTTCGGGAGGATCGCGGCCGCCGCCCCGCTCGTGCGGCCGGCGCCGGCGCGATCGCTCCCCGCCGGGGGGACAGGCCCTAGTGCAGTCTTGCCCGGTCTCCGTCGAGGAGCCGGTGGCCGATGGGTGTCGCCGAGTGGCGCACGTGCTGTCCTTCCCGGTGGCTTGTCACCAGTCCGCCGTCGCGCAGGACGGTCAACTGGTAGCTCGCGCTCGGCAGCGCTATGCCGACGGCTGAGGCGACTTCGGATGTGCTCCGGGGCCGTCCGCGGGCGACCTCGGTGAGAACGGATGCCCTCGTGCGGCCCAGCAGGCGGTCGACCCGGCTGTCGTTCTCGGGGACGACGTCGAGAGGCCGTGCCGTGACGGGGTAGACGAGCACGGGGCCGAGGGTGGGATCAGCGAGGGCTGTCGGCCTGCCCCAGCAGAAATAGGAAGGGACGAGGAGCAGTCCGCGGCCTTCCAGACGAAGGTCCCGGTCGGTGGGGTAGTCCACTTCGAGTACGGGCGGGCGCCACTGGGCGAGCGGGCGCAGACTCTCCAGCAGGGCGCGCACGCCGCCGTCGAGCAGGACGCGGGAGCGCGTGTCGACGTCGTCCCCGATGGCTTTTCGGATGTGGTCCCAGCGCGGTTCGAGCAGGGCCCTGCTGGAGTCCTCGAGGACCTTCGTCAGCAATCGCATACCGCGGCTTCCCGGCCGGCCGAGCTCTGTGGTCCAGGGAGGGAGCGGAGTGGTCACGCGAAGTCTGGCCAGGTCGCGGCGCAGCCGGTCGGGAGGGGTGGCCCGCACCTCCTCCAAAGCGGCGGGCAGGCCTCCTTCCGGGACGGAAGGAGTGAGGAAGTCCGGAATGTAGCCGACCGGGGGAACGAGTGTCCGCAGGGCGGACACGGCCTGGTTCGCGGCCGGATTCCCGGCCAGCCGCTCACGCACCGAGCGGCGCCATGCGCCGAATTCGAGCGGCCCCTGCTGTGTGGCGGACCGGCACGTCGCGCAGATGAGTTCCCACAGCGGCTGGGGACGGCGCGAGATCCGGATGTTCTGCAAGTCGCGGGAGGTGAAATGGATACGGAGCATTCGGCCCTCTTTCGTGCTGCGTGGGGGGGGAGCCGACGAGTGGTGCGCCGAGGACCGGCGCCTCGGCCGTCACTGACGGTTCCCGAGAGCGCCGCGGCAGGCGGCACCGCCTCCTGGCCCGTCGGTGCGGTCGGCGCCCGGGCACTCGGTCCGCGTGACCGGTGGTTTCCGGCCGAGGTCATGCGCGTCCCGGCGCCTCCTGTGACTGCCGCGCGTCGTGTAGCCCGACGCGGTGCCGGTCACGCTGACGCGGACCTTGTGGTCGCGTCCGCGCGCGTCCTTGGGTTCCGCCTGGCCCCCACCCGGAGACACACTTCCTTCGCGCACGTCCAGCTCGCGCGGGACGGCTGAGCGGTATCCGCGGCCCCGGCAGCCGCGCCGTACGTTACGACCAGACCGAACACCGGTGCCGTGACGAGTACCGAACGCATCGAGCCCCCCGTGTGCGCGTTTCGCTTGCCCAGGACGGTTCTCTGGGCCTCGGCTCAGGGATAGCCGAGATTCTTTGTTCGGTGTCCGGACCGGAGCGGTGAACAATCAATCGCGGAACATCACGTCACGGCCCGTCGGGACGAGCCGTCCGGGCGGTGGCGGCTTCCTGCGTGAGGCGTCCTCCGCTGGACCGGGGAGCCGGCTACCGCCGAGCCGGACGGCGGGAGCCGGGCCGAAAGTCGTCGCCCCGCCACCGGTGACCTCCGCAGGCCACGACACTTGTGGCGGAACAGGTCCGATCGGGGGGAAAATGCCACGTAAAGAGTCACCGCTTCCCGAGGGCGACGGCCCGGTTGTGCGGTTCGCGGCGGAGCTGAGGGAACTTCGCCGGGCAGCGGGCGGGCCCTCCTACCGCGATCTCGCGGCACGGGCGCACTATTCGGTGGCGACGCTGTCGAGTGCGGCGGCGGGCCGGAGGCTGCCGTCCTTGGAGGTGACCCGGGGATATGTCGGCGCCTGCGGCGGCGACGTGGAGCGGTGGGAGGCCTTCTGGCACACCACGGCCGCCGCCGTCGCTCTCGCGGAGGACTCGGCGGAGGACGCCGCTCCCCCACCGGATCAGGACGACTCGCCGTATCCGGGGCTGGCCTCCTTCGGCTCACGGCACAGCCGGTTCTTCTTCGGGCGCGAACGAGTGGTCGAGCAGTTGCGGAGGCGGCTCACGGACCAACGGTTCATCGCCCTGTTCGGTGCCTCGGGAGCCGGTAAGTCCTCGGTGCTGGACGCGGGGCTGTCACCGTACCTGCGAGCCGAGGACCGGGCCGTCATCACGCTCACCCCAGGTGCTCGGCCGCTGGAGGAACTGGCGGTGCGTCTGGCGGGTCATGGTGCCACCACGCCAGGACGTCTCCTCGAGGAGCTGCGGGCGCACCCCGGGAACCTGCACCTCCTGCTCCGTCAGATCGTCGCCGAGACACCCGGG
Organism: Streptomyces sp. NPDC056580; assembly: GCF_042793175.1. NCBI lineage: Bacteria > Bacillati > Actinomycetota > Actinomycetes > Kitasatosporales > Streptomycetaceae > Streptomyces > Streptomyces sp. NPDC056580. The sequence goes on along the minus strand of NZ_JBHTVE010000020.1, from coordinate 55,153 downwards.
CGGGCCGAAGTCGTCCTCATCGTCGACCAGTTCGAGGAACTCTTCACACTCTGCTCCCGCCGCGAGGAACGTGACCACTTCATCGAAGCTCTTCTCCTGGCCGCCCGCGCCGAGAACAGTGCGTGCCGCGTCGTCCTGGGAGTCCGGGCGGACTTCTACGCCCGCTGCATCGCCCACGTCGACCTCGCCAGAACCCTGGACGCGGCGATGGTGACGCTCGGCCCGATGGACTCCGAGGAACTCCACCGAGCCATCTGCCGTCCCGCGGAAGTGGTCGGCTGCCGAGTCGAAGGGCGGCTGCTGGCCTACCTGATCGCCCACGCCCAGGACAACGCCGGGATGCTCCCGCTGCTCTCCCACGCGCTCCGGGAGACCTGGAGGCACCGCCGGGGCACACTGCTGACGATGGAGGCCTGCCGGAGTGCGGGATCCATCGAGCACGCCCTGACCCGCACCGCCGAACGCTTCTACCAGTCGCTCAGCCCGCGGCAGAAGGAGGCAGCCAGGCATCTGTTCCTGCGGCTGGTCGCCGTAGGAGAGGGCGTCGAGTACAGCAAGCGCCGCATCGGCCGCTTCGAGTTGTCCCCCGATCCGGACACGGTGGCGATCGTCGAACGGGCCGCCGTTGAACGGCTGATCACCGTGGACGGCCAACACGTGGATCTGACGCACGAAGCTCTCATCCGCTGGTGGCCGCGACTCGGTGGATGGCTCGCGGACGACCGCGAGCTTCTGCGCACCCGTCGGCAGCTGACGGAAGCGGCCGCGACCTGGGCGCACCTGGAGCAGGATCCGGGCGCCCTGCTACGAGGCACCCGGCTGGAGGCGGCTCGTCCTCTGGCCCGGGCCGAGGACGCGGGCCTCACCGCACGCGAGAGGGAGTTCCTCGAGGCAAGTCTGGCAGCGGAGAGCGCGGAGCGGACCGCCGCGACCCGGCGCAAGCGCCTACGGCGTCTGCTGATCACCGCGTCGGGGGTGCTGCTCGCCATCTCCCTGGCCACCTCCGTCCTCGCCGTGCACGCCGACCGCGAGGTCACGGCCCAGCGCGACGAAGCCGTCGCCCACAACGCGAGCACGGCGGCTACCGCGCTGTCGCGCAGGTCACCGGGCCTCGCCACCCAGATCGCCCTGGCCGCCTACCGGCTGCAGCCCGGCCCGCACAGCCGCGACGCGCTTCTCAGCACACTGATGTCCACGTGGACCGCGCACCGGGCCGAGATGTACGCGATGGACGTCAGCCCGGACAGCGGCATCCTGGCGACGGCGGGACGGGACCGCACCGTGCGCCTGTGGGACTTGCGCACCGCACGGCACCCCCGCAGGACAGCCCTGCTCACCGGCCACAGGGACGCCGTCTACGCGGTCGCCATGCACCCGCGCCGTCCCGTACTGGCCAGCGCGGGAGCCGACGGAGCCCTGATCCTGTGGGACATCACCGACCCGCACCGGCCCCACCGGCTCGCCACCTTGCGGACGCACATGAAGACGGTACGCGCGCTCGCCTTCAGCCCCTCCGGGCAGACCCTCGTCGGCGCCGGCAGTGACGGGGACGTGGTGCTGTGGAACACCCGGTCCGTCAGCAAGCCCGTCCGCGGCGTCAGTCTGCGCGGCCATCAGGACGAGGTGCGGTCCGTGGCGTTCAGCGCGGACGGACGGCTGCTGGCGAGCGCGGGGGGCGGAGACGAGCGCGTCATCCTCTGGGACACCACGTCTCCGGCCCACCCCGTCGAGCGCGCGGACTGGCAGGCGCACAGCACGACCGCTCTCTCCGTTGCCTTCAACCCGCGCACCGGCGTCCTCGCCACGTCCGGCGGCGGGGACCGTCCGGTGAAGCTGTGGCGCGTCGCTGGGACGCACCACCCGGTGCTGCTCGCCGCGCTGGACGGGCCCACCGACGTGGTCGGCAGCGTCGGGTTCAGCCCGGACGGCCGCCTGCTGACGGCGGGTAGCGACGACCGCACCGCCCGGATCTGGCGAGTGCCGCCACACGGGCGGCCCCGGCGAGAGGCCGCGCTCACCGGATTCGCCACCGCGGTACTGGGCTTCAGGTTCACTCCGGACGGCAAGCAGGTGGTCACCGGGGTCTTCGACGGGACCACCCATACGCTGCCGGCCGACTTCGGCCGGGCCCTCGCCCACGCATGCACGTACGCGGGCCAACCCCTCACTCGCGAGCAGTGGCGACGCTACCTGAGCAAAGTGCCCTACCGTCGGCCGTGCTGACGGCAGGGCGGCTGCTCCCGGCCGCCGGGGTCCCCCCGACCCACCCCCAAGGCCAGGAGCGGGTGCTGCCCCGGCGTGTCGCACCGACGGCCACCCTGCGCGTGGTAGTGCCGACACGACAGTTCCAGCGCGCATGTTTCAGCTCACCGGCACACGCATGCCGGAGGTACGAACGCCGGTGGAGGACGCCGTCGCCCAGGCACGGCAACCAGCCGAAGCCGGCGTGCCGGAATTCGTGAGACCCGGATCATGCCCCGAGCGCCGACTTCGTCCGGATACCCGAGACAGGTGGGGGTACCCGCCCTCGCAGCACGACCCTTGGTCGAGTCCGGTACGCGGTGACAGCAACGGAGAATCACGTGAAGGCCCGCCGATCAGCAGTCTCGCCCGCGCCCGCCTCGGTTCCAGCAGAGGAGCAGTCCGCCCGAGTCCTGTCAGACCGCTACCGGCTGGACAGGAGGATCGGATCGGGAGGCATGGCCGACGTCTACGAGGGCGTCGACACGCGTCTTCGGCGGTCCGTGGCCGTCAAGGTCTTCCGGCCCGGCCCCGACCCGCAGATCGAGGACCGTCTCACCGCGGAAGCCGTCCTCCTCGCCCGCCTGCAGCATCCCGGCCTGGTCACCGTCTACGACGCCGGCCGCGACGACGACCGCACCTACCTGGTGATGCAACTGGTCAAGGGCCCGACACTGCGCAGCCTCCTGGCGGGTGGTGCACTGCCTGAGCGGCGTGTGGTGCGGGTGGGCGCCGCTCTCGCGCGGGCGCTGGCCTATGTCCACCGGGCCGGCATCGTGCACCGCGACGTCAAACCGTCGAACATCCTCCTCGATGCGGCCGGTGATCCTCACCTGGCCGATTTCGGCATCGCCCGCCTGGCCAACGCGACCCGCCACACGGCACCCGACGTCCTGATAGGCACCGCCGCGTATCTGGCACCGGAGCAGGTCGCGGGCAGGCGGGTCGGGCCGGCTGTAGACGTCTACGCGCTGGGCCTGGTCCTGCTGGAGAGCCTGAAAGGCGAACTGGAGTACGCAGGCACCCCGTTGGAGGCGGCGGTCGCCCGCCTCCACCGCCCGCCCGAGGTCCCTGCCTGGCTCCCCTCGGACCTCGCAACCCTGCTGCGGGCCATGACGGCCCAGGACCCCGAGGCCCGCCCGGACGCCGAGAGCTGCGCCGACATCCTCGCCTCCCGGCACGCCGGGACCGCGGCGCATCCGTTGCCGCATCCGGCTTCCTCCGAGGTCTCCCTTCCGGCGCCCCGGGCCGCTCGCCCCGACGCGGACGAGCACGTACGGACGGAGGAGGTGGCGGTCACCCGCCAGAACCGTGCGGGCGGCCCCCGCCACAGCCGTCGCCGGGCCGTGGGGACTGCAATCGCCGCACTTTCCGTGGCCCTTGGCACGACCCTCACCGTCGCCACGGCCACCAACGGAAGCGGCCGCGCCGAGGCCGCCTCGCCCGCCGTGCCCCCCGCGCACCAGCCCTCCCGCACGGCGAGTCCCGAAAGCAGGTCCGGTGCTCTCCCACCGGCCGGCTCGCAGCACACCCGGCCCGCTTCCCGGACGATCGACACGTCAGGTCCGGCCGGTGCGGCGACCGGTTCTCATGCCGAGCCCGCCGTCAGGACATTCGCCGCCTCGGGCCTGGCTGCCACGCCGACCGGATCCCACACCAAGCTCCCCGCCAAGGGTCCGGGCTCGTCCCACCGGACAGCCCCGAAGCACCGGGCACCGGCTGGGCATCACGGCGCAGACCCGCGCGAACCCGCGCGGCACCACCCCCGGGGCGCGGACGACCGCACCGGCCACGCCGAACACGGTGGCCCGAAGCCGAAGCCGCCCGCAAAGACCGGCAAGTCCCCGCATCACCCGACGCGAAAGGGCCAGGACTGACGCCCAGCGGGTCAGGCACCACTGGAAGATCAGGCACGGCGGTGGTGCTCGTCAAGAGGCTGTTCACGGCCCTCCGCGCGTCGCAGACCGAGGACCAGGCCCGTATCCGACACTCCGCCACGGTTGCCGGTCACCGGCGCTGACGACGCCGGAAATCCGCGCCCACGTCGCTGTCCGGAACAGCCCCATGCCCACCACCACGGCGACGGCTCCCGGAACAAGGGCGGCCCAGTCCCGACTGGTCAGGTCGCTGATGCGGGCGTCCCGGGCTGAACCTAGACTGACGGAGGCGTCAGAAGCCTCCAGTGAGGGAGATGTGCACCATGGCCAAGCGAGGCAACAAGCGACGCGGCCGCAAGAAGAAGAAGGCGAATCACGGCAAGCGCCCCAACGCCTGAGCCAACCTGATCGGACGGCTGGGGGTCCCCTGTCTTCACCGCCCGGATCGAGGTCGAGGACTGGGATCCCCGCGACGGTGCGGGAGCAAACCGCGATGACAACGCCGTAGCGGCGAGCTGATCCAGCGACGGCCCGCGAACCGCTTGCCCTCCGCGGCCAAGGACGGATCTCCGCTGCCGGCGAGGCGAACCCCGAGCAACCGGTGGGCCTCGGCGACATGGCCGAGGCCCACCGGCGACTCGCGTCGGGCTCGGACGGCGGCGCCCCCGGTCATGCCTCCCGCGTGCCGGGCGCCGGTTGCTCGCCCGATCCACGGACGATGAGTCGGGTGGGAACGGTGAGGGTGCGGGCGCGGGTGCGGTCGCCGTCGAGCCGCGCCAGGGCGGTGGTCGCCGCCGTTCTGCCGATCTCCTCAGGGTCCTGGGCGACCACGGTCAGGGCCGGCTCGAGTACACCGGCCAGCGATACGTCGTCGAAGGCGACGACGGCCACGTGCTTGCGCTTGCTGCGGGCCAGTTCGGCGACGATGCCCATGGCGACGATGTTGTTGCCGGCGAACAGGGCCGTGGGCGGATCGGCCAGGTCGAGGAGCTCGGAGGTAGCGACCTCGGCGCCCTGCTGGTCGTGGGCATTGGTGACCAGGGAGCGGTCATAGGGGATGCCGGCTTCCTGCAGGGCCGACCGGTAGCCGGCCAGGCGTTCGCGGCGGGTGTACAGCTTCAGGGGCAGGTCACCGATGAATCCGATGCGCCGGTGCCGGTGGGCGATGAGGTGGGCGACGCCGTCATGGGCGCCCGCACGGTTGGAGCTGACGATGCTGTCGGTCGTGAGGCCGACACCGGGCCGGTCGAGGAAGACCACGGGCAGCCCCACCGCGCGGTGGGACTTCAGGTGGGAATGGTCGGCGCCGACGGACGGCACGACGATCAGGATGCTGACGCGTCGGGCGAGGAACTTGTCGGTGAGGGCGCGTTCGCGGTCGGGGTCGTCCGCGGAGGAGCCCACGAGCAGGGTCAGTCCGCGTTCACGGAGGGTGTCCTCGATGGCGCGGGCCACGGCTCCGAAGAAGGGGTTGGCCAGGTCGGGGATGATCAGGCCGATGGTGGTGTCAGGGCCGCCGACGCGGATGTTGCGTGCCATGAGGTTCGGCTGGAAGCCGAGCTTGGCCACGGCGGCGAGCACCTGTTCCCTGGTCTGCGCCGAGACGGGTCCGTCCTCGTTGAGGACACGGGAGACGGTCTTGGCGCTGACACCGACCTCTCGGGCGACGTCAGCCAGGGTGGGGCGGCGGCTCGCTGCCATGGGAATCCGTCTCCTGTACTCGTCGGTTCCGGCCGCGGCCCCGGCCGGAACCTGTGAGTGCTTCAGTCGTCTGATCAGGTGGCCTGGACTCCCGCAGCCTTCAAGGCCTCGGAGTCCGCTACGACAGTATCTCCGGCCTCGTCGATGCTGAGCGCGCCGGTCATGATGGCGACGACCTCGGCCATGGAGTAGTCGGAGGGTTTGATCAGGGCGGCGCGCCGCCCCAGCCGGTGGACGTGGATCCGGTCGGCGATCTCGAAGACATGGGGCATGTTGTGGCTGATCAGGACGACCGGCATGCCCTTGTCGCGGACGCGGCGGATGAGGTCCAGGACCTGGCCGGACTCCTTGACGCCGAGAGCGGCGGTGGGCTCGTCCATGACGACGACGCTGCGCGCCCAGGCGACGGCGCGGGCGACGGCAACGGCCTGCCGCTGGCCCCCGGAGAGGGTCTCGACCGCCTGGGTGAGCGACCGCAGGCCGATCTTCAGGTCGGCCATGTGCTCGGCGGCCTCCTGACGCATCCGCTTCTTGTCGAGCATGCGGAAGGCGCTGCCGAGGAGGCCGGGGCGGCGCAGTTCGCGGCCGAGGAACATGTTGGACGCGATGTCCATGGAGGCCGCCACGGCGAGGTCCTGGTACACCGTCTCGATGCCGTGGGCGCGTGCGCTCTGCGGTCCGGTGAACTGGATGAGCTCGCCATTGAGGCGTATCTCGCCGGCGTCGGGGACCACCGCGCCGGTGAGCGCCTTGATGAGACTGGTCTTGCCGGCGCCGTTGTCCCCGATGACGGCGAGGACCTCGCCGGGCAGCAGGTCGAAGTCGGCGCCGTCGATGGCGGTGACCTGACCGTACCGCTTGACCAGACCACGGGCCTGCAGAACGGGCGTGGGAGAGGTGGTGGCGGTCATCGGGCCTTCTTCCGGGAGATCTGGTCGACGGTCACCGCGAGAATCACCAGAACGCCGGTGATCAGGGTCTGGTAGATGGAGGCGACGCCCATCAGTTGGAGGCCGTTGCGGAAGACACCGACGATGAGGACGCCGATGAAGGTGCCCAGAACCGAGCCGCGTCCGCCGAAGAGGCTGGTGCCGCCCAGAACGACGGCGGTGATGCTGTCGAGATTGTCGGTCTGCCCGGCCTGCGGGTCACCGACTCCGGTGCGGGAGATGAGCAGCAGGGCGGCGATGCCGTAGAGGAGTCCGGCCACGGTGTAGATGCCGATGGTCAGACGGGAGGTGCGGATGCCGTTCAGCCGTGCCGACTCCGAGCTGTTCCCCAGAGCGTAGACGTGACGGCCCCAACTGGTGCTGCTCAGCGCGTAGGCCAGCAGGAGGAACAGGGCGATGGTGACCAGGGAGCCGTAGGTGATGTCGGTGTTGCCGAGCGGGAAGGTCTGCCCGAGGGCGGTCAGCGGCCCGGGCAGGGTGGTGACGGTCTGCTCCTCGGAGTAGATGTGGGTCAGCGCGAACGCCACGTTGAGCATGCCGAGGGTGACGATGAACGGCGGCAGCGGGACCTTCTGCACCAGCGCTCCGTTGAGCAGGCCGAAGCCGCCGCAGACGGCCAGACCCAGAGCGATGGCGGCGAGCGGCGGCAAGGAACCCTCGGCCGCCGTCTTGGCGATCACGATGCTGCCGAACGCCATCACGGCACCGCACGACAGGTCGATGCCCGCCGTGAGAATGATCAAGGTCTGCCCGATCGCGAGCGTCCCGACGACCATCACCTGCTGCACGATCAGGGAGAAGTTCCCGCCGGTGAGGAACTGATCGGTCGAGAGGGCGAAGAAGGCGCAGGCGAGAAGGAGGGCGACCAGGGGGCCGGTAGTCGGCGCCGTGAGCAGTCTGCGGGCCGTGCTCGGTGCTTTGAGCTCCGAGTACGGCGTGGTCATGGCTGTCATGCGAAGTCCTTGTCGGAAGACAGAAGGCCTTGCCGGCGGAGGGGAGGAACCCTGCCGCCAGTACAAGGGGGGCGGACATCCCTGCGAGTCGGAGGGGCGCTGGGGGTCGGCTGCGCCGCTGAGCGGAGGGGTGTTGTCGTACGGTCCTCGGCAGCGGCTCAGCCCCAGCACTTCTCCAGGCCGTAGGCGGTGTCCTTCGACGTGATCCCGTCCTGTGCCTTGTCGGTGATCAGCGTTACGCCGGTGTCGGTGTAACCGGACGCCTTCTTGCCGTCCTTGGCGTATGTCACGACGGCCTTGACGCCCTCGGCGGCCATGTTCAGCGGGTACTGCTGGGACGTCGCAGCGATTTTGCCGTCCCTGACGCCCCGGGTCCCGGTGCAGCCGCCGTCGACGGAGACGATCAGCACGTCCTTCTCCCGGCCCTTGGCCTTGAGCGCGGTGTACGCGCCCAGTGCGGCGGGTTCGTTGATGGTGTAGACGAGGTTGACGTCGGGGTCCTTCTGCAGGCAGTTCTCCATGGCGGTCTGGCCCTTGGCCTGGTCGCCACCGGTGTCCTGGGAACAGACGATGGACGGGTCCCCGTCCTTGACGCCGAAGCCCTTCAGGAAACCGTTGTGCCGCTGGACGCCGACGGAGACGCCCGGTGCGAGATCGAGGGTGGCTATCTTGGCCGTCCTGCCCTTCATCGCGGCCTTGGCGTACGCGCCGATCAGCTCGCCGGCCTTGAGGTTGTCGGTGGCGAAGAGCGCGTCCACCGCGCTCTCCGGGTCGGTCGGGGTGTCCAGGGCGACGACCAGGACGCCCTTGGCGCGGGCCTTAGCGAGCGCGGGCACGATCGCCTTGGAGTCGCTCGGGGTGATCAGGATGCCCTTCACACCGGAGGCCACCATGTTCTCGACAGCCGTGACCTGACCGGCGTTGTCACCATCGAACTTACCTGCGGCGGTGAGCAGTTGGGCGCCGTTCTCCTTGGCAGCCCGCTCCGCGCCCTCCTTCATCTTGACGAAGAACGGATTGGTGTCGGTCTTGGTGATCAGACCGATCTTCACGCTCCCGGAACCGGAGCCTGTGGAGCCCGTTCCGGAGCCGGAACCGCAGGCCGTCAGCGTGAGAGCCGCGACGCCCGTGACCGCGGCGGCCCTGAGGAGGGAGGAGGACAGGCGAGTGGTGCGAGGCATGGTGACTCCTGTGCGTGGCGAGTAGGGCGGCCGGCGTCGAGGCAGGGCGCCTTCGGAATGTCATCGTTGACTCATGTCATCGTTGACACCCGATGGCGAGGATGATGGACTCCGTCTCCCGGCAACGTCAATGCCTTCCACTCGTCACAAATCGGCAACATCCATGATCGTCAACCTTCGCGGTGCCGGTCAGCGCCCGCTTCGCCACGTGGTCCCGTTGTCCGACTCTTCCGAGCCCTTCCGAGAGTGAGCAGCCCATGAGCCCGCGTCAGATCACCGTTCTGGGGGAATGCGTCGCGGACGCCTTCACCGAACCCGCCAGCCCTTCGAACGAACTCGCGCTGCGGGTGCTGCCCGGCGGCGGACCGGCGAACACCGCGGTGGCCCTGGCCCGGTTGGGCACCCAGACCCGCTTCCTCGCGCGCCTGTCCGACGACGTGTTCGGCCGCCTGTTCCGAGCCCACCTGGAGGTATCCGGCGTGGACCTGTCGTACGCCGTCGCCGCCACTGAGCCCAGCACCCTGGCTGTGGCGGAGCTGGACGGCGCGGGGCAAGCCGCGTTCTGGTTCCATGCGCAGAACACGGCTGACTGGCAGTGGACTTCAGAGGAACTGGCAAGGGTGGATCCGTCGGAATCGGCCTGTGTGCACACCGGGTCGCTTGCGCTGGTCAATGAGCCTGGAGGGACGGTGGTCGAGGAGTTCCTGGCGGCCGCCGCCCCGCAGACGACCATCAGCATCGACCCCAATGTCCGGCCGCTGCTGGTGCGTCCCGAGGTCTATCGCGCCAGACTGCGGCACTGGTGCGGGCTCGCGGACGTACTGCGGCTGAGTGAGGACGATCTGGAGCTGCTCCTGCCGGGCGCCTCACCCGAGCAGGCGTGCGACACCTGGCACGCCGCGGGAGCGCGGCTCGTCGTGATCACGCTCGGCGCTGACGGCGCCCTCGCTTCACTCGACGGCGAACGACTGCGGGTTCCCGGGGTGAGCACACAGGTGGTCGACACGGTCGGCGCGGGTGACTCCTTCACCGCCGGCCTGCTGCACCACCTCGGGGATCGGGGACTTCTCGGCAGCCGGCTGACCGGTCTCGGTCTCGACGAAGTCGCGGAGGCATGCCAGTTTGCCACCCACGTTGCTGCCCTGACCTGCTCGGTTGCCGGCCCCAACCCGCCGTGGCGGAGCGAGTTCGCCCGGTTCGCGGCCGTCAACGGGGCATAGCGGGCGGTCGGGCCGCGCCGGGGCAATCACGTGCGAGGCGTTGACGTGTCGGCCGAACCACACCCATCATCGGGGCCACTTGATGTCATCGATGACACAAGTCGACGATGACTGACCGCGGTGGTGTGGACGACGCAGCCGACGAGTCCCACTCGTCGGTGCTACTCGGCTCCTACCGCAACTGATCCCCGCGATCACGAAGGACGAAATCACCATGAAGAAGACTTTGCTCGCCGAGTTCACCGCGCGCGAGGGGGCGCAGGACGAGGTCGCCCGCTTGCTGCTGGCCTACGGCCGGAAAGTGCGGGAGGAAGACGGCAACCTCGCCTTCGACGTCTACACCAAGGCATCCAGTCCGCGCGCCTACTGGATCTTCGAGGTGTACCAGGACGAGGACGCCTTCCAGCAGCACCTGGGGGCCTCTTACGGTGCCGAGTTCAACACCGCCCTGGCCCCGCTGATCGAGGAGGACGCCTCCGTGCTGACGTTCCTCGATCCGGTGGCCTGACCCGCCCCGGGCGGCGCCCACCGGCCGTGCTCCGGCGGCGTGCCACTGATCACCGGGGTGCGGCCGGGAGTCGGTCCCGCTTTCCTGCCGTTCTCAGAGGTAATGGCCAAAAGGGTCAGCCGGCCCGCAGCCCCGGAGGAATCTCTCCGGAGCCCCGGGCCAGGTACTGGGTCCGCAACACGGTGCAGGGCGGAATACCGCCGTCCCCGTCGAGCAACGCGAACGCCGCCCGGGCCGCAATGGCACCCATCCGCGCAGGATCCTGGGCGACCACCGACACCGGCGGGTCGAGCAGGTCCCCGAGCGGAAGGTCGTCGAACCCGACATGGGCGACGAGCCGTTGCTCCCCGCGGTCCTGCAGGGCGCGACGCGCACCGGTGGTGAGCAGGTTCTGGGCGGTGAACAGCGCGGTGGGCGGATGCGGCAGCGCGAGCAGGCGCTGCGTAGCCTGCTCCCCCTGCTCCGCACCGGCGAGTCCACGGACCACCAACGCCGGGTCCACCTCCCCGCCCATGGCCTCGGTGTAGCCGGCCAGTCGCTCCCGGGCCGTCCACAGATCGGGGCGATCGCCGAGGAAGGCGATCCGGCGGTGCCCCAGCGCACGCAGCCGACTCACGGCCCGGCGCGCCCCGCCCCGGTTGTCCGCCACCACGCTGCGGGCAGCGGGTACCTCCAGCGGCCGGTCGACGGAGACCACGGGGGTGCCCTGGGCGCACATCTCGGCCAGCGCCGCATCCGTGCCGCCCGAGGGCATCACGATCAGCGCGTCCACGCGGCGGCTGCGGAACGCCTCGATCACGGCGAGCTCGCGCTCGGCCGACTCGTCGCTGCTGCCGGCCAGCACGAGGACTCCCCGCGTCACCGCAGCGTCCTCCACCGCCCGATGCAGCACCGCGGCGAACGGGTTGGCGACGTCCGCCATTATCAGGCCGACGGTACCGCTGCGACGGTCAGCCCGCCGCAGGCTGCTCGCGGCGGCGTCGCGGCGGTACCCCAGACGGAGAGCGGCCGCCGTGACCCGCTCGGCCACCTCCGGACGCACCCCCGGCGCACCGCTGAACACCCGGGAAACGGTGGCCAGTCCCACCCCCGCGGCGGTGGCGACGTCTCGCATGGTGACGGTTCGCTGCCGCGCCCCGCCGTCTCCGACACCCACCGCGCGCCCTCCGGCGGTACGCGTCCGGCCGCAGCGCAGCGGCCGGACTGCCTTTGCCGCGCCTCTGGACACGGCGGTAACGGGCCCATACTCTCACCGGAAACGTTTCCAGGAAACGTTTCCGAAACACTCGCGGTTTCGATCTCCCGGCCCGACGCACCGCCTGCCACCCGGAGCGGTCCGTCCAGGCGACTGCCTGCACCGCGCCTTCGCGAAGGAGTCCCTCGTGCCTGTACCCGCCCGCCCTCGCCGCACGGCGCTCACCGCTCTCGCCGCCGCGGTCTGCCTCGGCCTGACCGCCGCCTCGCCCGCTGTCGCCGGCACCGCCCCGTACGACGAGACCTACCGCCCTCAGGTGCACTTCACCCCGGCGAAGAACTGGATGAACGACCCCAACGGGCTGATCTGGTACAAGGGGCAGTACCACCTCTTCTACCAGTACAACCCGCAGGGAAACACCTGGGGCCACATGTCCTGGGGCCATGCCGTCAGCCCCGACCTCGTGCACTGGAAGCAACTGCCGCTGGCGCTGCCCGAGGACGATGAGGAGATGGTCTTCTCCGGCAGTGTCGTCTTGGACAAGGACAACACCACTGGCTTCGGCACTCGCAAGGACCCCGCCCTGGTCGCCGTCTACACCAGCGCCTACCAGCACGTCGCCAAGCAGGCCCAGTCACTGGCCTACAGCACCGACGGCGGCCTGACCTGGACCAAGTACAGCGGCAACCCCGTCCTGGACATCGGCTCCGCGGAGTTCCGCGACCCCAAGGTGTTCTGGTACGCCCCCACCCGCAGCTGGCGCATGGTCGCGGTCAAGGCCACTGAGCACAAGGTCGCCGTCTACTCCTCGCCCGACCTCAAGAGCTGGACCCACCTCAGCGACTTCGGCCCGGCCGGCGCCACCGGCGGTGTGTGGGAGTGCCCCGACCTGTTCGAGCTGCCCGTCGACGGCGACCCCCACCGCACCCGATGGGTCATGGTCGTCAACCTCAACCCCGGCGGCCCGGCGGGCGGCTCCGGCGCCCAGTACTTCACCGGTGCCTTCGACGGCGCCACCTTCACCCCCGACGACGGCCCCTACACTCCGCCGTCCGGCAACGTGCTGCAGGACTTCGAGAGCGGCACGTACGGCGACTGGTCCGCCACCGGCACCGCCTTCGGCAGCGCCCCCGCAACCGGCACCCTGCCCGGACAGCAAAGCGTCACCGGCTTCACCGGCCAGGGACTGGTCAACAGCTTCCTCGGTGGTGACGCCACCACCGGCACCCTGACCTCCCCCGCCTTCACCCTCGACCGGCCCTACCTCAACTTCCAGGTGGGCGGCGGCAACCACCCGCGCATCGACGGCGCCGGCGACGGCGCAGCCCCCGCCGGCGACACCCTGGCCGACTTCGAAGGCTCCACCTTCGGCGCCGGGTGGACCACCACTGGCGACTTCGCGGGCACCGGCCCGCGCCGCGAGAAGCTCGACGGCAGTCTCGGCGACGGCGTGCTCGACACCTTCGCGACCGCCGATGACACCGGCGACCAGGGCACCGGCACCATCACCTCCCCCGAATTCGCCATAACCCGCAAGTACATCGATTTCCTCATCGCCGGCGGCAACCACCCACAGAACGGCGACGCCCCCACCGCCTTCAACCTGCTCGTCGACGGCAAAGTGGTGCGCACCGCCACCGGGAAGGACTCCGGCACCATGGACTGGACCTCCTGGGACGTCGGCGACCTGATCGGGAAGAAGGCCGTCCTGCAGGCCACCGACCGCAATACCGGCGGCTGGGGCCACATCATGGTCGACAACGTGGTCCTCTCCGATCACGCCGCCCCGCCCATCGACCGGCAGACCGCCGTCAACCTCGTCGTCGACGGCAAGGTCGTCCGCACCGCCACCGGCGGCGACAGCGAGGCACTGGACTGGAACTCCTGGGACCTGAAGGACTTCCAAGGCAGACAGGCGCGGATCCAGGTCGTCGACCACGCCACCGGCGGATGGGGCCACCTCCTGGCCGACCGTTTCACCCTCGCCGACGCTCCCGCTCGCAGCGCCCTGCAGCGAGCTCACTGGCTCGACCACGGCGCCGACTTCTACGCCGCCGCCACCTACAACGACACCCCCGGCGGCAAGCGCGTCATGATCGGCTGGATGAACAACTGGGCCTACGCCAACAACATCCCCACCAGCCCCTGGCGCAGCGCCGACGCCTTCCCCCGCGAACTGACCCTCGCCTCCTCCCCCGGCGGCGGGGTGGCGCTCGTCCAGAAGCCGGTCAACCGACTGCGGGCGCTGCGCGACGGCGACCCGGTAAGCGTCCCGGACACCACCGTCACCGACGGCACCCACCCGCTGCCAGCCTCCGGCAGCCCCGTCGAGATCGAGGCGCGGCTCAAGCCCGGCACCGCCCCGCAGTCCGGGATCGACGTCCGCGTCGGTGCCGGGCAGCGCACCCGCATCGGCTACGACGCCGTCACCGGCGAGCTGTACCTCGACCGCACCGTCTCCGGGGATGTCTCCTTCGCCGACGGATTCGCCGCCGTACACCGCGCCCCTGTCTCTCTCGAACACGGCGCGCTCGACCTGCGCATCGTGGTCGACGCCTCCTCCGTCGAGGTCTACACGGCCGACGGCCGGGCCGTCCTCACCGACCAGATCTTCCCCGACCCGTCCGCCACCGGGATCGGGGCGTTCGCCGACGGCGGCACCGCGGCTCTGCCCAGGCTCAAGGTATGGAAGCTCAAGTCCGCCTGGTCCTCCCGCTGAGCCGGCCTGCCCGCCGAACCTCCACGGCGCGCATCGCCGGGCTGCCGGAGCGGCACCTGGTGGGAGGTGGGCGGGCGTGGGCGCGATGCGGCCCACGCCCGCCAGCGGCCTTTGAAGGGTGGTGTGTTCAGTCGCCCTCGGTCTGCCGTCTTGCTCGTCGCTGTTCGGCTTCCCGTCGGCGTCGTGGCCGAGCGCGACGAGGGCGTCGCGCAGCCGGTGGCCAGTAGACGACCGCACGCCGGCGAATCGTGAGGGAGGGGATCCGGCCCCATCTTCTGCTCGCTCACCTCGTACACGAGGCCGGTGCCGTGGCACTGCGGGCAGGCTCCCTGGACGGTGTCGGCGGGGAAGTCCTCGCAGAGAGCATCGGCAGATCGTCCGGGTGGTCGCCGGCCGCGAGTAGAGCATGCGCATCAGGGACGAGAGCGTGGTGATGCTGCCCGCCGACGAGCGGGCGCTGCGCCCTTCGTGCTGCTGCAGGGCGACGGCCGGGGGCATCCCGGTGATCGAGTCGACGTCGGGGACGCCGGCCTGGTCGATCAGACGCCTCGCATACGGGGCCACCGACTCCGAGCAGCACCGCTGCGACTCCGCGTAGAAGGTGCCGAAGGCGCATCACCCGAACGACGGCCTGGACGGGCGAGGGCTTCTGGGGAGCGGACGCTGCTGCGTCGGTCGTCCCTCGAAGCCGACAACGCGCGGACCTGCACAGATGGAGATGCATGCTTCGCCTGGAGCGTTGCACGCAGCGTCAGTGCGATCGCACGCGGGCATGGAGGATCCGATCCCGGCGTGCGTGCCTTGGGTGGCAGCCCTACGTTGGGAAAGCCGAGGTCACAAAGCTACCGAAATCACCGCCGGCACTTCCTTGGCCGAGTCGCCCTGGATCAAAGAGGAGATCGTCATGCCCAGCAGCAACCGCGCCGTCGTCTTCAATAGCCCGAGAGACATGCGCGTCGAGTCTCTCGACTTCCCGAAGCTTGAAATGCCGAATGGGAAGAAGGCCCCGCATGGCGTCATCCTCAGACTCGTCGCCACCAACATCTGCGGTAGTGACCTGCACATCTACCGCGGGTCCTTCCCGGTGCCCCAGGGCATGGTGATGGGGCACGAGATGACCGGCGAGGTCATCGAGGTCGGCCCCGACGTCGAGTTCCTCAGTGAGGGCGACCTCGTCTCCGTCCCGTTCAACGTCGCCTGCGGCCGATGCCGCAACTGCAAGGCGCGCCGGACCGACGTCTGCGAGACCACCAACCCCAAGGTGGACTGCGGAGCGTACGGCTTCAACCTGGGCGACTGGGCCGGCGGCCAGGCCGAGTACCTGTTCGTCCCGTACGCCGACTTCCAGCTCCTGCGCTTCCCGGACAAGGACCAGGCCATGGCGAAGATCCGTGACCTGGCGGTGCTCTCGGACATCCTGCCCACCGCGTTCCACGGTCTCATGGAGGCCGGTGCCAAGGTGGGCTCGACCGTGTACATCGCCGGCGCCGGCCCGGTCGGCCGCTGCGCCGCAGCGGCGGCGCGCCTCCTAGGGGCGTCCTGCATCATCGTCGGCGACCACAACAAGGACCGCCTGGAGCTGGTGAAGAACAACGGCTGCGAGACGATCGACCTGACCCAGGACGCAGCGCTCACCGACCAGATCGAGGCCATCCTGGGCGAACCCAGGGTCGACTGCGCGGTCGACTACGTCGGCACCGAGGCACACGGCCTCGGCAGCGAGGCCGAGGACATGGACCCGGCCTACGCCATCAACCAGGTGATCGACGCCACCCGCGCGGGCGGAGCCACCGGAGTCATCGGCGTCTACGGCCCCGACCCGCTCGCGAAGTCGAAGGCCGAGCAAGAGGGAACGTACCCGATCGACTTCGGCAAGGCCTGGATCAAGTCGCCGCGGATCACCGCCGGGCAGGCACCGATCATGCACTACAACCGCGAACTGATGATGGCGATCCTGTGGGACCGCATGCCCTACTTGAGCGCCATGCTCAACACGAAGGTGATCAGCCTCGACGACGCCCCCGAGGCCTACGCGACCTTCGACACGGGAGTGCCCCTCAAGTTCATCATCGACCCCCACGGCCTCATTCCCGCCTGAGGCCCGCCCTCCCCGGCCCGCAGTCCCCCTTCGGGGAGGCTGCGGGCCGGACCACCTGCCTTTGCCGACGCATCGGACGGCAGCCCGGTCAGGGGGTCGTCCCCGGGGCCGTCCGGAAGCGCCGGTGGACGCTGAGGTTCCCGGGCGGCAAGGCCCCCGAGGGGAACGAGGAGTGTCATCGGCTCCCGTCAGGGGGCCGGGTGGCCCTTGTCGCCGACGGCGGGCGGCGGGGGCTTGCCGAAGTGGACGGAGATCTTCTCAAAGCCCTTGAAGGACTCGGCCGTCGCGTACGAGCGGTAGGCGCGCAGGTCGCCCTTGGCGAGGTGGACGCGGTCGGTGAACGGCGTGGCCAGGCTGCGGGGCCACAGGCGCAGGAAGCGCACGGCGATGATCTCGGCCGTGACCAGGTAGACCACGGCGGCCAGGTAGACCCACGCGAGCAGTCCGAGCACGATGCCGAACATCCCGTAGGTCGCCGTGGCGCCCCGTAGCACGTGTCCGACGTAGTAGGAGCCGCCCCACTGGAGCACCTGCCAGGCGCACGCGGCGCCCAGCGTGGGGCCGTACACGAAGCGCAGCGGAGGCCGGCAGGGGGTCATGATCCGGAAGCTCAGCATCAGTAGCGCTGCGTTGACCGCGATGCCCGCGACGCCGACGACGACCCGGACACCGACCGCGAGGCTGGTTCCGAAGATGCCGGCGGCGGATTCCGCGGCGGACAGCGCTGTCGTCAGACCCAGGCCGACCGCGAGCAGCAGCAGGAAGCTCAGGCCCCGCACCCGTGAGCGCAGGGGGTCGGGGCGTGCGTGTCTCGGCACGGCGAAGATCTTGTTCAGGGCGTGCTGGACCGCCTGGGCCACCCCCAGGGAGCCGTAGAGGCTGCCGATCACGCCCACCGCGAGCGCGGCGCCGCTGCCGTGGAACGAGTGGACGTTCTGCCCGAGCTGATCCCCGATCACGGGGAACTCGCCGAGCGCGGAGTGCAGGACGGAGTGCTGGAGCCCGGGGTTGCCGTGCAGGGCGCCGCTGAGGATCGCGACGAGGAGCAGCAGCAGCGGGAACAGCGAGACGAAGCCGTAGTACGTCAGCAGTGCGGCGAGGTACGTGGCCTGGTCGTCGAAGAACTTGTACACGACCGCGACCGGCATGCCCGCCCACCGGTGGCGCCGTTGGTATCGGTCCAGCCGGGCCAGCACGTCCATGTGCCCCTCCCACACCTCGGGCGGGTCTCCGTGACCGTGGGGGACGCCGCAGCATCCCTGTGCCCCCGCTCGCGCGGTCCCACACCGCCGGCGCCCTGGGCCGTGTGCGACGGCGTGCCCGCACGGCGCGCGGGTGCGCGCCGGTACGGGCACGCCGTGCTCCTGTCGTGCCGGTGCGGCGTACCGGGCCGGTGTGGGCTACTGGTTCGGCCTGGCCGCGCTGATGTCGCCGAGCGCCGACTCGGAGTCCCGTTCGATCGCCAGGTCCCCGAGCGAGATGATGCCGACGGGGTGGCCCTGCTCCATCACCGGGAGGCGGCGGATGGAGTGCTCGCGCATGATCCGTGCCGCCCGGTCGAGATCCTCGTCTGGGGTCACCGTGATCACATCGCCGCTGAAGGCGGACGCGACGGTCCGCTGCTCCGGGTCGCCGCCCTCCGCGAGGGCGCGCACCACGAGGTCGCGGTCGCTGACGAGGCCGCGCAGCTCGTCGTCCTCGATGATCAGTACGACCCCGATGTCCTCGTCGCGCATCTTCTGCGCCACCGCCGTCACCGACGCCTGCGGTTCCACGGCCACCAGCCGGCTGGTCATGATGTCACGTACATGTTGAGCCATGACGCCTGCCTTTCGCGCTTCTGTATCCGGCGCACACTGCGCTGGCGTCGGCCGGGTACCCGGCGCCCGTCGCATGGCACCCGGTGCGGGCACCGGGTGCGCGATGATCGATGACGTGGGCCCGCTGCGGACGTCGGCGGCGACGACGTGGGGGCCGCCCGGGACTCCCGGGCGCATCCGGTCCGCGGTGCGCGCGGGAAGCCGGGATGAGGTGACCAGCGGCGACCGGCACGAAAGGGCACCATGAGCGACTGGGTCGTACGACCGGACGGCGGCCGTCCCGAGGGGCGCGGCTGCGCACATCTGCCGCAGGCGGACGCGGCGCCCGCGCCCCTCGGCGGCGCATGCCAGGAGTGCGCCGCACGGGGGGACGGCAAGGGGGGCCTGCGGCTCTGTCTGGCCTGCGGCCACATGGGCTGCTCGGACAGTTCGCCGGGCGCCCACGCCACCGCCCATTTCGACGCGACCGGGCACCCGCTCGTACGCTCCGCGGACCCCGGCGAGGCATGGGCCTGGTGCTACGTCGACGAGGTCTTCCTGGAGCCGCACGGCGGCACGCCCGCCTGAGCGGGTCCGCGAGGTCCGCCGGGCCGGCCCGGCGGCATGACACTTGTCATGCGCAACGTGGGACCGGGGACACTGGGGGCCCAACCGCCCCCGCCCGTACGGTACTTCCCATGACGAAGAGCAGCGGACAGGATCCGCAGAAGACCGATGTCAGGGTCAGCCTGATCGGCGGCCACCGCCTGGAGGGGGCCACCCTGCACGAGCGGACCGTCACAGCCTCCCTCATCGGTGGGGCGGACATCGACCTGACGGACATCGACATCCCGGACGGTGCCGAGCTGCGCATCACCAAGGTGAGCCTGATCGGAGGCGTCAAGCTGAGGGTCGCCCGCGACGTCCGGGTGGAGGTCCACGGGCTGCGTCTGGGCGCGGTGGACGACGACGGCCCGAGCGAGCCCGGCGGTCCCACGGTGCGGATCGACGCCTGGGGCCTGCTCGGCGGCGTCACCGTCCGCCGCGCCTAAGGAGACTTTCGCGCCAGGTCCTGGACGGGCCCGCCGTCGTAGACGAGGAGGCCGTCGTCCCGGAGGCGCACGCCCGGGGTCGGCGAATGGGCGGTGAGGCGTCCGTCGTGCATCAGGTGCCGGACCGGCGCGCCGCGGGCCAGCACGGCGAAGTCGGCGATCAGACGCCGGTGGCAGCGCCACCACACCGCCTCGCTGCACATCACCGCGGTCCGCCGCTCGCCTGTCTGCCGCATCAGCTCGTCCATCGCGGTGACGAACTCGGGGCTGCGGGTGTGCGCCGCGTAGCCGCGGAACGACTCGTTGCGCCAGACGGTGTCGGGCGAGTCGGGCGCGGGCCTGCGCCATCCGCCCAGCCGTTGCTCCCACCGGTAGGCGATGCCCGCCTCTGGCATCCATTCGGCCAGCCGCCGCCGTGACAGATCCGGGTTCCGGCGGCTGCCGGGAGCGGTTCTGACGTCCACCACGGCGTCGACGCCGGCCTGCTGGAGGAGGCCGGTCAGCGTCGCCCGGTCCGCCGTGCTGTGGCCGAACGTGAGCAGCTCCAGGGCTGGCTCCGAAGCCCCGCTGCCGGCCGAATCCCTCACCGGCCCCCGGTACCCGTCCGCGCCCGTCCGATTCGTCCGCGGAGCGGTTCCGGGGGGGGCTCAGCCGCCGCCCATGCCGCCCTGCGCGGCGATCATCGTGGTCGGCAGAGCGCGTACCGCTGCCTCCAGACCGGGCGCGAGAGCGGCGAGGGTCCCCGTGCAGGCGTCGATGCGGGACCGGTGGGTCCAGCGGTCCTGACGGGAGACGACCGAGCGGACACCGCCCGCAGCGGCCAGCGCCAGCAGCGCCGCGTCGGCGGCCGGGACCTCCCGTCCCGCGTTTGCGCGCGGATTGACATGTACAGGACATAGTAAGATCGCTGAGGTGCGATGGAGCAGCCGCCTGACCCGGTGGCACGAACGTGAGTGAGGCAATGATAATGAGATGGCGAAACCGCTTCCGGGCCTTGGCCACCACCACTGCGCTCACCGGGTTGATCCTGGTGGGTCAGGCGAGCAGTCCCGCATTCGCGGTCGCGGCCGGGTGCACCGCCACGGGCGTCAGCGGGACCGTCAACGTGGACGGTTACACCGCAGGCTCCCACAACTACCCTTACGTGTACCTCTCATTGGCTGACACCGCGGCCGACGGCCACCACGTGCGGATCCGCTTCATCTCCCTCAGCGCGGCGGGTCCCCACACGTACTACCCGTGGCATGCCCTTTACGACGGTAACGGCACCTCTACGGGCTGGTCGACCTCGGCCTACTCCGCTGCCACCACCGCGGGATTCGCCGTCCAGGCCGCGGTCTATGAGGGAGACGACCAGATCCGGTACTGCACCGACTACAAGTGGTACTGACCGGAACGGCCTCGCCGGGCCCCGGTCTCGGCAGGCGGCTCCCCTCCTGTGCGGCAGAGCCGGGGCGCGGTCTCTGTTCCCCAGGAAGTGGCGTTAGATCAACCACTGGCAGCCAGAGACACGGCCACCTCAGCACGACCTGCGCCGAATCATGGGCGCTGTTCTCTACGTCGACCGTACGGGCATCCCCTGGCGGTACCTGCCGCACGACTTCGCGCCATGGGAGACGGTTTACGGTTACTTCGCCGCCTGGCAGAAGGATGGTGTCTTCGACCAACTCAACGGGCTGCTCCGCCGCCTGGTCCGTGAAGCCGAGGGCCGGGATGCCGAGCCGAGCGCGTGTGTGCTGGACGCTCAGAGCGTCAAGACCTCCGCCAACGTCCCTGCCGCCGGCCAAGGTATCGATGCGGGCAAGAGAATCGCAGGCCGCAAGCGCCACATCGGCGTCGACGCCCTCGCCCTCGCCCTCGCGGTACCGGTCACGGCCGCGAGTGTCTCCGACAAGGCCGACGGCATCCAGGTGCTCTCGCAGATCTCGCAGGCACACCCGCACGTCACCAAAGCCTGGGCGGATACCGGCTACCGCACCAAAGTCATCGACCACGGCGCCCGCCTGGGCATCGATGTCAAAGTCCTTCGCCGAGACCCGACAGAGAAAGGCTTCAAGGTGATCCCGCGGCACTGGGTCGTCGAGCGGACCTTCGGCTGGCTGATGCATCACCGACGCCTCGCCCGCGGCTACGAAACCCACCCGCACCGCTCAGAAGCCATGATCAAGCTGGCGATGGTCGACTTGATAAGCCGCCGACTCAGCCGCGAGTCGACCCCGAACCGGCGCGACACCTGACCGCCCACCGGCGGTCAGACCTCGTAGGGCCAGACCGTGACGTTGTCCGGTGCCACACGGACCTCAATCCACGACCCGTCAACACCACCCGGAAGAGGCGGGTTGGCAAGATCGAACAGGATCACCGAGCCGCCCACGTCTAGGACCGCCCCTCCGTCCTCGTCGAGACTCAGCTGGCCACGCAAGACGATGCGGTCACCGTCTTCCCACAGCTCAGGCGCTCCATCAGTGCTTGGCCAGGCGTTCTCCGTCCAGACGATGTCCTCATCCACGGTCCACTCGACGTGGTGCTCTCGCCCCACCTCATGGCGTGCCCCCTGCCAGAGCACCACAGCAGTGCCCACTGCCGAGTGCACTCGGACGAACAGGGTCCCCGATCGGGCCGGCTGCACTGCCTCCACTTTGACCAACACCCAGCCATCATCCTCGATGGGCTTACCAAACACCTTCGCCAGGACACCACGCTCGTTATGCCGCGATCATCGCGTCGCTGCCCGGCTTGGGCCCCATCCTCGGAGCCGAGTTCGTCGTCGCCGCGGGCGACATGACCGCCTACGCCGACGCCGGCCACCTCGCCTCAGCCGCCGCGCTGGTCCCCGTCCCACGGGATTCCGGCCGCCGCAGCGGCAACGGGCGCCGGCCCAAGCGATACAGCCGCCGCCTGCGCAGAGTCTTCTACCTCTCCGCACAGAGCAGCAACATCGGCGACGGCCCAAACCGGGAGTACTACCTCAAGAAGCGCGGCGAGGGCCGCAAACACGTCCAGGCCGTCATCGCCCTCGCACGACGCCGCACCAGTGTGCTGTGGGCCTTGCACCGAGCGGACGCTGACCCGCGGCTTCTTGGTGATGCCGAGCTCGCCTCGCTCCGGGGAGACCTCTTGGGCCTCGAGCTATAGCTCTTCGCGGAACTGCGCCGTTCCGCGGTCAGCCAGCACTTGCTGTGGAAATCGCGTGCCCCGGTGATGCCGTACGGGCGATGACGACCCGTCAGTCCGCCAACAACCGCACGAGTCAGCATGAAGCCTCGCAGTCGAGGATTCGCCTTCGGGGCCCAGTTTTTATGCTTAAAGGCGTTATGGCCACTTGCGGGGGATCGAGGCCTGCCCGACTGTGGCACACAACACATACCCAGACTGTCACGTAGGGTGGTTGGCCAAAAGGGCCCCAGACCGTGAGTTCCATGCGAAAACGCAGGTGCAGAAATCGGCGCGCCGTTCTTTGTGTTGCATCCTCAACTGCTGCTCGCGACAACCTTGTTGCTGTGAAGAATCTGCCTGACTACAGTCCTGCTGTATTTGTGTCTTCGAGCACCACGGCATTTCAGATCCTGGGGGGATTTGTGTCTTCGTTAGGCCAAAACTTGATGCGCCTCGCCGTCGCGGCTTCCGCCGTTGTAGCCGTGGGTGTCGCACTACCAAGCACGCCGGCGGCCGCCGCCTCAGCGACGGTGTGCGGCAGCGGTTACGAGTTCACGGATGCCAAGGCCCTGCCCAGCGCCGACAAGCGCTACGCGACGCTCTTCTTCTACATGAAGGGCGACAGTGCATGCGCGATTCTCGACAACAACACGAGTGGCGCGGCCAACTACATGGACCTGCGGATGTGGCCGGGCGACAACAAGTCGGCTGGCGACCGGGACTACGGAACCTTCCCACAGTACGCGGGCCCCGTGTACAGCAGCACCCAGGCGGTCGGCGGCCGCTGTGTCGGCATCTCCGCGCTCATGAAGAACGAGGCCGAAACGTCGAATCTCGTCAACTGGTCGGGTGGATACGTCTTTTACGTCGGCAGCGACTCGTCCGAGTGTGCCTGAACCCCGGCCTCCGCACGGTGAGCCGAAAACAACTCACGTCGAAAGTATGGGACATCAACCTTGAGACCTAGACGAACACTTCACGGTCCGCTGATCGTGATAGCCGCGTGCGCCATGCTGAGCGGCGGCCTGCTGAGTGCAACTCCGGCATTCAGCGCGTCAACGACTCCTGCCACCACGCCCGCAGCCCGTACATCCGCTTCCACCGCAAGTCACTCGCCCCGTTCCGGCCGGGTCGCGGACCCGAACAAGAAGCTCGGCAAGGGGTGGAAGACATCCCGCGACCGGGCCGTCACGGCTGCCGCCGACGCAGACGGCCTGCACATCCTGACCGCCGACTCCGCACAAGCGTACGCCTGGAAGACCGCCGCAATCCTCTCCGAGCCCACACTGCCGGCCGACTCCTGGATCGGCAACCAGTGCGTGATGGACCGTGACCACGTGGCGGTCGTGTATGCCCCGCGTACGTTCACGAACAAGCCCGATCTGTTCCAGGGCGGGGCTTTTACGGCCATCGTCGACACCAGGATGGGCGCGGTCTCCAAGTTAGGGTTCACTGCGTCGCTGGCGTACTTCGACCCGACTTGCAACACCTCCGCGCACACCGCGGCCTTCACCTCCTACCGGGACATGAACGACCCGGCCAAGGTGAAGACCCGCGTGATCACCGTAAACACTGCTGGCAAGCAGCAGGCCCAGTCGTCGGTCAAGGGTGAGATCACCTCCGCCGCGCCGGTCACCGGCGGCGCGATCGGCGCACGCGGACGTAACTTGGTTCGGCTCGGCAACACGGGCAGCAAGGCGACTGGCAAGACCACCAAGGTGACGTCCGTCGCTGCGCTCGCCTTCGACATCACGCCGCTGGACGCGGCGGGTGGGAAGCTCGCCTACGTGACGCGTGGTGCCAAGCAGCACACAGCCCAGGTGTGGCACGGTCACGGTGCCGCGGCAACGGTGGCGTCCGGCCGCCCCGGCGACCTAGACCTGACCGCGGGCGACGCGGGCAAGGCGTTCCTGACCGGAAAGCCCACCGGTGTGGTGCACACCAGGGGCACAGGCATCAGCTTGCTCGACGCGCCCGCCGACACCGATGTCTCGACACACGGCCGACTGGCGGTCGACCCCGTCCTCACGGCGGGCATAAAGGCTGGCCTGTCCCGCGTCCAAGACGCCGGACGCGGCTTCACCAAGTCGGCTCCGCTCCGGTCCGGTTCGCAGCAGCCCGCTGTCACGGACTCTCCTCAGACGCTGGCGAAGACGGCGCCGATCACCGTCACCGCCACGGCCACCAGCACGGGCTTCGAGTTGACCCAAAAGGTGATGCCCGAGGTAGCCCCGGGTTCGCTGGACCCCTCCCCGGCGCTGAGCGGCACCACCAAGCTGATCACCGAGAAGGCGGCGTCCGCCTCCCCGCTCGCGGCCACCGCCGGCACCGACGCGGCGCACGACCCGACCGACCCGGACCGCTGGTGCTCCATCTCCCGCAACGACGTGAACGCGCAGGCGCTGCAGCCGACGCCGAACCAGGTCGAGTGGGCCGTCGACATGGCGGTACGTGGGAACCTGAGGTCCAACTGGATCCGGCAGGGCGGCTACCGCGATCAGGCCGGCCTCACCGCCGTCGACCCGCAAGGCATTTTCCCGAAGCCGACGCTGAACGGCAACGCCAGCGCGCGGATCCCGGCCAATGTATTGCTCGGCATCATGGCCCAGGAATCGAACCTCTGGCAGGCCGAGTCAGGCGCGGTCCCGGGCCAGATGGGCAGCCCACTGGCCGCCGTGGACGGCTACTACGGTCACAAGGCCGATGGCTCCCTCGCCGACTACTGGCAGATCCACTGGGACAAGTCCGACTGCGGTTACGGCGTAGGCCAGGTCACTGACGGCATGCGTATCGCCGGCCATCCGAAGGACAAGGAGACCCTACTCGACCCGAAGCTGCAAAAGCTCGTCGCCGTCGACTACGCGAGCAACATCGCCGCATCGATGAAGATCCTCGCCGACAAGTGGAACGAGGTGCACACCGCAGGCCAGACCGTCACCGTCAACAACGACGATCCGGCCCGGGTGGAGAACTGGTTCACCGCAGTCTGGAACTACAACCTCGGCTTCAATGCACCGGGCGCCAACGGCTCCTCCTGGGGCCTGGGCTGGTACAACAACCCGGCCAACCCGGTGTACAAGAACGACGAGCCCTTCATGGACACTTCCGTCGACCCTGACGCCAACCATGACGCGGCGCACCCACAAGACTGGCCGTACGAGGAGAAGGTGATGGGCTGGTCCGCCTGGTCCATCGACACCGGCTTCTCCTACGCCACCTCCGGCCGTCAGGACTGGGACGGGGAGTCCGGGTTTTCCTCGGCCGGCTTCCGTCCGGCCTGGTGGGTCGACAACCTCGCGCGCTCCGCAGTCTCCCCGCCCAAGAGCACTTTCTGCAACGAGCAGAACCATTGCAACGCGTCGAACCCGCCCGACTGCCCCGATGCCGACTGCTACAAGCAGTACTGGTGGAACCAGTCGAACGCGACCTGGAAGAGCGACTGCGCCTCCACCTGCGGCAACGAGAACATCAAATACGCAACGCTCGTCGCCGAACCCGGCCGCGGCTACCGCCTCAAAAACGGCACCCCCGTGTGCACCGGGGCTCCGTCCGGCTCCACCGTCGTCGCGTCAGTGCCCAACGGGACACCGACCTGGAGCGACTGCGGCTCAGTGTCTTCGGGCGGGAACTTCCGTTTCACCTTCGCGCCGGACGCCTACGGGAACTATGAGGCCAAGGCAGACCTGCATCAGATCGGCGGCGGCTACGGCGGCCACTTCTGGTATACCCACACCCGGGACACCGACCACCTGGGAGGCACGACTGTCGGCCCGATGACCGTTCGCGGCACGTGGACTCCCAATGGCGACTTCGACATCGCCCAGGTCTACGTACATGTTCCCGACACCGGGGCACAGACGAATCGGGCGCATTACGAGATCAGCGGTGCCGTCGGCGGTACCTACGATCGCTTCGTCAACCAGGACGGCAACAACGGCAAGTGGGTCTCGCTAGGAGCCTTCAAATTCGACAGCACACCGAGCGTCACCTTGTCGAACTACACCCCGACCGGCGACGCGGAGGACGACATCGCCTACGGTGCTGTCGCGTTCAAGCCGATCCAGGGCACATTCGTGCACCGCACCCTCACGGCGGCCTCGGTCTTCGATCCCAACCAGGAGCTCAACTCCAACTGGCCGGTCACCGATCTCAACACCCCCATTCGGTCGGAAAAGTCGCTCTATGACTGGGCGACCGAGCTCTCCTACGGGACGAACGGTGGTCCGCTGTGGGATGGCACACCCAGCAATTCGGTGTCGTCGGCAGGCCTGACAAGCTGGAACGTCTGCTCTGGCGAGCTCAAGGAGGACTGCATAGGCTCGAGGACCTACGCCGCGGGCGAGAAGTGGTACCAGAACGTCAAGGCCGGCGGGTACACCCCGACCGCGGACGGGTCTGTGCCATCGATGTCCGTCCCGAGGTGGATGGGCATGTCCAACGTTCGCCCTAACCCATCGGAGTCCCCCGCTCAGGCGTATCAGGACCCGAACAGCTACAAGATCAAGAGTGACGTCGACGTGACTTTCGTGAAGGACGACACGGGGCATGTCATCTCCGGCAGCCAGGGCGCGAGTTACAACGTCGGCGTCGGCAACGCCCACCTGCCCGGCTTCGTCACCGACCTGATCAAGGCGATCTCCGCTGACTACGGCATCCCTGCCCCCGACCTGACCTACACGACGCCCGACGCGCTGGAGTACGGACACACATACACCGCGAATCCGCTGGAAGACGGCGACACACCAGGGCAGGCATACCTGCCCCATCTGCGGGGTGCGCGTGTGAACTCGGACAACACTTGCGTGGACATCCGAGCAGTCGGCGGTGGCGTCCACGGGTACCGCGCGATGATCGGACAGAAGTCCATCAACGACAACTTCAAAGCGTGGGTGGACAAGGTCAACGCCCACCCCTACACCGTCTACGCCGTGCGCCGGGCAGCTGGGGACATCTACTCGATGTTCTTCAAGAACTCCGGCGAGTGGAACAACAACATGTGGGGCACCATGATCGGCAACGCGCCGCCGATCTGGCACGACATCGCCGCCGCCTTCTGCGCCGACGGTTCCGTGAAGCCGACACACGAGGAGGACGACGGGGACATGTCTCCAGGCAATGCACTCGTGTTCCAGAGCTACATGCCCGACCTCTACGTCTACGTGGACGGAAAGATGACCGACAACCTCGGCCGTCCGTCTAGCAGTCGGGTGCACCAGGGGGATTGGAAGAACTTCTCCAACTTCCCCGCCACCGCGCCCTATGGCAACGCGTTCGCCAGCTGCGACGCCTACAACCGGGGCAGCGGCGGTAACCCGTGGAGGGTGGATGCGCCTGTCCCGGTGGTAGGCACGGGCCCCGGGAACCGCCCGGGCAGCGTCGTCCACTGCGACGAGCCAGGTACGTTTTTCACGACCACCGTGACGCCCTGACCTCGGGCACTGGCTGACCTGCGCAAACCTGACTGCCCATGACCTGCCTATCTGAGTGTTCTTGACTTCGCTCAAGAGCGGCTGACGAGATCCCGACTGATCACCACGATCGGTCGGGATCTTCGTCGTTTCCGAAGATTGCTCCACCGTGTTCGAGGTGATCGATGGCGGCGACCCATGCTCTCGGCGTTGCGTGTTGCGTGTTGCGCGTCGCGAGGGGCCTCGGCGCGCCGGGGCGGTGGTGATTTGCTGGGATCAGCGTGGTTAGGGGGTTACTGAGGTGTAGATGTCAGGTAGCAACATTCCCGCGCGCGCTCCGAGGGGTGTTCTGCCTCAGGGTCGGATAGGGCGGCGGCGCAGGCGTCAACGGCAGATGCCTGTGCTCTGGTAGAGCAAGGTCTCAAAGTTGTCGACGTTGCCGGCGGCGAAGGGGGCGACAATAGGTCATGCGTCCAACTGGGCCTCGGTGTGGCTGGCATCGTTG
Organism: Streptomyces sp. NPDC056580; assembly: GCF_042793175.1. NCBI lineage: Bacteria > Bacillati > Actinomycetota > Actinomycetes > Kitasatosporales > Streptomycetaceae > Streptomyces > Streptomyces sp. NPDC056580. Next base: position 26,590 of record NZ_JBHTVE010000020.1, on the reverse strand, counting down.
ATTACCACCTCGTCGGTGCCAGGCCTGTGGTGCACACCATCGGCCAAGGCGACGGAAGGGGGCGCAGTGGTCGAGTTCGCCATTATGACCAGGAGAAGGTCGGCGACGCGGTCGCCCGTCACCCGACGTGTAGTGATCACGAGTTATGGAGTCTCGGCGCGAAAGCCGTGACCATCCGCGGCTTCATTATGGGGTATTATAATAATGCGGGTTAATATGGGGGGAGAGTGTGGTGAGCTACGGTTCAGCGGTCCTGTTCAGCTTCGGTCTAGTCATCATCGTTACGGTTTGCGTGGGCTCGTTGGGTGTCTACGCCTTTACCCGCAACCGTCTTCCCGGCCGACTGCTGCGCCTGATCGTGCGCAATCCACGTCTGTGGGGGCTGGGTCTCCTGCTCCTGGTTGCGAGCTTGCTCACCTACTCTTGGGCGCTACTGGTCCTGGGCTTGGTCTGCACCGTGTGCGGCCACGTCCTTAAGCCGACCGGATGAGACCGTGCCCTACATGGTCGAACTGAGCTACTGCGTTCGTGCGCCCGTAGGCCTCGACCAGCAGGGCCCGGTCCTCCAGCGGAGGACTCCACGGCCAGCCCTTGCGAACGGCATCCGCGCCCTGGTGCCGCAGAACGGTCACCAGCTTCGCGAACTCCTCGGGCTCAGCCCGGTAAACGGGGCTATCCAGGACGGTTCCGACGCAGTGACCACACCAGCCACGCGGAGATCATCCCAGGCCGGTTAGTGTGCCTTCGTCGATCCGACGGACTGCAGACGGATGATGGAGCAGGACGAAGCCCTGCAGCTCGCGGTGGAGTTCCTCGCGCATAGCCAGCGCGATGACGAGCCGCCTCTCACCATCGACACTAAGCGAGTCCGCGAGAGCAACGGGCTACTGATCGCGCCCTACAACTCCGTGCAGTACCTCGCCTCGCGCGATGCGCGACAGCAACTGCTGGACTGCTGGCCCATCCTCGTCGACCTTGAACGCGGAGATGTGCGGTTCGGGACTCTGGAAGAGCGGCATCTGTGGAGGAAGCCGAGCGCCTGACGAGGCTGCCGCTGCCCCGCAACCACAGGTACGGGACAACCCTTAGGCCGCAACGCGAGAAGGACGGACGCGAGCTGGAGCTCTGTTCGATGGGCCAGGACTCCCCCACCTTCAGGCCGTGGCTGGCCGAGTTCGCTCTCGCCGAGGCCATCGAGCGAGGCGTCCTCGCCGGGTTCGAGATCGACGTCCTGGAGATCGAGGACCCCGACTACTTTGTCGGCCTGTCCGACCAGGCGCGGCGTGGCCGGCGGCTCGCGCTGCTGCAGGCCGCGCTCCTGGAGCACGCCAGTGCCCGCAACATCAAGACGATGATGACCTTCCACAGCCGCGTCGAGGAACCCGAAGCCTTCGCCCTCAATCTCCCGCAGACCGGTTTCTCGATTCGAACAGCCAGGAGTCGCAGCGGGTACTGCTCGGCATGAACAGCAAGCCAGTGAAGCGGCGGAGCGGAGCCCTGGGCTCACTTCGGGTTCACCGCAGGGGGGCCGAGCCTCTCGATGACCTCGCGCATCTCCTCCTCGTCGGCCTCGTAGACCGTCTCACCCATGCGCGGATCACGGACATGCAGCGTGTGGATAAGTGGCCCGTGGGGTGTTCCGAGCTGCACGAGGGAGGCTGACGGGCCGTGGACAGCGCGCTCGGTGCCGGGCCGAGCCGTCAGATCGATGCGGCTGACGACGCCGGGCGTCACCCAGACGGTTGCTTGTTCCAGGTGCCCCACGATCTGCAGGTGGAAGTGCCCGCTCAAGATGAGTTGGACGTCGGTTCCACGGACGGTCTCGGCCAGTTCTGCATCGTTCTGCAAGCCCAGCGCCCGCTGGACGTCGACGTCCAGGGCGACCGGCGGGTGGTGGAAGGCCAGGACGGTGCCCAACGGTGCCGGGCTGCGGAGTAGTTCGCGGAGCCAGTCGAGTTGGCCTCGGTCCAGTCGACCGTAACCCTTGCCCGGAACGAGCGTGTCCAGCGTAATCAGCCGCCATCCGTCGATGGTGCTTGCCCCTGCTCGCTCACCCGCCGCTCCCTCGTACACCGCCTCGGGCTGGACGTGGCCGCTGCCGAGTACGTCGGCGAATGCGGTGCGGTCGTCGTGGTTGCCCGTCGTGTAGAAGACATCCGCCCCTCGTTGGCTGGCGTACCTGGACAGGAGCCCCTGCGCCCGCGTATATGCCTCGCGAGAACCATCGTCCGCGACATCGCCCGTGACCACTACTGCGTCGAGGTCGCGAAGGTGGCCCAGTCCGGCAAGCAGGCAGCGGAGTGCGGCAGTACCGTCGGCCCCGTCGGCGTCGGGACCGCCAGAGCGGTCGAGATGAGTGTCAGAGAGATGCAAGATCCGCATCATCTGAAACTAGCTTTCGGCCCCCGCGCCGAGCCATGGCTTTTCCGGTCATGCGGTCGGCACCCACTGGCCGTTCCCGACTGTCCCTGATCACGAAATCGAACGGGGCCAGCGATCGGTGCCGTCCGAAGTGCTGAACAATTGCTGCCCGATCCCGCGTACAGAATCAGCCCCCTCGTCGCCGTCCTCCAAGGCCTGCGCTCCCACTCCGAACACCTCACCGAACAACTCGCCAACCGGGCCCTCACCCGAGGAACGCGCACCGTGCATGTTTGGCGGGACGCCGACGGGCGCATCATCGCCGCCGCCGGCACCGGCCCGGAAGGGCCGGAAGCGGGAAGCGGCACGGTGGAGTCGGAGCTGCTGCAGTTCGCCAGCCCCCGCGACCCCGCCACCATCACCGCGTTCCTGCGCACCCGCGTCTACCGGCCCCAGTCACTGGTCCGGCTCGAGGGCTACCAGGCCCTCCTCCTATGGCGGACGGAGAACAACATCACCGGGCTGTGCGCCGTGCCCTACGACGTCGAGACGCGGGTGGGGGTGACGAAGGCGTTCCCGCTGGGCAGGTGGGTCCACCAGCAGCGCAAAGCGCTACGGAGTGGCGAGCTCGCCCCCCACCGCGTCGAGCTGCTCGACGCCGCTGAGGCCGGGATGGTGTGGGAGCCCGGCGAAGAAGCGTGGGAGAACAAGCTCGCCACCCTCCGGTTGTACCGGCGCGCCACCGGCCACCTCGCGCCGCGGCAGGACGCCATGTGGAACGACCCCGACGGCCGGCCCGTCGCGATCGGACAACTGATCGCCAACCTCCGCCGCCCCCACGGCCTCGGCAAAAACCCCGACCGGGCGGCGGAGCGCGCAGGGCAGCTGACCTCGATCGACCCCGACTAGAACTGCTCCTGGCCACTGGACTGGCAACGCCACCACCGCCTCCTCGCCGACCTCGCCACCGACGAACCAGGCGGCCGGCTCCCCGACACCGCCCCCGGCGTCCACCTTAACGGCGACGACCTCGGACGATGGCTCCAGCGGCAGAGGCAGCCCAGCACCTGATCGGGACGACAAGACTGCCGCCGACGCCGACACGATCGGCATCGTCCGGCAGTTTTTCGACTCTGCCCGCTCCGCCGACGACCCGACCTGAGCCACCCCTACAACGCCAGCAACCCCTACAACGCCAGCAGCAGCGAGCCGTACAGCAGGACCGCGATCAGGAAAGCGGCATAGGAGTTGTCGACGCTCTCCGAGAACTCGTCCTGAATGATCATCAGCACGGCGCCGCCCGCGACGAAGGAGACCAGCATGGCGAGCACCGGTGGGTCGATCGCCACCTGCGTGCTGAGGAACCATCCGACAAGGAAGGCGCCGGTCAGCATCCATCTGCCGATCCGGTGGTAGGCCGAGCGGTGCATTTCCAGCAGGTGGAAGTCGATCACCAGGAAATGCATCGTGATGGCGAAGGCGAAGATGAGGAGGCCGAACACACTGGTGATCTGGCCCATCAGGTAACCCAGCAGGACCTTGTACAGCGACATGCCGACCATATGCACCCAGAAGTGCACCGGACGCCCCGCGCCCTCGCTGGACCCATGGTCGGCGGGTCGTTCGATCCCTCTCTCCAGCCCGTAGAAGAGCGTGAACCCCAACAGCAGGGGAAGAAAGGGGTTCTGCTCCCCCCAGGCGGAGAGCGCCCCGAGCCACCCGGGGAACCTCAGGACATAGGGCCTATCCGCGTGCAGCTCCTCGTCAGCGAGGCGCGTGATCTCGGGCAACAGCTGCAGGAAGATGTAGGTGATGGAGATGCCGTCGGCAAACGCACGCCAATACCTCGAGTCGATGTACCTGCCGGGGTGCACGTAGGGCGACCAGACGTGCAGGAACGCCAGGGGCAGGCCGATCGCCAGGGTGAGAGAGAGGTTCAGCACGTCGTGGCTCCCGTCGCTCATGCCTGCGTGGTGGAACAGGACCCCGGCGCCATTCTGCGCCGTCCCGCCCGATGCCCGCGGCGTCATCCCATCTGACATCGGCTGGTCACCAAGACCTTCAACTACCCGGCCGGGATCACCCTGCGCTTCGCGCGCGTCGTGCGGTACCGGGAGGACAAGCGACCCTGGGAGGCCGACACCGTCGAGGCCGTACTGGCGGCCCACCCGGAGGTCGGCCGTGACGGTGCGGCAAAACTTCGGTACCGTTCGGGACAGAAGTTTCGAGCAGTGGTTCCTCCCCTGCCGACGATCACCGCGATGAAACCGTCAAGGGCCGTCGCGAGAAACCGAGCATGACCTCCGCTCCGGGGGCCGAAGAAGGGGATCATGTTCGACACCGACCTGCGCGAGTTCTACCTGCACTACATCGGGGCGCTCAACGCCCACGAGATCTCCCGCATGGACGAGTTCATCAACGACGAGACCACCCTGAACGGCGAGCCGGGCACTCGGGACCAGGTCATCGCTGTGCTGAACGGCGATATCGACGCGGTCCCGGACTTCCACTGGGAGCCCCGGGAGATCGTGGTCGACGGTGATCGCCTGGCCGCCCGTCTGACCAACACGGGCACGCCCGCCAAGGAGTGGCTCGGCGTGACTCCCACCGGCGCCTCGTTCGAGATCGTCGAGTACGCCATCTATCAGGTTCGTGACGGGCGGTTCGTGCACATGACGGCCCTGCACGACGCCGAGACCCTGAGGCGGCAGCTCGGTGCCTGACGCCCGTAAGCCGATCGGCGTCGGCATCGTCGGCCTGAGCGCCACGGGAGGCTGGGCGGCCGGGGCTCACCTGCCCGCGCTGAGCGCCGTCGACGGGATCGAGCTTCGCGCGCTGGCGGCGAGTTCCGAAGCCTCGGCCCGGGCCGCGGGAGCGGCGTACGGCGTGCCCGCGTACACGTCGGTCGAGCAGCTCGCCGGCGACGAGAACGTCGACCTCGTTGTCGTCGCCGTCAAAGTGCCTCAGCATCGCGACCTCGTGTTGCCCGTGCTGAAGGCGGGCGTGCCGGTGCTCTCCGAGTGGCCGCTCGGCGTCGACCTGCGCGAGGCCGAGGAGATGGAGCGCGCCGCCGGGACGACGCGCACCTTCGTCGGTCTTCAGGGACGCTCCTCGCCTACCTTCCGCTGGCTGGCCGACCTCGTGTCCGAAGGATTCGTGGGGGAAGTGCTCTCCGCCACCGTCGTGGCGTCTTCGACCGAATGGGGCACTCCGGTGTCTGCGAACATGGTCTACACGCTCGACCGCAAGCTCGGGGCCACGATGCTTACCATCCCGTTCGGACACGCGATCGACCTGGTGTCGATGGTCGTCGGCGAGCTCCACGAAGTGGTCGCTACGACCGCGACCCGGCGCCGCCAGGTTCCCCTCGGGCGCACCGGGCAGGTCGTTCCGATGACCGCCGAGGACCAGATCGCAGTCTCGGGCACCGTGGCGGGCGGGGCGATCCTGTCCGTCCACCACCGTGGAGGCGCGGCATCGGATGCAGGATTCTCTCTGATCATCGACGGCACTGAGGGGAGCCTCGAGATTACCGCCGCCGAGTTCCCGCACATCGGTCCGGTCACGGTGCGTGGCACACGCAACGGCGGTCGGTCTACGAAGCTCACGCTGCCCAGCGGCTACGACGACTATCCCGGCCTGGCCGGAACAGTGATCCACACGCTGGCGCACGCCTACGCCGCGATTCGGGACGACCTCATCCACGGAACGGCTGTCGCCCCGGACTTCACCCACGCCGTCAAGCGCCACCGACTCCTTGACGCGATCGCACGGTCCGCCGCCACAGGCCAACGAAGAGCCCTCCATCCTTAGACGCGCCGCCAGTCGATTTCGACACTGTCCGACATCACTTCGCCGCATCGGCCCCTGCCACGTGTGCCGGCATACTCGGCCGCACGCTGACCGATCGAGAGCGGACACGAGCGAGCGTGGTTCAGCGCAGAAGAGCCCGACGACGGCCCCGGCCGCAGGTCAGACGGTCTTCACTATGGAAACCCGCCGTCGACCAGCGCGAGGACCCCGCCTGCCCCGCACATCAGCCCTGTGACTTCACGTTGCACAGGTCTCAGTGCAACGCCCGCTACGGGAGCTGACCCCGGCCGTGCGAATACTGCGCCTGTTTCCCGGCGCTGCGCCTCGATGCCGTGCGCCCACGGGTGGGAGATCCGCTTGGTGCCGAGGACCAACACGAGCGAGCTGTGGAGGAGCACTGGCAGTCGATGCAGCGCAGGTGCGGTCCCTCGGCCAGGTGTCAGCCGCGCGGGAGGATGCCTTCGATGAGGAGGTCCAGCCGGGTCGCCGCGCCCTGTGCGGGTATGCGGTCGGTGGCCGACAGGGCGGAGATTCCGTGCAGGGCGGCCCACAGCAGTTCGGCGCGGGCCTCGCGTTCGGGGGCCGTTTCCGGGAGCGCCTCCGCAAAGGCGTCGAAGGCGGCACGCAGCGCCGTCGGTGTCGCCTCGCTGGCGAACTCCAACCGTGTGGGGAGAACGAACATCGCCTGGTAGAGCGCCGGACGTTCGTCGGCGAAGCGCAGGTAGGCCTGGCACACGGCTCGCAGGCGCCCGCTGGGCTCCTGCCCGTCGGTGGCGGTACGTGCAGTGCGCAGCAGTTCGGCCAGTTCGGTGAAGCCTTCCTGGGCGATGGCCGCGACGAGGGTGTCCTTGCCCTTGAAGTGGCTGTAGAGGACGGGCTGGCTGTATTCCACTCGCTCGGCGAGGCGGCGGGTGGTGAGCGCCTCCCAGCCCTCGGCCTCGACCAGCTCGCGGGCTGCCGTGAGGATCAGACGATGGCGTTGGGCGCGTTCGCGTTCGCGGCGGTCTCGGGTAACGGACACGCTTCAACCCTAGCACCGCTAGACATCCGATCGACGCTATGTCTAGCATTGCTAGCGAATCGAGCGGTGATCGGAACGGCCGGTGCCGCCGGACAAAGGGAGATGCTTTCGCCATGCCCACCGCTGCCACCACCACCGCCACGGTCCTCACCTGGGCGATCGCCGTCGGCATCATCCTCATCGGCACCCGCTTCCTGTGGGCCCCGCAGCGAGCCGCAGCAGACTTCGGGCTGCCCACCACCGGCCCCACTCCTGCTGTCCGCTCCTGGCTGTCCGTCAAAGGCGTCCGTGACGTCTGCTCCGGACTCTTCCTGCTGATCGTGCTGCTGGGCGGCGACACCCACCTTCGCGGCTGGATGATGTTGGCCGGCTCACTGATAGCCCTCGGTGACGCGTTCACCGTCAAGCGCGGCGGCGGGCCCGCCACGGCGTATTACGGCATTCACGGCGGCACCGCCGCAGTCATGGCGGCCGCCGGCATCACGCTGCTGCTGTCCTGACCACGACGACCGTCATCGCCGAAGAGCTCGGCACCGCCGGGAGCTCCGGACCCGCCGCGGCAAGTTCAGCCGGCGATGCCGGAGACCGTGGACACCATCAACATCCAAGTCGAGTCGGCCCACGACCGGATGGCGCACACGCTTGGGGCCGGACCGGTGCAGCCGCACGTCCTGAGATGCCCACCGCTGCCGAAATAGCTCACTGCACGTTGACAGTTCGCCGACTAACTAAGGCCTGTCCCGCAACGTCTTGCCGAAGACCCGACGAGTCGGTTGGGTGAGGGCTCTGCCATGATCGCTTGTCGACGAGAGGGGCTGTGTTGGCCATCGACGAGCGACCTGACCCGGTGCAGATCATCGCGAGAGTGGGGACGGGCTTCTCCGCGGAGCGCCCGGAGCGGGCGATCCAGGTGTGGATGCATCTCGCTGGGAAGGCCGGTTGGGATGTCAGCCCCGTCGACGACGCCGCCGTCGACCTGGACGCCGGTGAGTGCGGGTTCGTTGACGTCGAGGGCCTGCGATACCTGGTGCGCCGGGCTCGACGAGGGCAGCACCACGGGGTTGCTGCACCGAGCCTCGGACATCGGGAGGATCACCGACGAGTCCTCCAGCGCCGCCGTCCATGCCTACCGCACACAACTCGATGAGCAGGCACGCCGATACGCCGCCTCCCGCAGCGTCATGCTCACCACCTTGCTCGACGGGACCGGGGGGAACGGTGCCGGCGCCCAGGAGATCATGCGGATCCTGCGCCTCGACCGAGGTCCCTTCCTTGTGGTGTACGCGGAGGTCAGCGACGACTCAGAGCCGCTGCCGGCAGTCTCGGAGCAACTGCGTGCGATCGACGTGGAGTCAGAGTGGGTCCACCGGGCAGGCTGCCGGCTCGGTCTTCACGCCCTGGCGAACGCAAACTCGGCCGACGCGGCAATAGGCAGGGGGAGGACGTCGCGTGCTCCCGCGTCGGCATGCGCCGGCCCTTCACGTCCGCCACCGATACCTCGAACGCACGGCGTGAGGCCCAACTGGCCGCACTCTGCCTGCCGCTTGAAACCTCCGGCGTGCACGTCTACCGCAGTTCGCCGATCTCGCTGCTCGCGGCGGCCTCATCTGATCTCGCCGCGGACTTGCCACGTACGGTCTTTGGGCCGTTGCTCACCCTGCCTGCGGCGGAGCGAGACGTTCTCCTTGACACCTTGAAGACCTGGTTCGCCACCGGCGGCTCGACCACACGCGCCGCCGAGCATCTGTTCTGCCACCGCGACACTCTCCTGTATCGGCTCAATCGGATCACCGAACTGACCGAGCGACGAACCAGTTCGGCGGACTCCTCCGCAGAGCTCTACGTAGCCCTGCAGGCCGCACGTCTCGGCACCGTCGTTCTGTGAGGCCTTGGTAGGCGGGAAATTCGGCTGGCGGACTCTGACTGAGGTGGCTCGCCGATCAGCGTCGAGCGATCGCGACCTGTTGTGTCCCTACACAGTTCACTGGCCCGGTTCACCGGTGCTCGGCCACTAGACCACGACGTGCTGCGGACCTAGTCTCTGACCCGTCCGCATACGGAAACCCTCCTTCCGTTCGTCGATGAGGGCTGACACCTGCCTGCCCGCGCCTAGTCGCCCTTGCATCTCTCGTTGCCCAGGAACAGCCCACCATCTGTCCCGCCCGAGTGCGCCGGCGAACAGGGCAGCAGAGCGGACGACCGGATCAGAAAGGAAGGCCCGATGACCGACATCCCTGCCCAGGGGAGCCGCACCTCTGGTGGCGGTGAACGCGCGCCGATCGGACGCCGCACGTTCATGGGGTATGTGCTGGCCGGCGCCACCCTGGCTGTCGCCGCCGAACTCCCGCTGGGCGCGCCCGCTCACGCGGCGGTGCCCTCCGTGCCGCAGATCCCGGAGCTGTACGACCTGGGGGACATGCAGACCGACGCCGCGCGGCCGACGTCCGCACTGATCAAGATCGTGCTGCACGAGGACGGCACGGCGTCGTTCGAGCTGCCGCGCATGGAGGTCGGACAGGGCATCACCACCTCCACGGCGATGATCATCGCGGAGGAGCTCGACCTGCCCGTCGACAAGGTACGGGTGACGCTCGCACCGGCGCGTCCGGAGTTGCTGCTCAACCAGCTGACGGGCGGGTCGAACACCACGGTGTCGATGTTCACCCCGGTGCGGGTGGCCGCGGCGATCGCCCGCAAGGCGCTACTCGAAGCCGCGGCGATCGAACTCGGCTCGGTCGTGGGCCTGTTGAAGTCCAAGGCCGGGGTGATCTCGGCGCCGGACGGATCGTCGGTGTCGTACGGGGAGCTGGCGGTCAGAGCCGCGAGCAGCACGGTCAAGATGGTCGAGGCCGAGCTCAAGCCGGCCTCGGAGTTCTCGGTGATCGGCAAACCGCACGGTCGTGACGACGCACGGCTCGCGGTCACCGGGCAGAAGAAGTACGCGATGGATCTGCAGGTGCCGGACGCGCTGCCGACCATGGTGTGCCGGCCTCCGACGCTGAACGGGTCGCCGAAGTCGGTGCGCAACAAGGCGGAGGTGCTCGCGCTGCCGGGGGTCACGGACGTGGCCGTGGTCGACACCGGGGTCGCGGTGCGCGCGAAAACGTTCGGGCAGTGCATCGACGCGGTGCGGGCGCTCCAAGTGGAGTGGGCGGCCGGTTCGGTGGAGGGTGAGTCCGACGAGACGATCCTGGCGCGGCTGCGGAAGGCCGAACTGCCGCTGGCGGTCCCGGACATCCCGCTGCTCGCCAAGACGGTGGAGGCGGACTTCACATTCATGTTCCGCAGCAGCGCGGCGCTGGAGCCGAACTGCGCGATCGCCGACGTCCGCACCGACCGGGCGACGGTGTGGGCGGGCCTGAAGTCACCGATCGTGGCGCAGGGCGACATCGCCAAGGCCGTCGGACTGCCGCAGACCGCAGTAACGGTCAACGTCATAACGGGTGGCGGCTCGTTCGGGCACAAACTCTTCGGCGACGCCGCGATCGAGGCCGCGAAGATCTCCAAAGCCATGGGCAAGCCGGTCAAGCTGATGTGGCACCGCGCGGACGAGCCCCGGCAGGGCCGCGTGCACCCCATGGCCACGTCCCGGATCCGGGCCACGTATCTGGCCGGACAGGTGCTTACCTTCGAGCAGCGGCACACGAGTGTGGTGACCGACTTCAGTCACGGGCTCGGCGAGATGATCACGGCGACGGCGGACCGGCTGCCCACCGGGCTAGGCGGGCTGGGGTTCTCGGAGACGATCTTCACGCTCACCCAGGAGCTGCCGTACAACTTCGGTGTCGTCACTCAACTGCTCAGCGAGACCGACTCCCGGTTCAACACCGGGAGCATGCGCAACATCTACTCCCCCGACGTGGCGTGCGCGAACGAGTTGGTCGTCGACCAGCTCGCGAAGAAGATGGGCAAGGACCCGCTCGAGTTCCGGCTCGCGTTCCTGAAGAACGCGCGAGTCAAGGCGGCGCTGAAGAAGGTCGCCGAGGTGGGTGACTGGGGCCGGTCGATGCCCGCGGGGACGGCGCAGGGCATCGCGATCCACAGCGAGTACAAGGGCGCGACCGCGGTGCTCGTCGAGATCGACTGCCGCCCTCAGACGGTGAACCGGAAGGTGCCGAACGGTGTGACCGGGCCGCGCGTCACCAAGGCAGTCATCGCCGTCGACGCCGGACTCGTGATCAACCCGAAGGGGCTCGAGGCCCAGATGATGGGCGGCGTCTCGGACGGCATCGCGCTCGCTCTGACCAGCAGCCTGCACCTGCGCAACGGGCATTTCCTCGAGGCCAGCTGGGACAACTACTTCTACACCCGGCAGTGGAACGTCCCCACCGACTTCCAGTGCGTCGTGATGCCCTCCGACTCGCAGCAGCCTGGCGGCGCCGGCGAGGCGGGCGTGGCCGCGTCCGTGGCGGCGGTCGCGTGTGCCTACGCGCGGGCGATCGGCACGGTCCCGACGCGTTTCCCGGTCAACCACGGCACGGTCGACTTCGAGGTCAAGCCGTTCGTCCCGCCGGTCCCCCAGTCGCCGTCCGACGGTCTGAGCCACACCTTCTGAGGAGCCCACGTGAGCACCCACACCTTCATCCTCAACGGCAAGCCCGTCACCGTCGACGTCGACGACAGCGTCCGGCTGCTGTGGGTTCTGCGGGACGTACTCGGCGTGACCGGCCCGAAGTACGGCTGCGGCATCAACGTCTGCAAGGCCTGCACGTCCCACGTCAACGGCAAGGCGTTCAACCCCTGCTCCGTCGAGGTCAAGGACATCGGCCCGGACGACGAGATCACCACGATCGAGGGCCTCGCCGACACCGTCGACGCCGACCTGCACCCCATGCAGGAGGCCTGGCTCGAGTACGACGTGGCACAGTGCGGCTACTGCCAGCCCGGACAGATCATGGCCGCCGTCGCCAAGGTCAGACAGGCCAGGGCGGCCGGCCACGAGATCACCGACACGGACCTCGACGAGATCCGCAACATCTGCCGCTGCGGCACCTACAACCGCATCCGGGAAGCGATCAAGGCGGGCGCGGAACGTATGTGAAGGCGCGCGTCTGCACGTCTCAGGAGCCATCGGCCTGACATGTGGAGGGCCCCTGGACGTCTTTGTTCAGCCCTTCCTGCCGGCTGAGCGCCGGGAAATCATAGGGTCCCTGGCCTTGGCAGGTGCCACGGACCCGGTGACCGTGGCCCGGGTCGTCCGCGGGCCTGCCGAGCAAGTTGGCCAGGTCGTGTGCGTACGGGCGGACGGAACCAGCCGTCAGCAACTTCGCAGATCCGGTCCTGGATGCAATGGCGGGGGGCTCCTGATCGGTGGTCGGCGGCACGCGCCGCGCGCTGGTTTCGCGGTAGTCGCACAGCCCCTGATCGCGCTGTCGGCACTCGGTGACGGTCACGCAGACGTGGGCGTCGAGGTCGGGCCAGTGGTCGGCGCCCGTGCGCAGGGCGTTGCCGCGGCCGCAGGACGGGCAGCGTCCGGGCTCGGCGCGGCTGCGTTTCGCGGCGCGCTGAGGTCCGCTGTCGCGGCGGGTCTGACCCCTCACGGCTGCTCAGCACGGGTGGGGTGCCGCGTCCGGCGTGCGGCTGGTGCATGGGGTGGAGTCTCCGTTCGGGCCGTGGACAGGCGGCGTGAGAGAGCGGGTTGTGCGGCCACCGCTCCCTCGGGCCGGTGCCCCCGCCGTGGCGTGGCGGCGAGCAAGGCGCGCAGCCCTGCTCGCCGGGCGCTGGCGAGGCGGGCGGCACTCGGGAACGAGCTGCCGTCGCCGACGGCGGCCAGAAGGACGCGGCGGTCCTGACGCCGGTGCCGGGCATCGAGGTCAGGACCTTCGAAAGAAGGTGGGCCTCCAGCAGGGTCTCGATCTGGGCAGTGCCGGCCTTGGCCGGCCCCGCTGCCGGCCCGACCAGGTCGTGGCCGACAAGGCCTACAGCTCCCGCGGCCTCCGCGGCTACCTCCGCCGACGGGGCATCCCGCACACCATCCCCGAGAAGACCGATCAGCAGCGGCACCGCCACAACCGAGGGCGTCATGTCGGCCGGCCTCCGGCCTTCGACCGGCAGATCTACCGTCGGCGCAACATCGTCGCCTCCTACGAGGCAGCGGTCAGTCTCGCGTCATTCCTGCTCTGGGCAAGATCCGTTTGAAGACGGACCCTAGCGGTCGCCGGCACCGTGATCCGTCCCCTCGACCCGCCCCTGCAGATCCCCGTCGAGCTCGTCTGGCGGGAGCACCGCCCCCGGGCTGGAGCGCGTCATCGCCAGGCTGGCGGCACCCGGGGTAGGCACCCGAGGGTAGGACGAGTGGGAACGTCGAAGGCGCTCAAGGGTCAGGAGCTGCCGACCGGCCCGATCGCCGGGTGACGCCAGAGCTCCCAACTCGTCTGGAGCAGGCAGATGAGTGTAAGCCCGGAGAGGGCAGCCAATGCCGGCGCCACCCCAGCGACCGGGATCACCGCGGCAGCCCCAAGTGCGGCAAGGAGGCGATCGACGGCCAGCTGGTGGTGATCGCGCCACCGGTAGGCGACGTCGCCGACGAAGAACAGCGCGACGCCACCGGCCAGGGCCACGGCGGGCAACAGCGGGAGCGGTTCGTGTGCACCCGCGACGGCCTCGTGCACCCCGAGCGCGAAGAAGACCACCCCGGCCACCAGCGGCAGGTGCAGGTAGCTGTAGGAATCGCGCGCCAGCCGGACCCGCTCCCCATTCCGGGTACCGCGCAGCCGCCGCTCGGCCCCGCCGTGGAGGTAACCGAAGTAGGACCACCACAGGCCGGCCGCGATCAGCACCGCGAACAGGACGGCGGTCACCACGCTCAGCCGTCCCAGAGCGTCTTCGGCGCCGGCGCCCACCCCGACGATCGCCTCACCCAGCGCGATGATGATGATCTGCCCATGCCGCTCCACGAAGTAACCGGGCGCCACACCCCAGCCGGCCGTACCGATCACAACCGGTCCCGAGAAGCCGATCACCGCGGCCGCGATCCACAGCAGCTCCCGCCCCGGTGTGTCGACGAACGCGGCGGCCACCAGCAGGGCCGGCCCGCCGAGTAGGGAAGGGACCAGCCGCAGCGCGGGCGCACCCACGTCGGCCTCGCCCCGCACGTCGAGAGCCAGCAGCGCGACGTGGATCAGTCGGACCGCTAGGAACGCGAGTCCGAACACCAGCGCCCGCCCGCCGAATGCCTGGGGCAATGCGACCGCGGCAACCAGCATCGCCGCCATCGCCAGGAAGATCAGCAGCCGGTGCGCGGGCCCGGCGTAGTCGGAGGTGTTGGTCAGCCAGGCGTAGCAGACCCACGCCCACCACACCGCGGCGAGCGCCAGGAGCCCGCGCCCGAAGCCCGCCCAGGAGATGTCCGCCAACATCAGGATCGTCACCTGGGACATCGCGTAGACGAAGACCAGGTCGAAGAACAGCTCCAGCGTCCCGACCGACCGGTCCGCCGTGTCTTCGGCTGCGTACTCACCAGCACCGCCGCCACCATCTCCGCGCGAATCTTGCTCCACAGCCACCTCGCCACCCTCGATGTTGCGTACATCAACCCACATCGTGTGCGTCAGAGCGACGACCACGTTCCATAGCGGGAACCCGATTCGTCCTCGGTCACTTCCACCGGCGGCGGCAGCTCGGTGGGGTCACGGATCTCGTCCGGCCAGTACATGAGGTGCAGCACGAGGGCGTCGTCGTGGACGCGGAGCAGGCCCAGCCGCTCGCGGCCGTGCCAGGCCCATTTGACGATGGCCACCCGTGAGGACCGCCCGAGAGCCTGGCGCAGCAGTTTGCAGGGCTGGCCGCGACCTGGCCGTCAGGGGTGAGGTAGTGCCGCTCCCCGCACCTCACCACGAAGGAAGAAGGACACCCGGGTCGGCGACTGGGCCACAGCCAACAATGTCGAGCTCGCCTACATGCCGACCAACGGCTCCTGAGGACATGGTGCTCGACCTGGTCGACGGCGCCTTCTCATGCCGTCCGCGGACGGCAGCGTCTTCGCATTGTCGTCAGCGTAGACGGCTCTGACGCCGTACTGAATAATCTCGCCGTCTCGCACGGCACTGCCTGGCAGCGAACGGGGGTTGGCAGCACGGTAGCCGAGCCGGGCCCGGCTTTGTGGATGATCCGTAACGACCTACCTGGTTGCGTGTTCAACCGTGTGGTCGGGGTACGGGTGTGCCAGCCCCACCCTTCCGCTCCCCCCGTGCGGTGAGGGTGGGGCGTTCACTTTGTGGCCGGTGCGCTGTCCGAGCAGGCGCCTAGGCTCGAAGCATCGAGCAGTCCTGTCTCGCTGGCCGCGATCGCACCGGTCATGAACTCTGCGCTTGGCTCGGCTGGCCCGGGTGTCCGGCTCGGGGCGGCCTTTGCGAGTGCGCGTGCCTTCTGGCGAAGAACGCCCACCTGCGGGATCGGCTGTTGCGCTTCCTCGGAACGGCCGGCGTCCGACGGCGGCGACGCACTCGAAGTCGCTCAGTGCATTGAAGCGCCTCGGCGCCCTGAACGTGTTCCCGTGGGGATGGCGGGCACCGCATCGTGGCCTCGTATGGGCAGACCTGCGTCACCCAGGGCACCGGATGGGTACCGCCCGCTACGGCATGTATCGCCGTGGAACGGCTGCTCCGGTGCGCCCTTGACCACCGTGTCGGCATTCGGCCGCCGGCCGGGCCAGGCCCTGGAGAACAGCCGGGGCGCGACCGGCGCCGTGAAGCGTCGACAGGTCACCGGGCCGTGGCAGCGCTCAGCATCCGGTACGTGAATTCGCTACGGCGGCATCCCGGGCGGGCGAGTCCGCCCGCTGCCGCGGCGGTACGGTGTGCGGCAGTCGATCGCGCGTTCCGCGATCGCTGACCAACAAGGGGGTTTCATGACACACCGCCGCCCGCGCCACCGTCGCAGAGTGATCGCCAGAGCGGTCGGCTCGACAGGTGCGCTGGCCGTCGCGCTGGCTACGGGGATGACGCCGGCGATGGCCGCCGGGAAGACGTCCGACAAGCCTTCGGCCACCGGGTTCTCGGCCGACCAGCCCGACCCGAAGACGCCCTGGGCGCCTGAGAACGACGAACTGCCGCTGCGCCACGAGCCCGTACATCCTGAGGCACTCACGTCCGCCCGCACCGCAGGGTCCGGTCTGCAGCTCAAGATGCCCGCACCGACCGGGAAATACAGCGTGGGCATGGTCGGTCTGCACCTCGTCGACAAGTCCCGTACGGATCCGTACGTGCCCGGCGACAAGCACCGCGAGTTGATGGTGTCGCTCTGGTACCCGGCCACCGCCACGTCCGGGCACTATCAGGCGCCGTGGATGCCGTCGATCTCCGGCGCCCACTTCCTCGCCTCGCGCGGGCTGTCGCCGCAGCAGGTGACCCTGCCGAAAACCGCGGGCCACGTCCTCGCCCCGGTGAAGACCTCGCTCGGCAAGCTGCCGGTCCTGCTGTACTCGACCGGCCTGCACTCGGATCGCGCGATGGGCACCGCGCTCGCCCAGGATCTCGCCAGCCGCGGCTACCTCGTCGTCACCGTCGACCACACCCACGACGCCAACGAGGTGCAGTTCCCCGGCAATCGACTCGAGGTCAACCAGATGCCGTCGGGCGCCCACTCCTCCGACACGCTCAAGGTGCGCGCGGCCGACATCAAGTTCGTCATCAACGCGCTCGGCAAGATCAGCAGTGGCGGCAACCCGGACGCCGGCCACGCGACGCTCCCCTCCGGGCTGTCCACGTCGGTGGACACCTCGCGTATCGGGATGTTCGGCTGGTCGCTGGGCGGCGCGGCGGTCGACACCGCGATGCAGCTCGACAAGCGGATCGATGCCGGTGCCAACCTGGACGGCCAGTTCTTCGGGACGGCTCCGAGCAAGGACCTCGACCGCCCCTTCATGCTCTTCAGCTCCGGCTACCACAACCGCAACAACGACAAGTCGTGGCGCACGCTGTGGTCGCATCTGAAGGGATACCGGGTCGACATCAAGCTCAAGGGCTCGGCGCACCTGTCATTCAGCGACAACGAGTGGTTGGTGCCGCAGTGGGCGCGCCTGCTCGGGATCTCCCAGGATCAGATCCAGAAGCAGTACGGCACGATCGCCCCGGACCGGGCGGTCCAGATCCAGTGCGTCTACCTCGCCGCCTTCTTCGACCAGGAGCTGCGTCACAAGCACAGCACTCTGCTCGACGGGCCCGTCAACACGTACCCGGAGATCTCTTTCGTCCGCTGACCGGACAGTTGACCGGCCAACTGACCGGGCATCCGAAGGGCCGGGCCTGTTCGCGGGTCCGCCCTTCGGGGCGTGAGGGGCCCGCATGTGTCGCCGCCGCACACAAGTCCCTTGTTTCGTAGGCCACATGGGGCGAATGTGTGATGGTTATGCGATCGCAGGGAGCTAGAGTGTTCGCAAGGTCGAACATGTGGGCGCCAGGCGCCAGTTGAGGAAGGAACCGCTGCTCTGCCCTCTGCATCCCGGGCGCCACGCCGACACCGCACCCGCCGCCGCGCCGATATGCCGATGCTTGGCGGGGTGCGCCCGCCGTTAGCCTCACTTGTCGTACTCCTGCTGGTGGTCGCCGCCCTGACCGTGATCGGCCTCGACGGCATCCACACCGGGGGCATCCCGCAGGCCGCGTTGGACGGGGAGCAGCGGATCGCCGCGGACACCGCGCTGTCGATGCGGACCGCGATCCAAGCCGAGGCGAGCACGGTACGCCGTACGGCCCACGCGTACCCGGCGACGAGCACATCGACCCCCACGACCGCGCTCAAAGCGCTGACCTCCGCCAGGAAGGCGGCCCTCGGCCGCGCGCTGCTCGACGCGCGCACCGGCAAACTGCTCGCGACCGGCGGCAAGACCGTACCGCTGTCCGGGGTGGACGCCAGGACGGCGTCCGGGCACGGGGAGATCCCGCCCCGGCTGGTGACGTCGGGCGGCACGCGACAACTGCTGTACTTCGCCAGGGTCACGCTGCCCGCGCAGCAGGACGACCCCGACCAGGACCAGTACCAGGCCCCGAGCCGGACCGAGCGGCAGTGGCTGCTGGTGGTCTCCGAAGCGCTCCCCGCCCTCACGGCGTACGGCGACGGACGCACCGCCGAAGTGCTGGACGCGAGCGGCTCGGTGCTCACCACCGCGGTCCACGGCAAGGCGGCGCCGGCCGTCGCCCACAGTGGTCTGCCCGCGGCGGCGGCCCGCGCGGCGCATGGGTCGGGGAGTGACACCGACGCCTCGGGAAGCCTTCTGGGCCCCACCACGGGCAGCCGGCGCCCCGTGGCCGGCTGGGCCCAGGTCGCCTCGGCGACCGGTCCCGGCGAAACCGACGACCTCGGTCTGGTGGTGCTCACCTCCCGCGCGGTGCCCGCCACGACCACCGCCGCCGACTACTCGCGCTTCGCGCTCGAGGCAGCCGGGGCGCTGGCCGTGGTCGCGCTGCTGCTCGGGCTGGTGCTGTACTTATCCGTGCAGCGGCCACTGCTGCGGCTGTATCTGTCCGCTGGCCGCCTGGCCCGGGGCGCGAACGGAAGCGAGCCGACCGCGCGGGCGGAGCTGTCCCGGCCGGTTCCGGTGCATGGCTTCGGAGAACTGGCCCGGATCGGGCGGGCACTTGACGCCCTGCGCCGGCAACTGCTCGGCGAGAGCGGCCCGCAGGAGTTACCCGCCCGGCGCGGACCGGGCTACCGGGCGCTGGCCGTGGTCGGCGTGGTGGTGGTGGCCTGCTGGTCGGTGCCGATGGTCTTCCTGCTGAACCGGGCGGACATCGCGACCGCGGTTCCGGCTCCGGTCCTCGCCGACCAGCAGGCGCGCACCGAGATCGCGACGCAGCGGATCCAGCAGTCCCTCGACCAGTCGTACACCGACCTGAGCGCCGCGGCAGCGAGTCTGCCGGGCAAGAGCCGGGCCGCCCAGACCGACGTTCTGCGGCAGTCCCTCGCCGACCACAAGCAGTACCGCTCGCTGTATCTCCTGGACCGCTCGGGCGACATCACGCTGAGGGTGGGCGGCACACCGCTGCGCACCCTCGTCCACGTACCCGGCGGCGCTGGGATCACCAACGTCAACACCTCGGGCCGGATCCCGGTGATCGCCGCCTACGCGCAGGTCCGGGCCGGTAAAGGCAAGGCCCAGGCGGCCGGGGTGGTCCTGTTCGGCGAGATCGACGTGAAGGTGCTCAACTCCATTCTGCCCAGGCCGAAGCTGGGCAGCGTCTGGGTGACGGACCGCGACGACAAGGTGCTGGCGGCAAGCGTGGGCTACCGCGCCTTCCAGTCGCTGCCCGACTCCGGCCTGACCCGTCTCGTCCGCGCCACCCAGGGCGCCCCGGGGACCACGGGCACCGCGACCTCGGCGGTGCACGACATGTCCTCCGGTCCATCGGTCGACGCCGCCGCCCCGCTGGCGCAGAGCGGCCCGACGGCCCGTCTCGGCTGGCACGTGGTGACCGCGGAACCCGCGGCAGGGCTCCAGATCCCGGCGGTGCAGGCCGAGCAGCGCACCATGCTCGCCGGCATCCTGGGCCTCGCCGTGGGCGCGGCCTGCCTGGGCTGGCTGCATGTCGTGGTGGTCCGGCCGCTGCGCGCGGTCGCCGTGCTCGCCGAGCGGCTCGCCGGCGGAGACCGCCGCACCGTGCTGCATCCGGTCAACCACGACGAGATCGGCTCGGTCACCCGCAGGCTGGAGCTGGTGCGCCAGGCCCTGACGGAACGCGACCGTGCAGCCAGATCCGGCCATGCCGCCGGGCCCTCGCGGTCCCTGCGTGAGAACACTCTCCACCGGTAGAAGGACGGAATCGGCGTGCTCTTCCTCTATGTCATCGTCCTGTTATGCTGCGCCGGGCTGTGGATCGGCGGAATCCTGGAGCAGCGGCGGCACTTCGCCTCGCTGGAGCAGATACCTACGCGGGTGCTGGTCAACGGCATCCGCGGCAAGAGTTCGATCACCCGGCTGTGCGCGGGCGCGCTGCGCGGCGGTGGCCTGGTCACGGTGGCCAAGACCACCGGCACCGCGGCCCGGTTCATCCATCCGGATGCCACCGAGGAGCCGATCTACCGCAAGTTCAACATCTCCAACATCGTCGAGCAGATCGGCATCGTGCGGCGGGCGGCGACCTACCGGCCGGACGCGCTGGTGATCGAGTGCATGGCGGTGATGCCCGCGCTGCAGGAGATCAATCAGGAGAAGCTGATCCGTTCCACGATCGGCGTGCTGTGCAACGTCCGCGAGGACCATCTGGAGGAGATGGGGCCGACGCTGGACGACGTCGCCCGCTCGCTCTCCCGCTCGATGCCGGTGGGCGGGGTGTGCGTGACGGCGGAGAAGGACCGGCTGCACATCCTCCAGGAGGAGGCCGACAAGCGGAACTGCCGCCTGATCGCGGTCGATCCGGAGGCGGTGACCGACGCCGAGCTGCGCGGCTTCAGCTGGTTCACCTTCAAGGAGAACGTGGCGATCGCGCTCGCCGTCGCCGAACTGCTCAGCGTGGAGCGGCAGACCGCGATGCAGGGCATGTGGGACGCGCCGCCCGACCCGGGCGTGCTGTCCGTGGAGCGCTATGTCACCCCCGAGGGAAAGCGACTGCGGTTCGCCAACGTCTTCGCGGCCAACGATCCCGAGTCGACGCTGATGAACGTCAGGCAGCTGGAGGATCTGGGCGCGATCAGACGGCCGATCGGCGTGGTCATCAACTGCCGCCCGGACCGGGTGGAGCGCAACGGCCAGATGGGCACCATCGTCCCCGACCTCGCCGCCGAGACGGTGTTCCTGATCGGCCACCCGACCAAGAGCGCCGACGACGCGATTCCGGCCGGGTTCACCGGGCGGGTGGTGGATCTCGGCGGCGACCGCCGGGACCCCGAGGAGCTGACGGCGGCGATCCTCGCGGAACTCGGCCCGGACTCCTCGCTGGTGGCGATCGGCAACATCCACGGCCAGGGCGAGCTGTTCCTGGAGTCCCTGGCCCAGCTGCCGCTGGACGACTCCGAGGACCCGCTCGACCTCGTTCCCGACGGCGACGGCCTGGACCAGGAGACCATGCAGTTCGCCATACCCCGGGCTCGGATCTCAGTGGCCCGGCCGCCCGAGCCGGAGCCGTACAGCTGGGTGGCACCGCTGGATTCACCGACGTACGCCTTCCGTGTCCCGGAGCAGCGCGAGCTCGCCCGCCGAGCCGCCGCCCGCCAGGGCCGGCCAGATGACCGGAGCACCGCTGACGACCGGCAACACTCCTACGATCCGACCCAGTCCACGAGGAACCCGTGATCCCCGCCGACCTCACCGCACAGACCGCCGCGCTCGGGATCGCCCTCGGGCTGGTCCTCTCGCTCGTCTGCTATCTGACCACCAACCTCTCCCCCGGAGGGATGATCACCCCGGGCTGGATCGCCCTCACGCTCGTCACCGACGTGCGGATGGCGGGGCTGATGGTCGCCGTGGCGGCGGGAACGTACTTCATGACGAAGCTGGTGCAGCGCACGGTGATCCTCTACGGCAAGCGGCTGTTCGCCGCCGTCGTGCTGTGCGCGGTGCTGATGCAGACCACCGTGATGCTCGCCCTCAGCCACGAGTTCCCGCTGCTGTACACGTCACAGACCCTTGGCTTCATCGTCCCCGGCCTGGTCTCCTACCAGATGGCCCGCCAGCCGCTGGCGGCCACGGTCATCTCGACCACGGCGGTGACCCTGGCCACGTACGTGGTGCTGGTCGCCGGTCTGTTGATCGGGGCACTGCCCACCGGCTGACCTGTTCACACCCTCTCACCTCACAGTTCCAGGAGGATCGGCCATGCACTCCGCACATGACGGCAGACGAAGCCGCCCGACTCGACGCGCCGTGTTCCGGACGCTCGCGGGCGTGGCGGCCGCCGGGGTGGCGGGCGGGTACGCCTGGGACCGCCTCGGGCACGGAAGCGACGACGGTAGCGGTACAGCCGCCGACGGCACGGGCTCCGGCCCGAGCTCCCGGTCCACCGGGCCCCGCACCTTCGAGCGGCTGTCCGCCCCGGATCGCACCGTGGTCCGGGCCGGCGACGGCGGCACGCTCGCCACTTTCACCGACGGCGCCCGTACGGCCGTACTCGCCGGGCCCAGCCGCACCTTCAGCGAGCCGCGGACCACCGAGGCCAAGGTGACCACGGACGCCTGGGTGCGGGTGCTGCCGCACGCGTGGCAGCGGGGCATGGAGAAGTCCGCCTGGTTCAAGGGCTGGTTCGAGAAATCCCTCGGCGACAGCAGCCCGGACGTCTTCGCAGTGGCGTTCCAGTACAGCAGCGCCGGGGCGCCCGACAAGCACAACGCCAAGGGCGTGCGCTACGCGGGCACCGCGCACTTCGGCCCGCGCAACTCCGCGGTCAAGAACCCGCTCGACTTCGCCTACTACGACGAGCAGTCCGACTTCTACGACTATCTGGGCATCGACTGGACCTTCCCCGACGGCACCCGCGTGCAGCCGGAGCAGGCCCGCTACGGCGATGTCGACTGCTCCGGCTTCCAGCGTCTGGTGTGGGGCTACCGCATGGGCATCCCCATGCGCAACACCAACACCAAGGGCGCCGGTCTGCCGCGCCGCGCCTACGCCATCGCCGCCTACGGTCCCGGCCGCACGGTGATCCCCCACACCGGCAAGAAACAGGCCACCGATCTGGACGCCCTGCAACCCGGCGATCTGGTCTTCTTCGCCATCATCAAGGACCGGCCGGACTTCATCGACCACGTGGGCATGTACATGGGCCTCGACGACCAGGGTCGGCACCGCTTCTATTCCAGCCGCTCCGCCGCCAACGGTCCGACCCTGGGCGACCTGTCGGGCCACGCGCTGCTGGACGGCACCGACTTCTACGCCCGCGGCTTCCGGGCGGCC
The DNA here is from genome assembly GCF_042793175.1 of Streptomyces sp. NPDC056580. Classification (NCBI taxonomy): domain Bacteria; kingdom Bacillati; phylum Actinomycetota; class Actinomycetes; order Kitasatosporales; family Streptomycetaceae; genus Streptomyces; species Streptomyces sp. NPDC056580. The sequence continues at coordinate 3,572 of NZ_JBHTVE010000020.1, read as the reverse complement.
CGCCGCCTGTGACTGAAGCCGCGTGTGATGTCGCCGCCTGTGCACCGCCGCCTCACCTGACCTGCTGATCCGAGGACCACTGCCATGACCGCCATCCCCGCCGCCCAGCCCACCGGAGCACAGCAGGGCCGCCGGGCGGCGAACCGCCGCTCCGACCGGCCGGAGGACGCCCCGCGCTGGGAGCGTCCGGCGCTCGCCGCGGTACTGGCGGTCGCCACGGTGCTGTACTCCTGGGGCATCGGGCAGGCCGCGCTCCACCCCTTCTACGGTGCGGCGATACGCTCGATGGCGGGCAGCTGGCGTGCGTTCTTCTTCGGCGGGCTCGACGCCGCCGGCTCGGTCAGCATCGACAAGCTGCCCGGCGCCTTCTGGCCCGACGCCGTCTCCGTCTGGCTCTTCGGCCCGCACACCTGGGCGGCCGCGCTTCCGCAGGTCGTCGAGGGCGTGCTCACCGTATGGCTGCTGCACCGGATGGTACGGGCCTGGGCCGGTCCGTTCGCCGCGCTGATCGCCGCACTGGCGCTCGCCCTCACCCCGGTCACCGTGGCGCTCAACCGTGCCACCATCCCGGACACCGCGCTCACTCTGCTCCTGGTGGCGGCCGCCGGAGCACTGCAGAAGGCGGTGGGCACCGAGCGGCTGCTGCCGCTGATCACCTGCGGGATCTGGGTCGGGCTCGCCTTCCAGGCGAAGATGCTGCAGGCGTGGCTGGTGCTGCCGGTCTTCGCCGCCGTCTACCAACTCGTCGCGCCCGGCAGGCCGTTGCACCGGGCTGTGCGCGTCCTGGTGGGCGGGGCGGTCGCACTGGCGGTCTCCTGCTCCTGGATGTTCATCGCCTGGGCGACACCGGCCGCCGACCGCCCGTACCTCGACGGAACGTCCGACAACAATCCGTTCGCCCTGGTCTTCGGTTACAACGGCCTCAGCCGCTTCAGCAGCGATCCCACCGCGTTCGGCGCCGTCGCGGGCACCGCCGCCAGCCGCACCACCGGCAACACCGGTTGGGACATGCTGATCAACGACACGGTCGGCCCGCAGGTCGCCTGGTTGCTGCCGCTCGCCGTGCTCGCCGCGATCCTGGGTGTCGGCCGGCGCGCCGGCCGACCGCGAACCGACCTGCCGCGCGCGGGATTTCTGCTGTGGGGTGGCTGGCTGGCCGTGCACGCGCTGGTGTTCAGCGTCTCCAACGGCAACCACGCCTACTACACGGCCGTCATCGCCCCGGCGCTCGCCGCGCTGGCCGGCGGCGGCCTCGCGCTCTTCCGCTCGGAGTACGAGGCGACGTACAAGCCGGAGCCGGCGGCGGAGCACGAGGCGCAACCCGAGGCGGCCCGCCGGCGACACCTTGCGCTGCCGGCGGCGATCGGGCTGACGGCGGCGTGGGCGCTGGTGCTCGACTGGCCGACCCGATTCGTCTCCTGGCTGCTGCCGGTCGCTGTGATGCTCGCGCTGTGCGGCGTGGTGGGCCTGTGCAGCCGGGGGCCGCGCACCTCCCCGCGGAAGATCCACGCCACCCTCGCCGCCGGGATCGCGGCCACCCTGGTCGTACCGGCCGGGTGGGCCGTCTCCACCCTCAACCCGCTCTATGCGGGCGCCGCCACCTCGCCGATGGCCGGTCCGGTCGGCAAGTCGTACTACGAGCACCCCCGTCACGCTCCGCGGAGGAGAGGACTCGACCGGCCCAGCGCCCGTGACACCGCCCTGCTCGGCTACCTCACCACGCACCGCCACGGCGAGAAGTACCTGCTGGCCACCCAGGCCGCCTACACCGCCGAGCCCCTGCTGCGCGCGAAGTCCGAGCCCATCCTCGTCATGGGCGGCTTCACCGGCAGCACCCCCTTCCCGACCGCCCAGCAGCTCGGCAGCCTCGTCACCGCCCACCAGCTGCGCTATGCGCTGCTCACCACCCAGCGCCCCACCACTCCCGCCACCACCTGGGTGAAGTCCCACTGCACCCGCATCCGACCCACCGCCTACGGCGTCCGCGCCGACGGCAGCTTCACCCTCTACGACTGCGCCCCCCAGAGGTGAGGCGACGCCCGCCCCAGTTCAGAGACCCCGCCCTTTCTCCTGTCCTCGGTGATCACCTGGGCTGACGGGCCATCACAACTGCACACCGCCCGCCGCAAACGCCTGGCGGGAACCAGCGGCGCTTTCGTGTCAGCCGTACAAGCAGGTGACCCACCAAGCACCGGTCGGCCAAGCAAGTCGCCAAGCGCCCTCGCCTCTCAAGTCCTGCACCACGGAAGCACCAAACCACGTCGACTCACCCCTGCCCGCGTCCGCCGGGGGTTTCGCAACGTCCGCGCGGCCGCAGCCCGTCCGGCAGCCGCACCGAAACCGTCCCGCCCGGGCCCAGGGCGGCCACTCGGCTCGAAGAACAAGCAGCACGCCAAGCGCCACGGCGTCGGCAAGACCGTCAAGCGCGCCGAGTCGATCACGGAACACCAAGCCCACCCAGGTTAAACGTCAAGCTGAGGCGATTTCACCCTGGTGGACGAGGTGGTCCTCCCCTCCGCGTGCGGGCGTGACGCCGACACGCCTGGCGCCGGTTCCTATACTCGCCGCAGAACATCACAAAAGGTGTCTTTGGCCTTGATTTCCTCTCAAAGTGATATTTGACCTGTAAATATCGATGTGTCCGACCAGGCAGGTGCATCAGACTCCTGCCGTGAAAGGAGCACGGAATGCGGGTTTCCCGTTTTGCCGCCGCGCTGGGCGTCGCAGCCGCCGTCCTAGTGGGCGGTGCCACTGGCGCCAGCGCCGCAACCTTTGCCCCCTCGGCGGCATCTCATGCCACGCACGGCCGCTGGGGCCACGACCGTGACGACCGCTGGGGCCACGGCCGCTGGGGCCACGACCGTGACGACCGCTGGGGCCACGGCCGCTGGGGCCACGACCGTGACGGCCGCTGGGGCCACGACCGTGACGACCGCTGGGGCCACGACCGTGACGACCGCTGGGGCCACGGCCGCTACGGTCACCGCTGACCGCCCTTGGGGTGCCCTTCCGCTGTTGGCAGGGGGCACCCCTTCATTGCCAGGCGGCCTCATGCTCCTCACCCCACCACCTCCCCAGCTCCCATCCCGTCGGCCATCTAACTGCCTGTTCTCTATCCGCTCGCGCGGTCGGACGGGTTCGAACGGGAGCCTGGTTCGGGTGAGTTGTCGGGAGTGAGTGCATGAAGGAAGGGCCTCTTGGTAGCTCGCGGATGTCGAGTCCAGCGAGGAGCAAGAGGCCCTGTTGTCGAAGTGTCGCGTGGTCGTGGTCGCCGAGTCCAGTTCGTCCACTCGTGGGTGTGACTGCCTCGCCCACAGGTTCCGGAGCGCGGGCGACCGGCCGCAGCGCCGGCCCCGATACGGCTCGGACATGAGCGATGCCGAGTGGGTCGTGGTGAGGGACCTGCTGCCGGATCCGGGCTGGCTTTCGGGCCGGGGCGGGCGGCCGGAAGGCTACTGCCACCGGCAGATGATCGACCAATGCCACGAAGTTAAGGCTCAGTTGAGGGTGTCAAGGCCCCGGGAAGAGGGAGCTTGTACGTACTCGGTGCCGTACGGATGAGTCGGCCGTTG
>NZ_JBHTVE010000019.1:0-132052 GCF_042793175.1 Streptomyces sp. NPDC056580 | reverse complement strand
TTCCGGCCTTCTTCGCGGAGTGGAAGAAGTCGTACGCCCCGTGCAGGTTGCCGTGGTCGGACATGGCGATGTGCGTCATGCCCATCTCGTTGCAGACCTTGAACATGTCGTTCAGCCGCGCGGCACCGTCCAGCATCGAGTACTGGGTGTGGACGTGCAGGTGCGTGAACGGCGGCTTGGACACGGCTTCGGCCTCCAAGAGGGAGAGGTGGCAGTCGGAGCAAGGACAGGCTATCTACAACCGCTGTGCAACGGATGTAATTAGCCAGAGCGATGAAGCGGAAAAGGGTGACTCCTCCTGGTGATTGGGGTTCGGGCGCGGCGTCGGCTCGCGAAGGTGAGTGTCTTGGGGAACTGGCTGCGCGACTGAAGGCGGTTGTGGTGTCAGGCCCAGGAGAGGGCGTGGCGGACGGGGGCGGGCAGGTAGCTGTCCTGGCCGTCCTCGGCGAGGAACACCGCTCCGTCGTGCTCGACGACGGTGGTGGAGATGTACGTCTTGTTCAGGGTCTGTGTCCTCGATTGTGGACGTACAGGCCGCTGTCAGCCGGAGGGCGATTGGACCCGGGATGCGCCCCGCCTCGGTGTGGAGGCACCGCACGACTCCTCAGCTCGTCGCGTCACTCGCGCGGTGTGGGTGGGCCCGTCGGGTACGTTCGCGGGGCGGTTTTTGGCGAACTCGGCGCGCAGCACGGGGACGACCTCCTCGCCGAGCAGGTCGAGCTGTTCCAGGACGGTCTTCAGTGGGAGTCCGGCGTGGTCCATCAGGAACAGCTGGCGCTGGTAGTCGCCGAAGGTGTCGCGGAAGGCGAGGGTCTTCTCGATGGCCTCCTGCGGGCTGCCGACGGTGAGTGGCGTCTGCTCGGTGAACTCTTCCAGCGACGGGCCGTGGCCGTATACGGGGGCGTTGTCGAAGTAGGGGCGAAATTCGCGTACCGCGTCCTGGGAGTTCTTGCGCATGAACACCTGGCCGCCGAGGCCGACGATTGCCTGCTCGGGGGTGCCGTGGCCGTGGTGGGCGTAGCGCTCCCGGTAGAGGTCGATCAGGCGTTGGAAGTGCTCCTTGGGTAAGAAGAGGTTGTTGGCGAAGAAGCCGTCGCCGTAGTAGGCGGCCTGCTCGGCGATCTCGGGGCTGCGGATGGAGCCGTGCCAGACGAATGGCGGGGTGCCGTCGAGTGGGCGCGGGGTGGAGGTGAAGGACTGCAGCGGGGTGCGGAAGCGGCCCTGCCAGTCGATGTCCTCCTCGAGCCAGAGCCTGTGCAGCAGCGCGTAGTTCTCCACTGCGAGTGGGATGCCCTGGCTGATGTCCTTGCCGAACCACGGGTAGACGGAGGTGGTGTTGCCGCGGCCCATCATCACGTCGACCCGGCCCTCGGCGAGGTGCTGGAGCATCGCGAAGTCCTCGGCGATTTTCACCGGGTCGTTGGTGGTGATCAGCGTGGTCGAGGTGGAGAGGATCAGCTTCTTGGTGCGGGCCGCGATGTAGCCGAGCATGGTGGTCGGTGAGGAGGGCACGAACGGTGGATTGTGGTGCTCGCCCGTGGCGAAGACGTCCAGGCCGACCTCCTCCGCCTTGAGCGCGATGGCCACCATGGCTTTGATCCGCTCGTGCTCGGTCGGGGTCCGCCCCGTGGTGGGGTCGGTGGTCACGTCGCCGACGCTGAAGATGCCGAACTGCACCATGGTGTCTGTCTCCGGGTAACTGGGTTTCCCTGCGGGGGAAGCGCTGGTTGACCGCTCTGGCGCGCTCACGACCGGGCCCGAAGGTTGTGGTTGATCCGGAACAGGTTGCGCGGGTCCCACGCTTCCTTGATCTGGAGCAGCCTTTCGAAGGCGGCCGGCTCGTACGCCTTCTCCACCGCCTCGGCCGTGTCGTACTCGCCGAGGAAGTTGGCCTGCTTGCGGCCGGTGGACCACGGGTCAAGCGCCCGGACCAGGCCGGCGAGCGCGCCTCGGAAGTTCTTTGTCATGCCGGGGTCGGCCACGACGGCGGCGAAGAACTGGAACTGTGCGTCCCGGTTGCCGACGGCATTCGGCGTCTTCGGATCGCGGGAGAGGGCACCGCCCAGTTGCCGGATCTCGACGAGCAGGGCGGGCGAGTCGACGCGCGGGCCGGCTGCAGCGAGCAGCGCATCGGCGGCCTCCTGGGGGAAGCTGTGGAGCAGGGTCGAGATCTCGTACTCGGGCACCGGGTCCACGGGGTCGTCGTGGATGGAGGCCATGGCGGTGAAAGGCATCTCGGACACGGAGTCGATCAGTGTCGGCGCGGCCGCGCGCAGGCCCGCGATCAGGCGCTCGCCCTCCGCGGACGGGCCCAGGAAGGCGACACGCACGTGAACCGTGAATCGACTTTGGAGCTGCTCCGGTACGGACGGCACCGCTGGCAGCCGCAGGAACGCCAAGGACAGGCTGAGTTCGTCGGGCGCGTCGACCGTGGCTTCGCGGAACGCGTTGAGTACCTCGCCGGCGTGTCGGCTGAGGAAGTAGAGGCTGCCACCGTAAATGCGGGTGACTGGGACCAGGCGGACAGTGAGCGAGGTGACGACGCCGAAGTTGCCTTTGCCGCCGCGGACCGCCCAGAACAGGTCGGGCTCGGTCTCCGCGTCGATCCGGCGCAGTTCACCGTCGGGTGTGACGATCTCGGCCGCGACTACGTGGTCGGCGGCGTAACCGAGGGCACGGCCCAGGACTGGGCTCAGGCCGCCGCCGAGAGTGAAGCCCACCACGCCGACGTTCGGTGACGAGCCGGCGAGCGGTGCCAGGCCGTGTTCGGCGGCGGCGTCGACCAGGGTCTGCATCTCGGTGGCCGCGCCGACGGTCGCGGTACGCGCCTGCGGGTCGATGCTTACATCGTCCATCCGGCGCAGGCTGACCAGCAGCGCTCCGTCCGCCGGGACCACCGCCCCGTGCCCGGTCGCCACGACCGCCACAGGCAAGTTCCGCTGGTCGGCGAAACGGACGGCAGCCTGCACGTCGCCGGCCCCGGTGGCACCGACGGCCACCGCCGGACGATGCGTCAGGGCCAGGTTCCAGGTGGTCGTCTCCTCGGCGTACCGCTCGTCCCCGGGCAGCAGGACCGGCCCGGTGACCTGCGCCTTCAAATCGGTCAGCTCATGAAGACCGATGGCCCTCCGGCTGCTCAGCGCGGTGCCCCCGCTGGCCCCGCCGGACAAGCCATGCTCGGCGAAATCCTCGAACGCGTCGGTCAGCCGTGCCAGCGCCTCGGTCAGTACGTCGCGGTGGGTGGCGAAGCTGAGGCGCAGGTGTCCCTCGGCGCCGGGGCCGAAGAAGGCCGCAGAGCCGGGCACCAGGGCCACGCCCGCTCGGTCGATCAGCCGCGCGCAGATGTCCTCGACGCGCTCGCCGTACGCGGAGACGTCGGCCAGGACCACGTAGGTGGCTTGCGGCGAGTGCGCCCGGACCCCGGGGATGGCGTTGAGGCCGTCCACGACGAGGTCGCGCATCGTGTGTAGGTGGGAGAGGAAGCCGGTGAACCACGGCCACCCGTCCACGAGCGCGGCGGTCGCCGCGACCTGTGACAGCGTGCTGGTCCCGCCGATCGTGTCGGTGGCTTCAGTGGCCTTCACTATCAGGTCGTGGAGCCGCTCATCTGGGGCGACGACGGCACCGACCCGCAGGCCGGCCAGGCCGAAGTTCTTGGAGAACCCGGTGAGCGTGACGCAGCGGGTGGCGGCACCGGCTATTGACAGGATTGAGTGGAAGCGTTGCCCGGGGTAGACGATGTCGGACCAGATCTCGTCGCATACGATGCGCAGGTCGTGGAGCTCCGCGAGGTCGACGAGTTGCCGCAGCTCGTGCCGGGTGAATAGCAACCCGAGCGGGTTGTGTGGGTGGCAGAGGTAGATCAGCCGGGTACGTGGCGTGATGAGCGCGGATAGTTCCTGCACGGGGAACCGGCGTCGCTCCCAGTCGAAGCCCAGCCGCCGGACGGTGGCGCCGGCGCTCTCGGCGGTGCGTGGGAAGAGGAAGTCGACCGGGTCGAGGATGATCGCCTCGTCGCCCGGGCGCAGGAGGGCCCGGCAGACGACGGACATGCCCCGGGCGGCGCTGTCCACCGCGATGACCTGCTCGTCCTGGACGTCGACGCCCTTGTGCTCGCGGTGGTACGCGGCCACTGCTTCGCGGAACTCGGGCAGGCCGAGCGGCGGGCCGTAGGAGAAGACCCCGTCGGAGACGTAGCGCGTCAGCGCCTGCTGGACCACCGGTGCGACGGGGAAGTCGGGGTCGGCCGCGGTCAGCGGGATGACCTCGGGCGGGACCGTGGCCCAGCGGTAGTTGTGGGCCCGTCGCCGCAGGATGTCGAGCGGGATCGGGCGGTCGAAACTGAACTCCGCGGCACTCATAGCCGTCCTTTGCTCGCTGACCATGCCAGCGGTATGAGTGGATCGCCGTCGACCGGGGCGAGGAAGCCGGCCTGCAGCGAGAGACCCTGGGCGATGTACCCGGCGACGTGCTCCGCCCGGTTCGTCGAGTAGTCGGCAAGCGGAGCGGCGTCGGCGAGGGCGTCGGCGAGGGTCACGGCGTCCTCCAGCGCGGAGTTGACGCCCTGGCTCGTCAGGCTGGGCAGCGGGTGCGCCGCATCGCCGAGGAGCATCACGTTGCCCCGCACATACTCCCGCAACGGGTCGGTCAGCCGGGTAGAGGCCCAAAGGTGGCTCTGGGTGAAGTCCGTCGCCTCAATCAGGCGCTGCACTACGGGCGGCCACCCGATGAGCGTCCGCCGGGTGAAGTCTGCCAGGCCGGTCGCGGTGGCGCTCTCGCACGGGTACCGGAACGTGTCGAATTGCATGAACCACACCACCTCGTCACCGCACGGCAGGTAGCCGACGGCCAGACCGCCGCCGCTGTGCACGATCTTTGAGAAGCGGGTGGTGGCATCGAGTCCCAGGGCCGCGGTCGGCGCGAAGCTGACCAAGTCGTTGACGCGCACCGGGGCGAGGACGTGCCCGGGGAACAGCTGAGACCGGACTGCGGAGCGGATCCCGTCGCTACCCGCGAACCAGTCCGCCTCCGCCGTCGTGCCATCGGCGAAGTGCGCGGTCGCGGCGCGGTCGGCGGCGGACCAGCCGAAGCGGACGAACGACTTCCCGACGTGCAGCGACCGCGCGGGCAGTCGGGAGAGCAGCGCGTCGATCAGATCGCCGCGGCGTACGCCGACGCAGTTGTCGAGCTTCTCCTTGGCCAGTTCCATGCCCCGGTGGTCGGCAAGCTGGTACTCCGTCAGTTCACGTCCGCCTGCGACGACTTCGTTCCGCAGGCCGAGCCGTTCGAGGGCGGCCAGCCCGTTCTCCTGCAAGATGAACGCGAGCCCATCGGGGCGGATCGCGCTCCGCCTCTCGTAGACATTGACGGATCCGCCGAGTTGGGTGTGCTGGACGGCGAGGGCAAGTCCGCTGACTCCGGCGCCGAGGACCGCCAGTTCATGGACGGGCATACAGCCTCCACATTGAGTCGTGTGTGCGGGATCCAGCGCGGCCGACCAGAGAGGAAGCCGGCCGGGCGGCCCGCCCGCCACCACTTCCGGGCGGCTGGCGGTGCGACCGACGGGCAGGCCGGAGAGTACTGCCGGAACAGTGGTACCGGATGGGAACACCGTCGATGTCCGTCAGCACCTCAACTACCGTGCGTACCAGATGCTTTTCGGGACGGTGACGAAGTCGAGCGCATCCCTTCCCCACGCCGTCCCGGTCCCGCTCTGCTTGTAGCCAGTCCACGGCGAGGCGATGTCGAGGTAGCCGAACATGTTGACCCAGACCGTGCCCGCCTGCAGCCGGGAGGCCACGTCCTGCGCGCGCTTGACGTCCCTGGTCCAGAGGCCCGCCGCGAGCCCATAGTCGGAGTTGTTGGCGAGCGCCACCGCCTCGTCATCGTCCCGGAAGCGCGTCACGGTGAGGACGGGCCCGAATATCTCCTCCTGGAAGATCCGGGTCTCCGGTGCCACGTCGATGAACACGGTCGGTTCGAGGAAGTATCCCCGGCCTTCCCGGCGCGTGCCGCCCGCCGCGAGTACGGCACCCTCCTTAGTGCCGATGTCGATGTACTGCAGGTTCCGGTCGAGGTACTCCTGGGAGACGAGGCAGCCCATCTCAGTGGTCCTGTCGAGGGGGTCGCCCAGTTTGAGCTGCCCGGCCCGAGCTGTGATCATCGGGACCACTTCATCGTAGATCGAGTCGTGGATCAGCAGCCGCGAACTGGAGTTGCATACCTCGCCCTGGTTGAAAAACATAGCGAGGAAAGCGTTGTCGACCGCCGCCTCGAGATCGGCGTCCTGGAAGATCAGGTTCGGTGACTTTCCGCTGCACCCGAGGGAGAGGCGCTTGAGGGTGCCGCTCGCGGCCTGCATCACGCTGCGCCCGGTCTCAGTCGACCCGGTGAAGATGATCGCGTCCACTCCGCGTTCCTGGCAGAGGGCTGCGCCAGCTTCCTCACCGAGCCCCGTGACGATATTGACCACACCGTCCGGGATTCCGGCCTCGATGCAGAGTTCGCCGAGCTTGAGGGCGGCGAGCGAGCATTCCTCCGCCGGCTTAAGGATGACGGAATTACCCATCGCCAGCGCCGGGACAATGTTCTGGGCCGCCTGGATCGTCGGAAAGTTCCAGGGGACGATCGCACCGATCACGCCCACGGGTTCATGCACGACCATGTTGTAGTGCCTGTGCTTGAGTGGGACGACCTCGCCGTGGTATTTGTCCGCCCAGCCGCCGTAGTACTCGAAAACCTCGGCGGCGATCATGGCGGCCCACTGTGATTCCTGGACAGGCTTTCCATTATCGATGCATTCAAGCAGCGCGAAGCATTCCTGCTCCAGGCGGATCAGATCGGCCACCCGGGAGAGCCGCTGTCCGCGCTCCCGTCCACTCATCCGCGCCCACGAGCCCGTCTCAAACGCCTTGCGTGCGGTCTTCACCGCGCGCCGGACGTCCTGCTCGCCACCTCTCGGGATACTGCCGATGGTGCCCTCAGTGAATGGGTTAAGGACATCGATGCGCCGGCCATCCGCCGCGTCGCACCATTCGGAGCCGATGAGCATCTTGTCCGGAATCTTGAGCTCGCTGGCCCGCCGGTTAGCTTCATTTAAGCTGGGAATCACCCAAAGGGGCATGATTTCTCCAATAGGCGTGGCCGTGGCCGCCGCGCAGCAGTTAAGTGGATTTCTTAATAAGTCGCCAGCTGAGTAATCGAACCGATATAGCAATCCGAGGGCCGACACAGAGCCTGGGCTGGGTGCGGTGTTGACAGAGCCGGAGCATAGGAAGCCCCTGACCGCCAGATGCGGCAGCGGATGATCGCAGGCCCGGGGAAGCGGGGTCCCTATGCGCCAACATCTTTTGGACGCCGTACAGGGCCGCGACAGTCTTCCGACCTAGGCCCTCATCGCACTGCGGTATTCCGCCGCGATCTGGATGTCCTCAAATGATTCCCCCTGCCTGAATGCGCCCACTTCAGACCCTTGTCCGCTTCCCCGATAGCGGCGGAACCATATACCCGTTCACATTTACGGAACGTTTATGCACGGTGTCCAGCCGACAGCTTGATCGAGTCTTCCACGGTGGCTGAGAAACGTCAAGGCACTCGCGGCAGGCCTCTGACCATTTACTTTTCATAAAGTGGCGAAAACTGGACGAAGTTCGGGCGTGTCGGGTGGAGGCGTCAAAAAGCTTGCCAAAACTTGGCCGGCTTGCCCAGATGAGCAGTTCAGCGCCCGCTCTGTGTTCAAGCCGTGTTCGGAACTGCAGGCGCCGGTTGCAGTCGGCGCCACTCCGAGGGCCGACGGCATCCTTGAATGAGGCGCCAGGACGCCGATGGGCGAGACGTTTCCGCAGGCTGGGAAGCTGAGGGAGTTCTGGAGGAACTGCTTCCGCTTTTTGCATGGCCGCCGGCCCGAGCCTCGGAAGGCGGACAGGGCGGCCACTTGGGCGTGCTTACGCTCACTCTGGGGGCATGCCTATGCCAGCAGCCGGGGGAAATCCGGAGGAGCTGCTACCGCTTTTTCGCCGGCCCGAGCCTCGGAAGGCGGACAGGGCGGCCACTTGGGCGTGCTTACGCTCACTCTGGGGGCATGCCTATGCCAGTGCATCCCATGTGTTGGGTGAAGTTCGCTCGGGATCAGACGAAGCCCCCCAGGGCCAGGACATTCCTGCCTGACTCGAGGGGCTTCGCCCGATTTGCGAAGACTGGTTCGGTCAGAAGGCGTCACGGTATGAACATCAACCTACTCCTTGTGGACCACCGTTCACCTTGCTAGCATCCATGGAATGGTCGTCAATTCAACCGGATATTGGGACCCGTTCGAGTTAGCAACGATCAATGAACCCGAAGCCGAGATCAAGGCGGAGCGTGCCGCGTTCGTAGAACAGCCGCGCAATGTCAACACTGAAGTACGCGAGTCCGTGAGCAGGGCTATTCAGCGGACCTTCCCGCGTTCAATGGCGGTTCTACTCGAGGCCATAGTCACCTGGATCAGCGGCTGTCCACACCTCGACCAGAAGCCGCTGGTGCACCGGAGCCGGCTCGTCTACACGGTCGAGGCCTTCGGCGGGTTCATACTCACCGTCGCAGCCGGTGTCTGGGCGGTCTCCGCGCACTTGTGGTGGCTACTGCCCTTCCAGTGGCTCATCTTGTCCGGGCGTGGCTGGGCACTGTTCAACATCTTCCACCATGCGACGCACGACACGCTGTTCAAATCGCGTCGGGTCAACGAGGTGCTGGCCTTCTGCGTGTCGCTGGTGTCTTTCTCGTCGTCGCTGGACTCCTACCGCGAGCAGCACATCCGCAGCCACCACACTCGTGCCATGTGTACTTACCAGGACGTGGAGGCCCCTCTCCTGTCACTGGGGTTCCCGACCGGTATGCCGAAGTCCTTCTACTACCGGCGCCTGACCTACCTCATCCTTACGCCCTGGACCTACGTGCTCTACGCGCGTTATCGGCTGTTCGACTGGCAGCGTGGGGAGCCGTGGTATCGCAAGGCCGCGTTGTGGACGTTCGCAGCGGCCATGGTCGCTGGCTCGTACTGGTTCGGCTTCGTCCCGGAGTTGCTATTCGCATATGTCGTGCCGATGTTCGTGGTGTTCAATGTGACGGGACTTCTCGGAATGTTCAGCGAACACCACTGGGGAACGCTGCTCGACGAGCCTGCGCGGCTACGCATGGTGCTGCTAGTTCATAGCCGTTTCCTGTTGGACGAGGCGCCGGCGCCGACACTGCCGACGGCCCGGCGGATCAGGGCTTGGGCCCTGTGGTGGCTACGGTTGATGGGTTATCACCTGGTCGTGCGCGTCGCGGTGCTGCCCAGTGATTCGAGCCCCCACGACCATCATCACCGGCATCCACGCACCGAGGACTGGACGAGAAGTACGTTCGAGCGGTTCGACCACGTCGTGAATGGATGCCCGGGTTTCGCGCAGTACCAGCACACGCACGCCTGGTCCCTCGGTGAGGCCATGAACCGCGTCTTCACCAGGATGTCTGCCGCCCCGCTGCCAGATCCGGCGCTGGACGAGCAGCAGACGCGGGGGGTGCGGCGGCTCCTCGCACGCGTACGCTCCGTGCCCGCAAGCCCTGCCGATAGTTCGCCTGCCAACCTGGTTCCAGGGGCGCCGCGGCTTGCCAACGACCTGAAGACGCCTCGGACCTGAAACATCAGCTGGCCAGGTAAGCGCCTCACGGCTCGACCGGGTCTGGCTACACCTTCATGGCGCCTGTTCGAGCGCATGGCGTGGATGGCATGAATCCCCCGTCGCGCGAGGCAGATGGGCGGAGTTGTGCTGCTTGGCGTGGACGTGTTTGTGGTCGCAGTGAGGCTCGGCCCGGCCAATGAGACTCGTTCGTGGTTCCAGTAATCGGGGATGCGATCAATACCTGATGGCGACGGAGCTTCCGCTTGGCTGCCGGTCGCCGGCGGCCGGGAATTCAGGCGCAGGTCGGCGCCGGTAAGCGAATTCATTCGTATGGCACGCAACAAGAGGGAGCAGCAGCCGTGGGACTTGGTGAAAAGATTTCGGTCTACCTTGTGCAGCAAGGCATCTGGGACATGCCCCTGGAATCGATGCCGCTTGCGGCGGCCTACTTGAAGGCCACGGCGCTGGCGGACGACCGAATACGCGATGCGTTCGACATTAAGATCATCAACTACCGCGGTGGCACCACCCTCACTAAAATGGCCAACGAAATATTCGAGGACGGCCCGCCCGACATCTTGGCCTGTTCGGTGACGGGCTGGAATTTCCGCACCTTCGGATCTCTGGTCGAGACCTTCAAGCAGCTCAACCCGGACGGCTGGGCGGTCTTCGGCGGTACACACGTCACCAATCAGGCGACCAGAACGTTCGGGATGTTTCCCCAGGTCGACGTGATCGTCAACGGGGAGGGCGAACTGGTCTTCCGGGATCTGCTAGCCCGGTACCTGGACCGTGGCTCAGTCCACGCTCTCGGCGACATCCAGGGCATCTCCTACCGTGACGGCGGCGACACTATTGCCACCACCGAGCCGCGCGACCGTATCCAGAACCTAGACATCATCCCCTCGCCGGCCCTGTCCGGCGCGCTGGAGCTGACCCGTCCCGACGGCAGTTTCCGCTATGACGTGGCCCTGATGGAGACCAACCGGGGCTGCCCGTACAAGTGTGCCTTCTGTTACTGGGGCGGCGCGGTTGGGCAGCGAGTCCGTGCCTTCTCCCGGCAGCGGCTGCGGGAGGAGCTGGAGCTTTACGCGAGCCTGAAGGTGCACACCATCTGTCTGTGCGACGCGAATTTCGGTCTGCTGCCGATCGACGAGGAGTTCGTCGACGACGTCATCGAGATCCGCAATCGCACCGGCTATCCGAAGGCGCTGGAGAGTTCCTGGGCGAAGAACAAGTCCAAGGTCTTCTACAGCATCGTCCGAAAGATGAAGGACGCGGGTCTGCGCAGTTCCTTCACACTGGCGCTCCAGACACTCAATCCTGAGGCGCTGGCGCTCATGAACCGCAAGAACATGAAGGTCAACCAGTGGGAGGACCTTGTCAACTGGCTGAACGCCGAGGAACTGGAGTGTTATGCCGAACTCATCTGGGGTGCCCCCGGAGAGACCGTCGAATCGTTCCTCGATGGATATGACCGGCTGTCGCACTATGTTTCCCGGATCGCGGTCTACCCGATCCTGCTGCTACCCAACACGGACTACTCAGAGAAGAAGGACCAGTACGGGATCGTCTCGGTGCGCGGCGACCACGACGACTTCGAGTACGTGCTCGCGCACAACACGATGACCATGGCCGACAACCAGCGCATGCAGCGCTTCCTCTTCTGGAGCCGGGTGCTGGCCGATGCGGCTGTCTTCCGTCACACCTTCACGGGTCTGCGGACGCTTGGCGGGATACGGCAGTCCCAGGTGCTGCGGAACATGGATGAATGGATCTTGCGTACCGACGACGAAGCAGCGGCCCCGCTGCGTGAGGCCGTAACGATCGGAGTCGAGGCGCCGGGCTCGGCCATCGACTACCTCTATCGTGAGCCGGAAGCGAAGCGGCTGCTGCGACGCTGGTGGAGCGAGTCAATTCGACCACTGCTGCCGGCCGAGTACACGCGCGTACTCGACGACATCTTCGAATACGACCTTCTCACCCAGCCGGTGTACCGCCAGGACAGCAACGAGCTGCCCGACGGCTGCACCCTGATCCGGATCGGTGAGGACGACCACGCCGTGCGGTCGGGAGTGACGTTCGCACACGACGTGTTGAGCATCCTGTCCCGGCTACGGGCAGGCAAAGAGCCGGACCTACGTCCGCTGGAGGTCAGCTTCGATCTCTACTATCGACTCGGGGTCGAGCAGTTCACGACGACCACCAACAGCGAGGAGATCGTTCATTTCATGGGCTGCACGAAGAGCGATTTCTTCAGCAGCATCAAACTGGCTGACGAGCCTATCGACGGTTCGTACTCGACCCTGCTGCGCGACAGCAACTGCGGCTGAGTGGCAGTCAAACCCGGTGGGGCACTTGATCGGACGCGATCGCCGTGCTTGCGGCAGGCGGTCGCCGGCCGCAAGCCGCCAGCAGTGTCCAGTCCGACTACGAAGACTGTCCACCTTGCTCATGCGATAAACCCGTCAAGTGCTGTGATGGCCGCGCCGTATTCTCTTGACGCGCCCCAGGCATCATGTGATGATGCTTTAAGTTGCTGACGGGATTACGGAATCGATTCACAGTCACACGCGGGGAAGTCTAAAGGGTACTTCAAGTGCCCAGTTTCTGCCGCCAGTGGAACAGGGGTTGTGAAGAGTGTCTGGGCAAGCGAAGTCCGGTAAGGATGAATCGTCAGACCTCGTCTGGCGTGATGGCCAATGCCACTGTGGTTCCGTGAAGTTCTCGGTGGCACTTGCGCAAAGAATCAGTATAACCCTGTGCAACTGCGGTATTTGCTACATGTCCGGGCATGAAGAAATTATGCTCCCCGAGGCCCGTTTCAAGCTGATAGAGGGGCAGCAATACCTGAAGCCCTACCGCTTCGGGAACTGCATCGCCGACCACACCTTCTGTGTCGTATGCGGCATCATGCCCTTCTACCGCCCGCGGTCCCACCCGACCGGTTACTTCAGCGTGAACGCACGCTGCCTGCTTGGCGGGAAGGCCGTCGTCGAGCGCCGGGGCGACCCCATCGATTTGGGGTTCGGCGAGAGCATTCAGTACGCGCCGTTCGACGGGCAGAACTGGGAAGCCAGCATGGCCGCCGGCCAGCACGTGGTCACGGAATAGGCAGTACGCGATCGCGACGCTCCGCTCGCCGCCGTACGGGACCGGAGTACTCAAGACGTGGGGACCGCGCCACCAGGCGCCGTAAGACGGGGGGTGTGATTGTGACCTGGCACAGCGATGGTGTCGCGCCGGCTCCGCATTCGTCCGTCGATGCCGTCCGGGGAGGGCTGGAATGGCTGAAGACGATATGACCGCGCGGGCCGCGGGCTCGGGGTGGGCGTCCTTCGACGCCGTCTCCGCCGACGGCTTGCGGCGCAACGACCAGTACAAGTGGACCCTGCACGGGACCGACCTGCTCGGCGCCGACGCGGCCGAGATGGATTTCGGCACGGCTCCCGCGGTGTCGGAGGCCCTCGTCTCAGCCGTGCAGCGCGGGGTCCTCGGCTACGTTCCGCCCCGACTCGAACGGGAGCTGGCTGAGGCCTGCGCGGCCTGGCAGGGGAACCGGTACGGCTGGCGGATCGCGGCTGACGACGTCAAGCTGCTCCCCGACGTTATCCGGGCGCTGCACGTGGCGATCGAAAACTTCTCCCGCCCCGGCTCACCGGTCATCGTGCCGACCCCCGCCTACATGCCGTTCCTCGTGGTTCCGCGGCTGTTAGGGCGGGAGATCATAGAGATCGAGATGGTTCCCTCGGAGGGGCGGTACCGCTACGATCTCGACGCGTTGGAGCGGGCCTACCGGGCGGGCGGGGACCTGCTCCTGCTGTGTAACCCGCACAACCCCTCGGGGCATGTGCTGGAGCGGGAGGAGCTGCTCGCGCTCTCGCGGCTCGTCGATCGGTACGGGGGCAGGGTCTTCGCCGACGAGATCCACGCGCCGCTCGTCATGCCAGGCAGCGAGCACATCCCCTACGCATCCGTGTCGGAGGGTGCCGCAAGGCAGGCGCTGACGGCGGTGTCCGCATCCAAGGCCTGGAACCTCGCGGGCTTGAAATGCGCCCAGGTGATCCTCAGCAACGACGCTGACCGGGAGCGCTGGGCCGGCCTCGGCCGCCTGGCGACGGATGGCACGTCGATCCTCGGCGTGATCGCGGCGACGACGGCGTTCCGGCACGGCGGGCCCTGGCTCGACGAGGCCCGCGGCTACCTGAGCCGGAACCGTGCCGTCCTGGCGGAGTTGCTGGCCGAAGAGCTTCCTGGAGTCAACTACCGCCCACCAGAGGGCACTTATTTGGCCTGGCTAGATTTCCGTGGTGTGGCCTTGCCGACGTTGGAGCTGGCTGAGTTCTTCCTCAGGACGGCCGGGGTCACCGTGGTCGACGGTACCGAGTGTGGTGCTGCCGGACGCGGCTTCGTCCGGCTGAACTTCGCGACGTCTCAGGCGATCCTGGCCCAGATCGTGCGGCGCATGTCCGGCGCGGTGGCGGCCGCAAGCAGGTGCGAGCCGGCGTGGGCCGGTTAGGAAGACCGATGCCATGAATTGGCAAACGCAGTGGAGAAGGCCCGGTAATCCGGGCGAATGGCAGGCTTTACCAATGTGAAGGGGTCGGTCTCATGTCAGACCTGGATTTCTCGCCTCCGGAGGCTCCGCCCGGGGGGCAGCTGACGCTGAACAAGCCGCTCAAGTCGTGGTTGCAGTTGACGGCCAGTTGCAATATGAAGTGTAAGCAGTGCTACGGTGACTGCTCCACAAAGCCGCCGGCCGACGAGATGTCCGCGGAGGAATTCAAGCGGCTCGCCGACGAGATGGCTGAATCCGGTGTCATCGAGCTCCTGGTGGAGGGCGGGGAGCCGCTGCACCGGGACGACTACCTGGACCTGCTGGGCTACTTCTCCAAGAAGATGATGGTGCGTCTCCGGACGAACGCCACACTCCTCGACGCGAAGGCGGCCGCTGAGCTGGTCGAGGCCGGCGTCGCCAGCGTCGTGGTTGACTTTATGGGTGCCACCCCGGAGGCGCACGACTGGCACCTCGGTGTCGAGGGAGCCTTCGAGAGCTCGCTCAGCGGACTGCGCGCCGCCCGCGAGGCCGGCATGGAGATCGTGGCCACGCTCATCATGACCCGCAAGAACGCGGGAGAGCTCCAGGAGTTCGTGGACCTGATGGCCGCCGAGGGCGTGGGACGGGTTGGGATCCTGCGCCTGTACCCCCTGGGCCGGGCGAAGGAGTACTGGTCCGAGATGGCCATGTCCCTCCCCGATCAGATGGCCGCGCTGGACCGGATTGTGGTGCCGGAGAGCGTCTACCTGATGCGCTCGTGGCACCCGCGCGACGCCAACTGCTGCTGGCAGGCGTCGGGAGTGGACTCCACCGGCCGCTCCGTCGGCTGCTCATACCTGCGTGACTTCACCGACTTCGGCAACGTGCGCGAGGTCTCTTTCCTCAGCACGTGGCAGCACCCTCACTACCGCCAACTGCGCTCCCGCAACGTCGAATCGCATTGTGAGGAGTGCGAGTCGACGCAGGGCTCCCGTGGCGGTTGCCGCTCGACCGCTTACGCATTCACGGGCGACTGGAACGCGCCCGATCCCTTCTGTACGACGACAAATCGAGGCGTGAATGTCGAAATACTCCCCACACGACTGCTTCCAGACCCGAAGTGACGTGCGCCCGCGTCCGGTACCGGAATGGGGCTGCCTGCTCGTTTACACTCCGTCCCGGCCCGGCGTGCACTACCTTGACCCCCGGTCCTGGCTGATGTACGAACTCTGCGACGGTCGTACCTACGAAGAGATCATCGCGGAATACAGCGAAGCCGTTCCTGAGGGCACCGCCCCGGAAAAGGTGAGCGAACTGGTCGACAAGGGTCTTGAGGCGCTGCTTCTCAAGGGAATCATCGAGAAGAAGCCGGCGCTCGACCGGGTCTGACCTCACAGGTGTGTGGGCTGGTAGGCAGCCCACGCAGATCGAGTATCGGGGAGGGGGTGAACAACATGGAGAACAACGACATGCGCTCGCGCCTGAAGGACGCCCTGCGCGGCGTGCCGGTGGACGCGCCGGCGGTCGAGACCGTTCAGCCCGAGATCCGTACGGCGGCGCAGTACCACCTGCCGTCGATGCGCGAGGGCTTCCGTTTCGACGAGCCCAGCGAGCAGCTCTGATGAGCTGGGGCCGGGTGCGTGTCCCAAGGGCACGCACCCGGTCCGGTGCGCCGGCGACCGGCGTCCGCAACAACTCCTATGAGGATCCACATCATGACGTTGACGCCGGAACAGGTTCGTGAGGCCGTAGACAAGGAACTCCCGCGAGTCCGTGCAGACTTGGAGCGGTTGATCCGGATCCCCGGCATAGCTTTCGCGGGCTTCGACCACCGGATTCTCCAACAGTCCGCCGAAGCCGTGGCGGAGGTTCTGCGGGAAGCCGGGCTGCCGGACGTCCGGGTGGTCCGGGCCGGGGGACAGCCGGCGGTGATCGGACGCAGACCGGCGCCTCCCGGGGCTCCGGTGGTCCTGCTGTATGCCCACCACGACGTGCAGCCGGTTGGGGAGTTGGCGCAATGGCTCAGCGACCCGTTCGAGCCGACGGAGCGGGACGGGCGGCTCTATGCCCGCGGCGCGGGTGACGACAAGTCCGGCATCATGACGCATGTGGCGGCTCTGCGAGCGCTCGGGGACGACCTCAGCGTCGGTGTCGTCGTCTTCGTGGAGGGCGAGGAGGAGTACGGCTCCGCCTCCCTGGAACGCCTGATCCACGAGTGCCGGGACGACCTGGCGGCCGATTGCATCGTGATCGCGGACTCGATGAACCAGGCTGT
Organism: Streptomyces sp. NPDC056580; assembly: GCF_042793175.1. Taxonomy (NCBI): domain Bacteria; kingdom Bacillati; phylum Actinomycetota; class Actinomycetes; order Kitasatosporales; family Streptomycetaceae; genus Streptomyces; species Streptomyces sp. NPDC056580. Next base: position 115,599 of record NZ_JBHTVE010000019.1, on the reverse strand, counting down.
GGGAGAACCGGCCTTCACCACGGGGCTGCGCGGCCTCGTCAACGCCTTCGTCGAGATCCGCACGCTTGACCACGCTGTGCACAGCGGGCTCTTCGGTGGAGCGGTACCCGACGCCCTGACGACCCTGTGCCGCCTGCTCGCCACCTTGCACGACCAGAATGGCAACGTCGCCATCGCCGGATTGCACCACGGCGAACGGGCCACGGCGGACTACCCGGAGGAGCGCCTGCGCCGGGACGCCGGTGTGCTCGACGGGACCCGGATCCTGGGGGACGTTCCGGTGGCCGACCAGTTGTGGACGAGGCCGGCCGTGGCCGTGGTCGGCCTAGACGCGCCCTCGACCCAGGAAGCCCCGAACGCGCTGACCGCCACGGCGTGCGCGAAGGTCAGCATGCGCATCGCCCCGGGTGACTCCACGGAGAGCGCCTTCGCGGCCCTGCAGCGGCACTGCGAGACACTGGCCCCCTGGGGTGCCGAAGTCACGGTCACCCTCGACCACGGCGGCGAACCCAGCATGGTGGCCTCCGAGGGGCCGGCCTATGCGGTGGCCAGGGAGGCGTGGGCCGACGCCTACGACGGCGCGGGTCCGGTTGCGATTGGTCTCGGCGGATCCATCCCCTTCATCGCCACCTTCCAGCAGGCGTTCCCGCAGGCGGAGATCCTCATCACCGGTGCCGTGGACCCGGACTCCCGGGCGCACGGCCCGAACGAGAGCCTGCACTTGGGCGACTTCGCGCGGAGCTGTCTGGCCGAGGCCTTGTTCCTGAACTTGATGGGGAAGCGGAGCCGATGACGCAGGAGCGGTGGGGAGCCCCTAAGGACAGCAGTGACTCTCGCAAAGGCGATACGGCATGACTGACAGGTTCCATCAGTACACGGACATCAAGAAGCTGTACTCGCTCAGCAACTCCAACTGGGACTATGCCGCCGAAGCGGGGGTCCACGGTTGTGTGTTCGAGCCGAGTGGTGGTGGACGCCTGCAGACGCCGGACGGCAGAAGTGTCGTCAACATGTCCTCCTACTCCTACCTGGGGCTCGACGAGCACCCGCAGATAGTCGCGGCGGCGGTGGCCGCGGTGCAGCGCGTCGGGGTCCTCAACAGCTCGCTGTCGCGGGTCAGGATGACCCTGCCCATCCTGGAGGAAGCGGAGAGCGAGCTGAGTTCGCTCTTCGACGCCGAGGTCGGGACGGTCAACTCGTGCGCCGCGGGTGCCTGGGCGACCCTCCCTGTGCTGTCCTCGGGCCTGCTGACCGGGGGAATCGCCCCGGTCCTGGTCTTCGATAAGCGGGCGCACTTCTGCCTGGCCGCGCTGAAGGCACTGTGCGCAGACGAGACGCGTGTGGTGACCATCCCGCACAACGACATGGAGGCGCTGGAGCGGATCTGCCGCGAGAACCGTGCCGTCGCGTACGTGTGCGACTCCGTCTACAGCACCGGGGGAACCGTCGCTCCCGTCGCCGAACTTGTCCGTCTGCAGGAGAAGTACGGCCTCTTCCTGTACTTCGATGAAGCGCACAGCACGTCCGTCGTGGGGACGAACGGGCGGGGCTTCGCCCTGGACATCATGGGGTCGATTAACGAGCGCACCATGTTGATCACCTCCCTCAATAAGGGATTCGGCGGTTCCGGCGGCGCCATCATGTTCGGCCCCCGCGGGGACCTGTCGGTCCGCCGGGCGGTCCAGCGCAACAGCGGCCCGCTGATGTGGTCGCAGCGGATAAACACGGCTGGCCTCGGCGCGATCGTCGAATCGGTGAAACTCCATCGGAGCGCGGAACTGGTGCGGCTCCAGGAGCAGCTGCAGGAGAACATTCGCCATTTCGACGAGGTGGTCGAATCCGTCGGGCACGGCAACACCGTGCCCATCCGCTATATCGCTCTCCACTCCGAGGACGACACCGTCAACGTCTCCCGGTGCATGCTGGAGGCCGGCTACTACGTGGAGCCGGACTTCTTTCCCATCGTCAAGCGCGGCGGCGCAGGGCTGCGGGTGCGCCTGCGCTCGACGATGAGCCGGGACGACATCGACGGCTTCGCGAAAGCCCTGGACGGCGTCCTAAAGGACCGCCCCGAGAACCGGGCAGCGGCAGTGCACGGCGGTTTTTGAGAACTCCGCGGAGCGGCCGACGCACGCGGGGCAGGCGCCCCCGCTCTGCCCGTCGACGTCGAAGAACCATGATCATTCTGCTTTCGGAAAGGGCACAGAAAACGCCATGAACAACCCCCTGCTCGGGAACTCCCTCCCCCGCGCGGCGTCGGCCCTCAGCGCCTTCACCGCCGCGACCGAAGGACTGGTCCTGCCGGTCCCGAAGGACTTCGTCCCCCGCAAGGAGATGCTGCCGCTGACCCCCTTTCTGGGCGACTGGGAGTGCGTCTCGACCGTGTATCCCCCCGGGCGGGAGGACCGGCCGGTGACGGGCGTCTTCCGCGGCAGGCTGTCGCCCATTCTCCGGGGAACCTGGTACGAGTGGGACTACAGCCAGGAGCCCAATGAGCTCCACCCCAACGGGCAGGAGTGCCGCTACACGTTCGGCTGGAGCCCCGCGTTGGAGCGCTTCGTGGCCATCTACTTCGACGACCGTGGCAACCACGTCGTCGAGACCACCCCGAGCGCCGACTGGGAGGACGGGCACCTGCGCTTCACCGGCAACATCGTCCTCCTGGACGAGGGCGAGGTGGAGATGGTCGACGACTTCACCTCAGAGGGCCCCGGGCACCTGCACGACCGTGTCACGCTCGCCGCCCACGGCGAGACCAAGCTGCACGCGACCCTGGATTTCCGCCACCTGAACCCCTGACAAGCGGCCTCGCCCCGAGATCGACCGCCTTCCACGAGAGGCCGTAAATGCCCCGCATCATCCTGCCCAACTTCAGGACCGACTACTCCGAGAACGTGCGTGAGTGGTCTGGCTTCGTCGAGGGGACGAAGTCCGGCACCGACACTTCCGCGCGTTTCCTCTGGCACGCCGCGGAAGGCGACGTCTTCATCATCCCGGACGACATCGATCCGGACTTCAAGGAGTACGTGGCCGAGGTGTCCGGCTACGCCCCGGCAAGTGTCACCGTGCTGGCCGTGGACCACCCGCTCAACGAAGTGGGACTCGCGGACGAAGGTTTCACCGACAAGCTTCGCGCGCTGCTCAAGGAGCCCTCTGAGTGGTCGCTTCTCCCCTGCGTGGCCACCCGGGCCGCGGCGGAGCTGGCCGAGCGCCTCGGTATCCAGGCGCTGCCCGGCAGCGGATTCGCACGGCAGAGCGGTATCGACCTACTCAACATGAAATCGACGTTCCGCAGGCTGGCCGCCGGCGTCGGAACGCCGATCGCTGACGGAGTAGTGGCCCGGTCGCCGCGTGAGATAGCGCGCGCGCTCGTGAGCCTGTCGGGGCAGACCGGCATGGTGATCGCGAAGCAGGACCGCAGCGGCGGCGGTCACGGCAACATCGGCCTGACAGACTCCGACACCGAGCTACTCCCGGGCACCCGGGAGACCCGCTCGCTCGGTGATGACCTTGGCGGCCTGGCGGAGGACCTGTGGTCGGACCTGAGTGACACACTCAACCAGTTCGTCGTGGTGGAGGCCTATCACCGGGCGGACCACCGGTTCTACTTCGAGTACTACGTCGGCGACGACGACATCGAGTTCCTGGACAACGGGATCCTCCGCTACAGCCTGCCGCCAGGAGAGACCAGCGGCAGCCCGAAGTGGGCCGGGCTGGACCTGCCCCTGAGGCTCGCTCCCGAGCGGGACGTCGAGGTGGTCGCCCACATCGAGGCGTTCCTCGATGTCGTCCGCCGGATCGGCTACCGGGGGTACATCAACATCGACGGCATCGTCCTGCCGGACGGCCGACTGATCTTCCACGAGATCAACGCGCGCTGGGGAGGCGGCCTGGTCTACCACGCCATCGCCGAGCGCCTGCTCGGCCCGAGCTACGCCGACACACACGCGGTCTCGTCCGTGCTGGACATCACGCCGGCGCCGCTGGGCACCTTGCTCGAGGGCCTCGAGCGCGGCGGGCTCCGGTACGACCCGGAGCGGCGGGAGGGGATCGTCGTCCTGGGCTGCAACTCCGACCTCGGCCCCGGGGCGGAGTTCCTGATCCTGGCACCGTCCGAGGTGCGCGTGCGGGACCTGGAAGCCCGGCTGCGCGAGAGCGTTCGGGGGAGCTGAACCGTCCCCCTTGTTTCCGACACCACCCAAGAACCCAGCCAGGAGGCAGGGCATGACTGCGACCAATGACGAGGTTTCCTCGATCCTCTCCCAGGTGGAATCCTGGCGAGTCCTGGAGCCCACGACCGTTTCGTTCCAGGGCCTCGACTGGGTCCTGCTTCCCGACGTCTTCCCGATACAGCGCAGTCACTCGTCTGCGTTCGCCTGGGAGGTGCTGCAGGAGCTGGAGCCGGTCGACAGCTTCCTCGACATCGGCTGCGGCCCGGGGAACAACGTCGTCGTCGCGCTCCAGAGCGGCGTGTGCCGCACAGCGACCGGCACCGACATCAACGCGAACTCCGTGGAGTCTGCGAAGATCAACGCAGAGCGGCACGGCTTCGGTGGATCCACGAACTTCCTCGTCAGTGACATGTTCAACTCCCTTGAAGAGAAGGACAAGTTCGATCTGATCTTCTGGAACTCCCCGCCCGCCCTTGAGGGCGTCGACCCGGACTCGCTCTCGGTGCACGAGCGCTCCTTCTTCGACCCCGCGTACGACTGCAACATCCGGTTCTTCTCGCAGGCTCGCCGGCACCTCACCGACGGAGGGCGGCTGATGATCGGTTTCTGCTCCAACGGCGAGTTCGACCGTATGAAGCAGATCGCCGCGGAGTCGAACTTCGTCCCCGAGATCGTCGCGGAACGCGGCGAGGGCCACCCGCACTGGTTGGTCGATTTCCGCGACACCACCAAGTGACCGGCAGCAGGAGGTAGATCATGGCTCCGAGCAGTGAAAAAGTTTCGGAACTGATGTCCGAAATGGATTCGTGGCGGATCCGGGAGACCACGACGGTCACGTTCCAGGACCTCGACTGGGTGCTGCTCCCGGAGGTCTACCCGATCGAGCGCAGCCACTCCTCGGTCTTCGCTTGGCAGGTCCTGCAGGAGCTCGAGCCGGTGGACAGCTTCCTGGAAATCGGCTGTGGCCCCGGCAACAACGTCGTCCTGGCTGTCAAGGCCGGCCTGTGCCGACGGGCGACCGGCGCGGACATCAACCCCAATTCGGTCGAGTCCGCGCAGCTCAACGCGGATCGGCACGGTGTCGCCGACTCTGTGAAACTGCTGGTCAGCGACGTCTTCGATGCTCTGGGCGAGGAGGACAAGTTCGATCTGATCTTCTGGAACTCCATGCCCGACCTGGACGTCGAGTCAACCGAGCTCTCGGTCTTCGAGCGGAATTTCTTCGACCCCGGATACGAAGCGCACAGGCGGTACTTCTCCCAGGCGCGCCGGCACCTGACCGAAACTGGGCGGCTCATGCTCCTGTTCTGTTCCAACGGGAGCATCGACCTCTTGAAGCGGACGGCCGCGGAGGCCGGCTTCACCTCCGAGATCATCGCGGAGCGCGGCGAGGGGCACGCGCATTGGCTGATCGAGTTCCGGGACGCGCACTGAGGCCTGCCCGGTAGCGCAGGCCGCTCGCCGCGCGCGGATCCCCGGCGAGCCGCAGTGCGCTACCGGGCTGCGGAGCCGGGACCGTCCCGCAACACGGTCCCGCACCAGTGATGTCCTTGCCAGCACCGAGGATCAGGAGCAGACAAGCGATGGACCACCGCCTCTCCCGGGAGTTCGAGGAACTCCGGCGAACCGTCGCGGAGTTCGCACGCGATGTGGTTGCCCCGAAGATTGGTGACTTCTACGAGCGCCGGGCGTTCCCGTACGAGATCGTCCGGGAGATGGGGCGGATGGGTCTGTTCGGCCTGCCGTTCCCCGAGGAGTACGGCGGGATGGGAGGCGACTATTTCGCCCTCGGTGTCGCGCTCGAGGAATTGGCCCGGGTCGACTCCTCCGTGGCAATCACCCTGGAGGCGGGCGTCTCGCTCGGCGCGATGCCCGTGCACCTCTTCGGTACGCCCGAGCAGAAGCGCGAATGGCTGCCCCGGCTCTGCTCCGGCGAGCTCCTGGGCGCGTTCGGCCTGACAGAGCCGGACTGCGGTTCGGACGCGGGCGGCACCCGGACGACCGCGGTGCGAGACGGCGAGGAGTGGGTGATCAACGGCTCCAAGTGCTTCATCACCAACTCCGGCACAGACATCACCGGCCTGGTCACGGTCACGGCCGTCACCGGCCGCAAGGCGGACGGCCGTCCCCTCATCTCCTCGATCATCGTGCCCGCCGGTACTCCAGGTCTCACGGTTGCGGAGCCGTACTCCAAGGTCGGCTGGAACGCATCGGACACGCACGAGCTGTCCTTCTCCGACGTCCGGGTCCCGCTCGGGAACCTCCTGGGAGAGGAGGGGCGGGGTTACGCCCAGTTCCTGCAGGTCCTCGACGCGGGCAGGGTGGCGATCGCGGCCCTGGCCACCGGCCTCGCGCAGGGCTGCGTCGACGAGTCGGTGAAGTACGCCAAGGCCCGGCACGCCTTCGGCAGGCCGATTGGCGCGAACCAAGTGATCCAGTTCAAGATCGCTGACATGGAGACGCGGGTGCACATGGCCCGGGTCGGCTGGCGGGACGCCGCTTCCCGCCTTGTCAGGGGCGAGTCCTTCAAGAAAGAGGCGGCGATCGCGAAGCTCTACTCCTCGACGGTCGCCGTCGACAACGCGCGCGACGCGACCCAGATCCACGGTGGCTACGGCTACATGAACGAGTATCCGGTCGCCAGGATGTGGCGGGACTCGAAAATCCTGGAGATCGGCGAGGGGACAAGCGAGGTTCAGCGCATGCTGATCGCACGCGAATTGGGGTTCGACTGACCTCAGATTTACCAGTCGATAGCCGCTTCAGGGACTGAACATGAAAGCCGAGACGCCTTTTGTTCCGGGACCTTCTACTGCGCAGTTTTGGGGGACGGCGGCTGACGGCGGTATGCCCGCCCCGGCTGCCTGCCGGCCGGGCCAGCGGCCCCGTCCAGCAACGCGGGAACAGGCGGGGGACATCACAGAAGACGTCCAGCATAGCGGGACGCGAGAGACGAAGCCGGCTTGCTCGAGGGGCCGTGCTGGGCAAGGTGGCCTATATGCCCGGCGGGCGGCCTGGCGGGGTGCATCACGACCGGCTGCCTACGAGCCCGGCTCCAGTTCCCTTTCAGTGGCCCGATCACGGGCTCCGGTCAGTGAGGGCTTGGAGCGCTTGGCGAATCACGGGGTGTTCAACAGTCCGGCGTCCAGTCTCACCAGCGGCGGACACGCTTCCAACTGCCGCGCCTTCTGCTGAGCGGACGCCAGCGCAGGCGGCCGTAACCGGCCACTTCCCGCGAATCCCCGTACGCGGGCGAGAGGTGCTGCGTAGGCTGGAGTTGTCGTCCCGGTGGGCTCCCCCGTACCACCGGGACGCTCCCTTGTCGGTAGCCGCACCTCTGCTGGGTGCCCCCGACCGGATCAGAGCCAGTCGGTGTCTGCTCGCACCGTTTCGGGGCACCCGGTGGCGCCGTTCACTCAGGGCCCATGAGCGAGCGTAGGATCACCCTTCGGCCAGTAGAAGGCCGCCCCGCCAGCCCCGGCCCGTCGCTCCGCGCCCGGCAAACCTGCCGCCTCGAGAGCCTGAGCCGAGGCCGAGCGTACTGCCAAACCTCGGCATAGCTACTGAAACTGAACTCGTGATGTCGGTCTCGCGGAGCCAAGCCGTACTCAGCTCTCCTGGGGTGGATGCCATTCGTACGTGATAGGGGCTGTCTTAGTACTCCAGCCGGACTTCTGTATTTCTGCTGGTCAACGGCTTGGCGGTGGGGAGTGTAGCGGGGGTTGGGCATGCGCGGGACGGTCTTGGACAGGTCGTCCCCCCAACGTGTGTCCGCGCCGCATGCAGTGACAGCGCGACGAGCAGTCCGTTCTCGTGATCCACGACGTACCAACGAATGCTTGGGACCTGGAACTCGAAGAACTCTTCCTGCGCACCGGAGCCCGCTTCTCCCGGGTGGAGTCCCGGCGGCGGATGCGGGACTACGTCCGCGGGCCGCTCGGCCCGGTCGGCCGAAAGAACAGCTGGCAACTCGCCGAGTACGCCGGCCATGCCACCCCGCACGGTCTGCAGCACCTGCTCTCCCACAGCCGGTGGGATGCTGACGGCCTGCGCGACGACCTCCAGGCCTACATCGCAGAACAACTCGGCACGCCGAACGGCGTGTTGATCCTCGACGACACCGGCTTCGTGAAGAAGGGCACCACTTCCGCGGGGGTGCAGCGCCAGTACTCCGGCACGGCCGGACGGACAGAGAATTGCCAGATCGGGGTCTTTGCCGCCTACGCCACCACCCGCGGCCATGCTTTGGTCGACCGTGAGCTCTACCTGCCCAAGTCCTGGACCGAGGACCGTAAACGCTGCCAAGCGGCTCGCATCCCGGACGAGCGTGTCTTCGCCACCAAGGGTGAGCTGGCCCGCGACATGATCCTGCGCGCTCTGGTCTCCCCGCTTCCCATCGCCTGGGTGACTGCGGATTCTGCCTACGGGCAGGACTCGCACTTCCGGCGCTTCCTGGAGGATGCCGAGCTGTCCTACGTGGTCGCCGTCCCCAAGTCGCAGCAGGTCAACGGCCCGCGCATCGACCATCTCATCGCTCAGGCCCCGCCCGAGGCATGGCAGCGTCTGTCGGCAGGGCCGGGAGTCAAAGGCGAACGGTTCTATGACTGGGCCGCCGCCCGCCTGCCCGCCGTGACCGAGTCCGGCATCGACGAGCCGACACGGCAGAGGTGGGTGCTGGCCCGCCGCAGCGTCAGCAGGCCCGACGAGATCGCCTACTACCTCGCCTGCGCTCCACTGGACGCAACCGTCGCCGACCTGGTCCGCGTCGCCGGCTGCCGCTGGAAGATCGAGGAGTGTTTTCAGAGCGCGAAGAACGAGTGCGGCCTGGACCAGTACGAGGTCCGCCGCTACGTGGGCTGGCACCGGCACATCACGCTTGCCATGCTCGCCCACGCGTTCCTCGCGGTGATGGCCGTGCAGGAACGTGAAAAGGGGGTGCCGAGGCCGACACACCCGACCTCGTGGACCTCACACCAGCCGAAATCCGTCGTCTGCTGGCAACTCAGTCCCGCCGCCGTCCTGCACGCCGCGATCACGCGGTGAACTGGTCACGATGGCGCCGCCGTCACCAGGCACGAGCCCGTCGCTGTCATTACAAGCGGCGCGGACACACGTTGGTGGGACGACCTGTCCAAGACCGTCCCGCGCATGCCCAACCCCCGCTACACTCCCCACCGGCAAGCCGTTGACCAGCAGAAATACAGAAGTCCGGCTGGAGTACTAGGCTCCGTTGCTGTGGCCGAGGTCCCCGATGAACTGATCGAGCTGGAATGATCCGCCGAGCAAGAGCGCGCGAGGCTCACTGGTGACGACTACAACGCAAGGGCGGCCGTCACAGACGAGCAGCAGGTGGTAGCGGTCGGGGCTGGTCATACCAGACGGATCCCTCTGCGTTGTCCGGGCTCCCGGACGATCGCGTGCTTCGTCTCCAGCTCGCCCAGCTGGTAGTGCACCGAGGCCCGGCTCCGCAGGCCGACAACCGCCCCGATCTGCGTAATCGTCGGAGCCTCGCCATGGGTGGCGATGTGCTCACGGATACAGCGCAGGATCCGTTCCTGGATGTCGGTGAGGTGGTCAACGCGATGCATAATCTAATTAGATCGCTTGTTCGAATTGGTGGGCAAACGACATGCGTCGGCCGACACAGCGCGGGCGGCGGGCGGTGCAGCGAGTGGTGAGGTGACCGCTCTCGCGACTCGAGGCGCTGTGTTAGCCCGCCTCGTCGCCGCACAGCAGGCGGCGGCAGCGCTGGGCACCGTCGAGCGCCCGGTTGCGTGGTCATGGGGCGCCTCGAAGAGCGATACTGGGGGGCATGTCCGTGCCGTCCAACTTCTCGCCACCGAGCGCATACGAGATGCTGCGCGAGCAGTACGCCTCGCGGCTTCCCACGTCCTTGGAGGAGCTCGCCGGGCCGACGGCCGGCACGGTGGATCTACCGGTGCACGTCGTCTGGTCCGGTCGTCGCTCGTACGGGCTCAGCCAGCCTCGATCACGGATGAGCCTCTACCGCACCGTACTGGCGGAGGGGCAGAGCCAGGACCTGATCGATTATCTCGACCGCGGCCTGCTCATCGCCCAGTGGCCGATTCTGCGGACGCTGATCAGCCGTCCCCTGCGCGACGCCTGGGAAAGCCGCTTCCCCCAGCTGCCCACAGATAAGGCAATCACTGCCGCGTGAGTCTCTCCGACCTGCACCGCCGCCTCCTCACCGACATCCTCGACATCGGGACTCCGTATCCGCTGGTGATCACCGGTGGGTACGCAGTTCAAGCTCACGGTCTGGTCGACCGCCTCTCCCAAGACGTCGACGTAGCCACCGAGAACCCCGCGCCGATCAGTGAAATCGTTCATGCCGTGAGCGAGGGACTTACCGAACGTGGCGGGCAAGTCGAGGAGATCGAGATCGGCGCTCTCTCCGGCCGATTCCTCACCACCGACCCTGGTACGGGGGAACAGTGCGAGGTCGACGTCCTCAAAGAGATGCTCTGGCACCCTCCCCAATCCAGTGAGCTCGGCCCCGTGCTGTCGCTCGACGACGTGATCGGCACGAAGGTGAGCCCTTGCCGACCGAGGCGCGGTCCGCGATCTGATCGACGTCCACGCCGCCTCGCGGCACCGGTCCAAAGCCGAGCTCGAGAACCTTGGTCGCCGACACGCCCGATACGAGTTCAGCCTGGAAGACCTGCACGACCGTCTTGCCAGCGCGGAGTGGTGGGATGACCAGGACTACGCCGACTACGGGCTTCAACCCGACGAGATCGACGCCCTGCGGACGTGGGCTCTTGGCTGGGCCACCGACATCGCCGCACGGCTACGAAGTGAGGAGGACCCCGACGATCTATGACTAGGACCGCATCAGGCGACGTTCGCCCGCTCCTCGGCCTGTGATGCCGGGGTGGCTGCGGTCAGTCGGTCGGTGATCTCTTCGGCGGTCAGCACGAGCGCGAAGCCCTTGCGCAGGACGGCGAGTTCGGGTTCGTGCCGGGACTCGTCATCGGTGGCCGTGACGTCGGATCCGAAGACGACCTTGTAGCCGCGTTCATATGCCTGCCGGGCCGTAGTGCCACAGCAGTAGTTGGTGAGCGTTCCCGTGACGATGACGGTGTGTGCAGCACGTACAGGATGCCCTGGAACGCCAGCTGGCAGGATGCCGCTTGCGCCCCGGGTGCCGAGTCCCTCGCTCCACCTTCGGCAACAGTGGCTCGATCACCGCCCACAACTCATCGTCGGCTTCCACGGCTTTGGCGGAGCCACCCACACCTCCCGGATCACCTCGGAGATCATCTCGTTAGGAGTTCTCAGGAGGCCTTAGTCATGTAGTGGCCTCTTGACGATGGTTCGCTGCGGCCAGGGGCTCCGGAGGTCTGCGGCCACAGCCAGTTGCGCGCTATCGAACGCTGGTCACGGGTCATGGTCCTCCGTCTTGCGCTGTTCGCGTCTTTGAGGCGCGAGGAGGAGCGGCGGTCTGGCGCGACGACGTTGAGGTTGGGGGGGAGCCGGGCAGCGACTATTACCCGGTAATGGGTCACAGCCCCTGCCTCGACCACCAGGGCGAGCTGATCTCTTCGTAGGCATCACCGGGTCACGGGTGAGGCGGCCTGGCCGGCCAGTGCATGGGTGAGCCGGCTCGTCTCCAGGCCATTACCGGGTAATAGCTGTGCTCCAGCGGCCCAACTTTCCCTATCTAGCGTGCCGGTGCTTGATTCGATCTTGCGCGTTAGTAAGGTATCTCCCGTGAGTTCTCCAGCCACCTCGAGCGACCGCGAGAAGGTCGTCTCCAAGCTGCCGGGATGGCTCCGGCAGAACCTCAAAGTCAGGGCCGCACAGCACGGCCTCGAGATTCAGCAGGCCGTCGAACAGGGCATCGCCGACTGGTGCCGTCTCGCCTCCACCCCCGGAACCATCGACACTGCGGGCGCTGACTCCTTCTCCACCTTCCTACCTCCAGGGCAGTGGGACGAGTTCCGCAGCGTCGCCAACGACCGCGGTGTCTCCCTCATCCAGGGCCTGGCCCAGGCCGTGCAGCTGTGGCTGGGCAGCAACCCCTCCCCCGGCGTTGTACGGCCCGCCCTCACGGTCCCGAACCCGCTCCCGCACCACCACCAGGTTGAGCAGGGCGTCCGTGCTGCCGAGGTCGACAGCCTGGCGGGCCAGGGCCTCCGCGCCCTCCCGGTCCCCGGCCTCCTCCCGTAATACCGCCAGGCTGCGTGGGGCGTCCGTGTCGCCGTGGTCGGCGGCCAGGCGGAACAGAGTCTCCGCACCCTCTCGGTCCCGAACCTGCTCCCGCATCACCGCCAGTCTGCGCAGGGCGTCCGTGCTACCGAGGTGCCTCTGTGTGTCAAGCGGCATGGGTGAGGCGGGTCCGTTGGTCTCGTTTCATGATCCGGTAGACGTAGACCACGTTGGACAGCCGTCGGTTGAGGGCCCGACGAGCCTCCGAAGGCGTCTTCCCCTCAGCGATCTTGCGGAGGTAATAGTCCTGCCCGCGCCCGCCGTCGCGGATCTGGCAGACGGCGATGGTGTGCAGGACCGAGTTGAGCGCGCGTTTCCACCGATGTTGAGCCGGTGGCGGACGTTGTTGCCGCTGGAGGCGTCCAAGAGTGCGCTGCCGGTGTAGCTGGCGAAGTGGTGTTCGGTGGGGAAGCGACTGATGTCCCCGATATGCACAGAGGGTCGGTATGCGCCCGCCTCGAAAGTGGCGATGGCGAGCTCGGGGGCCTCCACCGTCAGCTGGGCGGCGACCTCGTTAGAGGCGGTCGACTCGGCGACCGTCTGCTCGGCGGCCAGGACCGGACGCGTCCGGGGAGCGCTGCGGGCTGGTCAGTGGTGCGCCATGCCGCGGGTCGGCAGGGCGACGGCCTCGCCGCTGACGGCGAGCAGGGCGTCGGTCAAGGCTTCGCCGGTCGCTAAGCGGGCCCGCGTCGATGACGTGCGGGGGGCTTCCGCTACTCGGTCACGCGCCCCTGGCGTCACAAGACGATCGCGGCTATCTCCTCCAGCGACGGCGCGGGTCAGTCGTCACTGTCGGTGTCTGTGGCGGTCTAGTCCTGCCAGGGCCACAGGCCGCCGATCCGGTAGCGGCCGTCGGCGTCGGGGTGGATGAGGCGTTTCGGGCGGTCCGGCTCGGTCCGCAGGCCGGGATCGGAGGCGATGAGCGGCACCTCGCCGGGCCAGCGGCAGGCCAGGTGAGGGCCGCCGTGACTCGCGGGGCGCTCACCGGCCGACCTGACTGTCGTGCACGACGGGGCAAGCGACACAACCTGGCCCCCGCTGACGACTGCGGCTGGATGCTGCCTAGAGCGGGGCGTGCTGGCCCCCTGCGCACAGCGGTAGGCCAGCACGCCCGGGTGTCGTGGAGGAGACGTCAGAGGTTCAGGGATTGCAAGACCAGCCCCGGCCCGCGAAGGTGATCGACTCAAGAAAGGGCGATCATGCAGGTGGTTATGCAATGAGCTTCGATCTCTATGTCTGGCATGAGGCGACGCCGATCACCGTCGAGCGGGCACTGCTTGTCTGCCAGAGCCTGGCAGACGGCGATGACAGCGTCGTTCAGCCTGACCCGCGGAATCTCGCCCTCATGGATAATCTGCTGGTGGGGTTCCCCGACCCTGATGACCCGGATGATGATGAGATCGACGACATCGTCTGGAGCGTCAGCCCGGATGCAAACGAGCACCGGCTGATCCTTGCCGTCGGCTGGTCGCGGGCCGAAAATTTCTCTCGCGCGGTCTTCGCCCTTGCGCGAAAGCACGGCCTGACCTGTTTTGACCCGCAGCGCAACGAGGTCCACAACCCGTCGACGCCCTGACTCATCACGAGACGCCGCGAATGCCGGGGCCGGGGTGCGGCGCGCGCGGGTGCCGCGAGGCATACCGACGTGCCGGGGTGCTCGACCGCCGCATGTGGAGGGGTGCGGGAGCGTTCTTCCGGCAGCACCGACACTGCCCCGGCCAGCACCAAGCCGCGCAAGGCCAGACCCCCTGGCGGCGACGGGGGTGCCCCTATCTCTTTGGTCAAGATCGTGGGTCAGGATGGCGGCATGACGGATCGGGATCGGTTGGGGCGGACGGCGGTGCACTGTGCGGCTGTCGACGGGGATGTGGAAGGCCTGAGGGTGCTGTTGGCCGGGGGCGCCGACCCTGAGGTAGGCGATGCCGCAGGTTGGACGCCGCTGCATCTTGCGGCTCAGGCCCAGGCGCCATCGGTCATCGAGGTTCTGTTGGCCGCGGGCGCGTCGGTCGATGCCGTGGATGGTCACGGCAATACGCCGTTGTGGCGGGCGGTGTTCTGTTCGCAGGGCGAGGGGGCGGCCGTCCGGCTGCTGCTGGAAGCCGGTGCTGACCCCGACCGGGTTAACGCTCATGGTGTGAGTCCGCGGGCACTGGCGGGACGGATCGCCAACTATGAGGTGGTTGCCCACCTTCCGGGCGGAGCTTCTTCCTAGGCTCCGCCGACTGCCGTGGCCGGCCGGGGCTCGTAGAGCATGCCGTCGCGGAGCATGGCGAAGGGGACGTCGGCTCGTCGTCTGGCGAGGCAGAGCAGGGCCTGGGTGTGGTGCTTTCCCTGGGCGATCTTCTTGTCGTAGTAGGCCTGGGACGCCGGCTGTGCTTCACGGGCTGGTCATGCTGGCCCGCCAAGGCCCGTTCCCCCCCGTACGGGCCATTGCCCGCGAGGCGGGCGGGCGCATTCCCCCCGTCGCCTGCCCGCCCCGCGCCCGGCCGATCCCGTCTCATGGGTGGCCCCCTGCTGCTTAGGGTGAAAGCACGCAAGGCGCGTCGGGGACTTCCACAAGCCAAGGGCACCCCAGATCCGGAAGATCCGTTCGGGACGGGCGACCCGGCCTTAAGGTGCGCGTACCCAGATGTGCCCCTGGCACCCCGGTCACGACAAGCAGGCGGTCCGGCGGCTCCCTCGGCTGTGATCCGAACCAGGAGAGCCTGGCAAGGACAGCGCCCGGGCATCTGGCTTTGCCTGCACTCGACGTTAGGTCCCTGCTGGGGTCTGGTCGAGCGGTGGCATCAAAACTCAACCGGCATTGCACGCGTCTTTCACAGCCACCACCGGGTCTTGCGCAGCCCGGCATGGCCAGGGCGCCGAGGACACAGCCGCTTGGAGAGCCCGGCCGCTGGGCCAGTTCCTCGGGAGGCGGTGTTCTCAGTCGGCGAGGTCGGGCTTGCCGAACAAGAGGGCGTAGCTGGAGGGGAGCTGGCTGATGATCTGGTTCAGCTCGCCGCCGCTGACGGTGTCCGCGACGGTGGTCAGGACGGCGCTGGCGTCCCATTCGGCGGTGCGTGGCCGTGCCCCGATACGTTCCGCGACCCGGCGGTGGAACTCCTCGATCCCGAACCTTTCAGGCTGCTGCTTGGTGTCGGCGAGTATCTGTCCGAGCGGGCCGGGCAGCTGGGAGGCGAGGTCGTCGACCTCTCCCGGGGTGATCCGCTGTGCCAGCACGCCCAGGACGGCTTCGGTGATCGTGGCGGCTTCGTCCTGGTCGGTGTACTCGCCTCGCTCGCGTACGCGGGCAAGGAACTCGTCGTACCTCATGGTCACCTCCGAGGTGCGTGTCCCGCGGCACCAGACCTTCTGATGTCACTGGCCCAGTACCCAAGAGAGCGGCGCATGCCTCCCTGGCGCGCGCCGGGGGGCAAGGGCCGGTATGCCTGCACAAGGGGTAGCCGGGAAAAGAACCCAGGGCAGGACAGTACGCAGGGTCCGGGTGCGCAGCGGGCGGCACGGCCGACGATCATGAAGGAGGCACACGCGTGGCGGAGCCTGAGCGGACCGAGAGCTTGGATCAGCGATCCCGTGGGGCGGCTGACACCACTGTGGGCGGGGCGCTGGCCGCCTCGGCGCGGGGGCGTACTTGGTGGACGAGAGGGGGTGCATCATCGCGGTCAACGCCCGAGCCAAGCAACTGCTGACCCGGCCCGCTGAGGACCTCGTCGGCCGTGACGCGCACGATCTGCTGCATCGCGATGCCCACGGCCAGCCGATGCCGACCAGCCGATGCAGCATGCGGCAGGCCTTCCACGCCGGACGCACCGCCTAGGCCGAGGTTCGACGTGATCACGGAGCGGGACGAGGTGTGGCGCGCCGCCGTGGTCCATGCCGACGTCGACACGCCGGTGCATCACGAAGAGAAGGTCCGATGCCCCCGGTGCCGGAAGAATCCCCGATGCCGCTGCCAGAGCGCTGCGCGGTGTTGCTTCCACATTTGCCGGTCCCAAGGCCTACCAGCACCCGATTCCGGCATCGCGGTCGAACAGCGCCGCCTGTTCGAGGCCACCGGCATACGCTCCGCGGCCATCGTCCCCCTCCGCAGCGCCCGGGACGCAGTCCGGCACGACAGATTCCCAGCGGTCGACCCACTCGTCCCCGTGATCTGATCCGGACGGGTGCTTGCCCGCCTCCGGGGGCGGGCGGGCACCCGTCCGCTCAGCTCTCAGTCCTAACCGATCATTGACCGGCACGCGCTCAGGCGCTTCATGGCCTGCACAGGGAGGGGTCGTGGTCGGCGTCGGTGTGAGCTGCGGCATTGTCACCCCCGGCATCCGGACCCACCATGGCCGGACCAGGAACGTCAAGGGAAGCAGCTCCACATGGGTGATCATGTGCATGTGCGGCTCAGCCTAGGGCTGAGCGTGTCCGAGATCGGGGAACTGATCGAGCACTCCCGCTGCCGGTGCGGGGCTACCTTCACCAGGGTGTTCGACGCCGACGGCGGGGAGCCGGAGCGTCCGTCCCGCTCGTGACTCACCGGCACGCGGCACAGGCAATCCCCCCACAATGACTGTCAGCCGTGCGCGCCGGTGATGGGCTGAACAGGGGGCGGTCTTCAGCCGTCGGGGCCGCCTGTTTCCCGGTGCCGCTGAGACGATGGTGTTGAGCCGTACTTGAATCTTGGAGGGTCCCCGTATACATGCGGACCCGCGGCTGCTGGTGCTTGCCAGCGACCACGTCATTTGCCGCACGCAGTTGCGAGCTCCGTCCGAAATGCTCCGGGTGCGACATCTCTGCCTGTGCAGCGACTGCACGGCTTCCAACTGCACCGATACCCTTCGGGCTCCTCACCCCCCTCAGCGAACACCAGCCGGGCTGTGGCCCTGCATGGCTGGGCTTCGGCGCGGTCAGGGGGGCCTTACCTTCCCGCGCCGTCATGTCCGACGGCTGGTTAGGCCCACGAGAGGCCAGGGACGGCGCCAGGGCCCCGGAGTGTACCGAGGTCCTGAAGCAGGGGTGTGCGGCGCTGTGGCGTCAGCCGTCCAATTCCTAGCGGTCGCCGCCGCCGCTGATGGCGACCTTGCGGGGCTTGGCCTGCTCCGCGACCGGGATGCGCAGCTTCAGCACACCGGCCTCTCAGGAGGCCTCGATCTTGTCGGTGTCGAGGGTCTCGCCGAGGAACAGCCGCCGGCTGAACGTCCCCGCGGGCCGCTCGGTGACCACAGTTTCGGTGTTCTCGCCGGACGCCTGCTTGCGTACGGCCTTCACCGTCAGGACGTTGCGCTCGACATCGAGGTCGATGGACTCCGGGTCCACGCCCGGCAGGTCCAGCTCCACGAAGAGCGTCTCACCCTCACGCCAGGCGTCCAACGGCATGCCCGTCGGGTGTGCGGCAGTGTCCCAGACCCTCTCGACGCCGGAAGTTGACAACTGTCGACTCAACTTTTTGCCTCTTTCGGTGGCTGCCGCAACCGAGCCGCGTCGGCCTCCACATCGGGGGTGGCAACAGCCAGGCGAGCGCAGGAGGCGTCGCGACCGAAGGTCGTCACCACGAGCACCGGACACTGGGCCCGCAGGGCGACAAAGCCCCGGCCACGGGGTGTGACGAGGGGAACAGCGTCATTGTCAACGTTGTGCGGCGTGACCCCTTCTGTGCTCAGCATGTCCCCTGACTGGCCGGCAGAGGTGCAACCGGTCGGACCGCGGTGAAATCCTGGAATTCATAGCGGGAGACGTGGCGGGAGACGGGACCGTGTGGTTCTGGGACTCGGCGACGGGCGGACGTCTGGCCAGCGTGGACATCCCGTTCGCCGCCGGCTCCCACGCCACCTCCTTGGGAACTGGGTGGCAGAGCAGCATCGCCTACTCCGACGACGGCAAGCAATTGTGGTCAGCCACCGAAGGCGGGGAGCTGCTCTCCTGGGACATGACGACCGACTCGTGGATCAAGGAGCTGTGTGGTCGGGTCAGCCGTCAACTCAGTCCGTCGGAGCGCTCCAGGTACCTCACGTCGGTCTCCGGCGACTACCAGGCGTGCGCCCCATCGGACGGCTGATCCGGCCCGAGCCCACACCAGCCGAGCCGGTCCCGTGCTCCAGGGCAACGCAACGCCGATGCAAGGGTGTTCCGGAGACCTGAAATAGCCAACGCCCATCGCTACGGCCCTCCCCTCGACGGCCGTGATGGCGAGGTCTGCGCGGTCCACTCGTGTCCGCCGACCGGGCCTCTACGAGCGCACGCCGCACGCCTCCGGGACGCGGTCGTGCGCCAACGCCATGGCGCCCATGCGCTGACCGATTGTTGGCCTGCGGTTTGCGCCCGCTGCCCAAGATCTCGCGAGCCTCCTCCAGGAGCGCAACCGGGTCGACGTCGTGGATTGCGGGCCCCAGCGCCCGCGTGCCGTTGCGCTGATCCTCGTAGAGCGCCGTCAGTGACTTCGAGCCGGTCACGCTCGGCGATCCGGAAGTGTAGATCAGAGCCGAATGAATCGGTCGTTGACACGAGCGCCCACCACGGGCCGATAGCATTCCGCCGTACAGGTTGTGGATGCGCGATGACAACGCGTGAAGGTGCGTCACTTCAGCGCATGTCCGCGCTCCGGCTCGAAGGGCATACGATCATGGTGCGTATCCTCCAGGTCGTCGAAGTGGGTGAGCCTGCCGGGCAGCGGAAGCCGGGAGCGGTTGCGCTGGCTGTCTCAGCCGCGCTCAGCGCATGCGAAGCCGTCTTCCTGCCCGGAGATCCGGCCAGGGAAGGCCGTGTGGCGTTCTGGCGGGCGGACGGCGGCGGGCTGCCTGATTGCGATGTGGAGCTGAGGGAGCTCACCGTCGTGCGGCCGCACGGGAACGGGATTCGGCGGCGGAGGGTGAGCGCGGTGCTGCTGCCGGTCGCGCAGGCGGTGCCCGTCCTCACCCACGCTCGCGCCTTGGTGCAGAGCGGCAAAGCCACGATTTCCGCCGCGTGGTGGGGAGCAGGGGCCCTGATCGCGCTTCAACTCGTTGCGCGAGGGCGGCTGTTGCCGGGGCTGAGCCCCACGGGGTTCGACGCCTGGCGACTCGGACCGCTGGACGGCGACGACGTGAGCCGGATACACGACCTCGCGGCGGCGATGCCACCGGAGGCGCGCGCGGTGCCGTTGCCGGGCTCGTCGCCCGTAGCACTGCCCGCCGCCGAGCCACTGCTGCGGGCCTTTGTGGACGCGGTCGCGGACGGCCTGCCGCGCTCCCCGGCAGCGCGCCACCTGATGGCCGGTCCTGCCTTGGCCGCTCGGATGCCGGTGTCTATCCCCGAACAGCGTGAGTGGGCGGCCGAGGTAGCTGCTGGGATGGATGCGGGCGTGCGCGTCTCCCTGCGTCTGGAGGGAGACAGCGACGCGTGGGACGGCGCAGACTTCTGCGAGAGCGACGGCGCCGGGCCAAAGTTTCGGGCCGTGGTGCAGTTACACAGCCTCGCCGACTCCACCCTGGTGGTAGATACGGCCGAGCTGTGGGCCGGGGCTGCAGCCGCTCAGGAGCAGTTCGGCGCCCGTACCCGTATCGACGCGCTGCTGGCGCTGCGCCGTGGCGCGAAGGCATGGCCGCCGCTGTCGCGCCTGCTCTTGGCGGCCGCGCCCGACGTGCTGCAGCTCGCCGACGACGAGCTGCTGGAACTGCTCGGTGAGGCTGCGGAGCGGCTGGCTGCCGCCGGAATCCAGGTCCACCTGCCAAGGGCCCTGACGAAGGAGCTGACCGCGACCGGCCTGCTGGAGCCGCCCCGGCGCAAGAAGACGCAGTCGGATCTGGAGACCTTCCTCTCCTCCGGTCAGCTCCTTGAATTCCGCTGGCAGTTGGCGTTGGGGGGCCAGTCGCTTACCCAGGAGGAGATGGACCGCCTCATCGAGGCGCACCGCCCGGTGGTGCGGTTGCGCGACCAGTGGGTGGTGGTCGACCAGGCGCTGGTCCGCAAGGTCCGCGAGCAGCGCGGCCGCGAGCTCACCCCGATCGACGCCCTGGGCGCGGTGCTGACCGGTGCGGTAGAGATCGACGGGACGTGCGTGCCGGTCACCGCGGGCGGCGCCCTGGAGCAGTTGCGCGCGCGGATCGCCGAGCCGGAGGCGGGCCAAGACGCTGCATCGGCCTCCACCGGCCAGCCCGCCATGCTTGCAGCCACCCTGCGCGACTATCAGCTGGGGGGCCTTACCTGGCTGGATCGGATGACCTCCCTGGGCCTGGGCTGCTGTCTGGCCGATGACATGGGCCTCGGCAAAACGATCACCCTGATCTCCCTTCACCTGCGCCGTCACGAGCGATCGGCCCAAGGCCCCACCCTGGTGGTCTGTCCGACGTCGCTGCTCGGCAACTGGGAGCGTGAAGTGCAGCGCTTCGCACCCGGTATCCCCGTACGCCGCTTCCACGGTCCGGGCCGCACCCTGGAGGACCTCACACCGAACGCCTTTGTCCTCAGCACGTACGGCACGCTTCGCCGCGACGCGGCGCTCCTGGCCGACACCGCTGTGCGGTGGGGCCTGCTCGTCGCGGACGAGGCGCAGCACATCAAGAACCCGTACTCCGACACCGCGCGGGCGCTGCGCGCCGTCCCCGCCGGCGGGCGCATCGCGCTGACCGGCACTCCGGTTGAAAACAACCTCTCCGAGCTATGGGCTCTGCTCGACTGGACGACACCCGGCCTGCTCGGCACGTTCACCGCCTTCCGTGACCGCTACGCCCGTGCCGTCGAGGCCGACGGCGACCAGGAGACTGCGAACCGTCTCGCCCGCCTGGTCCGCCCCTTTCTGATGCGCCGCCGCAAGTCCGACCCGGGCATTGCCCCCGAGCTACCGCCCAAGACCGAGACCGACCGGCCTGTCTCGCTGACGAAGGAGCAGGCGTCCCTGTACGAGGCGCTGGTGCGCGAGTCGCTGGCGGCGATCGGCGAGGCGGACGGAATGGCTCGGCGCGGCCTGGTGATGAAGCTGCTCACCGGCCTCAAGCAGGTCTGCAACCACCCGGCGCAGTACCTGAAGGAGAAGAACACGAAGCTCGCCGACCGCTCCGGCAAACTGGAGCTGCTCGACGAATTGGTGGATGCGATCGTGGCCGAGGGCGGCTCGGTGCTCGTCTTCACCCAGTACGTCGAGATGGGCCGGCTGCTGAAGCGGCATCTCGCAGACCGCGGCATCGCGGCGCAGTTCCTGCACGGCCAAACGCCGGTGAAGCAGCGCGAGGAGATGGTCGAACGGTTCCAGCGCGGCGATCGGCCAGTCTTCCTGCTCTCCCTCAAGGCCGCCGGCACCGGCCTCAACCTGACCCGCGCCGGCCACGTCATCCACTTCGACCGCTGGTGGAACCCGGCGGTCGAAGACCAGGCCACCGACCGCGCGCACCGCATGGGCCAGACCCAGCCGGTGCAGGTGCACCGCCTGATCGCGGAGGGGACGGTCGAGGATCGGATCGCGCAGATGCTCAAGCAGAAGAAGGGGCTCGCGGACGCTGTGCTGAGCCATGGCGAGGTGGCACTCACCGAACTCTCCGACGCCGAACTGGCCGAACTGGTAACGATGCGCCACGACACCACGCCTTGGAGCACAGACCGTCTGCGCACTGCGAGGGGAAGCCGCAAGTGAGCCCGCGCCCGACGCAGCCCAAGCAGCGGGCCCAAGGGCAGCTCGCCCGCACTTTCCCGCCCTTCCCTCCGGCTCCCGGCCGCCGAGGCGGTTTCGTCTCGGCCTGGTGGGGCCAGGCGTGGGTGTCGGCGCTGGAGGAGTGCTCGCTCGATTCCGGCCGCCTCACCCGCGGTCGCACCTACGCGCGGCGCGGATCCGTGGGTGAGATGACCGTGGTCCCGGGCCGGATCAGCGCCCCGGTGCAGGGGAGCAGGCCGCGGCCCTACCGGGTGTCATTGGCGATCCCCGTCCTCAGCGACGCGGCATGGGACCGGCTCCTGGACGCGGTGGCGGCGCGCGCCGGGCACATCGCCGCACTGCTGGACCGCGACATGCCAACCGAGCTGGTCAAGGACACGCTGAAGGCCGGCGTACGGCTGCTACCGTCCGCCAACGACCTTCAGCCGTCCTGCTCCTGCCCCGACTGGGGCTACCCGTGCAAGCACGGCGCCGCGCTGTGCTACCAGGTCGCACGCCTGCTGGACGAAGATCCTTTCGTACTGCTGTTGATGCGCGGCCGCGGCGAACAGCAGCTGCTGGACGAGCTCGCCCGCCGCAACGCCGCCCGTGCGGCATCGCAGGCGGCAGCCTCGGCGTCAGTGTCGGTTCCGTCCCCGCGCGCTTTCTCCCCGCCCTCAGGTACACCGGCCCGGGAGGCCTTCGCGGCGCGCGCCGACCTGCCACCGCTGCCCGGACCGCCGCCCCTGCCCGAACGCGCCGGGTACCCGCCCGTCTTCGAGGCGTCCCGGCCCGCCGAACCAGGCATCGACCCGGATGCGCTTCAAACCCTGGCCGCTGACGCAGCCGAGCGCGCCCGTCGCCAACTCGCCGCCGCGCTGGCGAACGACACACCACCGAATCCATCTGACCTCACGGAGTGGCAGGACGCTGTGCGCATCGCCGCCGAGCACCCACAGACAGAGGTCTTCGCCCGGATCGCCGAGAGCACCGGCCGCCCGCTGATCGACCTCGCCCAGGCGGTACGGGCCTGGAGCTACGACGGCACGGCCGCACTTGCGGTCCTGGAGGACCCCTGGACCCCGGACCCATCCGTACTCACCCGCACCCGAGCCTCACTCGCCGAGGACTGGGCGGACGGACCGCCTCCCCAACTGCGCAGGTGGCGCAACCGCTTCACCGTCGTCGGCCGCGACCGCCAACTGCGCTACGGCCGCGACGGCCGCTGGTACCCGTACGGGAAAGAGGACGGCGCCTGGTGGCCTATCGGCCAACCCGACCCTGACCCCGCCACGGCCCTCGCAGCGCTACTCATACTCCAAGATCGCCGCTCGTGACCATAACGCCACCCCACGGGGCTCCGATCTTCGTCATGCTCCCCGACGCCCATGAAGTCCGCGGACGGCTGCATGCCCGCCGACAGGTGAAGGATGGCTCTACCAGGTAGGAGTCCTGGTGTGGCAGAACGGCACAAACGGCTTAGAACTCCTATCGGAATGCTCAGGAGTCGATCTCCCAGTGGAGAGCGCCCATTTGAGCGGATACCTCCAGGATCTTCACGAGTGCTGCTGTCGGATCCGTGCCCGGCGGGAGGTCCACCGCGAGGTAGGTCCCCTGTAGCCATTCGTGGGGCAAGCCGGCCTCAACGGTGCTGCCGTGCAGGAGCTCGTGCAGCTGGTCCCGATCTGGGTGATCAATGACGAGAGCGACCCGGAGTGTCCGGTGGCCGGATTTCTCCAGCACGCCGGTTACCAGGTGGTCGCTGTCTACGGTCACTACATCGCGATAGCAGATGCCGTAGGTGAAGAAAGGCAGACAGGCCACCTCGAACCGGTCAGGCGCGAGCTGCCGGGTCCAAAGCTGCTCGCGCCAGCCGTCCTCCCGATCCGACAGACCAGCGTGGATCATGTAGTTGCTGGGACCCCGGCCGATCGGGTCCTCGTGCGTGATGATGGTGATGTGGTGCCTCCTGGAGCCAGATCCCGACCTCAAGATCCTGCACCAGCCGCCTCAACCGGAACCAGGCGGGGCGAGTTCAGGCGTCGCCAACAGATGAGAGCGCATCCGAGGATGAGGAATGCCTCGTGGATGTCATCGCGGATCTCCTAGCGGATCCGCAGGCGGCGGAACCAGTGCAGGTGGGCAAACGCGCGCTCCACAACCCAGCGTTGGGTGCCGAGCCCGGAGCCATTTTCGGCGCACCGACGGCCGGGCGGCAGCCTCCCAGCGCCGGCCGGCCGCGTCGACCGGCCATGCGCAACGCACTTCCCAGAGAGTCGTGGCAACCGTCTACTTTGACGTCCTCTCCCCCCTGAACTAATGGGCAGCGGTTGGAGCCGGAGAAGCCTCGTCCTGACCCAGGTCGATGAGCGGCGGCCCACTACGTCGCGCGAGGAACTCCTCTTCCGTGGCGTTCCCGTCCGGTGAGGCGGGCGACGAACACGCTGCGGCCGTCGGTTGCCTCTTGTGTCTGGATGCACAGGCTGATCTCGACCAGTCCGCCGTCGTGGTGAAGGGCCGGCATGGTCACCGGGCAGCCGAGGATGTGCGGCTCTCCGGTGAGCAGTAGGGACGTGAAGGCGGCGATGTGGCGTTCGCGCAGGTGTTCCGGGATGATCGCGGTGATCCGTTGTCCGATGAGGTCGCCCGGTTGCCAGCCCAGGAGGTCTGCTGCTGCCGCGTTCGCGGCGATGATCCTGTTGCCGTCGTCGGCGGCGATGGTCGGGGTGCTGCTGGCCTGCAGACGACCGGGGTCCCAGGAAGCCAGCTCGGGGGGCGTGGTGCTTGGCTCGCGGGGGGCCGCGGTCCAGGCGGTCGGGTCTTGTCCGCCGAGCTGGCCAGTTATCTGGCCGAGGAGCCAGCGGGTGGCGGCGCGGATCTGCGGCAGGGCCGGCCGGGTCAGCAGCCGTCCCTGGCTGGCCGCTTCGTTGGCTGCGTCGAGCATCCGGTCCAGGGTGAGTATGGCTTCCTGGGCGTCGGCAGGCATCTGCACGTGTACTGTGCGCAGGTCCCCGCGGATATGAGGCTCGGACACGGGGGCCAGACGTGCACTGACGAGGTGGTTGGTGTCGTGCGCGGTCAGCAGGTCTTCCAGCGGGAGAGAAGGCAGGTCGCCCGCGGACGCGGCCAGCAGGGATTCACGCAGCAGTGCTTCGCGGTGCTGCTGGGCCGCCGCGTGCAGCGCTCCGGGCAGATCGACGAGCTCCACGGTCACCGTCGCGCCAAGAGGCGCAGCAGGGAGGCTCCAGCCCGAGGACGGCGGCTCGGGGATGTCGCGCCACAATTCGAACCAGACCGTCTTGCGGTCCTCGCCGAGAAGGACACCGTGGCTGGAGGCCAGCTGCTCAACCATGGCCAGGCCTCTGCCCGTGGCGGCATACGCGGTGCCGCCGGTGGGGCGCACCAGGACGCGGTTCGGTTTCTGATCACTGACGTGGACGTGCACCCTTCCGCCCGAAGTCCAGGCCCGCACTTCCACCTCGGTGTGCGCGTGCATCACCGCGTTGGTCACCAATTCGCTGACCAGCAGCTGCGCAGTGTCCACCACGTCCGAGGCCACGCCGTCCAGTACGTTGCCCAGGAACCGTCGGGCCACTGCGGCACTCTGCGGCCGCGGTGGCAACCGGCGCACCGGCGCACCTGCTGGACCAGGCTTGACATCCTCGCCCACCTAAAGGAGGGCGATTCCCGTCTGCCGCACCGTTGTCGGGTGCGGCTCCGGGCGGGTTCCCGCTTCGCCGCGCTGTGCGGGGACGGGTCCCCGTCTTACCTGCGCTCCACGGGCTGACACGACCAATCCGGCCGCCTTGGCGACGTTGACCGCCGCGTTGATGTCCCTGTCCAGGACGGCCCCGCATGCACCGCAGGCCCACACGCGCACGTGTAGGGGCTTGGGGCCGTCCTTGACGCCGCACCGCGAGCACACCTGAGAGGTCGGCTCGAACCGGCCGATCTTCACGAAGGTGCGCCCGTACCGGGCGGCCTTGTACTCCAGCATGCCCACGAACGCCGACCATCCGGCGTCGTGCACGGACTTGGCCAGACGTGTGCGGGCGAGCCCTTTCACCGCCAGGTCCTCCACCGCGACCGCTTGGTTTTCGCGGATCAGCTTCGTGGAGAGCTGGTGGTGGAACTCGCGGCGCGCGTCCGCGACCCGCGCGTGCGCGCGGGCGACCTTGACCCTGGCCTTGTTGCGGTTGCTGGAGCCCTTGACCTTGCGGGACAGCTCCCGCTGCGCCTTCTTCAGGCGCTTCTCGGCCCGGCGCAGGAAGCGCGGGCTGTCGATCTTCCGGCCGTCGGAGAGGACCGCGAAGTGCCCGAGCCCGAGGTCGATGCCCACTTCGGGCGTCGTCTCCGGCAGGATTTCCTCCGAGCCGGTCTCGACGACGAAGCTCGCGAAGTACCGGCCGGCCGAGTCCTTGACCACGCTCACCGTGGACGGCGTCGAGGGCAGCGTCCGCGACCACTTCACCTTGAGATCGCCGATCTTCGGCAGGCGCAACTTCTGCCCGGGAGTGATGGACCAGCGGGCGTTCGCGGTGAACCGGACGGCCTGCCGGCTGTCCTTGCGGGACTTGTACCGGGGAGCGCCCATACGCGGGCGCTTGCCCTTCAGGGCATCGAAGAAGTTCCGGTACGCCGCATCCAGGTCCCTCAGGGACTGCTGCAGAACGACCGCCGACACCTCGCCCAGCCACGCCCGCTCGGGCCGCTTCTTGGCGTCGGTGATGAGCGTCTTCGACAGATCCCCGGTCTTCGGCAACGCCAGCCCCTGGCTGCGGGCGGTCTCCCGAGCCCTGAGGGCATCGTTGTAGACCACCCGCGCACACCCGAACGCCCTCGCCAACGCCATACGCTGACCGGCACTCGGGTACAAGCGGAAGCTGTACCGAAGCTGCACGC
Source organism: Streptomyces sp. NPDC056580 (assembly GCF_042793175.1). Taxonomy (NCBI): domain Bacteria; kingdom Bacillati; phylum Actinomycetota; class Actinomycetes; order Kitasatosporales; family Streptomycetaceae; genus Streptomyces; species Streptomyces sp. NPDC056580. Next base: position 88,707 of record NZ_JBHTVE010000019.1, on the reverse strand, counting down.
GGCCCATGATATTCCCGCCGAAGGACGCCGTGACCAGGCTGGTGAACTCCCCTCAAGGGCGTGCCCTCCCGCAGGCTCCGCCAGGCGTTTCCCGACCTCGTCCGTCACAACTGGCGGACGCAACGCCCTTTAATCCGGCCCGTACTTCGCCGGGTCGGCCGGCGGCGCGCCACTCAGCATCCTGAAGCAGTACATCGAGCAGCAAGAATCGGCCGCTGTGACGCTGGTCGAGGTGACCAGTGCGGATCCGTGCCCATAGCTGAGGTCAGAGCAGGCTAAAGATTCGCTTCACCACCGGGCTGAAGCCCGGTGCACTGCGAATAGACCCGGTAGCCATACCACCAGTCTGCCCCCCCGGCCCTCGCTTGCGCCCGATCTACACGACCTGATGACCTGCACGACGACCGGGAGCTTCCCACCAGTGCATGCCTTACCGCCCCTGGCATTCCACCCTTCAGGGCGACCAGAGCGGCACAGGGCGCGGCAGCCAGGCGGGGCTGTGCCGAACTCCTTGTGCGGCTGTCGCCCGAGGCGAGCCAGGCTGCGGGACGAGCTGGGCCATGTGGCGGAGAGTGCGGTCGATGCGTCCACGGCGGCGGCCCGGCGGGGCTGAGGACTGCGCAGAATCGGCCGGGTGGTCGGGCTGGCCCACGAGAAGGTGCGGTCCCGCATCGGCCGTTCGACGGGGAGAGGACGGGCGTGAACGACTTCGAACGGTTCCGGTCGGCCATCGCCGACGACGGCCACACGATCCGCAGATCTACGCACCACGCGTCTGCGATGGCCTCGCTTACTCCATGTCGACTTACGCCATGCCTCTCGTCGTGCTGGCCATCACCGGCTCCGCGTCCCTGACGGGCCTGGCCTTCGCACTGGAGTGGATACCTCGGGTGGCCGCGTTCGGCTTCGCGGGCGCCCTGGTGGACCGCAGTGGCGCGGCGATCGTGTCCTTCCTCGCCTCGCTCGCCCGCGCCCTGTTGGTGGCGGGCGCCGCTGCCGCGCTGAGCGCGCTGCCGCCGGGTACGGTCGAGACCGTCACCGTCATTGCACTGGCCGCCGTGAGGGGGGTGCTGACGCAGTTCAGCTTCATCGCGAACGAGGCGGTCGGCGCCGTCGTCAGCCGCCGCACCGACAGGCAGGCCCACAAGGTGCAGTATCAATTGGTGGGTGCTCACTCTGACTGCGTCGGGAACAGCCATTTCAGGGCGGCAAGGCCCTTGTCGAGGTATTTATGGTGCCCTGTTTCAATTCCGTAGGCCATGTCCTCCAAGACGCTACACCTGGCGTAGAAGGCGGCTCGGGCATCGATCTCACGCTGGCCGGCTGGGTAGTTGTGCAGGGCCAGGCGGGCAGCGTCGGGACCCAGGTCGCGGTAGAGGAGGCCGAAGTCATAGGCCGGATCGACGATCGCGGCATCGCTCCAGTCGATGACGCCGGTTACTGTGCAGCTGACCGGGTCGATGAGAACGTGCTCGATTCCCAGGTCGTTGTGGGAGAACACCAGTGTGTGTCCGTCAGCCGGCGGTGGCGTGTCGAGGAACGCCTCCACGGCCGGGCGGTGCACTTTGGGCACCCTTGAGGCCAGGGCGGCGTAGGTCTCCGCGGCCTCACGTAGCCACAGTTCCTTCGGCTGGTCATCAGTGTCCACCAGCTCCGCCATCTGATCGAGCGGAACGCCGTGCAGGGCCGTGAGCAGTTCGCCGAGCACGGCGGCGATCGAGGTGCCGTAAATCGATCGTTGTGGCAAAGGCAGGTCGATCAGCGGCAGACCGGGAAGTTTGAAGTAGGCCAGGCAGCCCTGCTCGGCAACCGTGAAGACCGGCTCGGGGATGGGCAGCGGAGAGATGCTGGCGACAGCGGCAAGCAACCCGGCCTCGTCGTTCACCTTCGCTGCCCGGACTTGCGCATCGGGCTCCATGATGAATCGTAGGATCAGCTCGCCATTGACCTCATAGGCGGTGTTGTCCTCACCCTCCCCCAAGTGGACCACGGAGTCGATCCGGTAGGCGGGCAGATGCGTGGCCACGACGCCACAGACATCTCCGGCACGATCACGGCCCTTGCCCCCCATGCCACGACCTTACTGTAGTGGTCAGCTCCGTAAGTCCTTCGAGGGTTGACTGCGGAGGCGGGGTGTGTCAGCTTAACGGCCTTCTCGGCAGTGGGTATCTTTCCTGCCCTGGGTCTTCTCGAGTCTCGATGATCTGTATTTTCCCTGCTCAGGGAAGTGCTCGTGCGCCTGGTGGCCGCGTTCGGGGGCCTTGGAGCGCAGAGAACCTCACTCACCGTCGGCTTGGCAGCGGCTCAGTCATCGGAGTGCTGCCTTTGCCCTTCCCCGCCGGTGCTTGTCCTGGCCTTCGTGGTCCTGGTCGTCATCGCGTTCCCGCGCGGGCGGCACGGTGACGGCTGGATTGACATCCTCGCCCATCTGAAGGAGGGCGATTCCCGTCTGCCGCACCGTTGTCGGGTGCGGCTCCGGGCGGGTTCCCGCTTCGCCGCGCTGTGCGGGGATTCAGCAAGCTTCTCTATTTCGCCGGCAAAACAGTGCGGCTAGCGGACGGCCCTGAGCCGCTCATCCTCGACCGCGTCCTGGCCCTGCGCTTGTGGTCCCTGGCCGCAGCGGTCAGCCGGGAAGTGGGCCACGACCTTGACGGCTCGATCACCGCCTGAGTCTGGAGGGACCAGGACTGGTCACCCCACCCAGGTCTCCCTCTCGTTCATGCACGCCGCCGCCCATCAGACGGCGTCCACCGACGGCTGGCCGTCCGACACCTCGCCCGACCTGCTTGAGTACGCACTGTTCAGCACCGCGTGGTGAGTATCGGGGCCGGCAGGCCTGCCGCACTGCCGAATCGGCAGAGGCCGAAGAAGCAGCCGCTCCGGCCCGCGGCCCGTGCGCCCGGCGCGCAAAGCCAGTACGCCGGGCGCCGTCTGCCAGCCTGGAGTGCCACGCATAGTGCGGCGAGCTGACTCACCCCAGGAACTGGGCAAGGGCTCCCGTGACGGCGGCGGCGAGGGTGAGGACGGCGGCGAAAGTCGTGGCCGCACGCATGAGGACTGTGGGGTACGTGGCACCGTCGAGGCGGGCAAGGGTGCCCGCCGCTGCTGCGACGAGAAGCGCGAACACGACGACAAGGGCGGCGGTGAGCAGGACGACGGCAATGCGGTTCACGGCAATCTCCCCGTAGTGGGGTTGGGACGTTGACGTGACCGAAGGTCGCGGAAACCGTGTGCGCCGTGCTCCGATCGGAAAATGATGAACACCGTTGAACACACGCAGGGTCGGTGGTCATGTGGGCGGGGAATTCGATGAGCGTGAGGCGGCGCTCACCGAGCTGCGCAAGCGGCTGGACGACGCGCTGGCCGACGCGGGGCTGACCAAAGTTCAGCTCGCCGCCCGGACGGGACGGTCGCGCTCGACCCTCCAGGAGGCCTTCAAGGACGGCGGCCGTATTCCGTCCGCCGCGACGGTGGCGGCGCTGGCCGGCAAGCTGGGTCTGTCGAGCGAACAGACGCGGGAACTGCTTCAGCTGCGCCGGGCCGCGGCAGACGAGACGGATCCCGTGCTTGTGCGGGATAAAGGGCTCGGCAATCCGATCGAGCAGTGGGATCCCCACGATCTGGAAGTTCATCCTGCAGGAACCACCGCCGTCGGAGTCAACTTGGGCGCCCGGGCGCAGCAGGCGCTGCCCGACTACCGGGTCTATTCGCAGTGCACCGGGCTTCAGCCCGGTGGTGAAGCGAATCTTTAGCCTGCTCTGACCTCAGCTATGGGCACGGATGTGCGCTGTTCACCTCAGCCCAGCTCAGAGCGGCTGGTTCTGCTGGTCGATGTACTGCTTCAAGATGCTGAGCGGCGTGCCGCCGACCGACCCGGCGAAGTACGGGCCGGATTAAGGGGCGTTGCGCCTACCAATAGTGACGGCCGAGATCGGGGAACGCCTGGCGGAGCCTGCGGGAGGGCACGCCCTTGCAGGAGTTCACAGCCTGGTCACGGCGGCCTTCGGCGGGACTATCATGGGCCGCGTGCAGCTTCGGTACAGCTTCCGCTTGTACCCGAACACCGGTCAGCGTATGGCGTTCGGGTGTGCGCGGGTCGTCTACAACGACGCTCTCAGGGCCCGGGAGACCGCCCGCAGCCAGGGGCCGGCGTTCCCGAAGACCGCGGACCTTTCGAAGCAGCTCATCACCGACGCCAAGCAGACGCCCGAGCGGGCGTGGCTCGGCGAGGTGTCGGCGGTCGTCCTGCAGCAGGCCCTGCGCGACCTGGATGCGGCGTACCGGAACTTCTTCGACGCCCTGAAGGGCAAGCGCCCGCGCGTGGGCGCGCCCCGGTACAAGTCTCGCAAGGACACCCGGCAGGCCGTCCGCTTCACCGCGAACGCCCGCTGGTCCATCACCCCCGGGCAGAAGCTGCCCCTGCCGAAGATCGGCGACCTCAAGGTGAAGTGGTCGCGGACGCTGCCCTCGACGCCGTCCACGGTGAGCGTGGTCAAGGACTCGGCCGGCCGGTACTTCGCATCCTTCGTGGTGGAGACCGGCCCGTGTGAGGTGCTGCCGCAGGTGACGTCCGAACTGGGCATCGATCTCGGGCTGGGGCACTTCGCGGTCCTCTCGGACGGAACGAAGGTCGCAGCCCGCGTTTCCTGCGCCCGGCCGAGAAGCGCTTGAAGACGCAGCGCGCCCTCTCACGCAAGGAGAAAGGCAGCCAGAACAGGGACAAGGCCAGGATCCGCGTCGCTCGGGCACACGCCCGGGTGGCGGACGCGCGCCGGGAGTTCCACCACCCGCTCTCCACGAAGCTGATCCGCGAGAACTGTGAGAATCAGGGCGCTCGCAGGTTCGGGAGCGTGACGTCGGGCTGCGGGTGATCGTTAATACGGCGTCGCGTCGTCGCGCGACCGTGAGCGCCCGGCCCTATTGACCCTGTGCGGCGCCGGGCCCTCACCGCTGCCCGCGCAGGAAGGCCGGGCAGGCTTGGACGATCTCGCATACGCGTGAGGGCCACGCATCCGCCGCGGCCGGTAAACCGGCGGGCAGCGGGCCACACCGCCCGTGCGTGCGGTCTCATGCCGTCGGGATGGCGGAACCTCGCCCGGCCGGTCAGCGCTGCCAGGTGTTCCGGCGCCACGCTCGCCCGCTGCTCCAGCCAGGGCCGCTTGGCGCAGGCAGATCAGGCCGGTGACGCCGGCGGCGGCGCAGACGCGACAACAGAGCGACGAGACCGAAGATCGCGCCGAGTATCAGCGCGACGTACAGGAACACGAAAAGCCCAATGATCACGAAGATGAGCATCCAGACTCCCCAGCCACCGCTGAACCACCACATCCCGTCCACCACCCTCGGCCACCGCCACCTCGGCCCGCCCCCTCTAACCAGAGTAGGCCGGTGACCGACCGCGACTCTTGCGGGACGGGCGCGGCTGACCCGTAGGGGTCGGCGCCCGCCGTCGCCGGCGGAGCGGCGCGGCGCGGGCGGCCGGGCGCTTGGCCTCTCAGAACGTTGTGACGGTCGGGGTCTACCGGAATCCGGCGTGGTGTGCGGGCACCATCGTGTTCGGGCCGACGCGGATGTAGAACTCCGGATACTCCAAGCGCGTCCGGTTGCGGTAGGCGTACATCTGGCCCCCGCTCAAGACTTCGATATCGAGGATCGTCTTGCCGTCGTGGCCGATCCGGGGCAGATTGAGGACCATGGCCGCACCCGACGAAGGCGCGGCGTTCGTGGAGTTGATGCAGTCGCAGACCGGTAGCGGCCCGTGTATGGACGCCTACCGCACCGGCGAGGCCCGCAGCGTCCCGGCCATCTCCGCCGAGGGAGCGCTGGCCGCAGCTGGTCACCGCGGTGATGGAGGCCGGTTACCGGCCCCTGCCCCCCTTGCACCACGTCGGCCGGGAGGAAGATGCCGGCTCAGTGGAAGCCGAGCATGCCGGGGGTGTCGATGCCGATGGCGAGGATGCCGGGCGGGTAGCGGTCTTCGTCGTCGGTCAGGAGGATAGGCATTCCGTCAGTGCCGGTGCGGCGAAGTGCGGTGTAAAGGGCGTGGCAGGTGTCCATGCCGCCGTAGCCGTCGCGGAACATGGTGCCTACGGCCGGCGCGTCTATCTGCCCCAGTACCTCGACGTCGGTGCACGGGTACCCCAGGACGGCGCGGGCGGCTCCGACGTGGCCGGCTTCGGCCTGAGCCAGGCACAGAGCGGGAACGAGGAGCCGGTCACCGCTGGCGGTGACGTTGACGGCGAGCCCATTGAGCGCCTTGTGCCCCGTCGCCAGTGCGGTCACGGCGCCGGTGTCGAGAATGATCACGCGGCGTCCCTGCCGGGCATTACGAGGAGCTTCTCGGCCGCGATCCGCCGCAGGTTGCCCAGTACGTCGAGAGTGGCGAACTCATCGTCGGTGATATCGACGCCGATCACCTCGCGCGCATGTGCGCGAGCGGCCGCCACCTGCTCGGCCCGCTGCGCTGCGGTGGGCTCTGCGGCGGCAAGTGCGTCGACGAGCTGGCCGATGCTCAATCCGCGCTCTTCGGCGAGTTCGGCGAGGTGGTCACGGGTCTGCTTCGTCACCTGGATCGTCGTATTTGCCATAGTGAGACTATAGCAGCTCTATAAACGACCGGAGCATAGACCAGTCTGCGGCTGCTTGCGGATTTGAGTCCCCCGCTAGACACCTTGGATGTGTGGGCGGGTGGAACAGGCAGACGGCGAACAAGGCGATGATGCGCGCGACCACGCAGCTAACTGATCATTTCAGAATGACTTTGGTTCAGGGGCTTGGCAGTTGGGCTGGTGGGCGGCAGAGTTCTGCGCGTCTCGGATGATCTTGTGCCTGATGACATGTGGGACCGTGTCGCCCCACTGCTCCCTCCTCGCCCGCCGCGGCGCCGGCGGTATCCCGGTCGGCTGCTGGCGGATGACCGTGCGGCTCTGCGCGGGATTGTCTACGTCCTACGCACGGGTGTGACCTGGGCGGACGTCGTGCCGGCCGAGACGATCGGCTGCAGTGGCGTGACGTGCTGGCGGCGCCTACGCAACTGGACCGAGGCCGGCGTCTGGCCCCGCCTGCACGAGATCCTCCTCGCGGAACTCCGCAAGGCCGGACTGTTGGACATGGAGGACGCCGCGGTCGACGGCTCACACGTCCGGGCCTTGAAAGGGGGGCTCACACCGGACCTTCGCGGTCGACCGCGGCCGCCGGGGCAGCAAGCACCATCTGATCACCGACCGGCACGGAACACCCCCCACGGTGTCCGTGACCAGCGGAAACCGTCACGACGTCACCCAGCTCATGCCCCTGCTGGACGCGATACCCCGCATCCGCGGCCTGGTGGGTCGACCACGTCACCGACCACGGCGGCTGTTCGCCGACCGCAGCTACGACTACGACAGGTACCGTCGCCTGCTCCGCGCTCGCGGCATCACGCCGAAGATCGCCCGCAAGGGCACCGTCCACGGATCCGGCCTGGGCAGGACCGAGTGGGTCGTCGAGCGGACCTTCGCCTGGCTCCACCAGTTCAAACGCCTGCGGACCCGCTCCGAGGTACGAGCCGACCTCCACCTCGGACTACTCCAACTCGGCTTTGACATCCTCGCCCACCTAAAGGAGGGCCATTCCCGTCTGCCGCACCGTTGTCCGGTGCGGCTCCGGGCGGGCTCCCGCTTCGCGGTGCCCGGGCACACCCGGCTGCCGGGCTACGTGCAGGGACATGCCGGAGTTGTCGAGCGCATCCAGCCCGCCGCCGTGCTGCCGGACACCAACGCCCACTTCCAGGGCGAGAACCCGCAGCACGTCTACTCGGTGTGATTCGACTCCCGCGAACTGTGGGGCCGCTGACGCCGAACCCTTCGCACTCACCGCCGAGCTGTACGAGAGCTACCCGAAGACAATCTCGTGACCACCACCGGCGGGCCGGACGAGACCCCTCCCGTGGCCCTGCGCACCGAGGCCCTCGAGCAACTACTCACCGAGCGGGGTCTGATCGACCCGAAGGTGATGGACCGGATCATCACCGACTACGAGACCAACGCGGGCCCGCTCAACGGCGCCAAGGTCGTCGCCAAGGCATGGACCGACCCGACTACCGGCAGCGCCTACTCGACGACGGCACCGCCGCCATCAAGGAGTTGGGCTTCTCGGGGACGCAAGGCGAGCACATCGTGGTCGTAGAGAACACCGCGACCACCCACCACGTAGTGGTGTGCACGCTGTGCTCCTGCTACCCGTGGCCGGTGCTCGGCCTGCCGCCGAGCTGGTACAAAGACCCCGCCTACCGCTCGCGGATAGTCAAGGAGCCCCGCACGGTGCTGTCCGAAGTGACTCCTCCCCCACCTAAAGGTGGGGGCTTCTCGCTATGCCGGGGTTGGCGTCGCGACGGACCAGCCCGGCCCGTAGAACGTTCAGAGCGCCCACGGTGTCCGCGTGCGTACTGTGGCCGCACGAGACGCAGTGGAACTTCTCCTGGGTGGGCCGGTTCTCCGCTGAGACGTGCCCGCATTCGGGGCAGGTTCGGGAGGTGTTGCGGGGGTCCACGGCGATCACTTCTCGTCCGGCGCTTTCAGCCTTGGCGTGCAGGATCGTCAGGAACACCCCCCATCCGGCATCTGAGATCGAGTGGTTGAGTCCGGCCTTGGCCGCCGCGCCGTTGGGTAGGAAGGTGCCCGGCGTCTCGGGGGCGGGCGTGGGGGTGGGGGCCTTGACCATGTTGCGGATCTTGAGGTCTTCGTGCGCGATGAAGTCATGCTGACGCACGAGGTCAAGAGCGGTCTTGTGAGCGTGGTCGAGACGCTGGCGGCGCACCTTGCGGTGAAGGTCGGCAACTTTCTGGACGGCCCGCTGGTGGTTCTTGGTGCGCTTGTCGCGGCGCACGCGGGGGAAGCGGGAGAGGGCCTGCTGTGCGGCTTCGAGCTTGGCGGCGGCGTTGCGGCCGTGACGCGGGTTGGGAACGAACTCGCCGCCTGAGTCGGCGAGGAAGTTGGCTATGCCCATGTCGATGCCGACCACGCTGCCGGTCACGGGAAGCGGCTCGGGCTCGGCCTGCTCGGCGGTCAGGATGACGTACCAGCGTCGGCCTTCACGCTTGACGCTGACGGTCTTGACCTTGCCGACCACGGGCCGGTGCTGGTTGACCTTGACGTGCCCGACGCCTTGGAGGCGCACGCGGGTGACGGGGTCGTGCGGCGTGGAGTCCCAGCGGCAGCCGTCACCGTCCTTGGGGAAGTCCACCGTGTCGAACCAGTTGACACCCCGGAACCTGGGATAGCCCGGCTTCTTGCCGGCCTTCATGCGCCGGAAGAACGCGGCGAACGCCTTGTCCAGCCGACGCAAGGTCGCCTGCTGGCTGGAGAAGGACCAGCGGCCTTGCCGCTCGGGGTCGAAGGCGCGGATCTCCTTGAGCTGCGCGGACTGCTGCCCGTACTTGATCGAAATCTTCGAGGTATGCCGGTGGGCGTCGCGGCGTTCCTGCAACGCCCCGTTGTAGAGCGAGCAGTGATCGCGCAGCATTTCGCCGAGCGCTGCCGCCTGGCCCACGGTGGGCCGCATGAGGAACTTGTACGCACGGATCACTCGGCCCACCCCCTTCCGAGTCGGTTCGCGTAACCATACTAGCCTTGGTGTATGTCACCGCGCTGGGAACCAAAACCCGATATTCGCACCGGCCGCCACGTCACCTTCAACCTCCACGCACACTTGGTGTTTGTCACCAAGTACCGCAAAGACGTCTTCGATGACGACATGCTGAAGCGATGCGAGGAGATCATGCGGGAGGTGTGCGGCAGCTTCGAGACCGAACTACGGGAGTTCAACGGGGAGGCCGATCACGTCCACCTGCTCGTGCACTACCCGCCGAAGATCGCCCTGTCGAAGCTGATCAACAGCTTGAAAGGAGTCAGCTCCCGCTATCTGCGCGCCGAGTACACCGGCCGCATCAACCGCATCGGGTTGGGCTCCGTGTTCTGGTCCCGCTCCTACTTCGCCGGATCGTGCGGCGGCGCACCACTCAGCGTCGTCCGTCAGTACATCGAGGGCCAGAAGCGGCCCACCTGACCGTCACCGAAGACGGGCAGCGAACTCCAGCGCTACGCGCCTCCGATCGAGGATGCGTTTCCCTCCCCGGCTGAAGCCGGGGATACCCACGCAAGATCAGGGATGGGACTCGACCTCAACGACGACGTACAGATCACCGTTTACGACTCCACCAGCGAGGTCCGCTGGCTGGTGCTGCCCGAGCGTCCGCCCGGCACGGAGCACCTGCCCGAGGAAGAGCTCGTGCCGCTGGTGACCCGGGACACGATGGTCGGCGTGGCCAAGGTGGCGGCACCATGACCGCGCCGCTGGACATCGAGGGCCCGGCCGCACCACCCCGCTTCAACGGCGAGTTGGTGTTCGCCGAGCCGTGGGAGAGCCGCGCCTTCGGCGTGGCCGTCAGCCTGTACGAGGCAGGCACGTTCACCTGGCCGGAATTCCAGGCCGCACTGATCGCCCGGATCGCCGCCTGGGAAGCCGAAGCGGCCCAGGACGAGCCCTACAACTACTACCGGCTCTGGCTGGCCGCTCTGGAAGACGTACTCGCCGGCCTGTCCGCCGTGTCCACAGACGAGGTCACCACACGCGCCCAAACCCTGGCACAGCGCCCCAAAGGCCACGACCACCGTGACCATCCAGACGACCACGCCTGCCCAAACTGATTGGCAACATCCTCCCGGCGGACCGTGTCGGCGCCCTCCTTACGAGTTTCCCGGGCCAGCGAAGACAGGTACTCCCCAGCCCCGGGCCGCCACCCCGCTGCCCGGGGCTCAGTACCGCCGGGGCACAAAAACCACCGTTGCGTGCTCGGTGCTTCCCCCCTCTCTGCCTGCGGCGAATAGAGGTGCTCACGCCGTCCGTACGCGTCCAAAGCGGCTCCCAGGAGGCGGATGGCCAGGAGTGCCAGCCCGTGGACCGTGACAGCCACGCCCTCGCCTTTACCCGTGTGCAGGGCGTCGGTGACGAGCCGGGTAGGGAACGGCAGGAACGCCACCACGAGCAGGATGAGCAGGTTGAGGCGCAGAAGAATCAGACGTGACCGATCAAGTCGGCTGGTCATTAGGGTATGAACCAGCCAGGCGGGCGGCTGCCGACCATAATCTCCTGCGCATACGGGCCGCGCACCGGCGGTAGGAACCGAAGATCTTGATCTACCCGTCCGACTTCCCGGGCTGTCAACGGCCTTCTGCAACTGGCCGCCAACACACCAGGGCTCTGGGTGAGGAAACCAGCTCGCTGGTGGCTCTCCTCAACCAGGCAGCCTCGTCCGCGTGGTCCCACCGGTCGTCCTGGCCATGCTCGGCACGCAGGCCTGGCCTCCAGTGCACCTGCTGGGATTCAGCAAACGAGGCTTCGCCGCCCTCAACCTGCTGACCCGTCACCCCGACCTCTTCGCCGTCGCCAGCGTCTGGGATGCCGCACTGCTCAGCGACCGGCCGCCGCACCCGCAACTCGTGGAGGTCGCCGGCAGCACCGCACGGCTCGATGAGTACGAGGTACGGCAGAACCTCCGCCGCCATGCCCAAGCCCTCCAAGGGGCCCGCCGCATCGCGCTCGGGGGCATCGGCACCCTGGAAGCCGACTGGACCGCTGGCCGCCAACTCCTCGAAGCGCTCGACATCCCCCACGACGCCTACCGGGACGCCCCGGCAGCCCACCGGTGGGACACCGCGTGGCTCGCTCCCGCCCTCCAGCACCTGCTCGCCCTCGAAGCCAGTTTCCACCCGGACCCCAGTGCCCGGGAGGAGTGAAGACGGAAAGGACGGATCAGTCCTTCAACAGCCCGTCGCGCTCCGAAATCGAGCAATGCTCATGACCTGTGGATCGACGTGGGGCGGACGCGATGGGCGTACCTTCCCGAATGATCGACTTCTGGTCATCGAGTAGGCCGACGTTGCACCGTCGGTCGGGAAGGCACGCCCGTGCTGAGCGTAGTGAATGCCGATGGAGGGACCGAGACCGGCTCCCTGATCGACGACATCGTCCGCGAGGTGCGAGGCGGATGCTGGCCGCCGCCCTGGGAGCTGAAGTCAATTCCTACATGGCCGAGTTGGCCGATGAGCGCGACGAGCGCGGGCGCCGCCTGGTGGTCCGCAACGGCTGTCACCAGGCGAGGGAGGTCATGACCGCGGCCGGAGTGGTCGAGGTGGAGGCCCCGCGGGTGAACGACGAGCGCATCGACGAGGCGACCGGCGAGCGCAAGCGGTTCTCCTCGGCGATCCTGCCGCCGTGGTGCCGCAAGTCCCCGAAGATCAGCGAGGTGCTGCCCCCGTTCTATCTGCATGGGCTGTCCTCCGGGGACTTCGTGTCCGCACTCGAGCAGTTCCTGGGCTCAGCGGCCGGCCTGTCCCCGGCCACCATCACCCGGCTTACCACGCAGTGGCAGGCTGACCACGCCGCGTTCAGCAAGCGCGATCTGTCCGGCAGCGACTACGTATACGTCTGGGCCGACGGTATCCATCTGCGCATGCGCCTGCGCGAGGCGAAGTCGTGCGTGCTCGTGCTGATGGGCGTGCGTGTGGACGGCAAACCTCGCGCTCGAACAGCGTCACGCTAGGCGCGACGGACAACGAGGCCTATTATCCGCTTAGTTCGTCCAGCAACTTCGCGATTTGTACGGCCGTAGGAGTGATCAGAAGGTGAATGACGTTACGCTCTGATCCTTTTTGCGCATCGTTCTCCAGGTATCTGCCCGATCCGGGGCACAGCAGCGGAGGAGAACACATGAGGACCGTCCAGAAGATTGCAGCGGTGGCCGCGGCCACCTGCGGGATTCTCTTCGCCGGTGTCGGGGTGGCCAGCGCTGCCCCCCAGGACAACGGCGGGGACAACATCCCCGTACTCAGCAACATCAACACGCTGAACTGGGACGATTCCCCCTTCTGCGGGGTTCAGGTCAAGACCAACGACACCGAGCAGAAGACGTCCTGTCCGGTAGTGCACAACGAGGGCAGCTCCAACAGCCCCGTGTACATCGTCACCTTCGGATCTTGATCCCTCATGGCGGTCCGGCGGCCCGGCGGTTCGGGGCCGCCGGGCCGTTTCGGCTTGTCGGGGCGTACGCAGGCAGGTGAGTAAGCCGGCTATCGCGTCGGGTGGGTGCCCAGGGGTTCGGCATCGTTCGGCCGCGCTGCGGTTCATCATGCGGCGGTCCGTGAGGCACACGGTTGGCGTAGTGACATTGGCCGGGAGCTGCTTCGGCGCGAGTGATCATGGTCCCGTAGACTTCCGGCGGGTCGGGCAGTCTGTGGACCTGTCCGGTAAAGCACGACGTTGGTGCCATGATCTTCGAGGCTCGCGCCAAAGCGGCTGGCTCAAGTCGCGGAGCAACCGCCCCAGCCACCACGTGTTCTGACCTCATGCTCCGTGTGCCTGCCTCTTGGCCGCTGCGGGCGGCCGCCCGCGCCCGCCCGGAGGAGCGAAGCAACGACGGGTGCTTGATCGAGCCCGTGTGGCGCTGACTTCAAGCTGAGTGGCCCATCACCGACCCAGAACGCGAGGCCGAGTATCCGCCGGCCTCGCGCTCTCGTGCGTCTGCCCGGCGCTGATCTGCGCAAACGATGCCTGCGGGACTACCCTCTCCAGTCAAAGACGCCTGAGCGGCTCGGCCTCGGCGGCGGCCATGGCCTACATGAGCGCCGTGCACAGCCGGTACTCACCGCGAAGGCCGGCTACCAACCCACCGGCTGCTGATCACCCGGCACCACATGGGATGCATCGCAACCGCAGCTGCGCAACCATGGTGAAGTCCGAAGCGGCGGCCGCGGTGACCCGGCGCCGGGACCCGTTTCCTGTCCGTGTCGCACGCGCCGAGCCGCTTTTCCGCTGGTCGGCGAGAGTGAGACGCCCATGACGCAGATGCGGGCGGCCCGGATGCACGGATACAAGGAAGCCCTTCGGATCGAAGAGGTTCCGGTGCCCGAGCCCGGGCCGGAAGAGATACTCCTGAAAGTCGCCGCGACCGGCATGTGCCGTAGCGACTACCAGCTCCTGAACGGCTACTTCGAGGGGCCGTTCCCGGTGGACCTGCCCTACATCCCAGGCCACGAGGTCACGGGCCGGGTGGCGGGACTCGGCGCCGAGGTGCCACCGACGGTGGGCTACTCGGAGGGCGACATGGTCGTGGTAAACCCCAGCTGGGGGGACGGCACGTGCCGGCAGTGCCGGGAGGGCAACGAACAGCTGTGCAGCGGTGACGGCCGGTGGGTAGGGTTCGGCCCGCCGGGCGGTTTCGCCGAGTACATGGCCGTGGAGTGCCGCCACGCGATCCCGGTCTCGGGGGAGGCGGCGCGGGCGCCGGAGCTCCTGGCCCCGATGACCGACGCGGGGATGACCCCGTACCGGGGGATGCGCAAGCTCCGGGACACGGGCAAGCTCGGCCCCGGCCGGACCGTCGCGGTCACGGGCATCGGCGGTCTCGGCAGCTACGCGATCCAGTACGCGAAACTGCTCGGCGGCGGTGCGACCGTGGTGGCGCTCGCGCGCACCGACAGCAAGCTGGACGTGGCGCAGGACAACGGCGCGGACCACGGGATCAACGTGCGCAACAAGTCCACGGAGGCCGTTCAGGACGAGCTGGAGAGGCTCACCGGCCGCCGGACGATCGACGCCATCCTGGACTGCGTCGGCAGCGAGTCCTCGGTCTCCATGGGCTTCGACCTGCTGGGCCCCGAGGGGGTGCTGGCGGCCGTCGGCCTGATGAGCCAGCGTGTCGAGCACCGGCAGTTCCCGTTCGTGGGCACCGAGCTGTCCTACCTCGGCTCGTTCTGGGGCAACCACCTGGACCTCGTCGAGGTCCTCTCGCTCGCCGAGGCTGGCCTCGTCAGGCACAACGTGACCAAGGTCGCGCTGGAGGACATTAACGAGAACCTTGACGCTCTGGGGCGCGGAGACGTCGTCGGACGCCAGGTCATCGTCTTCGGATGAAATTCTGTCGGGCAGACCCGGCCGTCGCGTTTTCCGGGGGCGTAGGACGAGGTACGCGCGGCGGCCCGGTCTCGGCGCTTCACAAGCCTTCCGGGCCAGTCGCCCGACTTCCCGAGTTCACGCTCCGGCAGAGGGGACGAGACCCGCGGCGACCGCGACGGTCGCGACCGACACCACCCCGTCCTGTCAGGTCTCGGCGGCCTCGCGGGGCGCGCTCGTCGCGGGCGTCTACCCGTCAGTACGAGCCGCTCGGCTGCCCCCCCACCGAGGCACAGGCAGCGACATGAGAGTTCTCAGGCCAGGAACTTGAGCAGATGCTCGTTGACTTCCTCGGCGTGCGTCCAGCACAGGCCGTGTCCCGCGCCTTCAACAGGTGACGTACTGGGCTCCTTTGATCATTTCGCGGGGGCGGGCACCTGTGGCCTCGATCGGCAGGATGTGATTTGAGCGCCCGAACCCCCCGGTCGTACGTGATCACCCGGCGTCCCGCCGCCGGCAGCGCACGAGTTCTGTCGGCAAGTCAGGCGGGACCCCGTGTCAGAGCCTCTGCGTCAGGTGCCGGAAACACCGGGGCCGACCATGGAGAGCGGATCGACAACGGAGTCGAACGTCTTCTCGTCGACGTGCCGCTGGCTGCCTCGGCCGGCGAAATGCCAGCCGCCCATGGACGACGTGACCTCATGCGGTTGCCGTGCGTAGTCCAACCGCGGGGCGATCTCGATGTCGAACGAGATCTCGCCACGCGTGCAGCGCAGCATGCGGACCAGCCGGTGCTGGTTCCTTGGACTGTGTGGCAAGGCGGGAGGCATGAAATCCACGACCGAGCCGACGCCTTGCTCGGTCATGAATCCGGTGAGCAGCACACCGGTGTCCGGGTAGTAGAACTGCTTGGTCGCATACGTCAGCGCCTGGGGAGTGATCGTCCAGTGACCGCCGCCGTCACCGTCGAGCAATGCTGCGAAGAAGCTCGGCGAGTCGAATCGCGGGCTGCAGAACCAGGCGATCGTTCCCCCGGTGGACACCAGCGCGGTCGTGTGCAGGTCACCGTTGAGTCCGTGGTCTTCGATCAGCGGTAGTTCGTTCATGGCGCCTCTTCCCGAGGTGCCGGGCGTCAGCGGTGACGTCGCCACTGCCGACCGCGCGACTTGAGGACATGCCACGCGCCCCCCTCCAGACTGCCCGGGGTGCGCAGACTTCGCATTCCTCCTGGAAGCGGTGCGACTGCGCGCCCGTTCGCGGTGAAGCCGCGTTGCGTGGCCCTCCCGCCGAGCTGATGCTGTACAGGAGGCATGCCGACCATTCGAGTGAACCGAACGCACAGGGCTGCGTGACTGCGGATTTCGCGGCTCGAGTAGGGAGCGGGTTCCAGATGAGGCTTGTCGTCGATCTCAACCGGTGTGAGGGATTCGCGCAGTGCGCCTTCCTCGCCCCGGACGTCTTCACGCTGCACGGCGATGAGGCGCTGCTCTACACCTCACGCTTCGACGAGGCACTGCGTGACCAGGTGGAACAAGCCGTGGCTGCCTGCCCGGTCCAGGCCATCCTCGCCGACTTCTCCGACGAGCCGACAAAGGGGGTGGAGGGCCGTGTCGGCTGACACCGGTGCCGAGGCCCTCCGGCGGGAGGGGCGCATCGTCGTCGTCGGCGCCTCGCTGGCCGGACTGCGCGCGGCGGAGGTCCTCCGCGACCGGGGGTTCACCGGGTCGCTCACCTTGATCGGCGACGAGCCGTACGAGCCGTACGACCGGCCCCCGCTGTCCAAGCAGGTGCTGCTGGGGCTGGAGGACGCCGAGGCCACCGCGCTGCCGCGCAGGCGTGACGTCGACGCCGAATGGCGTCTGGGTCTGGCCGCCGCGGGCTTGGACCGAACCGCCAAGCAGGTAATCCTGGCCGACGGCGACACCGTGCCCTACGACCGCCTGCTGATCACCACCGGTACTAAGGCCCGGCCCTGGTTCCACCCGGACCAGGCGGCGCTGGACGGGGTTTTCGTGCTGCGTACCCGCGACGACTCCGCTCGGCTGTACCGGAAACTCGCCTCCGGCCCCCGTCGGACGCTGGTGATCGGCGCCGGTTTCACGGGCTCCGAGATCGCCTCCGTCTGCCGGGAGCGCGGCCTGGAGGTGACGGTCGCCGAACGCGGCCCGGCACCGCTGGTCGGCGCCCTCGGCGGGGTGCTCGCGGCGGTGGCGGCCCGGCTGCAGCGGGATAGCGGAGTGGACCTGCGCTGCGGAGTCAGTATCACCGCGCTGGAGGGCGACCAGGCCGGACGGCTCCGGCGTGCCCACCTGTCCGACGGATCGGTGATCGACCTCGACGTGGCGGTGGTCTGTCTCGGCGCCATCCGGAACACCGAATGGCTCGCCGGCTCCGGAGTGGCCGCCGGCCCCAGGGGAATCGCCTGCGACGCGGGATGCCGGGTGTTCGACGTCAATGGCATCGTGACCGACGACATCTATGCCGCGGGCGATGTCGCCCGCAGCCCGCACCCGCTGTTCGGCTACCAGTTCCTGTCGCTGGAGCACTGGGGCAACGCGGTCGAACAGGCCCGGATCGCCGCTCACAACATGATCAGCCCGGGTCCCGAGCGCCGCCCGCACCTGTGGGTGCCGATGTTCTGGTCGGTTCAGTTCGGCGTCAACATCAAGTCGGTGGGTGTGCCGACGCTGGGCGATCAACTGGTCGTGGCGCAGGGGGCACTCGCCGAGGAGCGGTTCGTCGCGGTGTACGGATATCGCGGCCGGGTCATCGCCGCGGCTTCCTTCGACGCGGGCAAGTGGCTGGGGCACTACCGGCAGCAGATCGAGACCGGAGCGTCGTTCCCGCCGGACTACCCGGTGGTGAACAGCCGTGCCGGCGCTGTGCAGCCGGTCGATCCGGCGTTCCCGGACCCCCACCTGCCCACCCACGAACCGACCGTCACCCTGACCGGCCACTCACCGACCGAGCGGCGTGTCCATTTCGTCCCGGCGCGCGCCTGACCCTCTTTCCGGACCGTCGGCCCTCAGGAGACACCATGACTCTCGGCACCCTGTTCGCGCAGATCACCGACTACGCGAGTCGCGCCGACCCGTACCCGCTCTACGCAGCACTGCGCGCCTCGCCGGTCAGCCGTCAGGACGATGGAACATACCTGGTCAGCGCCTATTACGAGGTGCGGAGCCTGGCCAGCGACCCGCGGCTGAGCAACGACCCGCGCAACCGCACCCCCGGCGCCGACGGCCCCGCCATGTCCGAGGAGGACACGAACCTGCCGCCGAGCTTCCTGTTTCAGGACCCGCCCGGACACGACCGGCTGCGCAATGCGGCGATGCGGCCGTTCGGGCCGCCGCACAGCCCCAGGTTCCTCCACGACCTGCGTGAAGAGCTCGCCAGGGTCGTGGCCGAGCTGTTCGACGGGCTCGAAGGCAAGGACGAGATCGACGTGGTCGACGACTTCGCCTACCCGCTCCCCGTCACGGCCATCTGCAAGGTCCTGGGCGTGCCGCGCGAAGACGAACAACGCTTCCACGGCTGGGCCGACACCGTCGCGTCGGGGCTCGATCCCAGTGGCGGGCAAAGAGGCGCGGAAAGAGCCCAGCAGGCACGCCGCGAGCTGGGCGTCTACCTCTCCGGCCTGATCGACACCAAGCGCCGCCGCAACGGCAGCGGGATCCTCGGTCCCCTCGCCCGCGAAACGGGCCCCGGCGGCAGCATGTCGACGACGGAGCTGGTGTCCACCGCGATTCTTCTCCTGATCGCGGGCCACGAGACCACCGTCAATCTGATCAGCAACGCGACGCTCACGCTGCTGCGCCACCCCGAGGTCCTCGAGCGGTTCCGGGAGGACCCGGAGCTTGTCGTCCCGCTCGTCGAGGAGGTGCTGCGGTACGAGCCGCCGGTCCAGTTCATACCGTTCACCACCGCCCTGGCAGACATCGACATCGCCGGTACCACCATTCCCAAGGGCGCGCCTGTCCGGCTGATGCTGGCCTCGGCCAACCGCGACCCGAAACGCTTCGAGGATCCCGACCGGTTCGATCCCGACCGCGCGGACAACCAGCACTTGGGGTTCTACACCGGCATTCACTACTGCTTCGGCGCCCCGCTGGCCCGGATGGAGGCGCAGCTCGCCCTGCCCGAACTCTTCCGCCGGCTGAAGAACCCACGGCTCCTGGCGGACCCGCCACCCTACCGCGCCAACCCCGTCCTGCGCGGCCCCCGCCACCTTCCCGTGGCGATCGACGGCCTCACAGCCCCATGACACGGACGTCCCGGCGCACCTGGGACCTGCGTTGCGGCGAACTTGCTCACCGCTTCGGGCCGACCAGAGGTCAGGCCAATACAACGTCTGTGATGCGTCCGTTGTCGCCGGACGAGTGTGCGCTATGGATGGTATAGCCGACATGGGTGACCCATGGATGGGGCCCCGCACATCCGCCGATACGCTGCGAACCCGTCTTCGGCCGTGGCGGCGGCGATGTCAGGATCACCACGAGTCCGGGACGCGCGAAGGGCTGGCCCGGAAACCGTCCACTTTCTGCTCCGCGATTTCGTACGCCGCAGAGCCTCATCCCCAGGCAGCGGTCGTCGTGCTTCGGCGAGCGTCGGCTCGATCGAAGGGCCGGCACCACACCGTCACGTGGGCCATCTGGCGGTCGACGCTTGCGCCCGGTGCGGGCATGCATTCCGCTGGCAAGCGGGTGCCAGAACATCCCTCTCTTCCGCCCGGTCTGCCCACGTACGGCCGGAGCTGCGCCAACGGAGGCCACATGCCCATCTGCACCACCCGCGACGGTGTCGAGATCTTCTACAAGGACTGGGGCCAGGGGCGTCCCGTGGTGTTCATCCACGGCTGGCCGCTCAATGGCGACGCTTGGCAGGACCAGCTCAAGGCCGTCGTCGACGCCGGATACCGCGGAATCGCGCACGACCGTCGCGGACACGGACACTCCACGCCCGTCTGGGACGGCTACGACTTCGACACCTTCGCCGACGACCTCAACGACCTGCTTACCCACCTCGACCTGCGAGACGTCACCCTGGTCGCGCACTCCATGGGTGGCGGCGAGCTCGCGCGCTACATCGGCCGACACGGCACCGGGCGGCTGCGCTCGGCGGTGCTGCTGTCCGCCATCCCGCCGGTGATGATCAAGTCTGACAAAAATCCCGAGGGCGTGCCGGAAAAGGTGTTCGACGCACTCAAGAACGGCATCCTCACCGAGCACTCCCAGTTCTGGAAGGACACCGCGGAAGGTTTCTTCTCCGCCAACCGTCCCGGCAACAAAGTCACCCAGGGCAACAAGGACGCCTTCTGGTACATGGCGATGGCGCAGACCATCGAAGGCGGCGTGCGATGCGTGGACGCCTTCGGCTACACCGACTTCACCGAAGACCTGAAGAAATTCGACATCCCCACCCTGGTGGTGCACGGCGACGACGACCAGGTCGTGCCCATCGACGCCACCGGCCGCAAGTCCGCCCAGATCATCCCGAACGCCGAGCTGAAGGTGTACGAGGGCAGCTCCCACGGCATCGCGATGGTGCCGGGGGACAAGGAGAGGTTCAACCGGGACCTGCTGGAATTCCTCAACAAGTAGAAGCCGACCCTGCCAGCCGCAAGTTCTTGCTCGCCTTCGCCCAGGACGACGAAGGAACGCCCGCGCCCTCGGACTCGGGCCGGCCGACATCGAGCAGTTCCTGCACAGCGGCCTGACCCTGCGACCCGACACCGCAGTGCCGGATCCTGTGCCGGTCACGATCGCCTCGTAACCCCGGCATCCTGACCGTGGCCGACTGCGAAGCGCAGGAGGATGATCGCGCCGTCGGCGGCTTCAGCATGGCTCACGACCACCTCACCGGAGAGGCCCAAGCCGCTGCTGGGCTGCGGCTCTTCGGAGTGACGGTCGTTGATCTCCCTGAGGGCGTCCCATACCCCGCCACCGGTCGGCCGCTGTGCGGAGTCCTTGGCCACAAGACGGCTGACGAACGGCGGTGAGACCCCCTCCAGAACTGCGGGTCGGCGCGCAGGATGCGCAACCGGTGCAGTCAGCCTCACGAGCGCGGGCCAGCCCCTCGCCGACGGAATTCGGGGTGTACGGAAGACGTCGCGAAGCAGACCATGGAGGCACTGGCGAACGACCGGGTCGAAGTCCTCGCCGACGAGCGCACCCGGCAGGTCGAGCACGCTCTGTCGCAACCCGTCGGTCCGCCGGGGCTGCCTGCAGGACGCGTCCAGGGCCGCAAAAATCGTGCCGCAACACCCGGCAGGCCCCGCAACAAGCACCGAGGACCGCTGCTGCGAACCGCGTTCGTCCACACCGTTGGCGACGACCATTCCCGCGTCGCCTACGCCGTGATCCGCGACGACGAGGCGACCGCCACCGCAGTCGACGTCCTGCACCGCGCGGTCAACTGGTAGTTCGCCGCCCGCGGGGTGAGCGTGGAACGGGTCCTCACCGACAACGGCTCCGCCTACCGCTCCCGGCACTGGAGCCGGGCCTGCGACGAACTCGGGATCACACCGAAGAAGACCCGGCCCTACCGCCCGCAGACGAACGGCAAGGCCGAACGCTTCGACCGCACCCTCGCCGACGGCTGTGCCCTGGGACGCTTCTACGCCAGCGAGTCGGCCCGCCCCAAAGCCCTGACTAGGCGCATGGGCGACAGGCCGGTCGATGACCATGTCGGCCGCGTCGTTCTGCAGGCCATGTTGCCGTCCCCCGTTCGGACGCAGCTGGAGGGCGCCTTGTCAGCGGCTTTGTGACATTCGTCCTGGGTGCCTGTCGAACCGGGAGGCGCGGCGGCCCAGCTCTGGCTCTCCCCGACGAGCGGACACGACAGGACGGTTCCCCATGAAGAGACGGACTTTCGGCAAGGTCCTCGGCGCGGGCACGACGAGCACAGCGGTTGCCTCACTGGCTGGGATGCTCCGTCCCTCCTCGGCGGCCTCCAGAACGGGCGCGGAAGCAGCCGGGCTCGCCAAGGCGCGAGGGGCCCCGTCCTTCGCCGCACTGAAGCAGATCCGCGCCGGGGAGTTGAGCATCGGCTACGCCGAAGCAGGACCCGCCCACGGCCCCGCGCTGATCCTGCTGCACGGCTGGCCGTACGACATCCACAGCTACGTCGAGGTGACACCGCTGCTGGCCACGCACGGCTACCGCGTCATCGTCCCCTACCTGCGCGGCTACGGAACAACCACCTTCCTGTCGCGCACGACGTTGCGCAACGCCGAGCAGGCGGTGTTTGCGCTGGACATCATCGCTCTGATGGACGCCCTGCGGATCGAGCGGGCCGTCCTCGGCGGCTTCGACTGGGGATCCCGCACCGCCGACATCGTCGCCGTGCTGTGGCCGGAGCGCTGCAAGGCCCTGGTCTCCGTGAGCGGCTATCTCATAACCGACCGCAAGCAGCAGCACCTACCACTGCCCCCGGCGGCCGAGTGGGCGTGGTGGTACCAGTACTACTTCTCCACCAAGCGGGGTGAGTTGGGCCTTGCCAAGTACCGGCGCGACTTCGCCAAGCTCATCTGGCGCAATGTCTCGCCGACCTGGCACTTCAGCGACGCCATCTTCGACCGCACCGCCCAGGCGTTCGACAACCCGGACTACGTCCACATCGTCATCCACAATTACCGCTGGCGGCTCGGGCTCGCACCGGGCGACCCGCGCTACGAGGGCCTCGAGGCGAGGCTTGCCGAAGGTCCACCCATCAACGTGCCCACCGTCACGCTCGACGGTGCGCTGGACCCCTTCACCCCGCCTGACAACGGCGCGGCCTACCGCGGCAAGTTCACCGGCCCGTACGTCCACCGTACGCTGAAGGGCATCGGTCACAACGTCCCGCAGGAGGCTCCCGAGGCGTTCACCCGCGCGGTCCTGGAAGCCGACCGCATGTGACACCGCACGACTAGGCGCTGTTTCTCGGATCTCCTTACACGAGTGGGGTGTTGGGGGCAGGCTGGATGCATGGGACGCGGTGATCTGACGAACGCGGAGTGGGATCGGCTGGAGTCGTTCTTACCTCGTGGTGGCACACGTGGGGGCCGGTGGAGTGATCACCGCCGGGTGATCAACGGGGTGTTGTACCGGGTCCGTACGGGAGTCCAGTGGCGCGATCTGCCGGATCGGTTCGGGCCGTGGGAGACGGTCTACAAGCGCCATCGCCGCTGGTCGGCGGACGGCACCTGGCAGATGCTTCTGTCGAAGGTGCAGGCCGCCGAGGACGCCGCGGGCCGGATCGACTGGGACGTGTCGGTGGACTCCACGGCAGTGCGGGCTCACCAGCACGCCGCCGGCGCAAGGAAGACGCCGCCTGCCGCGATTCCTCAAAAGGGGGTCCACCGGCGGACGAACCAGGTCGATCCGGTGCTTCGCAAACTGCTCGTCCGGCTGGAGGAGGTGGTCAGGTCGGCGAGTGTCTGGGACGTTCCCGCGGCGGCTTCACCACCAAGATCCACCTTGCAGCCGACGGACGATGCCGGCCGCTCGCCGTCCTCCTGACACCAGGACACTACGGAGACGGCCCCCAACTCGAGCCGGTCCTGCAACAAGTGTCAGTGCCCCGCATCGGAGTCGGCCGACCTCGCACCCGACCTGACCATGTCCTGGCCGACAAGGCCTACACGTCCCGTGAAAACCGCCACTACCTGCGACGACGCGGCATATCCCACACCATCCCCGAACGACTCGACCAGCGCAGACACCGCCGCAACCGGGGATCCCGGGGCGGACGGCCCGCCGGCTTCGACCGCGAGCGCTACAAGAAACGCAACACGGTCGAACGTGCCATCAACCGCCTGAAAGGCTTCCGCGCCGTCGCCACACGCTACGAGAAACGGGCCTACACCTACCTCGGCACTGTCACCCTCGCAGCACTCATCATCTGGCTCCGCACATGATCCGAGAAACAGCGCCTAAGTCTCAAGCCGCTGACGGCCGTGGCGCCATCAGGCGGTCGTTGCCGCGGCTACGAGCATGTCGAGGAAGGCCTGCCACAGGCGGGCCACGTTCTGAGGGTCCACGGCGTGGGCGGCCACTCCCCGGCGCACACCGGGCCAGTGCGGGCCGGCCTCGTTGCAGTCGGGTGGGGTCCACGGAGTAGTCGCCCGGGTTCCCGGCGTCGTGGCCCGTGCTGGTCATCCGACGCGTCGACGAGTGAGGTCGCGCAGCCCGTCGTCCGGTAGTTAGCCTGGATTCATACCGTGGCACCGATGAGGCGTCGACCGCGATCGACCGCGGCGGGCGGGGCGGGCGCCCCGGGCGGTGTTCTTGTGAACGCCCGCCCACGCCGGAACGCCGGTCTCACACCTCCATACTCCGCCGGGCCGCGGGGCTCCGACCCGCACAAGGACCGGTCGAGGTCGCACCCTGCCGACCTGCGCGGCGAAGTTCCTAGCCGCATATCCGCTGGGCGGGCGTGAACCGCACTTCGACGTGCCGGCGACAGTGGCATGGAACGTGCCCGCGTGATCACCCGGCCGGAGCCGACACGGGCATGGCGGGCATTTTTCGCACAGAGGGAGATTCTCATGACCGAGAGCCACGCGCGGACCCCGGCCATCCCCAGCGTTCTGATCGATCCGCTGCGTAACCGTGGCGTGGCCTTCACCCCGGAGGATCGGGAGGCCCTCGGCCTCACCGGGCGCCTGCCTTCCGGGGTGCTCGCACTCGAGCAGCAGACTCAGCGTGCCTACCAGCAGATGCAGGCTCAGGGCAGCGACCTAGCCAAGAACGTCTATCTGGAACAGCTCCACGACCGCAACGAGACCCTGTACTTCAGGGTCCTCGTCGAGCATCTCGTGGAGCTCCTGCCGATCGTCTACGACCCCACTGTGGGCGAAGCGATCGAGAAATACTCCCACGAGTACCGCCGCCCGCGCGGCATCTTCCTGTCCATCGATCGGCCCGACGACATGGAGAAGGCCTTCGCCACGCTTCAGCTCGGGCCCGAGGATGTCGACTTGATCGTGTGCACGGACGCGGAGGAGATCCTGGGCATCGGTGACTGGGGTGTGGGAGGGATCCAGATCTCGGTCGGCAAGCTCGCGGTCTACACGGCGGCCGCCGGCATCGACCCGCGCCGCGTCGTTCCCGTGTCGCTGGACGTGGGCACGGACCGCAGGTCGCTGTTGGACGATCCGCTGTACCTGGGCAACCGGCACTCCCGCGTTCGTGGCGCCGACTACGACGCGTTCATCGAGAGGTACCTGGAGACGGCGTCGTCCACGTTCCCCGACGCGCTGCTGCACTTCGAGGACTTCGGTCCCAGCAACGCACGGCGGATCCTGGAGCAGTACGGCGGCCGCTATCGGATCTTCAACGACGACATGCAGGGCACTGGAGCCATCACGCTGGCCGCCGCCCTGTCCGCCGTCAAGGTCAGCGGTGTGCGGATGCGGGACCAGAAATTGGTCGTCTTCGGCGCCGGCACCGCCGGGGTGGGCATCGCCGACCAGCTGCGCGACGCGATGGTCCGCGACGGTGCGGATCCGCAGCAGGCCGCCGCACAAGTGTGGCTGATCGACAAACAGGGCCTGCTCACCCGCGACATGGACGGCCTGCGTGACTTCCAGCAGCCCTACGCACGCGATCCGGACGAGGTCGCGGACTGGACGAGGGACGACGGCGCGATCTCGCTGCTGGAAACGGTGCGCCGGGTCGAACCCACAATCCTGCTGGGCACTTCCACCGCGCACGGCGCCTTCACACGCGAGGTCGTCCAGTCCATGTCCGAGGGTACCGAGCGGCCGATCATCTTCCCGATCTCCAATCCCACCTCCCGGATCGAGGCCATGCCCGCCGACGTCATCGCCTGGTCCGGGGGAAAGGCGCTGGTGGCGACCGGCATCCCCGTCCCACCCGTGGAATACGACGGCGTGACCTACGAGATCGGGCAGGCCAACAACGCGCTGCTGTACCCGGGACTGGGCCTGGGCACGATCGTCTCCGGGGCGTCCCAGGTGAGCTCGGGCATGCTGCTCGCGGCCGCGCAGGCCGTCGCGGACCAGGTCGACCCGTCGGGGCCCGGAGCCTCCCTGCTGCCACCCGTGGAAAACCTTCGGGAGTCCTCGGCGGCCACTGCGACCGCGGTGGTCAAGGCGGCGCTCGACGACGGCGTGGCCACCAGCAAGCCGACCGACGTCTCCGAAACTGTCCGGAAGGCCATGTGGCAGCCGATCTACACCGACGGAGCCGCAGCATGAAGACGGAACACTCCGCGGCCGACCGGGCCGGGCGGGCCAGTCAGGACGAAGCCCCGAAGATCCTCGACATCCCCGTCGGTCTGCACGCGACCGGCACCCGGCGGGAGACCGACTCCATGGGCGCCATCGACGTCCCCGCGGATCGCTACTGGGGCGCCCAGACACAACGGTCCCTGATCCATTTCTCCATCGGGGACGACCGGATGCCCAAAGCGGTCTACCACGCTTACGGCTACGTCAAGAAGGCCGCCGCCCTCGTCAACGGGCGCGCCGGTCGGCTGCCGGCCTGGAAGGCCGACCTGATCCAGCGGGTGGCCGACGAGGTCATCGCAGGGAAACTGGACGATCACTTCCCGCTGTACGTGTGGCAGACAGGGTCGGGCACGCAGTCCAACATGAACACCAACGAAGTGATCAGCAACCGTGCCATCCAACTGGTCGGCGGGGAACTGGGCAGCAAGTCTCCGATCCATCCCAACGACCACGTCAACATGGGGCAGTCCTCCAACGACACCTTCCCCACGGCCATGCACATCGCCGCGGTTAAAGAGATCCACGAGCACCTGCTGCCCGACGTGGGCGCCCTGCAGCAGGCCATCGAGACCAAGGCACGGCGCTGGCATGACGTGGTGAAGATCGGCCGCACCCACCTGGAGGACGCCGTCCCGCTCACCGTGGGGCAGGAGTGGTCCGGCTACGCCCACCAGTTGCACCAAGGCATCGACCGGGCCGCCAGATCCGCCGAGGGCCTGTACGAACTCGCCATGGGCGGCACCGCCGTCGGTACCGGACTCAACGCCCCACCCGGATTCGGCGAGCAGGTCGCCACCGAGATCGCCACCGCGACCGCCCACCCGTTCACCACCGCGCAGAACAAGTTCGCCGCCCAGGGCGGCCTGGACGCCGTGGTCGGCGCCTCCGCCGGACTTCGGGCCCTGGCCGTGCCCCTGATGAAGATCGCCAACGACATCCGCTGGCTGGCCTCAGGACCCCGCTGCGGCCTCGACGAAATCGTCCTCCCGGCGAACGAGCCCGGCTCCTCGATCATGCCCGGCAAGGTCAACCCCACCCAGTGCGAGGCGATGGTCATGGTTTGCCTCCAGGTGCTGTCCGAGGACGAGGCGATCGCCTTCGCCGGCACGCAGGGCAACTTCGAGCTCAACGCCATGCGGCCGGTCATCATCAACAACTTTCTGCACGCGGCCACCATCCTCGCCGACGCCTGCGCCAAGCTGCGCGAATACTGCATCGAGGGCATCCGGCTCAACCGGGACCAGATCGACAGCTACGTCGACCGCTCGCTCATGCTGGTCACCGCGCTCTCGCCCGTGATCGGCTACGACAAGGCCTCCGCGATCGCCCACAAGGCCAACGACGAGGACACCACCCTGCGCGAGGCCGCGCTGGCCTCCGGCTACATCAGCGCCGAGGACTTCGACCGCATCGTCCAACCCGCCGCCATGGTCGGCCAGACATAGGACGGCCCCGGCTCCCGAACGGTGCCGCCAGGCGGCCTGCGGCCTGCTGGCCTGCGGCCTGCTCCACAGGACTACTGGTGACTCCTCCCCCACCTAAAGGTCAAGGCCATGAAGTTAGTCGTGGCCGCAAGTGAGGGCTGATCTGGAAGGACGCCGGACGCGAGAAGCGGAGCCCCGGTAGAACTGGCTGGTCCGCCAAGACAAGCCGTTCAAGGACCGGAGGCTCCGCTGTCCGGACAGTCTGTCATCCCGCGTGAGATCGCGGTAGCCGAAGGCGTCTTCGCGCCGGGTCATCTGGGCGAGTTAACCCAGGTTGTGCCGTTCGAGATGGTCGATGAGGTCCTCGCCGAGTGCGGGGCTGTGCAGCAGCGGCTGCGGAAGCTGCCGGCCCGGGTGGTGGTCTACCTGCTGCTCGCGGCCACGCTGTTCGAGGAATGCGGTTACCCGACCGTGTGGCGCAAGCTGACCGGCGCCCTTGAGGCACTGCCTCTGCCGGCGGTGACCGCGACCGCGTTGTGGCACGCCCGCACCCGGCTCGGCGTGCGCCCGATGCGGGCCCTGTTCGACCTGCTGCGCGGCCCGGCCTCGGCGGTCCGCACGGCCGGCACCCGCTGGGCCGGACTGCTGGTGGTCGCGATCGACGGCACCTACCTGGACGTCGCCGACGACGCGGACGTGCGGGCCCGGCTGGGCAAGGGGGCCAACCAGTACACCGCCGCCTCCGGCTATCCGCAGGTCCTGCTGGTCGCCCTGGTGGCCTGCGGCACCCGCGCGGTCATCGACGCCGTCTTCGGCCCCCGCAAACCCGGCGAGCCCGTCCTGGGACGCCGCCTGCTGCGCTCACTGCACCAGGGCATGATCGTGCTGCTGGACCGGGGATTTGCCACCAACGCCTTCCTCCACGCCGTGGCCGGCACCGGCGCCGACTTCCTGGCCCGACTCTCCGCAACGCGTAAGCCGCCCGTCCTGCGCCGTTTCGACGACGGCTCCTTCCTGTCCCAGATCGGCACAGTGGAGGTCCGCATCATCGAATGCGAGATCACCATCTCCACCGCCAGCGGGAGGCACACCGGCGTCTACCGCCTGGCCACCACCCTGCTCGACCCGCGCCGGTATCCGGCCTTCGAGCTGGTCAGGCTGTATCACGAGCGATGGGAAGTGGAGTCCGCCTACCTCGCGATCAAGAAATCGATGCTCGGCCGCCGCGTGCTGCGCTCCCGCACCCTGCCGGGCATCGCGCAGGAGATCTACGCGCTACTGACCGTCTACCAGGTGATCAGGATCGCCATCGCCGACGCCACCAGCACCGTCCCCGGAGCCGACCCGGACCGAGCCAGCTTCAGCATCGCTCTCCACACCGCCCGCGACCAGATCGTCCAGGCCGCAGGCGTGATCGCCGACACCACCATCGACCTCGTCGGCACCATCGGCCGGGCAGTCCTGAACCACCTCATGCCCGCCCGCCACCTGCGCGTCAGCCCCCGTGCCGTCAAACGGCCGCTGTCCCGCTACGCCTACAAGAGCCTGCGCGTCGACCGACGCACCTACAAAGCCACCATCAGCATCGACATCCTGTTGACAGCACCCAACAGCCCATAACTTCATGGCCTTGGCCCAATGCCAGAAGCCCGAAGCGGTAGGCACATCGGGATCGAACATCGCCACCGTGAAACTTTGAGTCTCCTCGGGAAATCCGGACCAGCTCAGCTGCGGTGAGATATCCGATCCCCCTGCCCCAAGGATGCCGCTCACATGCTCGCGGGCCAGTTGCTCGCCGCTGGCCACGGAATCAGAGGTCAACGAGAAGGTCCTGATCTGCGGCAGGAAATCGCAGGGGCCATAGGGTCTGATCATGGCAATCCTCCCGAACATTCTGCTGTCGGGGCCGCGTAAACCCTGCTTTTTAGGCACCAGAATCCTATTACCGCTTCTCGGCACTCACACACGATATGCGTGCATCCATCGGTCGCAAGTTGCCGGCTACAGGATCTCCGCTCATCCTTGTTATGCATGTCTCAAACTGGTCGTACTGCGCCCTCCCCGGGTGTCGTCCTCTGCAGGAGCATTCCATGGCCAAGATCCTTTGTGTGATGACCGGCGCAAGCTATTGGACCCTGAAGGACGGGCACCGGCACCCCACCGGTTACTGGGCGGAGGAGTTCGTGGCGCCTTACACCGTGTTCACCGATGCCGGACATGAGGTCACCGTCGCAACTCCGGGCGGTGTCATTCCGGTTGTGGACACGATGAGCCTGCGTCCCAGTATGACGGGCGGCGAGGAGAACTCCCTCCGGGAAGAGGCCGTCATCGAGAAGGCCGAGGAGCTGCGGCACCCCATCTCTCTCAAGGACGTGCGTCTTGAGGACTACGATGCGGTCTACTACCCCGGAGGACACGGCCCGATGGAAGACCTTTCGGTCGACCCGGACTCCGGGGCTCTCCTACGGGAGGCACTCGCCTCCGGCAAACCCCTCGGCGTCGTGTGCCATGCCCCGGCCGCCTTTCTCGCGACCCGTGACGCTAACGGCGAGACGCCTTTCGCGAACTTCCGGGTGACGGGTTTCTGCAACGAGGAGGAGGCCGGTGTCGGTTTCGCCGACAAGGCCAAGTGGCTGCTGGAGGACGAACTGAGGAAGCTGCCCACCGACTATTCGAAGGGCCCTGCCTGGGAGCCCTACACGGTCGCGGACCGCAACCTCATCACGGGCCAGAATCCAGCGTCCTCGGGCCCTCTCGCGCAGGAAGTCGTCAAGGCTCTATCGGCGAGGTGAGGTCCGGCGGAACCGACCCCGGAGTGGGACGACCGGTGGTCGGGGACGCGGAGAGCCGCGGGCTTCACCGAACAGGACGGCACGCTCGGCGAGATGTTCGAGGTCATCGCGGCCTCCGACAGGGGGCTGCTGCTCATCTCCGACGCCGCGCTCGCCGAGCACTACCGGGAGATCTTCGCCGCGTTGCGCCCGGGCACCACGCCGGGACTCTCGCACGGCTTCCTGCTGGGCCACCATCGGGACGTCGGTGAGACGTTCCCGGCGGACGTCGATGTGGTCGCGGTCTACCCCAAGGGCATGGGCCCGTCGGTGCGGGACCTGTACGTGCAGGGTGCCACGGTCAACGGGGCCGGGATCAACGCCAGTTTCGCCGTCGAGCAGGACGTCACCGGGCGGGTTGTCGACCGCGCTCTCGGCTGGTCGGTGGCGCTCGGCGCGCCCTTTACCTTCCAGAGGACCCTGCGGTCGGAGTACCCGTCGGACCTCACCGGCGAGCGCTCCATACCGCTCGGGGGCGTGCACGGCACCGCGGAGCGTCTCTACCGCTCTCGCAGACCCTCTCCAAGGACGGCCTGATCGGCGTCTACCAGCGCCTCGGCGAAGAGGCCAAGGGCGTGTTTGCGGAGGCCTATGCCGCGTCATACCGGGTCGCCCTGGAAATGACCGCGGAGATCTACGACGAGGTGAGCTCCAGCAACGAGATCCGCAGCGTCATCCTGGCGGGCAAGCGCCTCGGCCGCTTCCCGATGGGCAAGATCGACCAGGCGGAGATGTGGCGTGTCGGCCAGGACGCGCGTGCCCGCCGTGACGCGGACGGTGAGGTCCCGCTCAACCCGTTCACCGCCGGTGTCTTCTGCGGCGTCATGATGGCCAGGGGACTTGCTGCTGGAGCAGGGCCACCCCTACTCCGAGATCGCCAACGAGTCGGTCATCGAGGCGGTCGACTCGCTCAACCCGTACATGCACGCCCGCGGCGTGGCCTACATGGTCGACTAATGCTCGACCACCTCACGTCTCGGCGTGCGCACGTGGGCCCCGCGCTTCGAGGCTTACCCCGCGGTAGACGACAAGGCGGTGGATCCCACGCCGTTCGCGGCGTTCGAGGGGCACGTGCCGCACCAGGTGCTCGACGTCTGCTCGCAGGTGCGCCCGTCCGCGGACATCATCGTGGCGTGACGCTCATGGAGCCCTCCCCGTAGGCAGGAAGGGCGTGTTCCCCACCGTCCAGCCCGACGGCGGGGAACACGCCCTTCGCTTGCCCCGCCGGCCGTCCGTGCATGAATTTCAACACCGCACGGACTATCTGAACGCAACCTGAGCAGCTCGGCGAATGCCCTGGTCGCGATGGTTGCGTTGGTGATATCCGTGGACTTTTCCGCAGGGCATACTCACTGGGGGCGCGCTCGGAGTCGCGTAGTACCGCGGTACCACGTGCGCGGGCCGTTTCAGCCTCCAGTACCACTGAACCGAGGTGATCGGGGACTTAGCGTTGCGGGTGTTGCGGGTGAGGCGTCGGATCCGACGGACGCTGAGCCCGAGAGAAAGAGCGCCCATGATCGACGCGCAGCAGCTGACCAAGAGGTACGGGGAGCAGACGGCCGTCGACGGCCTGGACTTCGAGGCTCGCCGCGGCAGCGCGGTCCGCGGGTGTGCTCACGGTGGGGGCGATCGTCGACGCGGACACCGGCGGCCTCGCCGAGGCCCTACTCCCCGTTGTCCTTGTGGTGACTTGGCCGTCCTTGATGTACCGGGCGAGGTTGAGTTCTGGCGCCTGGAACTGCTCTCGGACACCTTCGCCCCACAGCACGGTTTGGATGCCTTCGTGCTTGACCATGCCCGGGGAGATGCCGAGCCGCCAGCCGCCCTGCAGAGGCTTGCCGTTGGGGTAGGGCAGGAAGTCCAGCGGAGACGGGCCGTCGGCCGTCGGCGGCGTACACGGCGCAGTCCGAGAGGATCGCGACGGGGTACTGCTCGGTGAATGCCGCATGCTTGACGAGCTTGCGGTGCATCGGGTTCCGGCGCCAGCGAATCTCACCTTCCTGTCATTCGTCGGTGGGTGTGAGCTCGACGGCAGCGGCTACCCGATGCTCAGGGTGGATGTGACGAGCCCTCGGGCTGCTTGACCCCTTTTGCGCTCTCGTGCGGATCATCCCGTTGGGGCGGGCTGAGACAACCGGAACCCTGATCACCCGTGCGCAAGATCCTGTCTCAGCTGGGGTCCAGTGGAGTGATGCCGGTTGCGGCGTACTGCTCAGGCTCGAGCGACAACACCGTGAGGGTCGCGCCTTCCTTGGCTGCCTGCCAGGCGATCGCCGCCGCGTGAGCCACCGGCCAGTCCACGTCTTTCCAAGCCATCGCATCGACCGCGTGCGCCGCGGTGAAGGGCACCTGTTCCGCGAATCGCAGCGACGCCGCGTGCTTGCCGGCGCCGACAATGTGCCGCTCGGCAGCCAGGACGGACAGGGAGGGAATGATGACCTGGCCGGTGCCGCGAGATGCCTCGATGTAGAGGCCGGTGAAGAAGGGGTCTGCACGGTAGAGAGCGGCCAGAGCGGTGTGGTCCAGGACGGCCGTCAGGTTCATGCGGCGGCGCCGCCCTGGTGGGCGCGGATCTTCTCCCAGGCGTCCTGGCCGGTCTGCTGGACCTGCTCGGTGTACTCGATGCCGAGCTCACGTGCGGCCTCGGCAGCCCGCTGTTCTCGCTCAGCTGCCGTGAGCTCACGGGTGGCGAGGTCCTCGAGCAGCTCCGTGATGGTGGTGCCGCGCTCCTCAGCGAGGATCCGCAACCGGTTCCGCACTTCCTCGCTGGTCTTGATACTGGTCGGCTTGCTCATGCCCTTGATTCTACCGCCGGTAGAATCAAAAAGTGGGGCACCGCGCCCGCAACGGCTCCACTACTCCCCCACCCGTCGGTGAAGTCTTCTTCCTGGGTGCTTGGCTAGGCGCTGCTAAGGACGCAAGCGGCACGTCATACCGACACCCTCGGCCTGGTCCTGGCCGTCTTGGTCACCGCCGCGTCCGTGCACGACACCGCCGGCGGCAAGCTCCTGCTCGACGACCTGCCGCGGACCACCCCACCGTGTCGAAGGTCTGGGCCCACGGCGGTTACCAGAGCAACACCCCTGAGAACTTAGCTTCCCAAGCTGAGCTGAGGGCACAGGAAGCGTCCTCACGGGCTGGCCGCCTGGCTTGCTGTAGTCGACAGCAGCGGCAGCCCGGCTGAGCCGGCGGGGGTGCGGTGAGGCATACGCGTGCGTGGTCGGTCGGCGCGCCCGCCATCGTGGCTGACTGTCGTCGGCCGAGGTCCAGACAGGTCATATCGAAGTGCCGGCCGTCAGTGGAGTGCGCCGAAGCGGGGCCGTCTCTGGGCCGTCCGAGGTCACTCGTTAGTGGCCTATGACGACCAATGACGACCGCCGGGCACACGAGCCGACCTCCTCTGGCCAGGGAAAACGCGGATCACCAAGATCCCGGGCAAGAAGGATTGACATCCTCGCCCTCCTTTAGGTGGGCGAGGATGTCAAACCGCCCGGATCGGCGCGCGCTCTCCACCACCACCGACGACGCCCGCCTGCGACACCTCACCGTGGCACTACCACCGCAGTACGCCGCCCGCCTCTTCCAACCCCAAGACCAGGGCGCCAACGAACAGCGACTACAAGAGATCGCCGCTGAAGCACTCAAAGACGTGTACTTCCAAGACAGTGGCCGCCGCGCCGCGATGCTGGAAGAAGTGCGCTTCACCGACATCGAGTACATCGAGTTCGACCTCTACTTCCAAGCCAGGAATCTCGACTTGCGTCAGCCGTGCTGGTGCTGGACGAGCGGGGGCGGTGTCCTGCTCATGTACCAACCCTCGACGCGGGGTCCGACGAGGTCGGACGGCCAGCCTGCCGTCTCGACGGCGGCATCGTAGACGGCGTCACCGAACGCCACAATGGCCTGGTGCGGGTCCGCTGTCTCCCTGAGCTTGGCCCACGGCAGACGAACCAGGCCAGCGTCGGGATGCCAGGCGGCGCCCTTGACACCCCAGGACCGGCCTTCGAGTCCGTCCGGCTGGGGCCAGATGTACGCGTACATGCCCACGTTCGGCGCCTTGGCATCCCCGAAGGAGAATCCCACCGACACATACGCGTCGAGCTGGGCGTTCTGCATGAACGGCGGCTGGTGGGGCGGCGGCACGGTGGGCTGCGCCCGGAAACGCGTGGCTGACAGGTCGAAGCCGCCCCACATCACACCGACTCGGGGGCGGTGTCCCAGGAAGGGAGCCTGCCACGCCTCGAGCCCGTCAGCGGCAAGGTTGAACGCTGTCCAGATCAGCCGGGCCGCGTGGCCATCCCAGGTGCGTTCGACGTGATCGTCCTCGAAACGCGGCGGGGCATCCGGAATCTCGCAGATCAACGAGCTGCGCGGTCGGTGTATGCCGAGCTGGGCTGCCGCATCGCAGAAGGACGCATAGAACATGGCGACTGATCCCTTGGACAATGGCACCATCCGCGAGCCATTGTCGGCCTCGATGACCACGCCGCCGTCGAGCAAGCTGTAGTGCACCGTGAAGGTCACGCCTCGCTGCCGAAGGGTTGGCGTACTGAGCCCTCGGGGGGTGACATCGAGGACGATATTTCCCCAGCCGACTTCGAAGGGTTCGTCCAGGGTGTACTTGCCTGCGACCTGTACCACCCGGTTCACGTAGTCAACCATGGGCGCCAGGTCCTCATAGACCAGCGTCGGCCACGCATTGAGACGTTCGCTCACAGAGAGCCTCCCAGCGCGTCGATGGGATCAGCGGGAGGGGATGTCAGGCGCCGCGCCCGCTCCCCCATGCAGCGACGGGCGGACCTCAGACACCGAACTGCAATGCAATACCCAATTCTCACACGCAGGTCAGGGTCCTGCATGCTCGGTGGCGCCGGGCGTCCGACGTGCTCGGCCAGCAACCAGGAGACGGTGGGTGACCGAAAACCCCGCCTTCTTCGCCTGAGGTCGAGCCGTGCCGCCTCTTTGCAGTCTGATGCCTATCAGAGGGTAGAAAGCGGTTCAGAGAGGGTAGAGCGCCGTCGCTTCGAACGGGGTGGAGGTCGACGCCGCGGTCATCGTCCTGCTCACGGCACCCGTGGCGCGTCATCAGCGGCTCCTGGGCCTGGAAGTGACCACCGTGGTGGACGAAGCGGTCCTCAGCGCCCGCGAGCTGTATCGCTTCTACGGGGCCGGCGAGGAGGAGACGCTCGCGCTGCGCGGGGTGTCGCTGCGGATCGGCCGAGGCGAGACGGTCGCGGTCGTGGGGCCCTCGGGATCCGGCAAGTCGCCCCTCCTCGCGTGTCTTGCCGGACTCGACGAGCCCTCCGGGGGGCGAGGTCCGCGTGGACGGCGTAGGGATCAGCCACCGGCCCGAGAAGGGCCGGGGAGCCGGTGTGACCCGGTC
The DNA here is from genome assembly GCF_042793175.1 of Streptomyces sp. NPDC056580. Classification (NCBI taxonomy): domain Bacteria; kingdom Bacillati; phylum Actinomycetota; class Actinomycetes; order Kitasatosporales; family Streptomycetaceae; genus Streptomyces; species Streptomyces sp. NPDC056580. The sequence continues at coordinate 52,905 of NZ_JBHTVE010000019.1, read as the reverse complement.
CTTGAACGGGGCGGTAGGTAGATGACGCTTGGGTGCAGCAGGCTTGCCATGGTTCAGTATGCGCCTACGAACTGCGCTGGTGGCTGGCTCCTAGGGGCAGCTGATCGTTGGACTCCGCTCCAGCAGGAGCTGAGCCTGCCGACCGGCCGGCAGACAGGCGGGGTCGGGCGGTTCGGCCGCATAAGAGGCCGAACCGCCCGTACCCTTCATGGTGTCTGCGGCGTCACATAGCGGGCGCCAAACACTGGAGGCCATACCTCGTGCTGATCGCTCAGCGTCCCTCGTTGACCGAAGAGGTCGTCGACGAGTTCCGCTCCCGGTTCGTGATCGAGCCGCTGGAGCCGGGCTTCGGCTACACCCTCGGCAACTCGCTCCGCCGCACCCTCCTGTCGTCGATCCCCGGCGCTGCTGTCACCAGCGTCCGCGTCGACGGCGTCCTGCACGAGTTCACCACCGTGCCGGGCGTCAAGGAGGACGTCACCGACCTGATCCTCAACATCAAGCAGCTCGTGGTCTCCTCGGAGCATGACGAGCCGGTCGTGATGTACCTGCGCAAGCAGGGCCCGGGTCTGGTCAGCGCCGCCGACATCGCGCCGCCGGCCGGTGTCGAGGTGCGCAACCCCGACCTCGTCCTCGCCACGCTCAACGGCAAGGGCAAGCTGGAGATGGAGCTGACCGTCGAGTGCGGTCGCGGCTATGTCTCCGCCGTGCAGAACAAGCAGGTGGGCCAGGAGATCGGCCGTATCCCGGTCGACTCCATCTACTCGCCGGTGCTCAAGGTCACGTACAAGGTCGAGGCCACCCGTGTCGAGCAGCGCACCGACTTCGACAAGCTGATCGTCGACGTCGAGACCAAGCAGGCCATGCGTCCCCGTGACGCCATGGCCTCCGCCGGTAAGACCCTGGTCGAGCTGTTCGGTCTGGCCCGCGAACTCAATGTCGAAGCCGAGGGCATCGACATGGGCCCGTCCCCGGTGGACGCCGCCCTGGCCGCCGATCTGGTGATGCCGATCGAGGAGCTGGAGCTCACCGTTCGGTCGTACAACTGCCTCAAGCGGGAGGGCGTCCACTCGGTGGGTGAGCTCCTGGCGCGCTCGGAGGCGGACCTGCTGGACATCCGCAACTTCGGTGCGAAGTCGATCGACGAGGTCAAGGCGAAGCTGGCCGGCCTGGGGCTGGCCCTGAAGGACAGCCCGCCCGGATTCGACCCGACCGCCGCTGCCTTCGACGCGGACGACAACGCGAGCACGGGTTTCGTGGAGACCGAGCAGTACTGAACGCTGCGCCGGGCCGTAGGGGAGCCAGGAAGGCGGAGGAGCCGGCGATGAGCACCGACCGACCGCACCCGGCTTCCCGAGGGCCCACCGGCAAAGATGCGGACGCCCAGGCCCTCCGAGCCTGATCAGGAGGGCGAAGGCGGCCGCCATCGCTGCCTTGTCTGGCCTTCTGTCCCCCCCATTACCTTCTTGCTTGCCTCGCAATGAGGCGCCCGGCCTTCGGAGTTGGCATGACTGTCTCCCCCTGTCGAGTTGATGGCTTGGGGGGTGGTGTCACCGGCTCCGGAGGCATCGACAGACCGCTGATTAGGGGCATGACCACCGGCCTTTCCGCAGGTCGGGAGGCTCTTCGTAATGTGGATGTGGCGATCGGTGCCGTGGGACGGCCGGGTGAGGACGACCGGAGGAAGCACGTGATCGACGTCAGTGACATCGGTGCTTTCCTCGGCCTGGACGTCGGCAAGGGCGAACACCACGCCACCGCCGTCACACCGGCCGGGAAGAAGGCCTTCGACAAGCGGCTGCCCAACAGCGAACCCAAGCTCCGCGAGGTGTTCGGGAGGCTGCAGGCCAAGCACGGGACCGTCTTGGTCGTGGTCGCCCAGCCGGCCTCCATCGGCGCTCTGCCTCTGGCGGTGGCCCGGGACATGGGCTGCCCGGTCGCCTATCTGCCCGGGCTGACGATGCGGCGGATCGCTGATCTGTATCCCGGTGAGGCCAAGACCGATGCCCGCGACGCGTTCGTCATCGCGGACGCGGCCCGCGTCATGCCGCACACGCTCCGATCTGTTGATCTCCAGGACGAGACCATCGCCGAGCTCGAGATGATCGTCGGATTCGACGATGACCTGGCAGGCGAAGCAACGAGGATCAGCAACCGGCTTCGGGGCCTGCTGACGCAGATCCATCCGTCGCTGGAACGGGTCCTGGGTCCGCGAGTGCAGCATCCGGCCGCGCTCAAACTCCTCGACCAGTTCGGCTCGCCCGCGCAGATACGCAAGGCCGGACGGCGCCGACTCGTGACGTTCATCCGCCCCAGGGCACCGCGGATGGCCGAGCGGCTGGTCGAGGACATCTTCACCGCACTGGACGAGCAGACCGTCGTCGTCCCGGGCACGGACGCGGCCGCACTGATCGTTCCCAGCCTCGCCAGCTCACTCCAGGCAGTGCTTGACCAGCGGAAACTCCTTGCCACGAGGATCGAGGAACTGCTGGAGGCACACCCTCTTTCCAAGGTCCTGACGTCCATGCCGGGGATCGGCGTCAGGACCGGAGCCCGCATCCTCATCGACGTCGGCGACGGCAGTTCGTTCCCGTCAGCCGCCCACCTCGCCGCTTACGCCGGCCTAGCCGCAACGACCCGCAGCTCAGGCACGTCAATCCGTGGTGAGCAACCGTCCCGGAGAGGAAACAAGCAGCTCAAACGGGCTTTCTTCCTCTCCGCGTTCGCGGCCCTGGCCGATCCGGTCTCCAGGGCCTACTACGACAAGAAGATCGCGCAGGGCAAGCACCACACCCAAGCTCTCCTCTGCCTCGCGAGACGACGAGCCGACGTGCTCTTCGCGATGCTCCGCGACAGCACCTTCTACGACCCACAAACCGCCCCATCAGCTTGACCAAACCCATAGGGGCACCCCCCCCGAGGCTGCTATCTCGCGTCAAGCGGTACGGAGGAGGTCCTTGTGGTTCGGTCGGAGTGTTCGAGGATCTTGAATAGCTGACGGCAGACAACTCGTTTCAAGCACCGTTGTGCGTCACGGGAGGTCTTACCCTCGCTGATCCTGCGGGCGACGTACGTCTTCGTAGAGGGGTCCAGCCGCATGCGGATGAGCGTGATGGTGTGCAGGGCCCGGTTCAGCTGCCGATCACCGCTGCGGTTGATCCGGTGGCGGTTCGTGAGCCCGGAAGAGGCCGGGATTGGCGAAACGCCGGCGAATGAAGCGAAGGCGGCCTCGGACCGGAACCGGCCGGGGTGCGACCAGCTGACAAGGACCTGGGCGGCTGTGATGGGCCCGACTCCTTGCAGTTCCAGCAGCTCCGGAGCCATCCGCCGCACGAGGACGAGGATCTCGCTCTCGAGGTCCTTGGCCTCGGCCTGGAGTGTCTGGACGCGTTGGGCGGTGGACCTCAGGGCCCGGACGGTCATGCGGTGCTCGATGTCCTGCGTCGGGCGGTCCCTGAGCTGAGCACACCGGGCGCCAGGCCGACGCCGACGTCCGGTAGACATCTCGGGGGCACGGCAGGCTCTGACGAGCCGCCAATTACCTTGCGGGTCATACCGGAACGTCAGCGCCAGCCTGGCAGCAACCCATCCCGGGCCGCAGGTCGACTATCACAATTACCTTCTTCGTGGCTCCGCAATGGAGCCTCCGGCCTTCGGGTCCGGCATGACTTCCCCCTCCTGTTGTTGATGATCCGGGGGGTGGTGCCACCGGGCTCGGAGGCATCGACGGACCGCTGATGAGGGGCTTGAGCACCGGCTTCACCCGAGCCGGAAGAGCTCTCCGTAACGTGGATGTGGCAGCTCGGTGCCCTGGCAAGGCCGGACGAAAGCGTGATGGAGGGGCCTGCACGTGATCGAAACCGGCGACATCGACGTCTTCCTCGGCCTGGACGTCGGCAAGGGCGAACACCACGCCACCGCCGTGACCCCGGTCGGGAAGAAGGCGTTCGACAAGCGCCTGCCCAACACCGAACCCAAGCTCCGCGAGTTGTTCGCGAAACTCCAGGCCAGGCACGGAACAGTGTTGGTCGTTGTCGACCAGCCGGCCTCGATCGGGGCTCTGCCGCTGGCGGTGGCGAGGGACATGGGCTGCCCGGTCGCCTACCTGCCCGGGCTGACGATGCGGCGGATCGCCGACCTCTACCCCGGCGAAGCCAAGACCGACGCGAGGGACGCATTCATCATCGCCGACGCCGCTCGCGCGATGCCTCACACACTGCGGGCGATCGACGGCGAGGACGAGACGATCGCCGAGCTGGAGATGATCGTGGGCTTCGACGACGACCTCGCAGGGGAAGCGACCAGGGTCGCGAACCGGCTGCACGGCCTGCTCAGCCAGATCCACCCATCGCTGGAACGGGTACTGGGGCCGCGGTTGCAGCACCCGGCCGTCCTCACACTGCTGGAACGCTTCGGGTCACCGGCCCAGATCCGCAAGGCCGGCCGTCGGCGGCTGGTCACCCTGCTGCAGCCGAAGGCCCCGCGGATGGCCGAGCGACTCGTCGACGACATCTTCGCCGCGCTGGACGAGCAGACCGTCACCGTCCCAGGCACCGAGGCGGCCGCACTGATTGTCCCGAGCCTGGCCACTTCACTGACGGCCGTGCTCGACCAGCGCAAACTGCTGGCCGGGCGGATCGAGGAACTTCTGGAGGACCACCCCCTTTCGAAGGTCCTGACGTCAATGCCTGGAGTCGGCGTCAGGACCGGAGCCCGGATCCTCATCGAGGTCGGCGACGGCAGCACCTTCCCGACCGCCGGCCACCTCGCCGCCTACGCAGGCCTCGCCCCGACAACCCGGAGCTCAGGCTCCTCGATCCGCGGCGAACAACCTTCCCGGAGAGGGAACAAGCAGCTCAAGCGGGCCTTCTTCCTATCGGCTTTCGCGGCGCCCGGTGACCCCGCCTCCCGGGCCTACTACGACAAGAAGATCACCCAGGGCAAGCACCACACCCAGGCCCTGCTCTGCCTGGCCAGGCGCCGAGCTGACGTCCTCTTCGCCATGCTCCGCGACGGCACCTTCTACGAACTCCAGCAGTCGGCCTCAGTCACCTGACCTGCGGGTCCGTGAGGAGAACGACTCGATCGGCCTCGACGTCGAAGCCGAGCACCGGATGGCCGTAATCACCCTCCGGATCCATCAGCACCGGCTTACCCAACCGCCCCCCGATCTCCCGAAGGAAGCTGCAGAACACATCAAGTCGCTCCTGACCCTGCAACTCCCGCAGGTCGACGTCGAAGTCGACTTCATCGTGGGCATGGAAGCGGAAGATCGCCAACACATCGGCAGACGGCCAGACCCGAAGGTCCGGGCACTCGGCATTCGCCGGACGGGACAGCACGGCCTCCGCCCGAGGCACCGGAAACACCGTCTCTCCCACGGAGTACTGGCACTTCCAGCCCTTCTCCGCGACAAGATCGAGGACCGCCTGCCAGTCCTCCACCGAGGCATCCGAGACACGCACGTCCGGCAGCGACCCCATCAAGTCCGGGTCGAAGAAACAGCGCACGTCATCCCACAGCAGATCAGCCACCCCGCCATGCTGCCCGGCCCCCAGAGCCAACGCACCCCCGTTTTTGACCAAAGACATAGGGGCACCCCCCCGTGTGCGGCCGAGAACGCTGCCTGATGCGCTGTCCCTCGCTGGTACCCCGGGGCACGAAACAACCCCCTCGGAGTGATCTCCGGGGGGTGTTCGATACACATTGCGTGGTCAGACACAGCGCCCCGGGGGCGAGGAGACCACCCGCCGCAGGTTCTCGGCGTGGGTGGGGAGTACGGCAGTATGCCCGGCGCCCGCATCACCCTCACCGACGAGCAGCACAGCAGCGTGTTGATGACGTGGCCCGACTCCGACGGAAATGCTGTGTCACGTTGACCGGCTCCACAGTGGACCACAACACCGCCACGGCCGCGGGCGGAGATGGAGGCGGCGGCATCTGCAACGAATCCACCACGGTGTAGTTGATCGGGTTCCGGGTGTTCGCCAACGCCCCGGACAGCTGCGGCCCGCCTGGCGCTGCACCGGCTGCACGGGTGGCGGAAACGGCGGCCCCGGGCGGTGGTGGCGGCCCCGGCTGATCACCTCGCCGCCACCCAAAGTCCCGGCAGGAAGCAGCACCGCCCGCTTGCCGGGGCTCTTCCGCCGCTCGGCGTGGGTGGATCCGATGCGGCGCAGGGGGCTCCCCGGTGACAGGATCGGTGTTATGAACACCGAGACAGATTGGGTGTACCGGGTGTTCGAGCCGCACGGCTCCGAGGGCTGGCGCCCCTATGGCAGCGACCCCGAACGGTGGCAGGGCGCGATCACCGCCCCCGACTCGACCGAGGGCGCCAGGTACGCCATCGGCCGCATCGTCGGCGATCTGATGACCGAGTGGGAGAGGGGCGGCCTCCATCACGCGATGCACGTGCGGGTCTTCCTCTGGCGCGACGAGGCAGTCGACATGGGGGAGGCGGACTTCATCGTGGAGGTCCGACCCCGGTCGGACATCGACGCGGCGTGATCACGGCGCATGAGGTTCCTCACGGTGACGGGCTCGGTGCGATGGGCACCGAGAGGGTTCGTCGGCACACGGAAAATTCACCCGGACAAGAGTCTGCATACATAGGCCTGAGCTCGGCGGTGGCATGACAGCAACCGCCGTGCCACCGCCGGGCACCTCAGCGGCCGGTCTACTCGCGCAGGCCGTTCTTCGCGCCACTCCGCCGCAGGTTGGCCATGTGCTGCCCCACCGGCACCATCGCCTCACCCTCACTCCACACGGCGTCCTGACGCGGGGCGAGGCGCCCAGTGGCCCGCCGGTACGACCTCAGCGCAGCGAGCTTGGCCTCCCACGCCTCCTCGCCGGGCTCCCACACCATCCCGGCCTCGGGAGCGTCCAGCAGTTCCTTGCAGTGGGGGTCGAGTTCGCCGGCGCGCAGTGTCTTGCGCTGCTGGTGCACCCACCTGCCCAGGGGGAAGTCCTGACCGGAATCAGACCCAGGAACAACGTAAGGAGACACGACCCCCACCGCGGCCGCCACTTCAAGCCTCAGCGCCTGCACGGCGACAAGGCCTACGACGTCCCCCACCTGCGGAAATGGTTACGCGGCAAACGCATCGGCGTACGCATCGCCCGTAAAGGCATCGAGTCCAGCGAACGCCTGGGCCGCCGTCGTTGGGTGATCGAGCGGACGATCTCCTGGCTGTCCGGTTACCGCCGACTCAGCCCCCGCTACGAACGCGATCCCCGCAACTACCTGGCCTTTCTCGGCCTCGCTGCAGCCCTGTGCTGCTACAAGCGACTCCTCCGCCTCACCACATAGGACACGGTCTTTAGAGGCCGCACTCGCTCGCCGCCCTCCCGACCCTGCTGCGTCCGGGTGCCGCGGTACTGGCAGCCCTGCGCCGCCTGCACTCCGGACATGTCGGGGACTACGTCTCCTTGCTGGCGGTGGGTGTCGTCGGGCTCGCCGCACCGGTGGGCCTGCCGCTGGCCTGTTCGGAAAACGACACCTACCGGGCCGTAACCCGCAGGGTTTCGGCGGTGGGGTCTGCGGCATCGGGGATGAGCATGCCGGCCGCCACGCCGCTGGTCAGATAGTCGACGACTTGCTGGTTGATGACCTCGCCGGGTGCGACGACGGGGACTCCGGGCGGGTAGGGGCTGATCGTCTCCGCCGCGACGCGTCCCACGGCCCGCTGCGCCGGGACGTGTTCGGCGGCGGCGAAGAAGGCGTCGCGCGGAAGCATGGCCTGTTCCAGCTGCAGCGCGCGGGGCTCGGGCAGGCGGACCGGGTGTTGCTTCTCGATGGTGTCGGCGTGCTCAACGAGGCGGCGCAGGGAGTCGAGGAGGAGGTTCTCGGTCCGGTCGTTGTCGGCGTGGGTGATCTGCGCGCTGATCCGGCAGGTGTCGGAGGACCCGATGTCGACGTGGCAGTGGGTGCGCAGCCACTCGGTGGCCTGCATGCCGCTGATGCCGAGCTCCCGTACGTCGATGGTGATCTTCAGCAGGTCCAGCTCCGCCGTCAGCCCTTGGTCCACGACCTCCGGACCCATCAGGCGCAAGCCGGGCAGGGCCACGGCGGCCTTGCGGATACGGGTGGCTCGCTGCAGCGCCGCGTCGAGCAGGTCGTGTCCGTGCTCGACCATGTGGCGGCGCCACCCGTCAAGGGTGGCGTAGACCAGCGAGGAGGAGCTGGTGGTGCCCAGCAGGTCCTCACGCTGCTTGAGCACTTCGGGTGAGACGCGATCGCCCTGGAGGTGGAACACAGAGCTTTGCTCGACCGCGCCGCCCATCTTGTGGACGCTGGTGACGACGAGGTCCGCGTCGGCGTCCATGCCCCAGGCCGGCAGATCGGGGTGGAAGGGCAGGTGCGCTCCCCAGGCTTCGTCGACGATCAGGGGGATATCGTGCTGGTGGCAGACGGCTGCGACGCCGCGGATGTCGGCGCACGAGCCCCAGTCCGTCGGCGTGATCAGCAGCATCCCCTTGGCGTCGGGATGCTCGCGCAGGGCTTGGCGTACGTCGTCGGGCTCGGGCGGGTGGGCCAGGTGCCGCTCGGCGTCGAACTTCGGGTGCACCCACACCGGATGAACGCCGTTGACGATCACTGCGGCAATCACGGACTTGTGGGCGTTGCGCGAGATGAGGAGTTTCTCGCCGGGCCCGGCCACGGCCAGCATCGCGGTCTTGACCGACAGGGAACTGCCGCAGGTGGAGAAGAAGGCGTGCTCCGCACCGACCGCGTCGGCCATCAGCTCTTCCGCCTGGGTGAGTACCCCTTGCGACTCACGGCGGTCGTCGAGCCCGTTCAGGGACAGCACGTCCGAGGCGAAGACACCCTCCCCGACGATGTCGAGGACCCGGGGATCGACTCCGAGACCCTGTTTGTGGCCGGGCGGCCCGTACACCACGTCGCCCCGGTGCCGGAACTCCTGCAGTGCCTCCAGCACGGGGACACGAGAGTGATCCATCCTTGCCCTCCTCATGGGTGCGTTGCGAGGGGAGGCCGGCTTGCGCGGGGTACCGGTCCGCCCATGACCGGGTTGCACGACTCTCGCAGCCGAAACGAGAAGACGGCACTGATCACCGGGCCCGTCCGGCGAACGGCATCCACTGCCGCTCGGCCACGCATGTCTCTTCCAAGACAGGGCATTCGACTGGACCTTGCCGAGGGGCAACCACCCGGCCCCTCCTCGAGAATCTCGGCTGTGGACAGGTGCGTCGGCAGCGTGAACCCAAGGACAGGACGCTGCACGGTGTCTGGCCGCTGAGACGCCGCCGGGATGGTCGGTTCCGAGACCATCTCGATCGTCTCGTGCTGCTGTCGAGCTGGTTCGAGCAGTTCATGGGGACGGGGGCAAGGTGCTCGTCCGTCGCGCTGAGCCGACGCGTGCCCGGATAAAAACACGGCCTTTAGTGCATGAGTGGGGTCATGGAGCAGGCGCGGTCCCACATGCCGCGGAGTTGCTCCGAGGGCCGCTGCTGTTCGCCGTGCAGGGCGTTGAGAACCACCAGCGATCCGGTGAGGGCGGGCACCGCCCACTGCACGCAGGCGAGCTGACGTCGGGCTCTGTCGGTGTCAATGGAATGTTGCGTCGCCTGTGCGGTGTCCTGGGGGTCGGAGGAGGAGGCGAGTTCGATCTTCTTGCCGAGGATGCGGGCGTAGGCGGTCGTGGCGAGCGCCGCAGCGGTGATGACGGTCTTGGCCGTGGTGGAGGCAGCCACGCCTTTCTGGCGGGCGACCCGATGGGCGTTGGCGGCCAGCAGCCCGCCGCCCCCATAGAGGTGGGCACCGATGGCGGCGGCGCTGACCGGCACCCACTGCGCCCAGCCGGCGGACGCGATACGAGCCTGCGCGGTCTCGGTGGCACCTTTCTGACGTGCTGCGCCGTTGAGTCCGACTGCACCCATCAGCGAGCCACCGAACCACGCCGCCAGTCCCAGATCGTGCAGGCTGCGAATGGCGGTGTTGCGTCCGGACATGGAAGTGCTCCTTAGAGAGACGGCGGTGACCAGTGGTCGACGGAGGCCGACGCTTCGTCCACCCTCACCCGGCCATGACCTGGCCGCTATCACTGCTGGCCCAGACGGGTTCCTTGTCCGGTCGGGACTGCGCCTAGCGAGGTAGAGGCCCCGCATAGCCCTCCCGGTCCGGGCTGGCTGCGCATCGGATGCTTTTCGGTGTGCCCGGCGCGCACGAGAAGCCGGGCAACGTCTCCGCTAGGGGCCCAGAGTCGCCCTGCGCGGTGGGCGGTGATCTGCAGTGTCTGTCGGGTGAGGGCGGGGCTCTGTTCGATGCAGCCGGGCGGCACGGCCCACGTGACCACGTGGGCCGCGGCCCCGGGCGGGATCATGATCAACGATCGGCCCGGCGTGGGTCCGTCCTCGCCATGGCATGAACCATCAGGATCATCAGTTACACGAGGAACAACCGACAGCATGTCGTTCCTCTCGGCTTGGAGGAGCTTTCCATGGCTGCAGAACTGGACGGATCCACCGCTCTTGTCACCGGCGCCACAGCTGGCATCGGCCGGGCCGTGGCCCTGCGCCTGGCAGCGTTGGGGGCCTCGGTCATCGTCCACGGGCGGGACGAGAAGCGGGGTGCTGAGACCGTCAAAGACATCGCTGCCGCAGGCGGGAAGGCTCGGTTCGTTGCTGCGGATCTGAGTGGCTCGGAAGATGTCCTGCGTCTTGCCGCTGAAGCAGGCGAGGTGGACGTTCTGATCAACAACGCCGGTATCTACCGGTTCGCCAGCACGCCGGACACCACCGCCGAGATGTTCGACGCTCAGATGGCCGTCAACTCACGCGCGCCGATGCTCCTGGTCGGTGCCCTCGCTCCGGGAATGGCTGCGCGGGGGCGTGGCGTCATCGTGAACGTGAGTACAGCGGCGGCTACCACGCCGGTGCGGGAATCGGGCGCATACGGGGCCTCCAAAGCTGCACTCGAACTTCTCACACGAGTATGGGCTGACGAGTTCGGCGCCCAAGGCGTCCGCGTGAACGCCGTGGCTCCGGGCCCTGTCCATACCCCCGGGACGGAGGAGATGGGAGGTGAAACCCTCCAGGCGATCGGGCGAACCACCGTACTGGGGCGGGTCGCAGACCCTGAAGAAATCGCGGAAGCGGTTCTGTTCCTTGTTTCGCCCCGCGCCAGCTACATCACCGGCACGGTCCTCGAGGCACGCGGCGGACAGCTCGCGATCGGCTGACTTTGGGCCGGACCGCGATGGATATGCCACACCCGGCACCTTATGCCCGCGATGTCTGCCTCGACCCGTAAAGATGTTGTTTCTGATCCTGGCGTGAGCAGTTGACGCGGTGTAGTTACGGCAGCAGCGGGCGAGACGATGAGCGCTGCCCCAAGCATCCGGTGGCCATGCCGGCCACTGTCAGTCTGCATCCTTCGGCACGCCGTCAGGGCTCGTCTGGGCAAGGCTGACGTGATGGTCAAGCTTGTGTGATCGTGTACCTGCAGTCGGTTCGGCGCCGATGATCCCCACACTGATCTCTTGCGCGGCGCCTCCGTTCCTGATGCCCGATCGCAGCCTCGTTCCAGCCCGCCTGTGCGTTCGTTCTCGAACACCTTTGCTCGCTGGGACGGGGAGGGGGGAAATCTGGTCCCGACGGATTGACATCCTCGCCCATCTAAAGGACAAGGCCATGAAGTTAGGGGTCGGGTCGTAGCCGCAAGTGAGGGCTGATCTGGAAGGACACCGGACGCGAGAAGCGGAGCCCCGGTAGAACTGGCTGGTCCGCCAAGACAGCCGTTCACAAGGACCGGAGGCTCCGCTGTCCGGACGGTCTGTCATCACGCGCGAGATCGCGGTAACCGACGGCGTCTTCGCCCCGGGGCATCTGGGCGAGTTAACCCAGGTTGTGCCGTTCGAGATGGTCGACGAGGTCCTCGCCGAGTGCGGGGCTGTGCAGCAGCGGCTGCGGAAGCTGCCGGCCCGGGTGGTGGTCTACTTGCTGCTCGCGGCCACCCTGTTCGAGGAATGCGGCTAGCCGACCGTGTGGCGCAAACTGACCGGCGCCCTCGAGACACTGCCTCTGCCGACGGTGACCGCGACCGCGTTGTGGCACGCCCGCACCCGGCTCGGGGTGCGTCCGCTGCGGGCCCTGTTCGACCTGCTGCGCGGCCCGGCGAGCGCGGTCCGCACGGCCGGCACCCGCTGGGCCGGGCTGCTGGTGGTCGCGATCGACGGCACGTACCTGGACGTCGCCGACGACGCGGACGTGCGGGCCCGGCTGGGCAAGGGTGCCAACCAGTACACCCCCGCCTCCGGCTCTCCGCAGGTCCTGCTGGTCGCTCTGGTGGCCTGCGGCACCCGCCCGGTCATCGACGCGGTCTTCGGGCCCCGCAAACCGGGCGAGCCCGTCCTCGGACGCCGCCTGCTGCGCTCGACGCACCAAGGCATGGTCGTGCTGCTGGACCGGGGATCGATCTTCGGTAGACGCAGCTTCCCGCCCGCCGTGATCGACCAACGGGCGTTCGCACCGCCGGCCGTCCCGGCAGACGCCCTTGGCGTGAACCCTCAGACGGCGATGTGCTGCGCCGACCTCATCCGCGCCGAACTGCCTGAGCTGCACTTCGGCACCCTCAACCACTGCCTGTGGCAGCCGGAATGGGCCGAATGCACGAAGCACCGCCCAGAGAACGAGGACGGTGCGCCACTTATCGGGGCCTGCCAGTCGGCCCGCTGTCGCAACTCCGCCGTCAGTGCCGACCACGCCCCCATCTGCGGCATCCATCTCGCCGGAGGACAGCGCGTCGCGTCGTACCTGGACAGCGTTAGACAGTTCATGGTCACCAACAGCACCGTGGTCACGGTGATCGTGCTGCTCCTCCTGGGCGCAAGCGTCCTGGGTGACGGGCTGTCCGGTCTCGGCCGCTGAGACAGGCACCTTCAGGGACAGGCCGCGAGCGCTGAAGAGAGCAGACAGTTGACCACGATCAGCGTGAGCCCCGGGAAGACGGTCGCACCAGCCCCCTGAGCTGCAACTTCGAGTTGGCGGAGGCTCGGTACGACGACACCATCCTTCTTCAGAACGCGGTCCATGTGTGGGACGCGCGGCGAGCAGGTCGACCAGCCCCGGTCGGGGATCGCACCGTGCGCGCTGTCGCGGCTGCCGGGAGGCAGGGACTCCACCGTTCGGCTGACGGGGTGCGGCCACTCGGGTATCAGCGTGTGCCTTAACGACGGTGCCAAGGGGTTGGTCGACCGGCAAAGTGACATTCTGTAGTGGTCTCATCGGTCGTGTTCTGGAAGACCTTCTGACGGGTTGACCGGCCGCCCTTGAGGGCGGGGCTCTGGGAGGGAGGAGACGGCTGATGGGCAACGGCGGACGACCGTCACAGCCCGGTTCATCCGGGCGGCCGGAGCGCCCGATGCCGGAGGACGCGCATGCGCGGTGGCGTCTTCGACGGATCGGCGCCGCTGTGGCTGCCGGTGTCGCTGCGGCTGCCGCGCGTGCCCTAGCTGTCGCGCGGCGGATCGGGGAGACGCCTGCGCCACCGGGGCCTTTTCGGCCCGGGTTCTGGCGCAGTCCGATCCGCGGTCCCTGGCTGACGTCGGTGTTCGGCCTGGTGCTGCTGGTCGGCATTCCGGTGCTCTTCCTCACTGGCGCGCTCTCCTACGCCGCCTACAACCCCGATCTCGGCCCGCACAATGACATGACACCCGACAAGGGCCTGCTGGGTTTCTATTTGTTCGACTGGCCTACGCACCCCTACTGGCTGTACCGGCTGACCCAGGGCGTGCACGTCACGCTGGGTGTGGTCCTCGTGCCCGTGCTGCTGGGCAAGTTGTGGTCGGTGATCCCGAAGCTGTTCGAGTGGCTGCCGGTGCGGAGTGTCGCCCACGGTCTGGAGCGGCTGTCCCTGCTGATGCTGGTGGGCGGCGTCATCTTCGAGTTCGTGACCGGGATCCTCAACATTCAGCTGTACTACGTCTTTCCCGGCTCGTTCTACACCCTGCACTTCTACGGCGCGTGGGTGTTCATCGCCGCGTTCATCGTCCATGTGTGCCTCAGACTGGGCCGGATGTCACGCGCACTGGGCTCACGCAGTCTGGCCACGGAACTGCGCACCGACCTCGCGCACACCATGCCCGAGCCGCCAGACCCCGACGGCCTGGTGCCGACCGCACCGGCGGCGCCGACGATGACGCGGCGTGGCGCCGTGGGGTTGGTGGGGGTGGGCTCGCTGGCCCTGCTGGTAGTCACGGCCGGGCAAAGCATCGGCGGCCGGCTGCGGAACACCGCCTTGTTCGCGCCGCACAACCGCAACCCCGGCGGCGGCCCGATGGACTTCCAGATCAACAAGACCGCCGCGGCCGTCGGCATCAACCCGGCACATGTGGGTCCTGCGTGGCGGCTGGAGGTACGCGGCCGTGCACCGACGCTGGTCTTCACGCGCGCGCAGCTCCTGGCGATACGCCGGCACGACGCTCTCCTGCCGATCGCCTGCGTGGAGGGATGGTCCACCGACGACCAGCACTGGAGCGGCCTCAGGCTCACCGACCTGGCCGCCATGGCCGGGCTGCCCGGGGCCGGAAGCGTCCTGGTGGAATCCGCCCAATCACGCGGTGCTTTCCGCTCGGTGGTGCTGCGCGGCAACCAGATCCACGACCCGCGATCTCTCCTCGCCCTGCGTGTCAACGGCGCGGACCTCTCGCTCGACCACGGCTATCCGGCCCGGATCATCGTCCCGGCCAACCCCGGAGTGAACAACACCAAGTGGGTGCACCGGCTCACCTTCAGGGCATGACCATGGCACGTTTCGTTCGCTGGTACGGCTCCGGGCCCCTGCACCTGCTTGTGCTGATCTGTTCCTTCGCCCTCACGGCCTACGCCATGGTGCGCCTGTTCGCCGTTCGGCCGCTCGAGGTGGCGATCTGGTTCGTGGGGGCGGCAATCCTTCACGACCTGATCCTGCTGCCTCTGTACTCGCTCGCCGACCTGTCGGCTCACTCCGTGCTGCGGCATCGCACTGGCCGGGTACCAACCGTGGCATGGATCAACTACCTGCGCGTACCCACCTTCCTGTCCGGTGTGCTGCTGCTCGTGTGGTTCCCCCTCATCCTCGATCTGGCGATCCCTTACCGAGACGACACCCGGTTGCCGGAAGGGGTATACCTCGGCCGGTGGCTGGCGATCACGGGCGTGCTGTTCGGTGCGGCGGCACTGGCCTTCGCTCTCAAACTGCGCCGCGTCCGGCGAGCCGTCCCCGCCGACGGGCACCGGCCCCCACCCGGTCGCGATGCCGAGCCGTGACGCCTGAGGAGAACAGGTCGCCCGCCGCACACGAGGACCCCTACGCACTGGCCCTGCAAACCGGTCGCGGGCCGGTGTACCTGAGGTTCGCCGACGGGCGCCGAACCCGGTTGCCGGTACGCCGCTGGGGCGCGCGGCCCACCGGGGCCGACGAGACACTGCTGGAGCGGTGCAGGGGCCCCGTACTCGACATCGGCTGCGGACCGGGGCGCCTGTGCAGGGCGCTCCTGGACCGGGGCGTCTGCGCCCTTGGTATCGACGTCGCTCCCCACGCGGTCGCTCGAACGGAGACCCGCGGCGGGGCCGCACTGTGCCGGTCGGTGTTCGACCCGCTGCCGGCTGAGGGCAGCTGGCAGACCCTGCTGCTCGTCGACGGGAACATCGGCATCGGCGGGGACCCGCATGCCCTGCTCCACCGCTGTGCCCAACTCATCGCCCCGACGGGAGTCCTGCTCGTCGAAGTCGACCAGCATGATGTCGAAGAGGGCTGCACCGCTTGGGTGGAGGACACCCACGGCAACCGCGGCCCAGCCTTCCTCTGGGCGCGCCTTGGGACGCCGGCCGTCCACCGGGTCGCCAAGAGCCTCGGGCTCAGCGTCACCGACCAGTGGGTCAGTGGCCGACGGTGCTTTGTCTCCCTCGGTCGTCACGACTCACGCCCCTCAGCCGTCGCATCTCACGCGCCCCGGGCGCAGCCGCGGTAAGGAGAAGGAGCTGTGCGAGCGACAAGTCGGGCGGGTCAGACGCGCCAGAACCTGCCGGCCCGTCAAGGCAACCGCCGACGGCCAGGAGGTGCGATCCGCCGGTGGTGCTGTTTGAGTGAGGTGAATCCGCCGCTCAGGGAGGCTGTGATGGACGACCCACCGGCGCCTGAAGCGCTCTACGGTGCGGGCGGCCGCTCAGTCCGTCCGGACCAGGTCGCGTCAGCGGGCCGGAGGCGTACGGACTGCCGCCGATGAGCGGGCGACCGATTGGTGACCATGCACTGCTGTCCGACTGCCGCTCGGCTGCCCTGGTCACCTCCGACGGCTCAGTGGACTGGCTGTGCCTTCCCCGCTTCGACAGCCCGGCGCTCTTCGCCCGACTCCTCGACGAGGACGCCGGCCACTGGGCCATCCGCCCTACCGGTCCCGCAGACGTCAGCCGCCGCTACCTCGAGGAGACCCTCGTACTGGAGACGACATTCCGTACCACCGGTGGAACGGCCGTCCTACGCGACGCACTCGCCCTGGGACGGCGCGAGCGGGGACACGCCCTGGGCACCGCGTCTCCCGGAATGCTTCTGAGGCAGATCACCTGCACCGAAGGACGAGTGCCCGTCGAGATCACCTATGCGCCACGCCCGGAGTTCGGACTCGTCCACCCCCTCCTCGCACCTGTGCGGGGCGGGCTCGTCGCGTATGGAGGCGCCCACGTCCTGTTGCTGTCGACCCCTATCGACCTGACGGTGAGCGGTTCCACCGCGCACGGTCAGATCACCCTGAGGGCGTCGGACCGCCTCGGCTTCGCACTGCAGGTCGGGCCGGCGTGGGGAACCGAGCCGACGCGCTGGCGCGCGGGGCGTATCCGGCGGCGCTTGAACGACACCGTCGAAGGCTGGCGCTCATGGTCGCGGCTGCACCGCGGCTACGTCGGTCCCTGGCAGGACGAGGTGGGCCACAGCGGACGCGTGCTGCGGGCACTGACCTTCGCGCCCACGGGGGCAATTGTCGCCGCGGCCACCACCTCTCTGCCCGAGTGTGTGGGCGGCACGCGCAACTGGGACTACCGCTACACCTGGGTCCGCGACGCCAGCTTCACTCTGCAAGCGCTGGCCACCGCCGCCTGCGAGAAGGAGAAGGACAAGTTCTTCGGCTTCCTGGCCCGAGCTGCCGCAACCCAGCTCCACCGCGGCGTGGACCTGCAGATCATGTACGGCATCGGTGGCGAACGCGACCTGAGTGAGCGGACCCTGCCCCACCTCGCCGGCTGGCGCGACAGCACCCCCGTACGCAGCGGCAACGACGCATGGCGCCAACGCCAGCTCGACGTCTACGGCGAACTCCTCGACGCCGCCTACCAGACCTTCCCGCCCAACGAGCACCTGGACCCACCCACCCGCGCATTCCTGCTCCAAGCGGCCGAGACAGCCACCCGTCGCTGGGCAGAACCCGATCAGGGCATCTGGGAGACACGCGGGTCGAGCAGACACTTCCTGCACTCGAAACTGATGTGCTGGGTCGCCCTGGACCGGGCCATCGCGATGGCCCCCACCCTTCAGGCCGACGAACGCGTACCCCACTGGCGGCACGAGCGGGACCAGATCCGCCAAACCGTCGAACAGCACGGATGGAACCCCCGCCTGGGCGCCTTCACCCAGGCGTTCGACAGCGACGACCTGGACGCCTCTGCGCTGATGCTGCCCATCGTCGGCTTCCTTCCCCCGCACGACCCCCGCATCCAGTCCACGGTGCTGGCGATCGCCACCCACCTCACCGACCACAACGGCCTGATCCGCCGCTACCTCGGCGACGAGATCGAAGGAGGAGAGGGAGCCTTCCTGCTGTGCACCTTCTGGCTCGCCCACGCCCTCGCCCTGATGGGACACACCACCCGCGCACGGCAGGTGTTCCAAACCGCCGTCGCACACGCCAACGACGTCGGCCTGATGGCCGAGGAGACCGACCCCACCACGGGAGAGGTCCTCGGTAACTTCCCACAAGCCTTCAGCCACATCGGGCTCATCAACGCCGCCCGCGCCATCCGCGACGCCGAGCGGCAACCCACACCACGACGAATCGAACGCTAGCTCCCACCATAAAGCAGCGGTGGCGCAAGAAGGCGTCAGATCACAGGCGAGCGTGGACGACGCATCGCGCAGCACCCTCCCCCTCCGGCTTCAGGACCCAACTGAACAACGCCCTGCCCGCCTAGCTACCTGGGGATGGGCAGCGCATGGCGCCGTCGACCGGGCGCGGACTTGTCGCGGCCGCGACCCCGGTCATCTGCCCAACTCACAACGTGAACCCATGACGTTCGAACTCTGGCGCAACAGCAGCAACCGTTACTGGGTCGCACGGGGATGCATCGAGAGCACTGACGTGGTCCTGTCCGGCTCCGAGATCGAGCCCAACGAGCTCAGCCTGGTCCGCGCGAGCGACCTGACCTCGTTCTCGAACCCGTTCGCGTCCCTCGGGTAACTGCACCACACGGCGGCCCTCAGCTCACTGAGTCGTCTTGCGGGATGCCGGTCAGGCGATCCGGCTTCTGGAGGACGTGGATGACCCGGTCCTCAAAGACCATCTCCAGGCCGCACTGACTGGGGGGCGTGTCGCCGTGGCGGTGGGCGCACGCTCGCAGGGAGGCGCCGCCGGGCGGTGCCGGTCGACGGCACTCTAGGTGCTGCCCGACGTGTCGCGCGGTCGATGGCGGCCGCGGCCGGAGCCGTGTTCAGGCTCGGATCCGGCCACCGCCCGGAAAGCGGATGGACACGGCAAGCGGGTACGGCCGGGCAAGGCGCGGGCGGACGCAGCGGTTGCCTGCCCTCGCGAGGCCTGCCTGGCCTTCGCGGGAGGCGATAGACGGTCGAACGGGGCCGAGGGGCGATCGAGCCGGCAAGCCGCCGGGCGTCGTGCCGTCGAGGCCGCGGGTGCCAAGTCGGCGGGGCCTGATCCGGCTCCGGTCCGCGGCCCGGGAACCGGGCCTCTACCGGGGATCGAGGGCGCGGATGAGGTCGATGCCGTGTCCGAGGTTGTCCAGACGCGCTGCGAGGGTGTCGCCCGCCGGGTAGAGGCGGACGGTGTCCACGCCCGCGGCGCGCCAGTCCGCGAGCCGGGCGCGGACCATCTCGTCGGTCCCGATCAAAGTGGTGGCCAGGACCATCTCGTCGGTGATGAGGCCGGCGGCGCCGTCGCGGTCCCCGGCCTGCCAGCGTTCGCGGACCTGGGCGGCGACATCGGCCCAGCCCTGGCGGCTGTAGGCGTTGTTGTAGAAGTTGGTCGAGCCGGAGCCCATTCCGCCCAGTGAGAAGGCCAGTTCCTTCTTGCGGCTGCCGACGACGCCGGTCAGCCTGCCCTCGTCGGAGACGATGTTGATCTCGGCGCCCTGGCAGATGTCGAGGTCGGTGCGGGTCCGGCCGTTTCGGGCCAGCCCGGTGTCGAGGTGGGTGAAGTAGGCGTCGGCGCCTTCGGGGACGAAGCTCGTGCCCAGCCAGCCGTCGGCGATCTCGCCGGTGAGTTCGAGCATCTTGGGCGACAGTGTGGCCAGGTAGATCGGCACCTGCACCGGCTCCAGGCTGAGCCGCATCGGACGGCCCTCGCCGTCGGGGAGGGGGATGGTGTACTGGCGGCCCTGGAAGGTGATCTTCTCGCCGGTGAAGGCGGCGCGGATGATCTCGACGGTCTCCCGCATCCGAGTCAGCGGGCGCGCGAACGGGATGCCGTGCAGGCCCTCGATGACCTGCGGCCCGGAGGCGCCGAGGCCGAGGCGGAACCGGCCGCCGGACAGGTGTGCGAGGGTCATCGCGGTCTGCGCGATGGTGACCGGGGAGCGGGTGCCGAGCTGGATGACCCCGGAGCCGAGCAGGAGCGTCTCGGTACGGGCCGCCAGGTAGCCCAGCGGCGAGGGGGCATCGCTCCCCCAGGCCTCGGCCACCCAGCAGATGTCCAGGCCGAGCTTCTCGGCCTCCAGGACGAACTCGGCGGTCTCCCGCCAGTTTCCGCCAGAGCCTTCGATGGTGGTCGCGGTACGCATCACTTCTCCCGTTCGGCGAGGCTCTTCATGGCGGCGAGGTTGGACTTGATGCCGGCCTCGAACTCGCGCAGCCGGACGAACACGATCTTCTGCTCCTTGTCGGGCATGGCCTCGATCGCGACGCTCAGCCCGGACGGGGCCGGTCCGAGCTGGGCCCACTGCTCCAGCACCGTGCCGGCGTCCTGCGGGTGCAGCGTGAACCGCCACACGCTCATCGGATGGGAGGGATCGCCCACCGCCCAGGCGAACCGGCGCGGCTCCTCGCAGTCGACGATGGTGCTGACCGTCTCCCAGTCGCCCAGGGCGGGGTGGGCATTGCGCCCGCGGAACCGGTTGCCCGGGCGGGGACCGGTCGCGCCGTCGAGCCATTCGACGTGCTGGAGCTCGGCGCTGAGCTCGGGCATCAGGTGGATGTCGCTCACGTACCTCCACAACCGCTCGGGGGGTGCGTCGATGTAGGTCCTGGCGGACACCGTCGGGGTGTCCGCATAGACCTGTCCCGTCCACTCCATGGCACCTGACTCCTTTCCCTGCATGACCTGGATAGTTGCTCATTAAGACTCACTCGCGCAAGGTCGAACGCCTCCGCTTTCTGCTGAGTTTCGTAGAAAGACTCGTATCATCGGGGTTCATGAGGCGTACGTCGTTCGCGAACTGGCCCTGTTCGGTGGCCCGGACCATGGATCTGCTCGGGGACTGGTGGACCCCCCTGGTGCTGCGGGAGGCGTTCTACGGGATCCGCCGGTTCGACGAGTTCCAGCAGGAGCTGGGCATCGCCCGCAACACGCTGTCCGAACGGCTGCGCAGGCTGGTGGAGGCGGGGCTGATCGAGAAGCGCGTCTACGAGACGCAGCCTCTCCGCTACGAGTACCTGCTGACCGAGTCCGGCCGGGACTTCTACGGCGTCATCCTCGCCATGACCAGTTGGGGCGACCGGTGGCTGGCGGACGAAGCCGGGCCACCGGTGGTCACCCGCCACGAGACCTGCGGCCACGACGCCCACGGCGAGGTGGTCTGCTCGCACTGCAAGGAGCCGCTGGCCTGGGAGGACGTCACCCCGCGCCCCGGCCCCGGATACCCGCAGAAGCTGCTCGGGCGTCCAGACATCCGACGACGGTTCAAGCTGGACGAGCCGAGGCAGCCGACGACGGCCGCGAGCTGACCCCGGCCCGGTCGGCCGCCGAGGCGCGGCCGTCCAGGCATGCCCTGTCGTCTGAGAACGTTGTCCCGCTGCGAGAGTGTCAGCGCAGCCGTCCTGCTCTTCAGCCAGGCTGCCTGTAGTCACCCTGAGACGGTGTCGTGGTTGATGGTGGCGCTTCCTCAGGCAGTAGGCTCCAGCCGAGGTGCGCCGTGAGGAACGCGCCGATCTCATTCGCATCGGTGGACTCCGCGGGCAGGTCGTCCGGCCGGGGCTGGTAGAGCTCCATCAGTTCGTCCCGCAGCCGAGCATCCAGAAGGGGTGCCTGGTAGCAGTCGATGGTCCCCCGACAGAACAGCCAGTCGAAGGCGCAGGTTCGTCACCTCACTCCCAGCCGAGGACCGGCCCTTCCACGCCCATACGGCGCAGGCCGTCGCATACGACCTGTGGGATGCGGTCGCGACGTCGCGAGCAAACCGTGCTCTGAGGTTGAACGCGCGGGCGCCCTGGCGGGAGCGAATCCCGCCTTGTCCGGTGATCACCGCAGCTACGTCCCGCAGGCGGACTAACGCGTGAGTGAGGGGCGAACCCGAGGCGGTGGCGCCGGCCGCTGCCGCCTCCGGCTGAGGCTGTCGACTCCGGGCCCGGCCGAGGTTGTGACGGCACCGCCTGCGGGGCGCACCACCCGCACCGGAGGGGAAGGAACCGCCTACAAACAGCACAGGACACCGCAGTAGTACGTCTGGGTTCGGTCTGCCGAGGCACGCGGAGGGAGATCCCCGATCCCAGTGACGAGGCGGAGAGGCTGGACGCGTGGCGGAGCATGAGCAGGTGCTGGAGGCGCAGGGGAACCGGAGCACGGGGCGCGAGGGCGACCTGTTGCACGGGCTGGCGGTGGATGGTCGGCAGCCTGAGCGGCCGGTGCTTCTGGGCGGTGACGGCCGGCCGATCGAGACCTGGCGGGAGAACCACCCGTACGACCACCGGGTCGGGCGGCGCGAGTACGAGCGGACCTGGCGCATCGTGCATATCGAACTGCTCAAGCTGCAGCGCTGGGTGAAGGAGACGGGGCCACATCGGCGGCCGGGATGGGTGGTCTGCGTGACCTTCCCGTATCCGTCTGCAGTGTGCGGCCTGGGCCGGCGGCCGATCTGGCTGCGGTCCGTCGAAGTGCCGCCCGACTCGTCCGGGTACCGCTTAGCGTGCCAGGAGGACGGTGATGGGAGCGTTGGCGCAGTTGCCGAGCTCTTCGGACAGTGCTGTTTGTTCGGCGGTGTCGATGCTCAGGCCCCAGCGGGTTTTGTCGGCCACCCAGTCGGTGACGTACTGGCAGCGGTAGGCGGTGGCCGGCGGCAGCCAGGTGGTGGGGTCCTGGTCCGCCTTGGACCGGTTCGAGGCTGCCGACACCCCGATTAGCGCGCGGTCGTCGCCGAGGTCGTTGGCGTAGGCCTCCCGCTCGGCGGCGGTCCAGGCGGAGGCGCCGGAGTCCCAGGCCTCGGCGAGCGGGACCAGGTGGTCGATGTCCAGACCGGACGGGCCGCTGATGTAGCGGTCGTCGTAGGCCGAGTACCACTGGCCTCCGGACAGGGCGCAGCGCGGGCCCTGCTCGGGGGCGATGACCGCTTCGGCTTTGAGGACCTCGGCACGGGTGTTGCAGCCGTCCTTGTCGGCGTCGATCCAGTGCTTGAACTGGGAGCGGTCGTAGCCGGTGCGGTCCTCTTCGCGCACCGGCAGCTGCGCGAGGGCGTCGCGTACGGGGAGGGTGACCGTCTCCCCCGGCGCGCGCCCCTGCCATGCGGCCGCCGCGGCGCTACGAGAGGCCGGTGTGTGGGCGGCGGCCGCGTGGGCCGTCATGGGGACGAGGAGGGCGGCGAAAGCGGCGGCCGCGGCCGCGGTACGGGCAAGACGCATGGAGCGGCGGTCCCTTCGAAGATCCCGGACGGTTCCAGATCTTCGTAGCGGCCCGCCGCGGCGACGCGCCCGGGGCGTCGCGCCGCAGTCACCCGCACGGGCGGTAAGTCACATCACCGCGCGACGGCGGGGCTGAGCGTCGTTGGTCCTGCAGCCTGCCGGGTGAGGCTCGGCACCTAGTTGATGTGCGGTTCCCGGTGACAGCAGCGACGCGCCTGATCGCAGAGGTGGGCGTCGGCCCGGGTGAGCGGGCGGGCGGTGAGAGGGCGGGCATATGTGCGGTCGATATGTCTCCACCCGGCGCCCACAGGACTTGGCGCAGCTGTTCCACGTCGACGAGTGGCCCAACGCTGAGGCGCTCGCACCGAACTGGAACGTCGCCCCGACCGACGACGTCTGGGCCGTCCTGGAGCGCACCCCACGCGAGGACGGCGGTGCCGCTGCGCCCTCGAGGGAATTGCGGTCGCTGCGCTGGGGTCTGGTGCCGTCGTGGGCGAAGGAGCCGAAGATCGGCGCGCGGATGATCAACGCCCGTGTGGAGACCGTGCACGAGAAGCCGGCCTTCCGCCGCGCGTTCGTCAAGCGCCGCTGCCTGCTCCCGGCGGACGGCTTCTATGAATGGCAGCCGGTTAAGGACCCCGCGACCGGCAAGGACCGCAAGCAGCCGTACTTCATCCACCCCGAAGACGATCAGGTGATGGCGCTCGCCGGGCTGTACGAGTACTGGCGCGATCCGGCCGTCATCCAGGACGACGACTCGGCCGCCTGGCTGATGACCTGCACGATCATCACCACCGAGGCCACCGATGCGGCCGGCCGTGTGCATCCGCGTATGCCGCTGGCGCTCACCGACAACCACTACGAGGTCTGGCTCGACCCCACCCACCAGGACTCCGACCACCTGCGCGCTCTCCTCGGCCAGCCCGCTGGTGGGCACCTCGATGCACGGCCGTCAACAACGTCCGCAACAACGGCCCCCAACTCCTCGACCCGA
Source organism: Streptomyces sp. NPDC056580 (assembly GCF_042793175.1). Lineage (NCBI taxonomy): Bacteria > Bacillati > Actinomycetota > Actinomycetes > Kitasatosporales > Streptomycetaceae > Streptomyces > Streptomyces sp. NPDC056580. Next base: position 28,864 of record NZ_JBHTVE010000019.1, on the reverse strand, counting down.
TCAGCTTGTAGCCGCAGACGAGTGAATGGTCGGCGGGGCGGGCCGTCCCTCGGACGTCCGAGGACGCAAGCGACCGAAGCGACCGTAACTCCGACAATCGGCCGGGCACGCGCGAAACCACCGTCAGCAGCCGGGCACCCGGCGTGCCGGAACGTGAGCTGGACCACCAGCGACCAGGCGTGGGCCGCGAGCACACGTCACAGCCCCGTCTGGTCGGCACTGCCGAACGAGACAGCGGGAACTCGTCTCGGGCGCGCAGCCGATCCCTTGGAATCGATCATCTAGCCGGCAGGCGGGGCCGCTAGGCCTCACCTGCTCCGTCATCACCTGCCGCCGCACCGCGACGGCTGCATGGGGCCGTAGCCGTGGGCGTGAGGGGTCCGGTGTCTTCTGCGGCTCACTCACGACTGCTCCCTGCCCGACGCTCTCCAGCGTCCCCCGGTACCCGGGCTTCGTGCTGCACTCGTCGCACTCCAGCCACACGCCTTCACTTCACCTTGAGGTCGCCGATCTTCGGCAGACGCAGCTTCCCACCCGCCGTGATCGACCAGCGGGCGTTCGCGGTGAACCGGACGGCCTGCCGGGTGTCCTTGCGGGACTTGTACCGGGGCGCACCCATACGCGGGCGCTTACCCTTCAGAGCGTCGAAGAAGTTCCGGTACGCCGCATCCAGGTCCCTCAGGGACTGCTGCAGGACGACCGCCGACACCTCACCGAGCCACGCCCGCTCAGGCGTCCGCTTGGCGCCGGTGATGAGCTGCTTCGACAGATCCCCGGTCCTCGGGAACGGCAGCCCCTCGCTACGGGCGGTCTCCCGAGCCCTGAGAGCGTCGTTGTAGACCACCCGCGCACACCCGAACGCCCTCGCCAACGCTGTGCGCTGAGCGGTGTTCGGGTACAGACGGAAGCTGTACCGAAGCTGCACGCGGGCCATGATACGTACTGGCGGGCACAACGCCTGTGGTCCGGCTCGTACTTCGCCGGGTCGCTCGGCGGTGCGCCGCTCAGCATCGTGAAGCAGTACATCGAGCAGCAGAACCGGCTGCTCTGACGCTGGATGAGGTGACCAGCGCGGATCCGTGCCCATAGCTGAGGTCAGAGCAGGCTGAAGAATCGCTTCACCACCGGGCTGAAGCCCGGTGCACGGCGAATAGACCCGGTAGCAGCGCATTGACGTTGTTAGGTTGTCAAGACCCGGTGCGCATGCGCTGTGACTCGTTGCTCAGCTGTCCGAGTCGCTCGGCGATTTGTGCGCGCATGGTTGCGGTGCGCTCCGGGGTAGCCACCTCCAGGAGCATGTTGACCAGGTCGGCGGCCAGAGCCCCTGCCTCTTGGGGGGGCAGTTGCATCCATGCCTGGGCGGCGTTCTGCGCTGCCATCTGGGGGCACCGTTTGCCTGGCCCGAGCCGGTCGAACCAGGCGAGGGCGAGCCAGGTCCAGGAGGCGGTGGCGAAGGCGTATGCTCCGCTCAGGTATGCCAGGTCGGCGCGGAATTGTGCCGCCCCGAGGGTCGGGGCTGCTGTGTCGCCCTGCTGCGCTGTGAGCTGCTGCAGTATTTGGTCAGCGGCTGGTATGGCCGTGGCGAAGTCGTGGGCGCGGCCGGCGGTCTGGGCGGCGGCGAGCCGGTCGGAGAGACTGCCCAGCTGCTGCGCAGGCGCGGTCGGCACGGGTTGTGGAGCTGCAGCTGCTGGGGTTGATGGGGTTTGCGTGGTTCCGTCGGGCATGACCTGCATGTCGAATCGGGAGTTGGTCCGCTCGTCCTGGACGTGCACGAGGACTGGCAGGCCGCTGCCGGCTGCTTCGTTGTGGAGGATCTGGATGACAACTTGTGAGGGGTCGACTCCGTCGGGGACGACCTGCGGTTCGCTGTCGATGTGGAGTTGGCCGTCGCGGCTGATATGGACCTGGTAGCGGGTGCTGGTGTTCATGGTGTGCGGCCCGCGGCGTGTTGCGGGCCCTCCTCCTTCAGGGGTCAGAGCGAGAGGCCGTGGCTGCGGAGGTAGGCGCTGGGGTCGATGTCGGATCCGTAGGCGGGTCCGGTGCGCGCTTCGAAGTGCAGGTGCGGGCCGGTGACGTTGCCGGTGGCGCCGGAAAGACCGATTTGCTGGCGGGCTTTGACGGTTTGGCCTGTGCTGACGGTGATCTTCGACAGGTGTGCGTACTGCGTGTATTTGCCGTCGCTCATCTTGATGACGACGTTGTTGCCGTACGCGCCGCCCCATCCGGCTTCGACGACGGTGCCGGTGCCGACGGCTTGGACGCGGGTGCCGGTGGTGACGGGGAAGTCGATGCCGGTGTGGTAGCCGGAGGACCACATGCCGCCACCGGAACGGTAGGGGGTGGTGACGTGGGAGTTCTCCACGGGCAGCGCCCACGCGCCGTTGCCCTTGGCGTTGGTGGAGTTGGCGGCGTTCTCGACGGCGTCGCACCCGGAGGTGGTCGTGAGCACGGCCTGCTTGCCCCAGCTCTTGGCCACGAGCTCACCTGCGGCTTTCTCCCACTTGGCGTACGCGTCGGGGAGGCCGCTGCGCTGGACGTTCTGGGCGGCCTGGGTGAGCGGCTTCGTCTGCCATTTGTCCACGTTGGCCAGGCGCTCGAAGAACGCGTTCGATGCGTGGATGGGGTCGGTGGCCTGTGCGACGGTGCCCCAGCCTTGTGAGGGGCGCTGCTGGAAGAGGCCGAGGGAGTCGCGGTCTCCGTAGCGGATGTTCTTGAGCATCGACTCCTGGATCGCCGTGGCCACGCCGATCACTGCGGCGCGGGGTGGCAGGCCGCGACTGCGCGCGACGTTGGTGATGACGCTGGCGTTGCGTTTCTGCTCCTGCGTCCAGTTGACGCTCTGCTGCTTTCCCTGGGGGTTCAGGGGCACTGTGACCTGTCCCCCGGGCTTCGCAGCCGGTATCTCCTGTTCCTTGCTGGTCACTTGCATTGCCGCGTTCGCGGGTGTGCAGGAATCCTCCCAGTTCGGTCCGTCGTCCGACTCACCGGCGCCCAGCATCAGCGGCAGGCAGAGAGCCCCAGCGCACATCGCCGCTATCCCGCCCCCGGCGATGCCGATGGCTTTGCTCATATCTCGGTCCCCAGTCGTCGATGCGCATCCCGCCACGAGGGACGGAAACCGCAATTCCCGTGCCATGGGGTGAGCCCAACCAGCCAGGCGTCCCAGGGCTGCGAATGCGCCATTACGTAGCCGTGCGATGCACGGTTAGCGTCTGCGCCGAGTGAAAGCAGCAAGGAATCGACAACTTGCGCTGGATTTTAAGGCATTGAGTAGCGGGTGCGTCAACGCATCTACACAAGAGGCGTTTAAGCCGCCTCTCCATTTTCGGCTGGAGGCGTTTGGCGTGATGCGTGAATGCCTTGCTGTCGACGGCCGGTTGTCCGGGTCCTTCACGCGGACTGGGGCAGGCTTCGCGGCCTGGGAGGGATTTGTGCAGGTAACACAGCAGGTGATGCAGTTCGCCGCAGGCGGCGGTATTGACGGCATCACGAACGGGATCAAGCCCGACTGGAATGTCTTTGGCGCCATCGGGACCAAGGCGAAGATCATTGTCGGCGTGGTGATGGCCGGCGCTGTTCTCTTCCTGCTCGGAAGCGCCATTGTCGGAGCGGTTCATATCCGAGTCGGGAATCAGCAGCACAACACGATGGAGACGAAGAAGGGGCAGACGATGGTCGCCAGCTCCCTTCTCGGCCTGTTCGCGGTCGCCTCCATGTCCACTCTCTTCGGCATCGTCTACGGGTTCGGAATCTGATGGCCGGCAACCAGAAGCAGACCGGAACCCGGACCCTGACGGCCAAGGCTCCGGAGTTCCCCGGCGCCGCGGTAGCGTCCCCGTGGCACCGGTTGAAGATCGGCTCGATCATCTTCGGCATCGTGCTGGCCCTCGGCATGGCACTGACCCTGTTCGGCGGGAGCTCAGGCAAGGACGGCAAGGAAGGTTCCGAGACGCCTGCCAACTCCACCCCCACCTCGCAGGCCGGCGGCAGCGGCCCCGGCGTCAAGGCGAGGGCCGTCAAGAGCGGTGTTCCGGTGGGGTATCCGCGGACTAAGGACGGCGCCGCGGCGGCTGCGGTCAACTACCAGGTCGCACGCTCCTCGCCGGGGTACTTCACCGACCGTGCGCTGCGTCACCAGGTGCTGAAGACGGTGATGGCGGATTCGGCGCTGGCCGGTCAGCAGGCGCAGGACGACCGGACGGTCAAGGGTCTGATGGCGGCGCTCGGTGTGAGTGGGCAGAGCGCGCCCGACATGGTCATGCGGGCCGCATCTCTCGGCACGAGCGTGCGTTCGTTCTCTCAGGACGCGGCCACGGTGCGGGTGTGGATGAGCGAAGTCGTCGGGGTGCCCACCGACAAGTCGAAGATGCCGGTCTTCGGCAGCTACTCGACCTACACGCTGATCTTGCAGTGGCAGGACGGTGACTGGAAGGTCGCGACGATCGACCAGGCCGACGGTCCCACTCCGCTGGTCGCGGCCGACCAGTCGGCGTCGTCCACCGACGAGATGCGGCTGGCCAACCAGGAATTTGAGGCACCGCGCTATGCAGGCTGACGTCGTGCGTCGGTGCATCGCGCAGCCGATGCTCGCCGCCCTGTTCGCTGCCTGCCTTGCGGTGGCCGGCCCGGCAGCCCCCAAGGCGCGGGCCGACGGCGGTCTCGGCTCGCTGAGCCCGTGCAATCTGCCGGGCGGGAAGTTGGTCTGTGATACGGCGGATAAGGGGACCAAGTGGCTGTACGACAAGTCGGGGGCTGACACCGTCGTCGACACTGCGAGCGGGGCCATCGATTTCGCCACCGACCCGCTCGGCTACCTGGAGCAGAAGCTGCGGGCCGGAACGCAGGGCATTTTCTCCGCGTTCGGTGAAGAACTCACCGGCAAGAAGCCGCCCTCCCCCAAGCACGGCAAGGGGAACTAGTCATGATGGAAATCGACTGGGGAAACCCCGGTTTCTTGCGCCTGTACGGTCTGGTCTTCGCTCTTGCCGCCGTGTTCACGATGGTGCAGTGGCTGATATCGGTGGTGAAGCGGGTGGTGCGGGGTGTGCCGGTCGCCCAGGCCGCCATGGAGAATGTCGGCTATTTGCTGATGTCCGTGGCCGTGGCGGCGTTCATGCCGCTGGCCGTGGCGTACGCAGTCGGTTTCATTGACAGCGCGGCAGAGGCCATCCTGGGGGACTACATCGACGAGGTGTTCGTCGGCGGGCTGGCCGTCTTCGCCGCACTGTCCTCCCTGTCCGTTCTCGCGCCTGGGTTCGGCGTGGTCATCGCCATTCCGATCGCCCTGATGATCCTGTTCGCGGTGTTCGGCCTGTGGGTGATGCTGGTCGTGCGCAATGCGCTCATCCTGCTCGGGCTGATCTTCGGGCCGCTGGTCTTCTCCGGCCTGGTCGACAAGGACTTGTGGGGCCATACCCGCAAGTGGGTCGGCGTCATGGCGGGGGTGATCGCCAGCAAGCTCGGCATCTTCCTCGCCCTCGCACTCGCCGGTGCTCTCCTGGGCGGCGTCGGCGACAACGGCCACCGCATGACGTGGACGCAGGCCATCGGTACCTGCATCACGTTCACGGCCCTGCTGTTCATCGCCCTGTTCATGCCGTTTCAGGTCGCGAAGTGGCTGCCGCCCTTCGGGGATGAGATTCAGGCCATGGCCCAGGTTAAGGACGAGACGGGTCAGCGCGCGCGGGCCGTGAGGCAGAAGCACGACGACATGAAGGCGCGGGCCGCGTCCAAGAACTCGGCTGGAGGGGGTGGGGGCGGAGACGGTGGAGGCGGCGCCGGCGGGGGTGCCATGGGCGTGGCGACCAAGGCCGCTCCGCCTGCCGCCGCCGCAGTGGCTGTCAAGGAAGTCGGCGACCAGCTGCGTGATCAGACAATGCAGGCCGCTAGGGACGGCGCCAGCAGCGCCTCCGGAGACGGCAGCGGAGGCCAGCAGGGCGGCAGCCCCGGCAAGGGCAAGAGCTCCGGTGGGCCGGGCGGCAGCCCGCGTGGTGGGGGCCGCGACGGTTCCGGCAGCGGTGGAGGTAGCGGTGGCGGAGCCCGCCGACCGGCACCCGCTCCACCCCCGCGCCCCAGCGCTCCCGGATCCCGATCGAGGGGTGCCCCTCCGCCCTCGCCCAGGCAGGGCAGCCAGGCTGTCCCGCCTCCGGCGCCCGCCCGTCCGACTCCCGCCCCGCCGCCCGCGAGCTAGCGGCAGCTGTCCCCTCCCCCTTCACGCTTTGAGAAAGGAGTCGCGATGGACCGCGTCTTCAGCTTCCCGCGACCGCGGCCGCGCGGTCTGTTGGGGCGTCGCTTCGAGATGGACGAGCAGTTGGTGCTGCTCGGCGGGATCGTGCTGGCCGTTGGCCTGTTGGCCGGCCTGTCTGGGATCCCTCTGAAGGTCCTGGGGGCTCTTGGGGCTGCTGGCGCGTGCGTCTACGTGACGATGGTCCCCTACAGGGGCCGCACGTTCCTGCGCTGGTACGAGATCCGCCGCTCCCACCGCCGGCTGCTGCGTGACGGCAAGCTCCTGTACACGTCGACGGCCCCGCTCGCCGGGCGGCGCAGGGACGGCACACCGGTGCCGGTGGCCCAGCCGGTGGGTGTGCCGGAGTCCCTGGAATGGATCACGGCGAAGACCGCGTACGGGGACATCGCCGTCCTGCTGCAGCCCACCGAGTCCATGTTCGTGGCCTGCATCGAGGTCGAGGGTGCCAAGAACTTCGGCGGATTGGACAGTGCGGACAAGGAAGCGCTGATCTCGGCGTATGAGTACCTGCTGAAGGAGACCGCGGAGTCGGGCGGGCGCATCGAGTACGTGCAGTGGCTGGCCCGGCTGCTGCCCACCGACCCCAACGCGCACGCGCACGATGCCGCGGCGCGGCGGGACCCGGCCGCACCCGCCTGGCTGAGTGACTCCTACGACCAGTTGGTCGACATGGTCTCGGTCTACTCCGAGGACCGACGGCTCTTCCTGGTCCTGGGCATCCCCTATGCCCAGGAGCTGTCGGATGAGGCCCTCACCTACAAGACCCTGCACGACGGGTACGGCGAGGTGCTCGGCAAGGAGATCGAGCAGTTCATTCGCGGTCTGGGCGGCGCCCAGCTGCGCTGGGTGCGCAACCTCGACGAGCCCGCGCTCGCCTCGCTGATCCACCACGCCTACGCACCCGACCACTGGATCAACGACACTCGGGGCATGGACCGCGCGACGTGCTGGCCCGCCGAGATGGACGCCCGTGAACCCACCCGCATGGCGGCCCGCAGCTGGGAGGGCGCCGACCCCTGGTACACCGCGACCGCATGGATCAAGCAGTTCCCAGTCCTGCCGGTGGGCGTCAACTTCATGGCACCGCTGCTGCTCTACGTTTCCGACGTCATCCTGACGGTCGGGGTGACGATGCGGCTGCTGCCCACCGACAAGGCCCTCGAGGACGCCATGGCCGACGTCACCAACGAGGCCGGTCAGGCCGACACCCACCCAGGGAAGATCACCGACCCGCGCGAGGAGCGGGAGCTGGGAGCCTCCGCCTCCACCATGCACGACCTCGCCAACGGCGCGGCCGGCGTGAGGTTGACCGGATGGGTCACCGTCACCGCGCCCGACCGCGAGCTGCTCGTGCAGCACCGCAACACGGTGCGGGCAGCCGCGGTCAAGAGCCAGCTGGCGCTTGAGTGGTGCGACTCCGAGCAGTACCGCGCCTTCACCAACACCCTGCCCATGGTCACCGGACTGCTGAAGGACTGAGGCGCCATGCTGGAACTCATTCGCCGTCAGTCCCAGACCAGACGGCGCGCCCTGCGTACCACGACCGCCACCGCGTCCGGCCTCTACCCCGCGGTCGGCGCCCCCTCCTCAGACCCCCGAGGGGTGATCATCGGCCGCGAGATCTACTCCGGCAAGGCCTACATATACGACCCGTTCATCCTCTACGACCCCTCCGCTCGCGAACGGCTCCCCAGCGGTCACGCGCTCGTGCTCGGCAAGTCCGGGTTCGGCAAGTCCTCGCTTGAAAAGTGCTACGTGCTGCGGCAGTTGCGCTTTCGCGACCGCTCGTTTTGCGTCCTGGACGCCCAGGGCGAGGACGGGGTGGGCGAGTGGGACGGCATCGCCCGCGCCCTGGGCGTCACCCCGATCCGCCTGGTGTATGGGGGTGGGGACGGTGAGGGGGTGCGGCTGAACCCGCTGGACCCCCGGATCCCGTCCCAGTACCAGTTCAAGATCCTCTGCTCGATGGTGGAGATCATTGGCGGGCCGCTGAGCAGCGAGGCTGAGTTCTCCCTTTCGGTCGCTCACGCGGCGGCGCAGGTGCGGGCCGCGGCCGAGGATCGGGTGGCGGTGCTGTCCGACATCCACGACGCGTTGACCAATCCCGAGCCGGCCATGCTCGGCCGGCGTCAGGTCGGCGTCGAGGACATGGTCGAGTGGGGGCAGCCGGCCAGCCTTGCGCTGGACCAGCTGTGCAGCCCGACGCGGGATCTGGCCGGCTTGTTCAACGGTGCCACCACGCCGGGCATCGACCTGGACGCGCGGCTCATCGTCTTCGACCTCACACGCCTGCCGCGTGAAGGCGAGGCTATGCCGCTGCTGATGAGTGTGATCGGCCCGTGGCTGCGCTACGCGTGGATCAAGGCCGGTGACAGCATCAAGCGCACCCTGATCGTCGAAGAGGCCTGGCACATACTGTCCCACCAGCCCGTGGCCAGGCTTTTTGAGGAGTTCGTCCGATACGGACGGCGGCTCGGCCTGTCGTTCTGGGCGATCTTGCACCATCTCGGCGACCTGATGGTCGAGGAAGCCCCCGAAGCCGCTGCGATCTTGAAGCTGACCGCCACCCGGGTGCTCTACCACATGGACAAAGCTGAGGCCGATATCACGGCGGACTACCTGCAACTACCCGATTGGGCGCGGGAGGCGCTGGTCGACGGCGCCAGCCGCTGCTCACCGGGCCGGGCCGTGTGGCAGGTGGGCAATCGGATGCATCTGGTGGAGCACATCCGCAGTGCGGCCGAGTCGGAGCTAACGAACACCAACCGCAAGATGGCCGAGAAGGTCCGTGAGTTGCCGACTTCTGCGCCCATCATTCCGCTGAACCCGAGGGTGGTGGCCCGATGAAGAGGCTATCTCCTGTGGCAGGTTTCCGAACCCAAGACGGGCACGGTGGTGGCGCATGACCCTGCACCTGGCGCCGGTTCGGTCCCGTGAGTCTGCGGCGTTCTTTCGGAACTGGCACGTTCATCACCCACCGTCCGCTGGACAGGTCCTTGCCGTAGGTGCCGCTGCCGGGGATGGGATCCTCCAGGCCGTCGCGGTTGAGGGTCGGCCTGTGGCTCGTCAACCGCAGAACGCGACCTGGCTGGGCACTCCCTCAGGCTCGGTCGCCACCCAGGACCGTGCCGATCAGGGCCTCCGCCGCCCCAGAATCGCCGGCGAGCCGCCCGGCCTCCCGGATTTGCTCCTCATTCACAACCCCAGCCTTCACCAGCTGAATTGCCTCGTGGATGCCGTTTCCGTCGCCGTGCGCGAGCATGACGAGAAACCAGCGCACTGCCTGCACCGGGTCCGGCTCGGTGCCGAAGCCATCGCGGTACCAGCAAGCGGCGGCGTTCATCGCCCCCGTATGACCGCGTTCAGCTGCCCAGACGTACCAACCCAGTGCCTCCTCGTCCCGGTCCAGCGCCGACAGCCGGTCGGCGAGGACGGCACCGGCGGTGACGATCCCCCCGCGTGCGGCACTCTTCAACAGGCGCAAGGACTCGTCGGGGTCGTCGACCAGCTGGGCGAGGTTGAACATGCCGTAGGTGTCCCCGCCCTCGGCGGCCGCCTGGAACAGCTCGAGAGCCCGCTCGCGGTCCTCTTCGACGCCGAGACCCGTGACAAGCATGTGCCCGTAGGTGCGCTGTCCGGCCGGAAGCCCGGCCTCGGCCGCAGCGCGGGCATAACGCGCGGCTACGGGCAGGGCCGACTCGTTGAAGTACTCCAGGTAGATCCCGGCGAGCAGCGCGGCTGCCTCCGCCGACCCGCCGTCCGCGAGCGGCACGAGCTCGACGGTCACCCGGGTCGCCAGCTCGGCATCCTCTGCACTGCCTTCCATGGCGGCCCGGACGAAGGCGTGCCCCGCGGCCACCCAGTCCCCGGCCTCGGCTGCCCTTCGTCCTTCGTCCAGATACATGCGGGAACCCTATGGCACGCCCCGGTGAGGCATGCTCGGAGGTCTCCCTGTCCCCGCCCTGGGCGGCACCCCCTGTCCCGTGTGCGGGACTCGGGCGGCATTGAGTACGTCGCCCGCACGTTGTGGGAGGCGGTGGGTTGATGCAGCGCCTATCTCCCCTTCCCGCTTGCCTCCGTGCTGGTCAGGTCGCCGCTCATCTCGATGCGAAGGAGCGTCGCCTGATGACCTCCTTCCACCGCACCGACTGCGCGTTGTCGCGGAACGCCAGGCCCCCGTCCACTCGGCAGCAAGACCGACCGCATCGCGGCACCGCCGTGTGTCAGCCGCCCGCCAGTCGACTGACCGACCGCGGCTCGATATCTGTCGGTGGGGGTGCACGGTAGTGGCTAAGGTCGTCACCCCGCACTCGGGCAACCGCCTGCACGTCTACAAGGACGCCTGGTGGATCGCCCTGTGCATCACTGCCGTTTTCCTCACCTTGTGGGCCTGGGTGGCCGCCGTCGTCTCCGGTCTGCTCGCGCATGCGTCCCCGGCCCGGGTGTCGTGGCACGAGACGGCGGCCGCCATCCCTGCCCTGCTGGCCCATCCCCTGCAACCGCAGGACATGTACCCGGCGGGGTCCGGGGTGGGCGGGCCCTTCGCCTTCTATCCGCCCTTCCTCGCCGTGGCGGCCGGCACCTGCTGGGGAGCCCGGGCCGGGTGGCGGCGCTGGCGCACGATGCATGACGAGGGCACCGACGGACTGGCCACCACCGGCCAGCTCGAAGAGTCGATGGGCGAGGCTAAAGCACTGTCCCGGCTCGGCGCGCTACGCCCGAGCCTGGCCACACCTCGACCCTCCCTCGACAAGACAAGACCCGCCCGCGCGCTGCCCTGGCGCTCCAGCGCACCGCCGAAGGTGACCGACGTGCCGGTGACCGAGGTCGCCGTGTTCTGCGGCACCGCGATCCCGACCGGCGTGAAGCTGTACATCCCGTTCGAGGAAACCGTCCTGATCGTCGCCCCGCCCCGTGAGGGCAAGACGTCACAGCTGATCATGCCGTGGATCCTCGACTTCCCCGGCAGTGTGCTCGCCACCTCCTCCAAGACCGACGTCCTGTACGCGACGGCCAAGAGCCGCGAGAAGTACGGGCCGGTCATGGTCCTCGACCCGACGGGCCTGTCCAACTGGCCGCTCCAGCTGCAGTGGGCCATCACGGACGGTTGCGAAGACTTCACCGTCGCCCGCAAGCGCGCCGAAACCCTCACCGGCACGACCAAGTCCGATGAGGGAACGAAGAACGGGGGGTACTTCGTCATGAACGCCCAGATGCTCATGACGTGTTGGCTGCACGCCGCCGCGCTCGAGGGCCTGAGCGGAATGGACATCCTGCGCTGGGCAACCGCCCCCACCGAACGGCAGCCGGTCGACATCCTGGCCGCCCACGGCCAGGCGAACCTCGCTCGCGCCTTGGCCGCCCAGCATGCCGCGGCGCCCGAGGAGCGGTCGGCGAGCTGGCGCACCGCCGAGCAGTCCATACTTGCCCTGTACGACCACAAGGTCGCGGCGATCTTCGGCAAGTCCGCCCGCGACGAGAAAAACTTCTCCATCGCGAAGTGGCTCACCGAGGGCGGCACCCTCTTCCTCATCGGCGAAGAAGACGAGGGCTCCAGCCTGGCGCCCATCCTGGCGGCGTTCTCGCGGGCCATCCTCGACACCGCCAAGGTGATCGCAGCCAGGCTGCCCAACGGCCGCCTCGACCCGCCGTTCGCCCTGCTGGGCGACGAGCTTGCCAACGTGGCTCCGCTGCCGCAGATCCCCAGCCTGATGTCGGTCTCCGGCTCCCAGAACATCTTCATGGTCGCCGTGTTGCAGAACCTCGCCCAGGCGCACGAGAGGTGGGGGGAGCTGGGCGTAAGGAAGATGTTCGCGGCTGCGACCATCAAGGTGATCTTGGGCGGTGTCTCGGACGAGCAGGAGCTCAAGACGTACTCCCAGCTCGCCGGCGAGTTCGAAGAAGACACCGAGTCGGTCAGCGACGACGGAGACCGCGCCTCCATCAGCATCTCCACCCGGCGCCGGGCCGTGCTCGAGCCCGGGGACATCCGGCAGATCAAGGAACGCGAGGGCCTGGTCGTGCACCGGCGTACTCCCGTCACGCGGGTCAAGTTCGAGCGAATCCACGAAGGTCCGCGCGCCAAGGAGATCAGTGAGGCCACCAAGGAAGCACTGGAGAAGGTGAATAGCCATGCCGCCAGCCACTGAGTGGTCCATAGCGCAGGTCCTCACCCGGTCCCCGGGGTTGGTGAACGCTCCGGCCACCGCCGCGACCGTATGTGCGGCACGCCTTCGCCGGTCGCGAAAGGCCGCGTCACATGCCTGATCCACTCGGTCCACTCTTCGACGCGCTGGAGTCCATCAACGGCGAGCTCACCGGATTCGCCGCGCGCCTGGCTCGGCTTGAGGACGCTGGAGCGGTGCGAAGTGCGGCGAAGACGGGTGGCTCCGGCGAGGAAGGCGGGAGTGACAGCACCCGCGTCCGTGGCGCGCCCGTCGTGTGGCACAAGGTCAGGGGGGAGGAACGCGCAGAGCTGTGGGGCGAGTTCACCGCGTGGGTGATCCGCATGGCCGACACCTACGAGCTGACCACCGAGCAGCTTCCCCATGCCTGTTGGTGGGAGCACGGAGCGGTGGTGGCCGAACTGACCGCGCTGTGGACCGGCTGGGAGTCGGCTTACGGCGAGGAGGACGCGGCGGCTGGCCCCTATCTGTGGCACGACGCCTGGTCTCGCGGTATCGAACGGATCGGGCGCTCGTGGCTCGGCGAGTGCACCAACGGGTATCACCAGGCCAAGTCACGCACCGTTTGGGGCACCGCCCCCGCCTACCGCAAGAAGATCGTCGAGGCCGGGCCACCCGGCGTGCGCAGCAACGGCGGACCGGCTCACTGATCCCTACGCTGTTCAGCGGGATGTGGTCAGCGCTTCTTGTGGTTTACCCACCCAGGGGTGCTGAGTGAGCCTCATCTGGCCGACAGGAGGCTCTCGGCCCTGGTGACACGCATAGTGCGGCCTGCTTGTGTTCAGCGGAGCGGCGGGCGGCGGACTGCCAGGCAGTAGGTGAGGCAGGGCACGCCAGGCCCGTCCGTGCAGCGGGCGGGGGCGACCTCTCCGGCGGCACTATCACCCTCCACGCTGCATCGGGTAGCGGCGTCGACGCCCGCATCCACCTGCGGCCCGTCGTCGCTCGTTCCCGCGGGGCGCGCTCGGGCGGCGAGGACTTCGGCTCCCATCGCCCGCTCAGTCATCGAACGCAGACAGCCGGCCGACGATAAGACCCTGCACAGATACAGGGGGTGGGCCGGAGAGCTCCGCCGTGGTTACCGGATCGGCGACATGTGCCGAGGTACCCGGTGCGCGTGACCCGTATACCCCGGCGCAGTGGCATCAGCCGATGCCGGTGACCTGCAAAGCCGTGGTCCAGTTGGTCTTGATGGCGCTGCGGGCGGCGGACAGGGTGATGGTGCCGGCGCACACGGCGTTCTTCAGCTTCGTCTCCACGCCGTCCTTAGAGTGCGCGGTCTGGGAACCGGAGTAGGGCTCAGGCCACAGGTTGCCGGGATCGCGGGGCGCGCCACCGAGCTCTAGGGGAACGAGGTGGTCCTCCTCGTAGTCGGCCATGTTGGTGTCGGAGTAACCGTAGTCGATGATTCCCTGGGCCTTGAGCGGGTTGGTGTAGGACGTCGGGGGACGCACGGTGGCCGTCCAGCCGGACACGCAGATGGTGCTCTGGATGTTCGACTGAGTGACGTCCGGGTTGTACGCGCCGGGCGTGCACGAGGAGTCCGGCAACGGCAGCCGGGTGGTCGAGCAGGTCGACGCCTGGGCGGTGCTGGCCGAAGCCGCGATCAGGCCGGCGGCCGCGATGGCCAGGGCGCTGGTGGTGGCGGTGAATCGACGCATGTGGGGTGCTCCCGCAAGTGGGGCCCGGACTGGGGTGCCGGGCGGCTGACGGCATGACACCACCACCCGCGTCTATGCGAGTAGACCCGTGGCATGAACATGAGGTGACCTGCACAATCCTTGCCGTCGCGTGACCAGACCTTTCCGAAGCTCCCTGTTTCACGGCGGAGTTGAGCGTCGCTACACAAGGGAAGCGGGATGTCCGCCCCGCCCTTCTCGGCAATCCGCACCTGGACCGGCAGCTCGATCATCCGGCGAGCCGCAGCGTCGAACAGCGAGGGCGCGGTCTACTCGGCGAGCGGCGTATCTCGGCCTACGCCTGACCGCCGCCCGTGGCACGATCAGTCGGCGAAGGGCTGGACCTGCCCCGCGGGTAGATCATCACGCAGCCGCCGGAAGCGCACGGGGTGACGGTAGACGCCTTCGTCGACCGCGGAATCGGCGAGGAACTCCGCCACCAGGTCGGGCCGCACGTGGTGGTACTCCAGTTCGCCGTGGGTGCCCCAGCCGGCGCTGAAGCGGCGCCCGAGCCAGGGGTGATCGGGGTCAGCCGGGTGCAGCCGCTGGCTCAAGCAGTCCCTGGCGGTGATGTTGGATGGCGAGGTGCCAAAGTTCGCGGCGTACACACCGCGGGAGACCAAGGTCGCCCAGGCCCGCGACTTCGCGGGCTCAGCCCGGTGAAGGGAGTTATCCACGCCGGCTGCGTAGCCGTGATCACAGCAGTCACGGCTGGATCGTTCCAAACACCACCCTCGCCATTGGACCTTGTGTGTGGGTCAAGGCGCCAGCGCGGTGGCCACCTGAGCCAAGCGGTCGGCTGACAAGGCGAAGGGGTTTGTGGGGTTGCGAAAGGAGTACTCGCCATCGTTCACGGAGAATCCGTACCCGGCTACCGTCCAGCGCGCTGGACCGGGGGCCCCTTGATCCTCCAGGAGAGCAGAGGCGAGGGTCTCGGGGTCTTCCACGCGTGTGCGGGCGCGTAGCGCACCAGCCAGGCGGCCAACAGCGTCGTCGGGCATTGCATCGTCGCCGAACGCAGGCAGCAGGAGCAAAAGACGGGAGTGGGGGTCGGTGGTGCTGCCTCCGGGCAGCATGTTGTCCGCAGCGGCCATGAGTTCAGGCCAGGACAGGCCCGGACCCATAAAGTGCCCGTCATCCCGGGCGAGCACCTCGGCCTGGCCCCAGTCGGGGTGGTGGATGAGGTAGTCGGTTCCGGTGTCATCCGCGGCTGTCCGGTAGACCACGTGAAGACGGTGATCAGCAGCGAGCGGAACCGTGAAGGCCGGCCACTCGGCCCGCTCCCAGAGCTGCCGCTGGAAGTCGCCGGCCGCGTCATAGTCCGCGCCGAACAGCAGTTCCTCGGTCTCCTCGCTCTGGATACACGAGTAGAGGTGCCCCAGCCAGAAGAGCGGCTCATCCAAGAGCCCGACCTGGTACGTGAGGGGACCACCGTCGTAACCCGCTATCCGGGCAGGAGGCAGCTCTGCACTGTTCATCACGGATGACATCATGCCGCCCTGGCTCCGCCTCCTTGAAGCCGGGCGCACCAGCCGATCATTGCGGGACAGCCCTTAGGGACGACTGGGAACGACTCCGGAAAGAGTGCGTCGATCACCCATCACACCTCCTTTGACCTGCGACGAAGAACGGCGTGGAGAATGCGCGGATTGAACGCGTACAGGAATCCTTATGGTCGTGGTGGGCAAGTGTCCTTGACGTATCTGGGTGGTCTCGTTCCGTCCAAGCATCGATTTCAGTCAAGGTTTTTGCGATGAATTCGGTGGGCGCCCCGGATGATCTTATTGAGGTGGCGGCTATCGCGGCCAGTTGTTGGTCCGTCATCGCAATGACGGTACGGGCGATCTGGTATTCCGCGAGTACGTTGGTCTTCAGCAGCAGCGGGTCATCGGAGCCCAGGGAACATTGCACCCCGCTATCCAGGAGGCGGAGCAGGGGATGTTCTTGGATGTGCTTGAAGACTCCCAGAACGCGGTTGGACGTCAGGCACACGTCCAAGGTGATCTGTTCGTTGGCAAGCCGTTCCATGAGCGTCGGGTGTTCGACGGCGCGGACTCCGTGGGCAATCCGGTGAGGGGACAATGCGTCGAGTGTCCTGCGGATGCTGGCTTCTCCCGTGAGTTCCCCCGCATGCGGCGCGATGATTAAGCCTGCATCCCGGGCGATTGCGAAGGCTTCACTGAACGCCTCCGCAGGAGTGGCGGCCTCATCACCAGTGAGGCCGAAGGCCACGACGCCGCGGCCGGCATAATCGGCAGCGAGTCTCGCGAGTACAGCGGCAGCTCGCGGATCGCGATTGCGGCTTGCGCTGAGCGTGAGTCCGAATCCGACGCCCAGGGATCTGCCTGTCGCAGCTCCGGTGTCCAAGACGAGGTCAAGCACGGCTTCGGCCGAGCCGAGCGCGGGAACATAGGTCGTCGGATTGAAATGCGGTTCGATCCAGACCACTCCTGAGGCTGCTGCGTCCTCGACGACCTCTCGTACCAGGCGCCGCATATCGCTTCGTGTTCGAATCAGCTTGACGACTGCTCGGTAGCAGTGCTGGAACTCGTCAAACGAGCGATAGCAACCAACCTGCGGTGTCGGCTCTGCGTAGGCGCTGGCCAGATCCGCGAGGGTCCCGGGCCGCATGGCGCCCTCGAGGTGGAGATGAAGGTCGGCTTTCGGGAGGTCTGCGAGATCGCGGTCACTCGAGGGGAGATCCCTCGGTGTTGAGGGTGAGTGGGGCATGGCCATGTCCTCGGGATGAGAGCAGGACGGAATCACAGATGTTCGACGTTCGTGCCGCTCAGGCGTGCTCGACAGTCCAAGACATACGGCGCGTGGTCCTCGACGAGCCGGAGATCGAATGCATCGTGGTCGGTGATCAGGACGACTGCGTCGGATGCCGCCACAGTGTCCGCTGTGAGCCGCGGGTGGTGCACTCGGACATCGACGGCGATCGGATCACCGACGTGGGGGTCGCAGGTCTCATTGTGCGCTCCAAGTTCGACCAGGCGCCTCGCGATGGTGATCGTCGGCGAGTTCCGGACGTCGCCGGTGTTGGGCTTGTAGGACATGCCGAGGAGGAGGATGCGTGAGCCGTTGACTGGCCGGCCGTGCCGGTTGAGGGCCTCAGCCAGGCGCCGCACGATGTAGGCGGGCATCGCAGCGTTGACCTCGTCGGCCACCTCGACCAGGCGCAGTGCCCCGCCTGCCTGCTTCCGGACTTGCCAGGACAAGTAGGTGGGATCGACCGGAAGGCAATGCCCGCCGACGCCGGGGCCCGGTGAGAAGCGCATGAACCCGAATGGCTTGGTGGAAGCTGCATCGAGCGCGGCCCAGATATCGGTGCCGAGCTGTTGGGCGTGGACAGCGAGTTCGTTGACCAAGGCGATGTTGACTTGGCGGAAGGTGTTCTCCAGGAGCTTCGCCAGTTCCGCGTCCTGCACCGCGGCGACCTCGACGACAGTGTCGACGAGGCTCTGGTAGAAGTCGCTCAGGGCTTTCAGAGACGCATCGTCTATCCCGGAGACGATCTTCGGGGTGTTCTGGAGGGTCCATAGTCGGTTGCCGGGGTCGATCCGCTCGGGGCTGTAGCCGAGGTGGAAGTCCTCGCCCGCCCGGAGCCCGGAGGCGGCTTCCAACACTGGCCCGAGGACGTCTTCAGTCGTTCCCGGGTATGTGGTGGATTCCAGGATGATGACGCAGCCCGGTTGAAGGTGCGGGGCGAGTGCCAGGCCGGCTTGCTCGATCGCGGAGAGATCTGGCGCGCCGTTGCGTAACGGGGTGGGTACCGCGATGACTGCGACCTCGAATCCGGCCAAGTCTTCTGGGCGCGTGGTTGGTAGGTAGAGCCCGTCCGTCAGAGCTGCCGCGATCTGTTCCTCAGGCACATCGGGGCTCAAGGACTCCGCGGCCTGCAGTCGTTTCACGCGTTCTGCGTCGGTATCGAATCCCACAACCCGGTAGCCGACTTGCGCTGCCTGGATGGCCAGCGGCAGGCCGACGTAGCCTTGGCCGACTATCACTGCGTAGCGGGTCGGAGGATGCGCCGGCCACGGTCACTCGACCGGTCGGGGCAGGTCGGCGGCCAGCAGACGCTCATGAAGCTCCCCCAGGGCGGTGCGGTTGCTGTCGAATCGCAGCAGCTCGCTGGCTGCCTTGTAGTTCAGCCACTGGACGGCGGTGTGTTCATCAGAGAGCTTGATCTCTACGCCGGTCAGGTCCGCAGCGAACGAGTACTCAGGCACAACGTAGGTCCCCGTCGGCCAACTGTTTCGATCGGCGAAGAATCGTGCGGGGATGCTGGCGGTGGTCTGCAGCGGGTAGAGCGTGACCGTCCGGTCAAGGCCGAGCTCTTCACGTGTCTCACGGACGGCTGCCTGCTGGGGGCTCTCGCCTGACTCACCGCCGCCGGCGACTGCCTGCCAGACATCCATGTCCTGGCGGCGGAGTACGGCGAATTCGATCTCATCGCCGACCCGGCGGAAGGGTACGACGAGGATCTGGAATGGTGCTCGGGGCACGTGGCTCTCCTAGGCTAGGAATCGGATGGAACACGGGTCGTGGCGCGCTCATGCTCCGCTTCGCGGAGTTGGTCGCAGTTGTCGTGGATTTTTTCCACTGCGCGTACGACATCGGCGAGTTCTGATGGGTCATCGAGCAGCATTCCCGACCCGGCTGCTTGCCCGAGCAGCACCAGCTTCGTGCAGGCAGCACGGGTTTGTGTACATGACACGATCCGTGAGCACGCGTAGTCCTGGGATGCGGCGTTGGCGTAGATCGGCTCGTCGGGACAGGCGATGAGGTCGCGGAGAACGACAGGGATGCCTTCCGCTCTCAGCGCGGCGCGGAAGGAGCTGGTCGAGACGTTGCCGAATGCTTCGGGATCGAGGATGAACGCGAGGGAAAACCGGCCGTGTCTGGTTACCCGTGGGTCGGGATCGGCGGGTATGGGCCGCAGTCCTGGCACGCTGGATAGCGTGCTAGTGAGAAAGGCAGCGCCCTTCGTTTTCGCTGTGAGCTGGCGGTCCAGGCGTTCGAGCTGAACGCGCAGTAGGGCGGACTGGAACTCGCTGAGCCGCAGGTTCCAGCCGAGTTCGGGGTGGTGACCGGTGACGCCGAGGGGGCGGCCGTGATCGCGTAGCGATGCGATGCGTGCTGCGAGCTCACCATCATGTGTGACGACCGCTCCGCCCTCTCCGGCGGAGATGTTCTTCGTGCTGGCGAAGCTGAACACGCCGACCCTGCCCAGCGATCCGGTGTGAGCGCCCCTCCAGGTCGCGCCGAGAGACTGGGCGCAGTCCTCAACGATCGGGAGGCCGTGTTCGGCGCCGATGAGCCCGAGGTGGTCCATGTCGGCTGGGTGCCCGCCCAGGTGAACTGCGATGATCGCCTTCGTCTTTTCGCTGATCGCAGCTTTCACGGACGAGGGGTCGATCGTGTGGGTGTCAGGGTCGATGTCCGCAAACACTGGGACTCCGCCGAGCACGGACACCGCGGTGGCCGACGCCACATAGGTCATGGCGGGGACGACGACCTCGTCATCGGCCTGGACCCCCAGGGCTCTCAGAGCAATCATCAGCCCAGCGGTGCCGCTCGAGACCACCGCCACGTGCGGCACGTCGAGGTACTCACCGAGCGCCCTTTCGAACGCCTCACCCTGTGATCCGCTGTGGATCCCGCCCCAGCGGCGGCTGGCGAGGACACCGGCAAGCGCGCCGAGTTCCGTCTGGTCGGACTGCGGCCAGGGCTGGAAGGCGCGGGTCCGTATGGGCGGCCCACCGGAGAGGGCGAGGGTGGTCACGGCTGAGCCTCCTCTGCGACCCTGCGCAGGAGATCGCAGTTTTCGGTGATCCAGGTCAGCTGCTGGTGGCGGGCCCGCGCGAATGCCGGCATGTCGCGGATCTCGCCCTGGGGCGTGGTGAACGTGCGCGTCTCCGCCGCCTGAACGGTGATGTAGAGGTCGACCATGATCGCGCGATCCGTTGTGGGGATCGGGGCGACGGCGTGGTACGCGTTCAGATACTCCCGGAACGTCGAGCCCAGCAGATGCGAGGACAGCTGCGGGATGCAGGCCACGAAGGCCCGGACGATCTCATAGGGCCGCGGGAAGCGGGAGACTTGATCGAAGTCGATGAACAGGCGACGGTCCGGGCTGTGTGCGATGAGCAGGTTGTCCGGACGCGCGTCGCCGTGCACCCAGCTTCGGGGCACGGCAGCGAGCGACTGTGCGTCGAGCCCGAACTCCGCGAGAATCTTCATCCGCCAGTCGATCGCGTGCCGGCTGGCCGCATCGTGCGTCTGCCGCCGGATCCGCTCCAGGTCTGCCGCAGGAGGATCGGGCAGCTGAAGGAAATCCTCGCAGTGGCCCTGCGGGCTGAAGCTTTCGAAGCGGTTGTGCAAGGCGGCGAGCGCGGAAGCAAGGGCGGTCGGCGGCCCAGCCTGCTCTGCATGATCAACGTACTCGGTCACCGTATACGTGGCGTCGTCGACCTGGGCGGTCCATTGACCATCGAGAGTGAGTCGCAGGGGCGGGGCGAAGCCGGCCCGGGCCGCGTGCTGATGTGTCTGAGCCGCGAGTTGAACGCGTGCCCTCTCGAACCGCCGGTTGCACCGTTTGACGACGAGCAGCCCCTGGGCCGTGGGAACCACGGCGGACTGTCCGACGTGCCCACCGGGAAGCAGCCGGGCAGGTCCGCTCGCCTGTAGTCCGTACTGGTGCAGGCACGCGGTCAGCTCCGTCGCGCCCATGGTCCTAGTCACTTGGTCAGCACCCGATTCCCCATGACAAGCACGTCCAGCCCCGAAGAATAGAAGGTGCGGACCGCGTCCTGGGGGCTGCACACGATCGGTTCCTCTGCCAGGTTGAACGAGGTGTTGAGGATCGCGCCGACGCCGGTCCGGGCACGGAATTTCGTGATCAGCCGGTGGAAGAGCGGATTGCTGTCCGCGGTTACGGTCTGCGGTCTGGCGGTGCCGTCGATGTGGACGGTGGCCGGGATGAGGTTCTGCGCCTCGTCCCGCACTGGCAGCGTGCGCTCCATGAAGTGGACCGCCGGTTCCGGGCCGAAGTAGGTGGCGAAGTCCTCGGCGAGTACGGCCGGGGCGAAGGGGCGCCATGGCTCACGGAACTTCACCGCGTTGTTCACCTGGTCACGCACGCGTACGTTGCGAGGATCGGCGAGGATGGAGCGGTTCCCCAGCGCCCGCTGTCCGAGTTCCATGGCTCCCTGGAACCACCCGATGATCTTCCCCTCGGCCAGCGCATGTGCGGCGGCATCGGCCGGATCGTCCACGGCCGGCGCGCGCAGCTTCGCCAGGGACAGCGCCTCGTCGATCGCGCTCTGCTCAAAGGAGGGGCCGTAGTAGTTGTGTGTCATAGCCGGACCGCGTTCGCCCTCAAGCAGGACGCAGTGCGCGTACAGGGCCGCGCCGATAGAGGTGCCGCTGTCGTCGGGGCAACTGGAGATGAAGACCTCGTCGAACGGCGTCGAGGACATGATCTTCCCATTGAAGACCGAGTTCATGAACGTCCCTCCGCCCACGGCAACCCTCCGCAGCCCCGCCTTCTGGTGCAGGTCGGCGAGAAGGTGCTGGAGGGCGTCCTCCAGCACATGCTGGACGGCCGCGGCAATGTCATGGTGACGGGCGGTGATGGGTTCATCCGGCCGGCGCGGCGGCCCGAAGCGGTGGATGAACGCCTCGCTCACGGCACCGCGAGAGGGGCGAAGGTAATAGCCGAAGTAGTTGAGGTCGAGGCGGACCGTGCCGTCGTTCAAGTCGATGAGGTCCCGGAGCAGCTTGTAGGCGCTGCTTCGGGGGTCTCCGTATGCGGCAAGCCCCATGACCTTCCACTCGTCACGGTCGATCCGGAAACCCAGATATTGCGTGATCGCGCCGTACAGCAGCCCTACCGAGTGGGGATAGGGAATGGTGTCCATCGTGGTGAAGGAGTTGCGGTTCCCGACGGCGCGCAGCGCGGTGCAGTCCTCGCCTCGGCCATCGACGGTCAGGACTGCGGCCGACTCGAAGGGGGAGAGGAAGAAGGCGTTCGCCGCGTGCGCGTCATGGTGGTAGACGTAGTCGATGGTCAGCGGCTCACCGGCGGTCTGCAGGATCTGCGTGGCAGACCCTTGATACGGAACGTCGAGCAGAGCGGCGAGGTTGTTCGGGATCGAGTAGAGCCCTTCGGGATGCCAGCGGGCGCGTCCAGTGTAGCGGCCGTCGGGCACACTTAAGTCGATCGCCGGGTTCGTGCTCACCGCGATCCGGTCCACGCCGTGTAGACCGTCTGGGACAGTGGAGAGGCAGTACTCGATCGCGCGGGCGGGGAAGTCGCGCGCGTGCTTGCGCCGGGTGAGGCGTTCTTCCGCCGCTGCCGCGACGACATGTCCGTCCTCGATCAGCGCGGCCGAGGAGATGTGCAGATCGCTGGCGATTCCGAGAATGCGCATAGCCCTCATCCATCCACCGACACGCGGCACACTAGGTCTTCGATCACCCGGCTCGTCAGCGGGCCCGCAGCCGGCGGCTGGATCAGTCGATACGCGGGGGTCTGCGGAATCCGTAACTCGGCCCCGCTCGCCGGGCCGGCCAAGGAAGCCTGCTGGGGGAACACTTCGGCTGGACGGCGGAGCAGGTTGTGCGTCCACAGCGTCCGGCGCTCGTCCTCGTTGAGCTTCTCCAGACGCGGTGTGACCGCGTCTGGATCAACGTACGGTTCGATGGCCAGGCCGAGACGGCATCGAGGCGTCACCGTGCTGTCTGCCGCGGCGGCCAACTCCTGCGGGCGTATCCCCAGACGCGTCTCCGGGTCATCGCGGTGGGCTTCCACGCAGCCGAATCGCTGCGACCACCGGTGTATGAGAAAGGTCCGCAGCGGGCCGTCGCGCAGATCCAGCACGCTGCCCGCACGGATCCCAATTTGAATGGGGAAGCCGAGAGCGCCTTCGGCGTCCGAGTCGGCGTCCGGTGCGAGGGCGAACTTGTCGTTGCCCACGAGTACCGCCCCGAGGCTGTCCAGGCAGTGCAGCAGCAGCGTCGTCTTGCCGGCTGTCCGCCTCCCGACCACAGCCACGCCCACCCCGCGCAGCGTGAAACACGCCGCGTGGAAGAACGGGAAGCCGTCCCCAAGAAGTGCGCGGAGTACGAGAGCGCGCAGTATGCGGACCGCCACCTGCATGGGCTCGTCTCTGATGGCTGCCGCCAGGAGCAGGTGGACTGTCGAGTGCGTGTCATCCACGAAGCACACCGCGTCCGGCGAGGTGGGCAGAGTCGCTCGGCGCATAGGGGGCGTGGGACGGGCGTCCTTGACTGAGCCGATCAGTTCTGGGTCCACGTCATGGATGACAAGCCGCGCTCTGGCCGGGAAGTCCCCTTGTGTGAAGAAGCCCTCGGTGTACGACGCGACGTAGTCGACGACCGGTGACGGCGCGATGATCTCGACCGAAGCCATCGCGAGGCCGAAACGGTCTCGGCAAAGGGAAGTACAGGGGCGGCGGCGTGCCCAGGTGTCCAGATCGTTGACCGACAGGCTGTCCTGCACGGAGGTCACCTCTCGACCAGGTAGGCACCGCCGTTGACCAAGTCGGCCACCTGCCCCTCCAGGTGATCGATGCCGCTGGCCGCAGCGACCTGCTTGGCTGCTGCCAGGAGCCGGTTCGACCGGTTCTTGAATGGGTCGCACACCTTGGGGCAGATCACCGGGAGTTGGCTGCGCAGCCGTCGGCGCAGCTCACCTTCCCAGACCGCCGCGAAGGACCCCTCCAACGCGCTGCCGTAGCTGAAGCCGCCAGGCCGCGGGTGGTAGTTGCACGGGTACAGACATCCGTCCGAGCCCACCGCGGCCATCAGATCGGTGATCGAGCACGTGGAACACGTCCGCGCCATCTCAGCGGTCTGGCCGATCTTGTGGATCTCCAGCAGCCGGAATGTATCGGACGTGAGGTCCCTGCGGATCTGCTCGATCAGCCGGGACGCATGGTTGGCCTGGTCGGGGGTCAGCGGACGTTCGCCGGAGTTGTCCTGCTTTAAGCGCAAGCTGTCAGCGCCTGCTTGACGGATCAAGCGGGCAGCCGCGTACACCTCGTGGTAGTTCTCGGGATACATGACGAAGGAAGTGTTGATCTCTACGTCCGATCCGGTTTCGGCTCGGCGCTGCACGAGCCGCGTCAGGTTGGCCATCGCGCGCTCGAACATGACCTTGCCGGCCTTACGGCCGCCGTACTTCAGGTCGGCGTAGGTCTCCGGGGTACCCGCGTCGATGCTGATATGTACGTATCCCGCTGGGAGCAGAGTTTCTATGCAGGCGTCATCCATCAGCACGGCGTTGGTGAAGATGCCGTAGCGGATCCCGCGCTCGGCCAGCAGGGCGAACGCCGGGATCAACGCCTTGCGGGCGACGAGCGGTTCGCCGATCAGTCCGGAGAATGACACCGCTTCCACTTTGAAGACACCGGAGCGGTCTTCCCCGCCCTGCCGGTAGGGCGCCTCCATCTCGTAGTCGACGATGTCGCCGATCAGCTTGAGCATGTTCTCCGGACTCGTCAGATAGTCCGGGAGCCGGTCCGACGCATCTTTGGCCGCGTCCAGCATGACCAGCTGCTCCCGCTGCTCGTCCCACAGCTCCAGGGGGACGTGGTCTCCGATGCACCAGGCGCAGCGCAGATTGCATCCGCTCGACGGATGAATCAAGACCTCGTACGGGGGGACGACCGCGCCCTTGGACACGGCGGCGAACCGCGCCCAGTGCCGCCTGAGCACGTCGAGTTCATTGAAGCGGCCCGGCAGGTCGCTGCGGACGTAGGGGGCGAGTGGATTGGTCTCCACCACATTGGTCATGCGAGAACTCCCGGGCGTTGCGGTAGTTACCACGAATCCGTGGCAAGGTTGGTAATTCCATGACAATTCGACGGTTCGCTGTGCCGATTGCGGTCAGAGGAGGGTGGGCGCGGGACATGGGCTGCGAGATGGACGACTGTGTGTGGTCGTATGATCTCTTTCTGTGTCTACACGTGTTTTTCGTGCGGTGTGAAATAGGTCACCGTGCACCTTGTGTCGCTTGCTGATGGCGCCTTCAGAAGCGATTGGAGACGGCTCGGGGCGCACCCGTGGACCGCCCCCCGGCGTGGTGCGGACGTCCTGTCTGACGCTGTGGTCATGCCCTTAGTACCTTCTGGTCGCGGAACAGCAGAGAACGGGTGGAGGGCCACCGGGCACAGCAGTGCCGGCCGTCGCCGCCAGTCCAATCCCGCCTGCGGAGGGCAGACGGCTCGGTAGGGCGGTGTTTGGTGCTGACGAGGTGACATCATGCTGACCTTGGAGGTCCTCTTCGAGGGCTTTGATAGGTCATTAAGAGGACTCGAACAGGGCTTCGTTGTTCCTTCGTGGGTGATTTCGCGCCGCTGTTAGGACGTCGCGTGGCACGCTCTGACCAGAGCGCCATCCGGAGGAGACCCATGTCCCGCCCCCCAGGTAACACCAGGCTCAAGGCCGCACGTCTGGCCGCCGGGTACAACTCCCAGCAAGCCTTGGCCGACGCCATCTCCGAGACCGCACCAAAGCTCGGCATCAGAGGGCTGGCGGTTGGCGTGCGGCAGATCAGACGCTGGGAGTCCGCCACGCCGCCCTGGCCGCAGCCAGATGTGCACCGAGTGCTGACGCATCTGTTAGGGCAGAGCATGGAGGACCTCGGGTTCACCCCTCCATGGGCAACCCCACGCCCCCAGCACGGCACAACCGTTGATAACAACCCGCGCGCGCCCCTGTACGGCACACGGCTGGCGACGGTCCCCGCTCAGAGCGCAGCCGCGACCCAACCTGCGTCAGTCGGACGGGACTTCGCGGCGGTCACGCAATCGCACCGCCGTCTGTACTGGTCTGTCGCCCCCGCCGTGCTGCACCCAGCCGTCCTGGAACATGCCCGTCTCGGCTGCACCCTTCTTCCGGAGACGGGCAGTCCAGCCCGCCAGACCCTTGCGGGCGCACTGGCTGAGTCCTACCTCTTGGCCGGCCGGATCGAGTTCTTCGACCTGCGCCAACCGGACCAGGCTTCGGAGACGCTCCTGCGGGCTCTACAAGCAGCAGGCGAAGCAGACGATCCGCTGCTCGGAGCAGCCGCCCTCGCGCATATGGCGTTCATCCCCGGGTGGGCGAACGATCGGGAGACGGCAATCGAGCGCATGATGGCCGCCCGCACATACGCCCGCCGCGGGCGCGCGTCAGCGGAGTTCTGGGCGTGGCTCGATGCTGTTGAGGCGGAGTGCGAGACCCGCTGCGGGGATCCTCACGCCGCGCTGCGATTGATTCACCGCGCCGAGGACACGCTCGCCGTAGGCGCCGAACATGCCACTCCCGAGTGGCTGGACTGGTTCAGCCTCGTCCGCCTGTCCGCGTTCAAAGGGAACACGCAACTGAAGGCCGGCCACCTGCCACAAGCGCGCCAGACGCTCCACGAGGTACTCGACGGCCTACCGCCTACATCGAACAAGCAACGCACCGTCGTCCTCGGTGACCTGGCCGCGGTGGAAGCCGCCGACGGAAGACCGAAGGAGGCATGCCGCTACACCATCCAAGCCCTCGACCAGCTGGCCATCACCTGGTACGCCACCGGAATGGACCGCGTCCGCGAGGTCCGCCGCACCCTCGCCCCATGGCAGAACGAGCAGTGCGTACGGAACCTCGACGATCGTCTCTACGACTGGGGCACGACGGTCAGCGCCCTGCAGCGTTGAACTTGGCGATCTTCTCCGGCAGTTCCGCGAGCGAGTCGATGCGCATCGTCGTAATCGCGTCCGCGTCCGGATCACGTTGCTGGATCGTGCCCCAGGGGCCACGCCGGATCAGCGCGGTCAAAAGGCCCGCCTGTACAGCTGGGCGGATGTCGTTGTCGAGCCGGTCACCCACGTACAGAATCTCGCCCGGCCCGGCAGGCGTCGCTTCAATGACACACTCGAAGAACTTCACGTCCGGCTTCGAAACCCCCCAGTCGTCGCTGGTGGCGATCATGTCGGAAGGAAGGTCCAGCCCCCGCAGCAGCCCGCCGGCCCGCACCGTCTGGTTCCCGGCGATGCCCACCCACAGCCCTGCCTCGCGCAGGGCAGCCAGCGTGGGCCGGACGTCCGGGTACAGGTCCCCTTCACCGAACCACTCCGGCTGCCCCGCAGCGGCACGCTTCTCGCGCTCCTCGGTCAGGTCGAACCCTGGCCGGAACTCCTGGAACGTCTCCCGATAGTCCCGCCCCTGCGCGATGACCGCACCGAACATGGCCGCGAAGGTGTGCCGTGGCACACCCAGCCAGTCAGCCCACGTCCCGTACTCCCGGGTTTCGTCAACAAGACACTCGCCCACGTCGAATACCACCGCACAAATCATGCTCCGCAGGCTAACCCGTGCAGCAGAACGAGGGGAGTGCCCGCCCTGCGACCGTTCCGAGCACACGGTTCCGTCCGCGAGAGCAAGCCCCCGCCTGGTCACTACGCAGACGGCGCGCCGGAGCGGACTCGGCCGGCTCCACGCCCACCGGACCTGCCGAAGATCGGAGACGTGCGGGTGAGGTGGTCGCGGACGCTGCCCTCGACGCCGTCCACGGTGAGCGTGGTAAGGACTCGGCCGGCCGGTACTTCGCGAGCTTCGTCGTGCAGACCGGCCCGGAGGAACTCCTGCCGGAGACGACGCCCGAAGTGGGTATCGAACTCGGGCTCGGGCACTTCGCGGTCCTCTCCGACGGCACGAAAATCGACAGCCCGCGGTTCCTGCGCCGGGCCGAGAAGCGCTTGAAGAAGGCGCAGCGCGCCTTGTCCCGGAAGGTCAAGGGCTCCTGCAACCGGGACAAGGCCAGGGTCAAGGTCGCCTGCGCGCACGCGTGGGTCGCGGACGCGCGCCGCGAGTTCCACCACCAGCTCTCCACGAAGCTGATCCGCGAGAGCCAAGCGGTCGCCGTGGAGGACCTGGCGGTGAAAGGGCTCGCTCGCACGCGTCTGGCCAAGTCCGTGCACGACGCCGGATGGTCGGCGTTCGTGGGCATGCTGGAGTACAAGGCCGCCCGGTACGGGCGCACCTTCGTGCGCATCGGCCGGTTCGAGCCGACCTCCCAGGTGTGCTCGCGGTGCGGCGTCAAGGACGGCCCCAAGCCCCTCCACGTCCGAGAGTGGACCTGCGGTGCATGCGGGGCCGTCCTGGACCGGGACATCAACGCGGCGGTCAACGTCGCCAAGGCGGCCGGACTGGTCGTGTCAGCCCGTGGAGCGCAGGTAAGACGGGGACCCGTCCCCACACAGCGCGGCGAAGCGGGAACCCGCCCGGAACCGCACCCGACAACGGTACGGCAGACGGGAATCGCCCTCCTTTAGGTGGGCGAGGATGTCAAGGCATTCACCCCACCGACAGCACTCGCACCCGCGCCGCAGCCACCCGACGCACCCCGCCGACGGCCGCCTGATCTGGGTAGCTCCCAACACGATCTCGGGCTCCGTCGTTGATGCACCGCACAAGGCCCTGACCTGCTTCTTCTCGCGAACTGCTGTGCGTGAGGAGATGGTTGGCTAAAGCTTGTCCCGCATCTGACCGGTTGGGGGCGCGGCGGCCAGACGCAGACGTTGGACACCGCCTCGCGTCAGCAGCATCCCGCTGCTGGTCACGAGGTCATGGGCGGCAAGGCCGATCCTCATGCCGGAGATTCGTCGGCCCTGCGTGCTCTCGACGATGGCCGGCCTGGTCGCCGCTCGCAGGACCTTCCAGATAAGGCGCGTCTCCTCGGTCAGGAGCTGATG